>NZ_JBJMQO010000105.1:0-43180 GCF_045802675.1 Archangium sp. | reverse complement strand
CGAGCTCCACTTCCAGGAACCTGGCGTCCAGCACCTCACGGGAGAGGCCCGCTGCCTCGTCCGCCAGCGAGGCCATGCCGCCCGGGCTCTTCCCGGCTCCGCCCCCCGTCCGGCTGGAGCCCGGCCGCTCGGACTTCGCCTGGGACAACCAGGCCCGCGCCTTCGGCACGTCGCCCCGGGCCTCGTAGAGGGCCGCCGCGCCAGCATCCCCTCCGTCAATGACGAGAATGGCCGCCTCTGGGTCGGCCCGGAGGTAGCGCGCCACCTCCTCGAAACCCTCTCCTCCCAGCCGCTCACGGAGGCGCTGCGCCACCCCCTTCAGTTCCTCCAGGCGCAGTTCCAGCCCCTGGAGCGCTCGCGAGGCACCCGTCGGGGCACCTCGGGCCTCGGAGAGAATGCGCACCCCCTTGCCGCCCGCGTACAGCGCCACCATGAGGGCCGCTGGCGTCAGCTCGCGCGCTGCCTGCTCGTACTGGCCCTGTGTCAGGGAGTGCGCGCCCTGGCCCACACCCGCAGCCAGGTAATAGAAGCCCAGCGGTACTCCGAATGTCAGCTCATCCAGCACGCCCTGCGCCACGTGGCCTGGCTCGAGGGCCCGCTTCGCTAGCGCGCCCTCCACCTCGTCGAGGGCCTGCCGGTAGAGCGAAGGCAACTGCTCCTTCCGCGCGGTATAACCCAGGGGCACGCCCAACCCAGCCGCTGGGGCCGAGGACACGACATCGCCCATCCCTTTGAGGGCACCTCGGAGGCCATCTCGAAAGGGCCGCTCGGAGCGGTCCGGGTAGTCCGAGAGGTTGAAGCCTCTCTGCTGGAGTTGCTCGCGGGCGATGGCCATCTGCCCCAGCGTCTGTCCCAGCCGCTTGTCCCGGGCGAGCTGGCGCAGCACCTGTTCCAGGTCCTTGTCGAAGGCCGAGTGGATGACGAAGAGGGCGAATACCTCGGCGAGCGCGGCGCCGTACTCATGGGTGGCGGTGACGAGGAAGGAGGCGCGTTTGTGATTGAGGGCCTCGGCTGCCTCCGCAAGCACGGGCCCCAGCGCTCCGAGCCGCACGGCGCTCCAATCGTCCAGCCTCCGCACCAGCCGGGCCATGTCCACCCTGCGCTGCAACTGGACGAATCCGGCGGGCGTGGTGCATGAGAGGAATGGGGCCAGCAGGTCCTCGGCATCGTTGGAGGACGCATCGGGCCAGCCTGGAGGCGGCGCTCCACATCCGCCCGAAGGAGGCGTGTCCTGGCGGTGCTCGGCGCTCGTGCTGGCCCGCACCGTGGCCCCCGGTGCCTCGAAGAGGCCGGCGCCATCGTCCGTGGCGAGCTGCGTACCGGACAGCGCATCCCTGAGCCGGGCCTGGGAGCCGGAGGCCTGGTGGAGCGGGGCACTCGCGTGCCCAGCGGTGCACCCTCCCAGAAGCACCAGTGCGACCAGGGCCAGGAGAAGTGAGCCGAGGCTGCCCCTGACAGGGCACCTCCCGGTGATGAGCAGGCGGTTCTTCGTCATGAGGGCGTCTCCCTGGAAGCCCAATCGCCCAGGAAGATAGCCCCTCGCCCGGCCCTACCCCCGAAGCATCGCCAGGGCGCGCTGGTAGTCCTCGGGCAGCGTCGCCTCGACGCTCACCACCTCGCCCGTGGCGGGGCTCGGCAGCGCGAGCCGCAGGGCGTGCAGCGCGTGACGGCCAATCACTTTCGCCGCCGGGTGCACCCGCGTCTCGTCGGGGCCGTACAGCGAGTCCGCGAGCACCGGGTAGCCCGCCTCGGCCATCTGCACGCGAATCTGGTGCGTGCGCCCCGTCTCCAGCTTCACCTCCACCAGCGTCGCCCCCTTCAGCCGCTCGCGCACCTCGTACGAGAGCGCCGCCCGCCTCGCCGAGCGCACCTTCGTCGTGAAGCGCCTCGGGTCCCTCGGGTCCCTCCCGTACGGCGCCTCGAGCCGCTCGCGCTCGGGCGTCTCGCCCAGCACCAGCGCCCAATAGCGCTTGTCCACGCGCTTCTCCTGGAACGCCTTATCCAACGCCGCCACCGCCGCGTCCGTGCGCGCGAGCACGAGGCAGCCACTCGTCTCCCGGTCCAACCGGTGCACCACGCCGGGCTGCATGACGCCCTCCACGTCGAACGGAGGCAGCCGCGCCGCCGCCAGCTCCACCACCGAGGGCACGCTTCCCCCTTGGGGCTCCACCACCAGGCCCGCGGGCTTGTTCACGATCAGCAGCGACGCATCATCGTGGAGCACCGGCAGCTCGGGTCCCTCGACGGCGCGCTTCGCCGGGGCTTTCGGCGGAGGGAGGTTGAGTTCGACCTCCTCGTTCCCCCAGAGCTTGCGCGAGATCTGGCACTTCTTCCCGCGGATGAGCACGAGGCCCCGCTCGATGAGCGCGCGCGCCCGCTCCAGCGAGAGCCCAGGCACGTGCGCGGAGAGGAACTTGTCGAGCCGCTCGCCGGCGGCCTCGCGGGGGACGGAGATCTTCTGGAGCGCCATGAGGCCCCCCTTCTACGGCGGGGCCCGCCGAGAAACCACCGGGACCTCCAGACATCACAGCCTCACGTCGGCCACGTGCGGTGCGCTCCCGCCACGGCCACCATGCGGGCCTCGTGCCGCCCCTCCTCCGTCCAGCCCTCGGTGTACGAGACGATCTCCAAGCCTTGAATCAGCCGGGGCAGCTCGCCCTCTTCCAAGAGGAAGCGCGCCGAGGGATGGGCATGCCGTTGCAGGTTGCTCCGGGTGGGTTGGGCGAAGACGAGCAGTCCGCCCGGCGCGAGCACCTTCGGGAACCCGGCGAACAGCGGCCTCCAGAGGAAGTTCATGCAGAGGACGAGCTCGAAGGGCCCGGGCGGCAGGGACTCCACCTCCACGTCCAATCGCTGGCACCGCAGGCCCACGCCCGCCGCACGCGCGGCCTCCGCGGCCTGCTCGAGCGCGACGTCCGAGATGTCCGCCAGGGTGACGTCCAGCCCCCGCCTCCCGAGCCACAGGGCCTCCCGCCCGGCGCCTCCCGCCACATCGAGGGCCCGGCCCGTGCTCGGGAGCCGGTCCGCGAGCGAACGGAGGAACGCGGAGGGCTCGCCGGTCCCCTCCTGCTCGCGGTAGCGCGTGTTCCACTTCTGCCGGTCCGCTTCGGACATGAGCCCTCCCGATGACGCTCCGCGACAAGCGGTGTGAAGGCCCAGACCTGCCTGGAGCGGGGTTTTAGCCCTTCGGGTGAGCCCGGCCCGTACCCCGTGTATGAAATCCCCTCGAGGCGGCCGCGCTTGTTGACGCAGGACACGGAGTCGGATGACCTCCGCCTCCAATGTCAGAACGTCTCCCACCGTCCGGAGGCCCGCCCGACGACGAGCTGCTCTTTCGCACGTTCGCGGCGGCCCTGCCACAGCTCATCTGGACGTCCGCGGGGAACTCGCAGACGCACGAGTTCAACCCCGCCTGGCAGGCCTTCACCGGCCTTCCCACCCGCCTGTCGGGCGCCGAGGCGTGGAAGGCCACGCTGCACCCCAGCGAAGCGGCCGCGGCGATGGCCGCATGGGAAGAAGCCCACGCCACCGGGGCTGCCTTCGAGCGCGAGCTCCGGCTCCGCCGCGCGGACGGTGCCTATCGCTGGCATCACGTCCGGTCCATGCCGGTGAAGCATCCGGACGGCTCCCTCCGGCTCTGGCTGGGCAGCGCCACCGACATCCACGAGCAGCGGCTGGCGCGAAGCGCGGGCACGGCCGCCCACCTCGACGAGCGCACGCCCCCGGAGGAGGCCCGCTTCGAGCGCGTCGCCGCGGTGGCGGGCCTCGGGCTCTGGTACTGCGACCTGCCGCTGGAGAACCTCACGTGCAACGCCGTCTACAGGGCGCAGCACGGCCTTCCCGCCGAAGGCCCCGTGACGTCCGGGATGATGCTGCGCGGGGTTCATCCGGAGGATCGGCCACGGGTGGAGGAGGCGCTCCGGCGCACCCTCGACGACGGGGCCCCTTACGCGCTCCGCTTCCGGGTGGTGCTCGGCGAGGGCGAAGGAGCCCAGGTCCGGTGGCTTCACGCGCTCGGCTGCGCCTCCTCCGACGCCCAGGGCGTCCCGCGGCACTTCGATGGCGTCACCATCGACGTCACGGCCGAGCGGCAGCTCGAGGAATCACTCCGCAGGACGTTGCTCGAGAAGAACGAGTCGCTCCAGACACTGGAGCGCGTCAACGCGGCGGGCCAGGCCCTGGCCGCCGAGCTCCAGCTCGAGAAGCTGGTGCAGGGCGCGACCGACGCGGCGACGCAGCTCTCCAGGGCCGCGTTCGGCGCCTTCTTCTACAACGTGCTCGACGAGCGCGGGCAGGCGTACATGCTGTACACGCTCTCGGGTGTCCCTCGGAGCACCTTCGACAAGTTCCCGATGCCCCGCGCGACCCGGGTCTTCGAGCCCACCTTCAAGGGCGAGGGCATCATCCGCAGCGACGACATCACGAAGGACCCGCGTTACGGGCACAACGCGCCGAACAAGGGCATGCCCCACGGCCACCTGCCGGTGCGCAGCTATCTCGCGGTGCCCGTGATATCCCGCTCGGGCGAGGTGATTGGGGGGCTGTTCTTCGGCCATCCCACGCCGGGAGTCTTCACCGAGCGCGAGGAGAAGCTGGTCGCCGGTCTCGCGGCCCAGGTCGCGGTGGCCATGGACAATGCCCGGCTGTTCCAGCGCGCGCAGGAGGCCATCGCCTCGCGAGACACCTTCCTGTCGATCGCCTCGCACGAGCTGCGCACGCCCCTCACCTCGCTGAAGATGCAGACCCAGCACCTGCGCAGGCGCATCGCCAGCAACGACGCCACCGCGTTCTCCCCCGAGCGGGTCACCCGGCTGGTCGAGCAGACCGAGCGCTCCATTGGCAGGCTCCACCGGCTCGTCGAGGACATGCTCGACGTCTCGCGCATCGCCACCGGCCGGCTGAACATGCAGCTGGAGCAGGTGAATCTCAGCGAGCTCACGCGCGATGTGGTCGAACGCTTCGGGCAGCAGCTCAGCGAGGCCAGCCATGCGCTCGAGCTGCACCTCACCCCTGGCCTCGTGGGCCGGTGGGACCGGGACCGGCTCGAGCAGGTGCTGGCCAACCTGCTCACCAACGCCCTCAAGTACGCGCCGGGCGCTCCGCTGAAGGTGAGCACGTGGCGAACCGGCACCTCCGCCTTCCTCGAGGTCCAGGACCGCGGGCCCGGCATCGCGCCGGAAGATCAGCACCGCGTCTTCGAGCGCTTCGAGCGGCTCGTCGCCGCGAACCAGTCCAGCGGACTGGGCCTGGGCCTGCACATCGCCAAGCACATCGTCGAGGCGCATGGCGGAACCATCCGGGTGCGCAGCACGCTCGGCGAGGGAGCGAGCTTCATCGTCGAGCTCCCGCTCTCGGGGCCCTCGTCCTCCTGAGGACGCCGTGCCGTGACGCCCCGGCCCCTCCCCTGGAGGGGTGGAGGTTGGGAGGTCCGGCTCAGAAGAGCGTGTCGGCCATCCTCGCCCGCGTGTCGCCGGTGAGCGCGGTGAAGCGCAGCACCCGCTCCGTCCCGCGCCACACCTCGAGGGTGCGCGGCATCAGCTCACCCGTGGCCGACGAGGTGTAGTCCAGGAAGCGCACGTCCCACTCCGTGCCCTTGCCGTCCTTGTAGCGCAGCCGCGCCGGCCGGAACGCGTCCTTGTACACCCAGAACTGCGACTTGCCCTCGGCCTGCTGCCCCAGCACGTACACCACGTCGCCGCCGAAGCGCGCCAGCGAGGTCACACGCGGATCGATGCCCAGCGAGCGCAGGTACCCATCCAGGGCCTCGCGCACATCCCCCGTCGAGTCCCCGCGCACCGCCAGCACCGCGCACAGCTGCTGCACCGCCTCGGACACCGCCGGAATCTCCGTGCCCTCCACCCGCTTGCGGCCCTCGGAGGACACCGAGGCCACCGCGTTGCCCTCCTGCGCCCTCGCCTCGAAGCGGCAGCGCCCCGGCACCCGCATGTACACCGTGCCGTCCGCCTCGAGCTCCGGCCGATCCGTTGGCAGTCCCAGCGCCGCGCCCGCCTCCTTCACCCCCGGCCCGTAGAAGTGCAGCGAGCCATCCGCCTTGAGCGTGAGGGGCAGATCCTCGCGCGCCGCCAGCATCCGGCGCAGGATGGAGCCACCGGGCAGCACGTACGCGCCCGCGCTCAGCGACGCCAGCACTCCGACGAGGAGAATCGTCCGCTTCATCACGACACCGTCTGGGGTGGACATGGGGCGGCGAATCTAGTGATGGCCCTCCCCTCCATCAAGACAGTTAGGATGCGCCCCCCATGTTGCACCGCCGCCTGCCCCTCCTGTTGACGCTCCTTCTGTCCACCCTCGCTCACGCCCAGGAGCAGCCCGCCCCCGCCACCTCGGAGGCCCCGCACGCCGAGGACCTGAGAGATCTCACGAGCGCTCGCGGCTACGGCATGGGAGGCGCCTGGCGGGCCCTGGGCGTGGGCGCCGAGTCGGGCACCGGCAACCCCGCCGCCGTCGCCGCCTTCCGCACCTACCGCATCGAGCTGACCGGCGCCTGGGACTGGGTGGGCCAGGACGCCTCCGGCATGGTGGCCGTGGTGGACTCGAGCACCAGCGCGCTCGCCGCCGGGGTGTCCTATCAGCTCATCTCGCTGGGAAAGGGCACGCAGCGCACCACCGCCCATCTCAACACCGTGGCCCTCGCGGTGCCGCTCGCCGACAGTCTGATGATTGGCGTCTCCTCGCGCTACCTGCTGATGCGCGGGGCCCGGCTGGCCAACGCCATCACCGGTGACGCCGGCATCCTCGTGCGCCCCAGCGACTTCCTCTCGATTGGCGTCTCCGCGCACAACCTCATCGGCACCGGCAACCCCGAGCTCACCCGCTACTACTCGGCCCACGCCGGAGTCTTCGCCGGCCTGCTCACCGTCGCCGCCGACGTGCGCGCGGACTTCGAGACGAACCACCAGACCACGCTCACCTATAGCGGCGGCATGGAGTTCGTCCTCGGGCAGAACATCCCGCTGCGCGCGGGCTACACCTGGGATGGCTTCACCCGCTCCTCACAGCTGGGCCTGGGCATCGGCGTGCTGACGGGGGGCGGCGGGTTCGATCTCGCGTACCGCCACGACTTCGGCGGAGAGAAGGGCCGGCTCATCGCCCTCACCTTCAAGGTGCAGGTGCGCTGAGCGGGTTCAGCCGCGCAGCGGGAGGTAGCGCTCGGAGGCGGAGAAGCGCACCAGCTCCACCAGCTCCGGCTCGCTGGACTTGAGGGCGCGCAGGGCCGCCACGGCGGGCCCCGGTCCACCACAGGCCACGAGCCCCGCGCGGTTGGCCGAGTGCCTCGCCGACTCCGCGAGCGCCGCCGCGTCGAAGTCGCGCATGGCCGGCTCCAGCAGCACCAACGCACGCTCCCGGGCCCGGGGATGCAGGGCCTCGCGCACCACGCGGGCCTCGGGGCCGAACTCCGTTCCGCCGCGCAGCACCGAGGCGAGGATGGCCACCGCGCGCAGCAACTGGTCCTTGCGCAGGCAGCGCAGCGCGAGCAGGTCCGGCCCGAGGCAGGACAGGGCCCGGCCGGCGAAGAAGCGCAGCTCCGGCTCGGGCAACACCTGGCGCACCGCGAGCCGGCCCACCAGCAGGCGCGGGGCTCCCGGGTGGACGAGCGAGAAGGGCGGGCCCTCGTCCTCGGAGAGGAAGACCTCGGGGAGCTGCACGTCGAGGAGGCGGGCCACGGCCTGCAGCACCTCCAGGCAGGCGCGGGCACCGGGGCCCGAGTCCGGACGGAGTGGCTCGGAGGAGCCCGCGGCCCGGCCGAAGGTGGGGAAGAGACGGCAGAGGGCCTGGCCCACGGAGGCGAGCAGCTCGCCCGCCGGGTTGCGCAGGCCGGGGTGGCGCAGGCCCGCGCGCTCCTCGGGGGTGAGCGTGCGATTCGGCGGCCGGGGCACGGCACCCTTCTCGCCGGTGAGCGCCGACGCCACCTCCACCATCAACGAGCCCCGCGCCGTGTCGCCCCGGCCCGAGAAGAAGGTCGAGAGCTCCCGGTAGGCCGTCGCGTCGAGCGGACGCTCGCGCACGCGCTCGATGGCCGCCGGGCGGGCCGTGTCCAGCGAGGCCAGGGCAGGAGCCGGAACCGGAGCCGGAGCCGGAGCCGGAGACGAGGCGGGAGCCGGAGCCGGAGCCGGAGCCGGAGCCGGGGCGGGAGCGGGGGCCGAGGCGGGAGCCGGTGCGGGAGGAAGCGCGGGCTTGGAGGAAGTGACGGGCGAAGCGGGCACGACGGGCGCACGGCGGCGCACGGGCTCCATCTTCCCCGGAGGCGCCTCCCAGGCGATGACGCGGGTGCCCTCCACGGCTACCGGTTCGGAGGGAGGCTCGGGCGCGAGCTCGGGCACGGACGGGCTCGCGGGAGCGGGCTCCTTGCTGACAGGCGCGGCCGCCTTGCTCGCGGAAGCGGACTCCTTCGCGGGAGGCGCCACGTCCTTGCCGCCAAAAATCGCCGTCTTGTTCGAGGAAGCGGATTCCTTCCCGAGAGGCGCCACCTCCTTGCCGCCGAAGACAGCCGTCTTGCCCGCGGACGCGGGCTCCTTCCCGAGAGGCGCCGCCTCCTTGCCGCCGAAGACGGCCGTCTTGCCCGCGGACGCGGGTTCCTTCCCGAGAGGCGCCACGTCCTTGCTGCCGAAGATGGCCGTCTTGCCCGCGAACGCGGACTCCCCACCGAGGGGAACGGGCTCCTTGCTGACGGGCGCGGCCGCCTTGGGGGCGGGAGCGGTTCCCCTGGTGGCGGGCGCCTCGGGCTTCGCGGGCGGCGGGAGGACGACCGCCGGCATCTCGAGCACCGTGGGCGCGGACTCGGGCGCGGGTGCGGCGGCCGCGGGCGTGGGGGTGAGCTCCACCGCGCCGGGGGGCGGCATGAGGAGGGACGTGCGCGAGCCACTCGCCTCCCACTTGGGCACGGCGCTGCGAGGCGGCTCGGGGTGCAGCGTGGGCACGGCGCGCTCGGCGATGGCCTTGCGCAGGTTCTCCGCGCGGTTGGCGTACACCTGCGAGCGGGCCGCGTCCCCGAGCACCTCCCGGCAGAAGCGCGCGAGGCGCTCCCAGGTGCCGAGCCGCTCGTCATCGTCCTCGGTGGCGGTGGCGGCGTGCTCCATGGCCCACGCGGCCTCGCCGTTCTTCCCGAGCGCGAGCAGGCGCTCCACGAGCAGCAGCCACGCCTCCTTGTGGCCGGGCTCGAAGCGCACCGCCTGGCGCAGCTCGGAGAGCGAGCCCTCGCTGTCGCCCGAGGCCTCCAGCGTGGCCACCAGCTCCAGCCGGGCCTTGCGGGCGGACGGTCCCCGGGGCTCGCGGGCGAGGCGGGCGCGCAGCACGCGGCTCAACCCCTCCTTGTCGCCGAGCTTCCGCGTCAGCTCCAGGAGCCGGTCCTGCGCGAGCAGGTCCTCGGGGTTCTCGGCGAGCACCTCCGACCAGGCCCAGTGGCCGAGCCGCGCATCGGAGAGAGAGCCGCTGGCGAGCTCCGCGAGGCACCGCAGGCCCTCGGCGCGGTGGGCGGTGCGGCGGGGCACGGCGGCGAGCGCGGCGCGCAGGCGCTCGGCTGTCTTGGCGCGGTCCGCCTCGGGCACGCACCGGGCGAGCCCCATCAACGCCGGGAGCGAGTGGGGGGAGATGGCCACCACCGCCTCGAAGTCCGAGCGGGCCCGGTCCTTCTCGCCCGCGGCCAGCAGCCGCTCACCGCGAGCCAGGAAGGCGGCGGCCCGGGCCCGGGGGTTGCTCGCGCGCTGCACCGCCTCGTCGAGCACGCGCCGCACACTCCAGTCATCGCCATCGGCGCGCTGGGACAGCAGCCGCACCTGCTCGGCGAGCGCGGCGCGGTCTCCAGTGAGGTCGAGAATCTGCCCGTACACCCGGGCCGCTCCCGAGGGGTCCTGTAGCTCGTCCTCGAGCAGCTCGGCGAGCCGCATGAGGGTCTCGGCCCGGACGCCCAGGTCCTTCGCGCGGTCGGCGGTGTCCAGGTAGAACTGCGCCAGCTCTCGCCATGCCTGGCGGGCGATGAGCTGGGCCTCGACGCGCGTCTCCTCCGGGTTCTCCTGCCGGGGCACGAGCTGGCGCGAGGGCTGGGTGTCCTCGTCGCTGCTCCAGGGCACGGGCCCGTCCATCCTCAGTCCGGGCGGCGGAGGAATCAGCGGAGACGCGAGCCGGGGGGCGGGAGACCCGGTGGCGGTCTCCTCGTCCTCCTCGGGCAAGGGAGGGACGTCGATGGTGGTGCGCCGGTGGTTGGAGGCATCCCCCGTGGAGTCGTCACGCGGAGGAACGGCGGGAGGCCCGGCGAGCGCGAAGGGCAGCCCGGAGGCCTCGGAGGTGGCCTCTTCCCGCGCCCAGGGAGCGGCCATCTCCAGGACGGTCTTGTGCCTGTCCCCGGCGGGAGGCTCGGGGGCCGCGGGAGCCTTGGGCGGCTCGGAGCGGGGCTCGGGCGCGCGAGGCGTGAAGCGCGCATCCAGCGGACCGGCGGCCTCCACCGTGTGCTCGTCTTCCTGCCAGGGCGAGGAGAACTCCACGGTCTCGCTGCGGTGGAGGGGGTCCTCGGCGCCAGGCACGTCCTGGGGTGCCAGCTCCTCGGCGAGGGACTCACCCTGGACGATGGGGACCTCTTGCGACTCGGTCCGCGCGTCGCGCGAGAGGCGGCGGAAGAGGACGTCGAGGAGCCGGCGGGCGCGGCGATCTCCCGGGGCCTCGTCGACGAGGGCCTGGAGGGCCTCGACGGCGCGGGGAAGCTGGTTCACCCGGCGCAGCACGCGGGCGAGCTGCAACCGCACGGCGCGGCGGCGCTCCCCCTGGGTATGGGCGAGCGCGGACGAGAGGAGCGCGATGGCGGCGGCCTCGGTGCCCGCGCGCAGCGAGAAGGTGACGAGCGCCGAGGCGAGGCGCGGCGTCATGGGCAGGGAGCGGCTGGCGCGGACGAGCTCTCCGAAGGCGCGGGCGGCCTGACCCTCGAGCAGCAGACGGGTGGCGCTCTGGCGGTGCCGCTCGACGAGCGCGGGCACGTCGGAGCCCTCCCCGGAGGAGGGCTGGCCAGCGGGCGAGCGCTGGCGTGTATCGGCAGACTCCGATGAACCGGCGTCCTTGCCGTTTCTCACGCCACCCATGGGTGGGGCAGTCTACACGTGATGCCGCCTCCGGTCGTCACCGTCCTCCTTCCCGCCCGAAACGCCGAGCGCACCGTGGCGCGCGCCGTGGAGAGCCTGCTCGAAGGCACGCTGGGTGAAATCCGGGTGCTGGCGGTGGAGGACGGCTCGACGGACGGGACGCGCGGGGTGCTCGAGGGGCTGGCGGCGAGGGACGCCCGGGTGGAGGTGCTCGACGGAGGGGGCCGGGGGCTGGTGGCGGCGTTGAATCTGGCGCTCGCGCATGCCACCTCGCCCTACGTGGCGCGGATGGACGCGGACGACGAAGCGCTGCCGAGGCGCCTGGAGGCGAGCGTGGCGGCGCTGGAGGCGGACCCGGGGCTGGGTGGCGTGGGGACGGGGGTGGAGCTGTTCCGAGAGGACCAGCCGGTGAGCCCCTCGATGAGGGACTACGCGGCGTGGCTCAACGGGCTCACCACCCCCGAGCGGCTGCACCGTGAGCGCTTCGTGGAGAGTCCCATCTGCCACCCCTCGGTGTGCCTGAGGCGGGAGGCGGTGGTGGCGGCCGGAGGGTGGGAGCACGGCGACTTCCCGGAGGACTACGACTTGTGGCTGAAGCTCATCCACCGGGGCCACGGGATGCGCAACGTGCCCGAGGTGCTGTTGCGTTGGAGGGACAGCACGGAGCGGCTGACGCGGACGGACCCGAGGTATGCGCACAAGCGGTTCATCTGGGTGAAGGCGCGCTACCTGGTGCGGAGCCGGGAGGTGGGGGGGCGGCCGCTGACGATGTGGGGGACGGGGCCGGGAGGGCTCATCCTCACGCGCTTCCTGCTGGCCGAGGGGGCGAAGGTGGAGCGCTTCATCGACGTGCACCCGCGCAAGGTGGGCACGCGCATCCACGGGATTCCGGTGGACCCGCCGGAGGCACTGGGAGCACCGCCGGAGGACACGCACCTGGTGGCGGCGGTGGGCGTACGCGGAATCCGCGATGAGATCCGCGGAGTGCTCACGCGGCTCGGCTGGGTCGAGGGCGTGCACTTCACCTGCGCCGCATGAAACCAGGCCCCAAGCCCTCTCTGTCCTCCTGAGGTGGGGGGGCCGCGTTCTGGCGCTCGGCGCTGCTCGGGTTGGCGGTGGAGACGGACGCGCACTTCCCCCAGGAATGGCTGCTACATTGGCGCCTCCGCCCGCGCGGCCCGGCGGAAACGAGCGCCATGGGACACCCGACCCTCGAGAACGAGACTCCCTTCGCCTTCGACATGATGGGCCTCGCCGACGAGGAGGGGCGGCCGTTACTGCTGCTCGTGGTGAAGGCCACCTATTCCATCGGCGACTCCGGACTGAAGCTCGCGGAGGAGCAGGAGCCGGTGAAGTGGAGCGGCGAGTCCTGGGGCGAGCCCGGCGAGTCCAGCGACAAGTACGAACCGGAAGCCGCCTTCTTCAAGCCCGCCACGGACGTGGTGCTCATCGGCCACGCCTACGCGCCCCAGAAGGGCGCCACCGAGTCACTGGTGGCCTTGCAGGCCGGCCCGCTGAAGAAGGCCGTGCGCGTGGTGGGCGAGCGGACGTGGTTCCGGAGCATGGGCCACATCGCCGCGACGAAGCCCCTGCCCTTCGACAAGCTGCCCCTCACGTGGGAGCGGGCCTTCGGGGGTTGGGACCGGACGGATGCGGCGAAGCCCGCTTTCGAGCCGCGCAACCCCGTGGGCACGGGCTTCCGCGCCAGCCCGCGCCACTTCGAGGAGGGACTGAGACTGCCCAACCTGGAGGACCCGGCGGAGCCGCTGCGCGAGCTCGGACAGACAATCACCCCCGTGGGCTTCGGCTTCACCTCGCCGCACTGGCAGCCACGCGCGAAGTACGCGGGCACCTATGACGAAGCGTGGAACAAGACGCGCAAGCCGCTGCTGCCCAAGGACTTCGACCGGCGCTTCTTCAACGCCGCCGCGCCAGGGCTCGTCGCTCCCGGCTACCTGAAGGGCGATGAGCCCGTCATCATCTCGGGGGCCTCACCGAAAGGCCGGCTCTCCTTCCGTCTGCCCGGCCAAGCGGCCCCGGCCGTTACCGTGGAGTTGGCCGGTGGAGAGGACTCGAGGCCGGAGATGCGCCTGGACACCGTCATCCTCGACCCGGACGCGGAGCAGGTCCTGCTGCTGTGGCGTGGGCACGTGGTGCTCGGCGAGGGCATACACGACGTGCGCGGGCTGAAGCTCACCGCCGCGGGAGTCTCGCCGCCGAAGAAGGACTGAAGGACCAGGGGGCTTCCTGGCTTCCAGGCACTTGTGCCGATGTCATCACATCTCCGGCGGCGGATCCGCGAAGGCTCGCGCCCCATCGCCCCGAAAGCGTAGGCTGCCCGCCCGGAGGTGGACACGATGCCCGTCAATACCGGTGTGAACAAGATGTCCGTCGTGACGAAGGACAGCGGCGGCGTCACCTCGGCCTTCCCGGACGTGTGCAAGACGCCGAGCCCCGCCGGGCCGGTGCCCATTCCGTACCCCAACATCGCCCAGTCCTCGGACACCGCACAGGGCACCAAGAAGGTTGGACCTGATGCTCCACAACGACAAGAACACGCCCCCCTTCCCCGTCATCCAGGGGCCCGTCATCGCCAACGGCGGTAGCGACGAGGAGCCCACCTGCGGCGTGTGCAAGAAGCACTTCTAGCCGTTCCACACGAGGATGAACACCGGCGCTCCCAACTCCCCGGCACGCTCCCAGGGCTCCGCCCTGCCTGGAAGCACCATCGCCATCACCGGCCTCGGCATGGTGTCCGCGATTGGCCCGGACGTGGCATCGAGCTGTGCCTCCGCGCGCGCGGGGCTCACGCGCTGGCGGGAGCTCGACATCCAGGTGACGGAGGAAGACACGCTGGAGGCCCTCCCACTGAAGGGGCAGGAGGTCTCCTCGCTCACCCTCGGCTTCGAAGGTTTCGCCCGCTGGCTGCGACTGGGAGACGCGGCGCTGCGTGACCTGCTGGAGCACTCCGGCCTGGAGCGGTCGACCTTCGCTCAGACAGGCATCCACCTCCAGCTCCCCGGCACCTGGTTGGAAGAGGTCCACCTCCAGGGAAGCCTGCTGGACCGATTCCCGGAGGGAGCGCGCGAGCGCATCCGCCGTGGGTTCGACGCCGAGCGCACCGAGAAGCGGGAGCAGCTCACGCGCCGGTTCCTCCCTGAGTTGCTCGCGCTGAACCAGCTGCCACTCGCGCCGAGAACGCAGGTCTATGCCTTCGGCGGGGCCGCCACCTTCTGCCAGGTGCTTACCCGGGCAGTGGAGGCGCTCCGGAGCCGGTCCCTCGAGCGATGCATCGTCGGCGGTATCGACTCCTGGGTGGATGGGGAGACACTCACCCAGGCCTACGAAATGGGCCTGCTCCGCACGCCCAACCGGCCCGTGGGCCGCTTCCCGGGTGAGGCCGCGGCCTTCGTGCTCCTGGAGCGGGTGGACGCCGCGCGCGCGCGGGGCGCCCGTATCGAAGCGCTGCTCGGCCCCGTCACGTCCACTGTGGAGGCCGGGCATCGTTTCTCCGGTCGTCCCCTCACGGGCGCGGCCCTCTTCGAGGCCATCACCACGTGCTTCCCCGAGGGGGCGCGGCAGGCGGAAGAGGTGGGGCTGTCCATCGTCAACCTGAACGGGGATGAGCCCCGGTCCCGCGAGTACGGCTACACCCTGGTCCGCCTCGAGGAGGCCGGGCTCCCCACGTCTTCGCGGCGTTGGTACGTGCCCGAGCACTTCGGGGAGA
Organism: Archangium sp.; assembly: GCF_045802675.1. Taxonomy (GTDB): domain Bacteria; phylum Myxococcota; class Myxococcia; order Myxococcales; family Myxococcaceae; genus Archangium. Next base: position 28,366 of record NZ_JBJMQO010000105.1, on the reverse strand, counting down.
TTGGAGCGGCCACGGGTGCGGTGGCCATCTGCATGGGCGTGAGAGGCTTCATGCGGAGGTACGCCAGGAGCCCCAGCATCCTGGTGTCGTTGCTCGACGACGAGCTCCCCCGGGGCGCGTTCCTGCTCCGGGACATCCCCTGGCGTCAGGACGAAGCTGGAGTCACGGCCCCTCATGGGAGGCAGTCATGAGCACGCAAAAGGACGAGCACTTCGCAGCGCTCTCGAAGGACAAGTCTCATGTCGCTGGCGAGGACAGCGGCTGCGTCACGCGCTGCGTCTACGAGGAGAAGAACGGGAAGCGGGAGTGCCAGTTCGCGGGGCACGACTACAAGACGAACGGCTTCAACTACCAGAAGGACTGTGACGAGGCCGACTGGTACAACCTCCCCATTCACGAGGAAGGCAGCGACGCCCGCAAGCGCTTCGACGCTGTCTTCACCACCGCCTTCAAGCAGGCGTGGCGGGACCCCAGCAAGAAGGCAGAAGCCTGGTACATGGGGGCCGGCCCCTACGGCCACATCAACTTCGTCGCCAGTGGACGGTGGCCCTGGTCCAACAACGCGCATCACCTCGTCCCGGTGGATGACGTGTTGAGCAAGGTGCTCGATGTCGACCAGCTCAAGCTGCTCCAGCAGGCGAAGTACAACGTCAACAAGGGCATCAACATCATCTACCTGCCCAACAGCTCCCGGCACGCCACCCTCTTCCAACTCCTCAAGCATCCCCGGTACCACAGCACCTACAGCATGAACGTCCGGAACCGGGTGATGGCCATCAGGCAACAGCTCAACGAGGCTGCGGACGAAGACGAGGATGGTCATCCGCAGCTCACTGAGAAGACGGCAGGCAAGTTGGGGGAGCAGCTCCATGCCTTCTCGGGCAGGCTCCGCAACCAGATCCGTGCGGCGGGAATCAAGAGTCCGGGAGCCCACCTCAATGAACTGGCCAGTCTCGTGACCATTCGGTAGGTGAACCCCCATGCCCTCTTTCTCCATCCTCTCCACGAGCAACGATCCGAAGCACTGCCTGGTCGACGAGGATCCCGACTCCCTGAGACCCAAGACGTGGCGAATCGCCAAGGGGTTGCCGATGGAGCACCGCTACCCGCCTGATGTGGTGCTGAAGATGGACGGCGGCCACAAGGGACTGGTGGTCCCGGATCTGGTCAGCAACACCTTGCGCATCGCCCTCGTCTCCAGAAAGCTCAAGGGCTTGTTAGAACAGCACTCCGGCGCCCGCATCGAGTTCTTGCCGGTCTCCATCGCCAACCACAAGGGCCGCATCGCCGCGAAGGACTACTTCATCGCCAACGTGCTCGACCACGTGGACTGCGTCGACAAGGAGCGCAGCGAGGTGGAGGAGCTGCATCCAGACCCCACCCTGCTCTCGGGACTCTTCCGACTCCAAGTCCTCCAGGAGCGGATTCCCGCCGAGTCCAAGCTGTTCCGGCTCAAGACCATGCCCCCCGCCATCCTCATCCGTGACGACCTGCGTGCCCAGCTCGATGCCGAGAACCTCACGGGCGTCAGGTACATCGCCATGGGCGAGGAATGCGCCATCTACTGAGTCCCTGAGCACATGCCCTCCTCGAGCGTACTGGAGACCGTCCGCGACGATTCCCTCTTCGGGCTCGAGGAGTCGGTGCGCGCCATCCAGCGGCACGACGCTCTGGAGCAATCCGGACAAGCCTATGTGGTGGCCGCGACGTGCCACCGCCGGCTCGCCCTCTGCGCGTTGCTGGTGGACGCGCGGCCGGACCGCTTCTCCGCCCACCTGTGCCACTCCGCGCACGCCCGCCTCCACTTTCTACAGCTCGTCGCGGGAGGCCATGGTGCCGAGCCTCGCTTCCTCTGCGCGACCCAGGAGTTCCCCTTCATCGACGCCCTCGTGGCCGGACAGCCTGACCTGGCCGTGGGCATTGCCCGGCAGGCGGCGCGCCGCCATGACCCGGACTTCGAATACGAAGACGACTTCCTCCTCCACCACTTCCTCCACCAGTTCCTCCTGACGGAGAGGGGATCGGGCTCCGCCGACCTGCCCGCCCTGCTGGAGCGCTGGGAGGCGGTGCTGGAGGGTGGCTCCGATACCTATCTGGACGCCTGCCGTGCCCTGCTTCACCGGCGGGCCCACGCCTTCGATGAGGCACTCCAGGCCACCGTTGATGCGCGCTTGTTGAGGTTCCAGAAGCTGCCCCGGGACTCCGGCCCCAACGACGAGCAGAGGAAGACCGAGGGGGCTGTGTTCATGATGGGTCTGGCGCTGCTCCGTCTGGCGGAGCTGCGGGGAATGGACACCCGGCGCGAGTACCCTACCCTTCCCTCCCTGGCGCGCGTCCCCGCTGGCCGGCCCGCTCCGCTGCCATCGGCGTGGATGTCTCTTGGATTGATGGATTAGCTCACTGGCAAAACGCGCATCCCGAACCGCTCGATTCAGAGGTCCTCACATGAGCATGCCTCCCGGTAGTAAGCCGGCCCCCTTCGGTCCTTCCTCCCGGGAACCCATCCTGGGCAGTCGGGCAGGCCAGTTCGCCGTCATGGGCCTCATCCGGGAGCCGAGCGCCACACCGCTGCTGGATGCCCTGCTGGAGAACCCGCCCGAGGCAGCAGCCCCGCAGCCCATGGAAGCCCATGTGGACGGCAAGCGCGTGGTCATCGAAGGCCAGGACGAAATCGTCCTCAAGTGCGGTGAGGCCAGCATCACCCTGCGCCGCAATGGCAAGGTCATCGTGAAGGGGACGTACCTGGAGTCCCGAGCCACGGGCACCCACCGCATCAAGGGTGGCTCGGTGGAGATCAACTGAGGCCATGGCCGAGCTCACTGGGAGGTCGCTGCATTGGGACATCTACGAGGAGCACCTCGACGAGGCGGCCTTCCGTTGGAGCCAATGGGAGAAGGCGCTCGACGCCCCCGACTTCACGCTGGAGGAAGTGGCGGAGCTGGAAGAGCATGTGTCCGCGCACGTGGACGGTCTGGTGCTGGGCGGTGAGCCCGTGGCGGAGCACCTGCTGGTTCCCGCACTCGCCGACGAGCCCGAGCGCATCGTCCCGGCGGCCCTCGCGCTGCTCCAGGCAGAGGCACCTTCCGGGCCCGCCGCCGTGCTGAGCGCGCTGCCCGTGGCCGAGCTTCCCGCGCTCGCCGCGCTCCGGCGTGCGCTCGAGCTGGTGCTCTCGCGCTGCATTCCCGCGGACCTGCCGGCGCTCCTGAGGCGGGAGGACGCCGCTCCCGTGCTGCTGGCCCTGGTGCTCGAGACGCTGGGCGTGCACGGGCTGGCCACGGCGTCGCTGTGCATGCCGTTCCTCACACATCGGGAGCCCCAGGTGGCCGCCGCCGCCCTGCGTGCCGCCAGCCGCGCCCGGCTGCCGCTAGAACCCGCCATGCTCCAGCGCGCGCTGGACTCGGGCGAGCCCGTGCTCCGGGATGCCGCACTCCTCGCCGGTTTGATGGCGGGACAGCGCGGAAGCTGGGCGGCCTGCCAGTCCGCCGCCGAGTCTCGCGAGCCTGGGGACGGGCTGCCCCTGCTGCTCCTGGGGATGAGCGGGGATGAGCGGGACGTAAAGCGGCTGCTGGAGCTGCTCTCCGACGAGGCGCTCCGGCCGCATGCGCTGTGGGCTCTCGGCTTCTCGGGTCGTGTGACCGCCGCCGATGCCTGCGTGAAGTTGATGTGGAACAAGCCTGTCGCGGCGCTCGCGGGCGAGGCCTTCAGCGCCATCACCGGGCTGCGCATGGCGGAGGCGTATGAGGCCCCGCGCGAGGAGGAGAATGAGGCGCTTCCTCCCCTGGAGGAGGAGAACCTCGATGCGGACCTCACGCCGAAGTCCGAGGACGCACTGCCTCAGCCTCGGCCCGAGAGCGTGGCGGCATGGTGGCGGCAGGAGCGCCAGCGGCTGGACGTGAAACAGCGCTACCTCGCGGGGCAGCCCTTCACCCCCCAGGCCCTGCTCGACGCGCTCGTCAGCGCGCCCATGCGGCGCCGCCATGCGCTGGCGCTGGAGCTGGCATTGCGCAGCCGGGGCGCGACCCTGGTGCCGACGCGTGCGTTCGTGGCGCACCAGCTCGCCGCGCTGAAGGCAGCCCGCGCGATGCCGACCTCATCGTTCAGCCGCCCATTTGCGGAAGGGCTTCGGGGTTAGGCCACGCCAGCACTCCCATCGAGCGGGCGGATGGGCCCCGAGGGAGCCTCGACTCCCGCCGCGGCGAAGAAGCGCGCGAGGTCCTCGGGCACGGGTGCCTCGAAGCGCACAGGCCCGCCCGTACGTGGATGCCCCAATTCCAAGGCCTGTGCATGCAGCAGGCACCGGGGAGCCACGAGGCCTCCCGCCCGCGCCGCCCCGCCGTAACGCTTGTCCCCGAGAATCGGAGCGCCGAGCGCCGTCAGGTGCGCGCGCAACTGGTGCGTGCGCCCCGTCTGGGGCAGCAATTCCACGAGGCAGAAGTCGCTGCCCGCGAACAGCACGCGGTACTCGGAGAGCGCGGGAATCCCATTCGCCGCGCGCGTCGCCCGCCAGCGCCCCGGCCGGGACGGATCCTTCGACAGCGGCAGGTCGATGACGCCCTGGGATGGCAGCTCCACCGGCCCCACCGCCGCCAGGTAGCGCTTGCGTGCGTGGCCCTCGCGGAATTCCTCCGCCAGCGCGGTCGTCGCCTTCGGCGTCTTGCCGAACACCGTCACCCCGGACGTCTCCCGATCCAACCGGTGCACCAGTCCCGCGGGCCGCTTCAGGTGCTCGCCGACGCGGTCCACCAGACTGTCCCCCACCCGCCCCTCCGTGGGCTGCGCCGTCATGCCCGCGGGCTTGTCCACGGCGATGACGTCCTCATCCTCGTGCAGCACCCGGAGCGCGGACACGGGAGCCGGCGCCGCCGCGAGCGGGCTCTGTCCGCCCTCCTCCAGCACCACCGTCACCACCTGCCCCGCTGTCAGCCGAGTCCCCGCGTCCCGGCTCCGGCGCCCCGCCACGTACACCGCGCCCACGCCCACCAGTCGCTCCGCCTCGTCGCGAGGCACACCCAGCTCCGCGGCCAGCGCCTCGGCCAGGGGGAGGCTCGCGTGAGGGGCTTCGACTCGGAAGGTGCGGCGCTTCATCGGTGGGTTTCCTCGGGGGGCCACGCATCGTCGGCACGGGCGGGGACACCCTACGCCACCGGCCGGGGATTCGGGAGGGACGGCATGCTCCTGCCGCGCCGGGTTATGAACCCGCTCACAGCGCACCGCATCGGCTGTTGGCACCCTGTCGCCAACCTGCTGGCCAATTCATGGCGAACGGCAGCGCGTTGCGAACGGAGACCAGCGTGTATTCGATGAAATCCATCCTGGGGGGGTTCATCCACATGGGGACCGGGGCCACACCGGACACACGAGCGGAGGCCCACCCGGAGCTGCTCCCGCGGGGGGAGATCCCGCAGCCCGTGCCGGCCGACGACTCCTACCACGTGCGGTTGCCCCTGCCAGGCCAGGGAACGGTGGCGTTCGAGCTCGGGAACTTCGGCTCCCAGCCTCCGGAGAGCTACCACCTCCGGCTGGTGGACGAGCAACGCGCGAAGGTGGCTGAGATCCTCGTGAAGGACACCTCTCTCACCGCGAAGCTGTTCGACGCGGACGGGCATGTGCGGAAGTCGGTGACGCGCGAGGTGCCGGCGGGCATGCACCTCATCCGCTTCGCCGCGACCAGCGCGTTCCTCTGGATTTCGGTGGACCGGGCGCACCGCACGCTCCGGGTCGGCCACGGCTACATGATGCGGCTCAACGAGCTGCTCGCCCTCCAGGCGGAGGCTCCGAAGGACACGTCGCCGGAGCGCGTGGGCAAGGTGTCCGCCGTCCTCCTCGAGGACACCGCGCGAGTCCTCTCCGCGCCGAAGGTGAACCGGATGCCCGTGGTGGTGGATGCCCCGCCGGTCATCCTCGACAGCCAGAGCATCTCGCTGGAGAACATCGCCCGCAACGAGGCCCTCTCCCCGGTCGTGTTGCCCGAGGAGGCGCAGCTCCTCCATGGCTCGGTGGCCGGCCGCAACATCGTGCTGAGCCCCGCTGACGCCGCGGCGATCAACTACTCGCTCGACACTCCGGGGAAGACGCTGCGCGAGAAGCTGGACAAGAAGCGCGAGGAGTTCGGCGATCCCGACATGGTCTACATCCGGGTCACCATCGGGCCCAATGAGGGCGACAGTCCGGGCTCGCCCTACGTGCTCGAAATCTGGCCGAGGGGGTGCCGCTCGCCCGTGCACAACCACGGTGGGACCGTGGCCGTCATCAAGGTGCTGCACGGGAGCATCCGGGTGCGCTGGTTCAATCCGCTGGCCGACGACAAGAATGGCACGCCGGTCTGCTTCGGTGAGCAGGTCTTCGACGAGGGCGGCATCACCTGGATTACCCCGGAGATGTACCAGACGCACCAGTTGGAGAACCCGCGCAACGACACCATGTGCGCCACCATCCAGAGCTACCGGTACCTGGACCGCGACGAGCTGCACTACGAGTTCTTCGACTGGCTCCCCCCGCCCGGCTCGGACAAGGGGGGGAAGTTGCAGCACTTCGATCCCGACAGCGACTTCGAATACCTCCAGTTGCTCGAGCTCGTTCGCGAGGAGTACGCGAACCGCCCTCGCTGACCGCCGCAATCCCATGCCACGGGGTGGACGACCGTCGCCCGCGGGAGACGGTGGGCCTCCGGCTCCGCACAGGAAACGCTCCGGCCCGGCTCGTGGCCGTGCCCTTGCACAGCGCCCCGTCGCACGAGGGAGGGCAACGAGGCCCTCCCGAAGGAGACGACGATGAAGCGCAGGGAGATGAACGAGAGGTTGGAGCGGCTGCTGGGACTGGAGGGCCTGTGGGTGAGCGACGCGAGCCTCGAACCCGAAGGACTGGTGGTCCGGGTCTTGGCACGCATGGTCGAGCCCCGGTGCACACTCTGCAATGACGTCCGGTCCTGGTATGGCAGGCATCCCATGCGCCGGTGGAGGCATGTCACACTGGAGCGCACGCCGGTGTGGCTGAGCTACGCGCCGCGCCGCACGAACTGCGCCATGCATCGCGTCCGCGTGCAGCCAGTTCCCTGGGCGGCGCCCCGTGCGCGCTTCACCACCGAGTTCGAGCAGATGGTTCCCTGGCTGTGCCGCCGCATCGGCGTTCCCGCCACCTGCCGGTTGATGCGCATTCCGTGGAGCACCGCCGAGCGTCTCCAGTGGTTGTGCGTCACGTCTCTGCCGGCCCTGAAGCGCCTCGAGGAGCGCTACCTCATCGGCGAGGACGCGCTGTCGCTCCGAAACCACGCGCAGGATCTGGCGGCGGTGCTGGAGTACCTCGGGAGGCCCCAGCCCGCCGTCATCGCGCTGCCCGCGCTGCCCGCACTGCCCGCGAGTGCCTGCTGAGCCCCACCGAGGACGACCAGGACAGTGGGCCCGTCGCTCGCCTGCCTGGCGCGCTGCTCCCCCAGGCCGGCCTTCTGATGGAGGGCATCAAGAAAGCTCGTGGGGGGAGCGCGTCCCCTCTCCTGGACAGGTGCGTGGGGAGGACGCAGCGCGTACGACTCGCGGCATGGACGCTTCCGATGGGCTGCCCACGCCGCGCAGATATTGGGCCATCGCCGCCATCGCGCTGGCCATCACCATGGCCGTGCTCGATGGGGCCATCGCCAACGTCGCGCTGCCTGCCATCGCCAGAGACCTGAACGCCTCGCCCGCCGCGTCGATCTGGATCGTCAACGCCTACCAGCTCGCCGTCGTCATCTCCATCCTCCCCTTCGCCTCGCTCGGAGACATCCTCGGCTACCGCCGCGTCTTCCAGGCCGGCCTCCTGGTGTTCACCCTCGCCTCGGTGGCCTGTGCAACCTCCCACTCGCTCGTGGGCCTGACGCTCGCCCGCGTCCTCCAGGGCTTCGGCGCGGCGGCCATCATGAGCGTCAACGCCGCCCTCGTGCGCTTCACCTATCCCCACCGGCTGCTCGGGCGGGCCATCGGCATCAACGCCCTGGTGGTCGCGGTCTCCTCCGCGATTGGCCCCTCGGTGGCCGCGGCCATCCTGGCGGCGGCGCCGTGGCCCTGGCTGTTCGCCGTCAACCTCCCCACGGGCACGCTCGCGTTGCTCCTCGCGAGCCGGGCGCTGCCGCACACCGAGCGCTCGCCCCACCCCTTCGACACGCCGAGCGCGCTGCTCAATGCCCTGGCCCTCGGGCTGTTCATCGTCGGCGCCGAGAGCCTCTCGGCCGGCTCGGCCCTGGGTTCCTTCGCGCTCGCCGGAGGCCTCGTCGCGGGCTTCGTGCTGGTGCGGCGGCAGCTCTCCCGGGCCTCGCCGCTCGTGCCGGTGGACCTGCTGCGCATCCCCGCCTTCGCCTTCTCCGTGGTGGCCTCGGTCTGCTCCTTCTCGGCGCAGATGCTCGCCTTCGTCTCCCTGCCCTTCTACTTCCAGGACGTCCTGGGGCGCGGTCAGGTGGAGACGGGGCTGTTGATGACGCCCTGGCCGGTGGCCGTCGCCGTGATGGCGCCCATCGCCGGGCGGCTGGCGGATCGCTTCTCGGCGGCCGTCCTGTGCGGCGTGGGCTCGGTGGTGCTGTCCATCGGGCTGGCCCTGCTCGCGCTCCTGCCGACGAGTGCGACGAGCGTCGCCCTCGGCTGCGTCATGGCGCTGTGTGGCGTGGGCTTCGGCTTCTTCCAGTCGCCCAACAACCGCGCGATGCTCGGCTCGGCGCCGAGGGCACGCAGCGGTGGCGCCGGGGGCATGCAGGCGACGGCGCGGCTCCTGGGGCAGACGTGTGGAGCCACCCTGGTCGCCTTCTCCTTCCGGGCCTCCGCGAGTCACGGGCCCACGCTGGCGCTGGGCCTCGGGGCGTGCTTCGCGGCCGCCTCCGCCGTGGTCAGCACCTTGCGCCACCACCGGCAGGTCGACGTCCAGGCACCGCGCCCCGGCTGAGCTCCGGCGGGCTCCGTGCGCGTCATCCCGCTTTCAATGGGGCCGCGCATCTCGGAAGGTCGGGTACACGCACCGTCTTCAGCGAGGAGGCCCGCGGTGGCCGACTGCCGGAAGGGCGGCCGGCCGCCACCGCTCCCGCCACACCGGGCCCGTAAGAGGGTCCACCACGGCACGGTCCCCGTGCTCGGGCCTTTCCCCCCGGCGGCGAAGTGTCTACCTTCCGCCACTGCCATGGACCGTCCCCTCCCCTCCCTGCGCGCGAGTCTGGACGACTTCCTCGCCGAGCTGGCCTCCCTCCAGTACCGCCACGCCGCCGGGCTCGCCCAGGAGCTTCCCCTGCGCGCGCTCTACGAGAACTCGCCGGAAATCGCCTCCCCCGAGGCCTTCGCCGCCGTCACCGAGACCATCCCCAAGGCCCAGGCCAAGGGCGACTCGCTCGGCGTGCGGCGCCTGAAGCTGCTGCGCGACTTCATCGCCACCCAGGTCGAGGAGGCCCTCGCCGCCCCCGACGCCGAGGCCGTGGCCCACCTCGAGGCCACCGCCCGCCTCTCCGTGGATGACCAGACGCTCTCCTTCGGCGAGGCGCTCGGCCAGCTGCCGCGCGAGCCCCAGCGTGGCCGGCGGGCCCTGCTCGAGAGCGCCACGGGCGGCTTCCTCTGGGACAACCGGGGCCGCTACGGCGCCCGCCGCGAGGCCTCCTTCCGCGTCACCGAAACGCTGCGCGCCGTGAGCTACACCGCCCTGCGCGAGGACGTCTCCGGCATCGAGCTCGCCACCCTGTCCGAGGCCGCCGCGCAGACGCTGCGCGCCACCGAGGACGCCTACCGGGACGTGCTCGGCTACGTGCTCAAGAAGGTGGAGCCCACGCTGCGGCCGGGGCCCTCGGGAAACGCGCGCCGGCACGACCTGCAGGCCGCCACCCAGGTGCCGTGGATGAGCGGCTTCTTCCGGCGCGAGGACGGGCTGCCCGCCGTCGTGCGGTGGCTCGGCGAGTGGGGCTTCCACCCGTCCGCCGAGGGCCGCATCCGCCTGGACGACGAGGAGCGGCCCGGCAAGGCCTCGCGCCCCATCACCGCCGCGGTGCGCGTGCCCGGCGAGGTGCGGCTCGTCTTCCAGCGGCGCGCGGGCATGGACGCCCTGGGCAGCCTCCTGCACGAGTACGGCCACGCCCTGCACCACGCCCACGTGCCGGAGCAGTTGCCCCTGGAGCTGCGCCGGCTCGGGGACGCCTCGGTGACGGAGGGCTTCGCCACGCTCCTCGAGCGGCTGCTCACGGACGAGGAGTGGCTCAAGCGCTACCTGCGGCTGCCGTCCGCCGCCGCGCGCGACGCCTCGCGCATGGCGGCCTTCCAGGGCCTCACCGTGCTGCGCCGGCACTGCGCGAAGCTCTCCTACGAGCTGTCCCTCCACGCGCGCGGGCCCTCGCCCGAGCGGGCCGACGAGTACGCGGATGGCCAGCGGCGCGCGCTCCTCGTCGAGCCGCACCCGGGCTTCTTCCTCTTCGACGTGGACCCGCAGCTGTACGTGACGCGCTACCTGCGCGGCTGGGCCCTGGAGGCGCGGTTGCTCTCGCGGCTCTCCGAGCGCTTCAACGCGGACTGGTGGCGCAACCCCACCGCGGGCCGCTGGCTCCAGGGCCTCTTCGCGCGGGGCGGCACCGACGACGCCGAGGCGCTCGCCCAGGAGATTTCGGCAAAAGGGCTGGCGCTCCCCGAGGCGGGTGAGCGCCTCGTGGCTCTGCTCAATCGCTGAGGCCGGGAGCGCCCGCCCGGGGGAGAGAAGGGAACCGCCGGGGGGCGGCTACTTCTTCTTGCGCAGGGCGCGGACGATCTTGTCCTTCGTCGCGTTGGCGCCGGTGGTGGCCGCCACCTTGGGCTTGTTGCTGGCCGACTTCGCCTGGCCGGTGCGCTCGCGCATGGCCTTCATCAGCTGCATCTCGATGAAGAGGAGCTCGTCACCGAGCGCCTCGTTGTTGCCCGCGGCACGAGGAAGGGGCGCGCTCTTACTGGCGGCCCCGGCGCCGTGGCGCATGCGCACCACCTTCTCCTCCTCGGACGTCAGGGTCTGCGTCTTCTCCAGCGCGGCCTTGATCTCCTTGGCCGTCACCGTCGTGCTACTGCCGACCTTGCGCTCCATCTCCGCTCCCTTGCTCGTAGGCGCCTGAACGTCCGTTCCTGTCGGACGCGTCCGGGCCGCAACCGTAGAGGATTCTAGGGAACGCAAGAGTGAGGTCAAATTTTCTTCCAACAGGCCGCTCCCGCCCTGTAGCGGCCTGCCTCACAGCCAACACCTGCCAGGTCAGTTCCCCTCGTCGTCCCCGGGCTCGTCAGCGGGGCCGGAGGCGGGCGTGGGGGTGGAGCCCTCGGGCTTGTTGCGGGGGATGCCGAAGCGATCCAGCGCGTCCGCGATGCCCTGCGGCTTGTCCGCGTCGGGGAGGAAGTCCGCCGGCGGCTGCAACTTGGGGTCCTGGCCGATTTCACTCAGGGCGGAGTCGAGCACCATGCGCAGCTCGGCGGCGCCCCCGGCGTCGTTGCCGGGCACGGTGATGCGCCCGTCCAGGCGCACCTTGAGGACGACGGAGGTGGTGGCGTCCACCAGCACCTCGCCGCTGAGCGACTTGGGGGTGCGGTGCTCGAAGAAGGCCAGACGGCGCTTCGTCGTCTCGTCCCGGCCGCCCTTGGGCTCGGAGAGGGCGGGCAGCGCCATGGGGGTGGTGCCGGTGTTGCCTTCCGGACCCAGGTCCACGCTGTAGCGCCAGGCGGTGCGGCCCTCGTAGGTGACGGTGCCCTGGGGCGCCAGGTGCAGCCGGGCCCGGAAGAGCGAGTCCACGTCGCGGATGGCGCCGGTGAGCTCGGCGCGGGTGCGCTCGGCGATGCCGCGGTCGCGCAGTCGCTGGCGGAACGTGCCGTAGCGGTTGCGGGCGTACACCTGGCCACCCACGCGCATGACCTCCAGGCCCTGGTCGCGACTGTTCTCCAGCACACCATGGAAGTCGCCGCTGACGCCGCCGGGGCCGGCGCGGAAGGTGCGCGTCTCGGTGAGCTTCACGGGGGCGGTGCCCGGGGCGCCGGCCCACTCGTAGGTGACGGTGGCCTTGTAGGAGTGCGGCCCGAGGCGCTCGGTGACCTCGGAGGCGTCCATGGAGAGGATGCGGCGCGCCACCCGGGGGCTGTCGGCCACGTCCTCGGGGGGTAGCTTCTCGGCGGCCGAGGCGACCACCTTGGGGGGGTCCTCGGGCGAGAAGATGCGAGCCTTGGCCGCCTTGTCGACGGGGTCCTGGCAGGCCACGGCGGCGAGCGCCAGGGCGGCGACGATGGCGGACTTCGGGAAACGGTTCACAACTCCTCCGGCTCCAATGCGGGGGTTGCCCAAATTACGGGGTGGGTGCTGGAGCGGCAAGGGACGGCTTTGCGCGGACCAATGTACGAGATAGAACGCCATCCATGCAGAACCTGCGTGACAAGCTCTTGAAGGCTGGCCTGGTCTCCGAGGACCAGGCCAAGAAGGTGGAGACCACCCCCGCCCAGAAGCCCGCCCGCCCTGCCTCCCCCCAGGCACCCCGGCGCGAGGGACCGCCGCCGCGCCGCGAGCGCGACGAGCGTGAAGCCCGTGACACCCGGGCCCGGGACGAGCGGCCGCCGCGTCGCGAGGGACCGGGCGCGGGCGGACGTCCGCAGGGGGGCCGTCCCCCGGGTGTGGGTGGCCGTCCCCCGGGTGCCGGTGGCCGTCCGCAGGGTGGGCGTCCGCAGGGCGGGCGTCCAGGCGGGGAGCCGTCGGGCGGCATCGTGCCCAAGCTGCCGCCGCTGCCGGGCTCGAAGGCGGCCCAGCGGATGGAGTCGAAGAAGCAGGTGGAGCAGGACCGGAAGCTGCGCGAGCTGGTGCTCGGCGGCCAGGTGCCGGTGGATGTGGGCGCCACGGTCTTCTACTTCATGACGCGCAAGGGGAAGCTGCGGCGCCTGGAGCTGACCGAGACGCAGGCCAAGCAGCTCGAGGAGGGCACGCTGGGCGTGGTGGAGCGTCCCGAGCCGGCGCAAATCGAGCACTCGCTGGTGCCGGCGGCGGTGGCGGAGCAGATGTTCGCCATCTCGAAGAAGTCGGTGCGCTTCCTCAACCGCACGGAGTCGCCCATTGGCTTCATGAGCGACGACCAGGTGAAGGAGCAGCAGGCGGCGGAGGCGCGAGGCGATGCGCCGGTGGACGAGGGCGACGACGAGCCCGCCGAGGGTGGCGAGGAGTCCGCTCCGGCCGAGGCCGCCGCCGAGGGCACGCCGGCCCCTGAGGGCACCGCGAGCCCCGAGGGCGGCACGGAGCCGACGCAGTCCTGACGCAGCACCCCCCAAAAGCGAGGGCCCGGGCTCCACGGAGGAACCCGGGCCCCGCGAGACTCACGAGTGAACCCGTCTACCGGGCGCGAGCGAAGTGCGCGGCGATGACGTTGGCCACGCAGCAGGTGAGGCGCTTGCCGGTGGGGATGTGGAGGTACTCGTTGGGCCCGTGGGCGTTGCTGTTGGGGCCGAGCACGCCGGTGATGAGGAACTGGGCCTGCGGGAAGCGCTTGCCCAGCATCTCCATGAACGGAATGGTGCCGCCCTCGCCCATGGCCATGAAGGGCTTGCCGAAGTAGGAGCGCGAGGCCTCGTGGGTGGCCTCCTCCAGCCACTTCTCGAGCGGCGGCGCGTCCCAGCCCGCGCTGGCCTTCTCACCCTCGAAGGTCACCTTCGCGCCGTAGGGAGGATCCGCCTCCAGGGTCTGCTTGAGGGCCTGGATGGCCACCTTGGGCTCCACGCGCGGAGGAATCCGCATGGACAGCTTCACCGAGGTGAAGGGGCGCAGCACGTTGCCCGCGCTGCCGAGGGCCGGCATGCCCTCCACGCCCGTGACGGAGAGCGCCGGGCGCCAGGTGCGGTTGAGGATCTGCTCCACCCGGTCCACCGTCACGGGGCGCGCGCCGGGCACCCAGGGGAACTTCGAGTACACCTCCTCGCCGAGCACCTCGGCGACGGCGGCGGCCTGGTCGCGGCGGGCCTGGGGGATGTGCACCTGCAGGCCCTCCACGCGGATGCGGCCGGTCTGCTCGTCCTCCACGCGCGAGAGGATCTGCCGGAGAATCCGGAACGACGAGGGCACGATGCCGCTGGCGTCACCCGAGTGCACGCCCTCGGAGAGGATGTCCACGCGCAGGTTGCCGGAGACGAGCCCGCGCAGCGAGGTGGTCATCCACAGCTGCTCGTAGTTGGCGCAGCCCGAGTCCAGGCACACCACCAGCGAGGCCTTGCCGATGCGCGGGGCCAGGTGCTCGATATAGGCCGGCAAGTCGTAGCTGCCGCTCTCCTCGCAGGCCTCGATGAGCACCACGCAGCGCGCGTGGGCAATGCCCTGCTCCTTGAGCAGGCGGATGGCGGCGAGCGAGCCGAACGCCGAGTAGCCGTCATCGGCGCCGCCGCGGCCGAAGAGCTTGTCGCCCTCGCGCACGGGCTCCCAGGGCGAGAGCCCCGCGCGCCAGCCGGTCATCTCGGGCTGCTTGTCCAGGTGGCCGTAGAGCACCACGGTGTCATCGCCGGTGCCCGGAATCTCCATGTAGATGACGGGGGTGCGCGGCTCGCCCTTCTCGTTCTTGAGCTGCACCACCTCCACCTTGAGGCCGGGGATGTGCTTCGCCTGGGACTCGCACCAGCCGGCGATGAGCTTCACCGCCTTGTCCATGTGCCCCTTGCTCACCCACTCCGGCTCGAAGGCGGGCGACTTGTTGGGGATGCGGATGTAGTCGTGGAGCTTCGGGAGGATCTCCTCCTCCCAGATGCGCTCGGACGAGGCGGTGGCGGTGGTGCTGTTCAGCCGGGGGCTGGTGGTCATGCGAAATGGCTCCGATTCGGAACGGGAGGCCCCCTTCCTCTACACCAACTCGGGGCCACATTGGACGGGCCCCGGCCATGACGCGAAGCGCCATCCCCACTCCCCGAGGTAGGCCGCTCGCCTGCCAACCCGGGAAGGTCTCCCGGAGGCTCACCCGGCCAGCGGCAGGGTGAAGAAGAAGGTGCTGCCCGCGCCCGGCTGGGTCTCCACCCAGAGCGAGCCGCCGTGCGCCTCGACGATGCTCTTGACGATGCTCAGCCCCAGGCCCGTGCCCCGCTCGTTGACGCTGGTGGCGCGCCAGAAGCGCTCGAAGAGGTGCGGCACGTCCTTGGGCGCGATGCCCGGCCCGTTGTCCTTCACCGACACGCGCACCATCCCATCCACCCGCCGGGCCCGCAGGGTGATGGTGCCATTGGCGGGGGTGAAC
This sequence comes from Archangium sp., assembly GCF_045802675.1. Taxonomy (GTDB): domain Bacteria; phylum Myxococcota; class Myxococcia; order Myxococcales; family Myxococcaceae; genus Archangium. The sequence goes on along the minus strand of NZ_JBJMQO010000105.1, from coordinate 13,182 downwards.
TTGATGGCGTTGCCCACCAGGTTGGAGAGCACCTGGAGGATGCGCTCGCGGTCGGCGCGCACGCGGGGCAGCTCCGGCCCCACCTCCACCATCAGCGTCTGGTGCTTGTCCAGGGCGAGCGGCCGGAGCACCTCGAGCGTCGGCTGGACGAGCTCCTCCACCGTCCAGGGCTGGGGCGCCAGCGGCATGGGCATCCCCTGGTGGCGCGCCCGGTCGAGGATGCCGCCGATGAGGTCGCGCATCTGCTCGGCCGCCTGGAGGATGATCTCCACCTGGCGGCGGCCCTGGCGCCGGCGCTCGTCCCCGGGGGGCCGCGCGGCCTTGAGGAGCATCTCCGCGTTCATCCGCACCACGAGCAGCGGCGTCTTGATGTCGTGGGAGACGACCGCGAGCAGCTCCTCGCGCCAGCGCACCGCCTCCTGCGCCTGCTGGAAGAGCAGCGCGGCGTCCACCGCCGCGGCGATGCGCTGGGCGAGCGTCTCGAAGAGGGTGACCTCGGCGAGGCCATAGCGAGCCGGCCGGGCGGAGATGAGGCTCAGCACTCCGACCGCCCGGCCCCGCACGCGGATGAGCAGGCGGAGGTTGGCGGGAAAACCGCTCCACTCGCACTGCTCCACCGACCGGTGCTCGTCCGGCAGGTGATTGGCGCTCGCGGGGAAGGCCCCCCAGGGGTGGGACGCGAGGACCCGGGCCACGAAGGACTCACTGCCCGGAGGGTGGCCCAGCGGCTCCACGGCCATCATCGCGATGCGCTCGGCGCTGCCCAGGTCCTTCTGGAAGAGATCGATGGCGCAGCAGTCGGCCCACGCGGGCACCAGCAGGCGCGCGATGCCGGGCAGCGAGGCGCGGTAATCCAGCGAGCCGGCGAGGAGGGCGCTCGCCTCGGCCAGGAAGGCCTGGCGCCGGTGGGCCGCCTCCGCCTCGTGGCGCGCCTCCCGCTCGCGCCGCAGCAACTCCCGCTGGGCCCGCTCGAGCGCCTCCGCGCGCTCGCGCAGCCGCACCTCGCGGCGCAGGGCACAGTGCCGGTCCAGGGCCACCCCGAGCTGGTTCGTCACCGCGTCCAGGAAGGCGAGCCCCTCCTCGGCCAGTGTCCCTTTCGCCTCCACCTGGAGCGTCCCGAAGACGCGCCCCTTGGACACCAGCGGGAGGGAGATGAAGGTCGGCGCGGCACTCCCGGACTCCTCCGCGGGCTCCCCGTCCACCCGCTCCGCCAGCCCCACCACCGGCTCGCGGAGCTCCACCTCCTTCTCCCCGGCCAGCCAGCCATACCGGGAGACGGCCTGCTCGATGGCCCGGGGGATCCGCGCGGCCGTCACGTCCGCCGCGCGCCAGACGGTCAGGGCCGGATGCGCCCGGAGCGGCTCGCCGTCCGGGTCCACCCCCACCAACAGCAGCGCCGTGCGCAGGGGCAACACCTGGGTCGCCAGCTCCATCACCTCGGGGAAGGTGCGCTCCGTCCCCTCGAAGGCGGTGAGCCGCTTGCTGATTTCGTACAGATGGTCGAGGTGGCGCCAGGCATGCTCCAGCTCCCGGAAGATCCGGGGCGCTCCCTCGGGGGTAGGACGCCGCTCCGGCGAGCGGGCATCCATCGACAGGCTCCCTGGCTCCACGCGACGACCTCCTGAGCAAGGCCCCCTGGCGGCGGGCCCTATTTCCCGCGCCCCCGCTTGGAGGCCGGGCTGCGTTTCTTCCCGGGCTGCTTCCTGGAAGGTGGGGACGCGGCCCCCGGCGGGCTACCCGGCAACAGCAGCCCTCCCTCCCCGATGCTGAAGCGATGGGTGGCCCGGTCATGGATGCTGCCGCGCGTCTTCACCACCGTCAGCATGGGGACGAGCCGGCCCTCCTCCTGGGCGTAGCGGAACATGAGGATGTTGTCGGCCAGTGGAGACAGCCCGCGCTCGCTGATGGTGTCGGACAGGAAGAGCGAGCGCGACTCGAGCGTGAAGAGGCTCGTCACCCCCAGGCCGCGCAGGCGGATGACCAGCCCGTAGAGCAGCAGCCGCAGCTCCTCGGAGATCATCCCCCGGATTTCAATGTCGCTGGCGCTGTCGAGCACCACCCGGGAGGGCTGGAAGCTGGCGATCTTCTCCTCCACGATGCTCAGGAAGCGCGCCGCGTGAAGCTGCTCGCGCGGCAGGAAGAGGAACTCCACTGTCCCGGCCTCGAGCGCCTCGCGCAGCGGCAGCCCCAGCGCCTCGGCCCCCTGGAGGAACTGGGAGGGGCCCTCCTCCAGGCCGATGTAGAGCGCGCGCTCGCCCTGGCGCGCCGCCTCGAGCACGAACTGCAGGCCGAGCGTGCTCTTGCCCGTGCCGGGGCTGCCCGACACCAGCGTCACGCTGCCATCGAGCAGCCCGCCGCCCACCAGCACGTCGAGCCGTGGCACGCCGGAGGAGACCCGCCGCCGGGCAGGCGCGAGCGGAACGGTCTCCATCTGGGGCAGCTCCTCGTCGAGGCGCGGGAAGACGCGCACGCCCCCGCGGCCAATGGACATCGCGTGCCGGCCCCTGGCATGCCCGGTGTTGCGCAGCTTGTTCACCTCGATGTAGCGCTGGCGCTCCAGGCCCTCCTGCTCCCACGTGAGGAGGATGAGCCCGTCCATCACCGTCTCCTCCACGCCGAAGCGCGTGTGCGCCTCCGAGCCGGAGGGGACGTCGTTGGCGAAGAAGCCCACCGCCTCCTGGTTCTGCACGATGTTCGCCAGCCAGAACACCTTGTCGCGCACGGTGCGCTTGTCGTCGATCTTGTGGAGGAAGACCGACATCGAGTCGAGCACCACGCGCCGGGCCCCGAAGGACTCGACCTCCTGCTGCATCTCCAGCAGGTGCTTGTCCACCATGATGTCCGGCTGGGGGATGAAGACGATGCGCACCAGCCCCCGTTCGATCTCCCGGTCCAGCTCCCAGCCCAGCCCCCGAGCGGTGGAGCGCAGGCGCTCCTCGGTCTCCTCGAAGGTGAAGTAGAGGCCCTTCTCCCCCTGGTCCCGGGCCCCCCGGTAGAGGAACTCCAGCCCCAACAGCGTCTTGCCGGCGCCCGACACGCCCGAAAGGATGACGCTCGAGCCGTAGGGGATGCCCTCGCCCAGGAGATCATCGAGCCGGGAGACGCCCGTCCTCAGGCGGCCGGCCTCCACCGGGCGCTGCCCGGCGATGCGCTTGCGCCGCAGGGTGACGCTGGGCGCGTAGACCTCGATGCCCGCCTCGGTGACGATGAACGGGTGCTCGTCGCGGCTGTGCCCGGTGCCGCGCATCTTGACGACCTGCAGCAGCCGCTGCTGCTCCCCGGACTGCTGGCGCTGCTTGAGCGTGATGATGCCATCGATGGCGGAGAAGGCCGGGTGCTCGAACTGCTCGGGGTGGTACTCCCCGAGCAGGAAGGTGGTGCACTCCCAGGCCATCAGCCGGACGGTGAGCTCGTAGGTGAACTTGCGCAGCTCCTCGGCGGACTTGGCCAGGTCGTCGAAGACCTTGTAGCTGTCGATGACCACCATCGACGGCTTGAACTGCTTGAGCTGCTCCATCACCAGGTTGGTCGTCAGCTCCAGGCCCTTGGTCCGGAGGATGACGCCCAGGTCGACGAAGCGGATGCGCTCCTCGATCAGCTTGGGGTCGAAGAAGGAGAAGGGCCGCAGGTAGAGCAGCGTCTTCGCGGTCGGCTCGGAGAGGGTGTTGAAGTAGAGGATCCGCCCCGCCTGGTTGGCGTGGTGGAAGCACATCTGCTGGGTGAAGATGGTCTTTCCCGAGCCCGGAGGACCGGCGATGACCGACGTCACCCCCTTGGGCAGACCTCCCTCGAAGATGGCATCCAGGTTGGGGATGCCCGTCTCCAGCCGGGGGATTGGCTGATGTTCGCCTGTGCCGCTCATGCCTTGTTACCCTTCTCATCCGCCGTGCGGACCTGGACCTTGCGCAGCTCCGCATGGAGGCCCGGCGTGAGGATTTCTCCGGTGAGAGCCCCGAACACCCGCAGCAGTTCGACCACCAGGAACGTGAGCGATTCCTCGAGCAGCACCTTGTCGAGCGCGGACGACACCTGACGCAGCTCCCCGAACTGCACGCCGCTCGTCTCCACCTTGAGCGCCGCCAGATGCGGGTACTGCTCCGTGCCCTGGTGGAGCACCCGATCCACGATGGCCATCAGGGAGACCTCGCCCAGGCTCAGGTGGGCCCGGCGCCAGAGCGCATCCAGGGTCCGCTCGTAGACGTCGACCAGCTCGTGTTGAGGCAGGCGCCCCGCCCAGCCGTCCCGCCAGGTCATCACGGCCTCGCTGTGAACGTTCCGCTCAGCCATTTCGCTGAAAAGCCCTCGGTCTTTGCGGGGGGGGGGGGGTTACCCCACGGGCACCTTTAGCAGAGAGACCGGGGCAGTCCACTCCCGGCCGGTTGTACTGCGGGCCATGTTCCCGACAGCCGACGAAGGGAGGAGCCGCATGTGCGGTACCGGGCACTCCCCTCGTTCGAGCTCCAAGCGGATGGCGGCGCGCGTCAGCTGAAGGCGTCGTAGCCGGTGATGGCCTTGCCGAGCACGAGCGTGTGCACCTCGTGGGTGCCCTCGTAGGTGAAGACGCTCTCCAGGTTGAGCATGTGGCGGATGGGCGGGTAGGCGTCGGTGATGCCGTTGGCGCCGTAGATGCTCCGGGCCACGCGGGCGATCTCCAGCGCGGCCTTCACGTTGTTGCGCTTGGCCAGGCTCACCATGACGGGCGTGGCCTTGCCCTCGTCCTTGAGGCGCGCCAGCCGCAGCGACAAGAGCTGCGCCTTCACAATCTCTTGCAGCATGTCCGCCAGCTTCTCCTGCGTGAGCTGGTAGCCGGCGATGGGCTTGTCGAACTGGCCACGGGACATCGAATACTCGCGAGCGCCCTCGAAGCACGCGATGGCGGCGCCGGTGACGGCGAAGGCGATGCTCATGCGCGCGTTGTTGAGACAGGACAGGGGCCCGCGCAGGCCCGTCACGCCGGGCAGTACGTTGGCGTCCGGCACGCGCACGTCCTGGAAGGACAGCTCGCTGGTGGTGGAGGCGCGCAGGGAGAACTTCCCCGGAATCTCCCGGGCGGTGAAGCCCGGCATCCCCTTCTCCACGAGGAAGCCGCGGATGGACTCGGGGCCGCCCTCGTCCGTCTTGGCCCACACCACGGCCACGTGGGCGAGGGTGCCGTTGGTAATCCACATCTTCGAGCCGTTGAGCACCCACGCGTCGCCCTCGCGGCGGGCGCGGGTGCGCATGCCGCCGGGGTTGGAGCCGAAGTCCGCCTCGGTGAGGCCGAAGCAGCCGATGAGCTCGCCCCGGGCCATGGCGGGCAGGAAGCGCTGCTTCTGCTCCTCGCTGCCGTAGGCGTGGATGGGGAACATGCTCAGCGAGCCCTGCACGGACGCGAAGGAGCGCAGCCCCGAGTCCCCGCGCTCGAGCTCCTGGAGGCACAGGCCGTAGCTGACGGCGTTCATCCCCGCGCAGCCGTAGCCCTGGAGGTTGGCGCCGAGCACGCCCATCTCCCCGAGGCGCGGGATGAGGTGGGCGGGGAAGGTGCCGTCGCGGAAGTGCTGGCCGATGATGGGGAGCACCTCGGAGTCGACGAAGCGGGCGACGGTGTCGCGGGCGGCCTTCTCCTCGTCGGAGAGCAGCTCGTCGATGCGGAAGAGGTCGGTGATGTCCGCGCGCGGCATGGGAGGTTTCCTCCAGGGGAGTGAGCGCGGGGCTTGTATCACCCGGCGGGCCAGCCGAACGAGACCCGGGTATGGTCCGGGGCCATGACGACGACCCAGAAGACGGCGGTGGTGACGGGCGCGAGCCGCGGTATCGGCCGGGCCCTGGTGCAGGCCTTCGTGAAGGAGGGCTACGAGGTATGGGCGCTGGCGCGGGCGGCGGACGCGCTCGAGTCCCTGGCGCGCGAGTCGGGCGGAAAGGTGCACCCGCTCGCCATCGACGTGGCGGACGAGGCGGCGGTGCTCGAGGCGACGAAGAAGATTCTCCAGGCGGGGACGCCGCGGGTGCTGGTGAACAACGCGGGGATCACGGTGTCGGCGCCGCTCAACAAGACGAGCACGCAGGACTTCCACAAGGTGATGGCGGTGAACGTGACGGCGCCGTTCCTCTTCAGCCGCGAGCTGATTCCGGCGATGGCGGCGGCGGGCGGGGGCCGGGTCATCAACATCGGGAGCATCGCGGCGACGCGGGGAATCAAATACACGTCGGCCTACTGCGCCTCGAAGCACGCCCTCATGGGGCTCACGCGCTCGCTGGCGTCCGAGTGGGCGCGCAAGAACGTGACGGTGAACATCGTGAACCCGGGCTGGGTGGAGACGGACATGTTCTCCAACGCGAAGGCGGCCATCTCGAAGACGACGGGCCGCTCGGAGCAGGAGGCGCACGCGGCGCTGGCGAACATGAACGCCCTGGGCCGCGTCATCCAGCCCGAGGAGGTCGCGGCGCTGTGCCTCTTCCTGGCCTCGGACGCGGCGGCCAGCATCACCGGCTCCTCGTACAACATCGACGGCGGCGAGGCGGGGTGAAGCACCTACGAGCCTGGGGGCGGGCTGTCGAGGCCCCTGAGCTGCTCCTCGGCCATCTCGCGGTACAGCGGCACGACCTCCACGGCCAGCACGTCGCGCATCTGCTGGCGTGCCCCGTCGACGTCGCCCGCGTCCCGGAGGCTCGTCATCCGGTACATGGAGCGTAGGAAGCGACGCTCAGCCTTTTGGAAGCGAGAGAGGATCATCCCCATGAGTGCTTTAGCGCCTTCGGGGCTCTTGAGGGCTTCTTCCGCCTCGGCCTCGCTGACGGCTGCCGTGGGAGCGGTCCGGCGCATAAGGGCGCGCAAGTCATCGGTGAGTTCCAGGGCGTGTCCCTGCTCGATGCGCTGCATGAGCACGGCGAGTTGGTCTCGGTCGTGCAAGTCCGGATTGAGCCGCCCGGTTGCGCGCACCTCCGCGAGCCCGGCCAACCTCTTGAGGGTTCTTTCGGCTTGCTCCCGGTAGAGGGGAACGACCTCCACGGCCAACACGTCGCGCATGACTTGCTGTGCCCCCTCGAGGTCCCCTTTCCGCTGGAGTTCATCCACCCGGTCTTCAGCCTTGCCGAGTCGATTCGATCCATCCCGGATGCGTTGGCGAATCTCCCTTAGCAGGGTCGTTGCGGTGGGCAGACCGCGCAGAGCATCTTCCGCGTCCTGCTCGCTGATGGCCACCTCTCGGGCGCTTTTGAGCAGCAGAGCCCGGGTATCTCCCGAGAGCTCCAGCGACTCGCTACGTTCCAGTACCCTGTGAGCCAAATCCCGAATGCGGTCCCAGTTGATTTCGTCGGACACGGATTCTCACCTTACTCACGGGGTTTGCACATATCACGGGGCCATTCATGCTGCCCTTCGCAACGGCGTAGGCAGTCGTGACAATTGCCTGTCCATTTACGATCCTGGCACCTGTTGTACTTGCGAATGCAATCCTGTTTCCACTCGGGCAGAGAATCGTTGTTGGAGTAGTCGTCATCGTCGGCATCGGAGTCAGCGCGCACGGATTTTAGCGCCTGCTCCACTTCCGAGGGGGAAGCGCCACAGGCCCCTACCGGGTCGTAGGGGTGTTTCTTGATACAGCACGTCATCGTGGAGTCTCCCGGTTGGCAGTCCACCGGGCCCAGTGCAGCAGTCCCAGCCGAGCAACCCGACGCGAGCACCCCCCACACCACAGCCCCGATGCGAAAAGAGCAGATCATGTTTTTCATGCCTACCATGCCCACAATGTCCGGTGAGCCGACCCACCGGGACCCCTGCCCGAACGCCCCTGCCGGTCGGTTCACCGCGGATGCGTGTCCCGTGTAGCCTTGGGGTTCTCACGGGTCTTGGAGCACCGTGCCCGCCCCCGGCGGCGTGTCCCAGGAGCCTCGCTCGCACTGGAGCAGACGCTCGAAGACAGCGAGGGCCTGGGGGGACTCCGACGCGCGGAGCGTCTCCTGTAGGCCGATGTTGAGCAGCTCCATGTAGAGGCGCTCGGCGAAGGCCGCGCTCTCCTCCGTCTCCAGCTTCATGCTCTTGAAGTTGTCGCTCAGGGACAGCTCGGGACGCAGTCCCAGCTTGCGCACGAGCGATTCCACGACATAGCGCTGCTCCGGGCGCCCGGTGCGCATCACCTCCTGGATGGAGGTGGTGACGACGCGGCGCCTGTGCTGCCACCTGGCGCGCCGTTGCAACCAGGCCTCGGACGTGGAGATGGGCAGGTCCGTGCTCTCGTCATCCACCTTGGCGAACGCATGGGCCTCCGCGTAGCTCACCCGCCCATCCCCGTCGTGGTCGGCCGAGGCCACCGCCTTGCCCGTACGGCCAAGCCCACTGAGCCCCGCGAAGAAGCTGGAGCTGTAATCCTTGTAGTCCGCCTCATCCACCTCCGGGGTACAGCCGACGGAGGGCAGGTACTCCACGGTGGCGAAGAAACCACAGCGGGGCTGGGCCACCACCGGCCGCTTGGGATTGGCGTCCTGGTAGATGAAGTTGGCGAACGAGCCGGCATAACACTGGGACATCACCGTGATGACCGGAGTGGTGCTCGGCAGCTTGTTGAGGAACAACCCGAACGCCCGCACCGTCAGCGAGTCCCCCTCCCAGAGCGCCAGATGGTTGTTGTTGCGGTGCCGGCTGTTCAATCCCCCGTGCCCCGTGAAGTAGATGAAGACCGGCTGCTGGGGTGAGTCCCGGGCGCTCCGCTCCACCCACTCCAGGAAGTGCTCCAGGGTCGCCGGTCCCGTCAGGTGGGGAATCTCCGGGGCCTTGAACAGGTCCCGCTTGCTCTTGCCTTCAGCGCGGTAGCGCACCGTGGCCTGCCCATCATTCCCATTGGCGAAATAGACGGTGGCGGAGGCGGGCGCGAGTCCGCGCGCCTCGAGGGCCCGCTGGAAGTACCGGACATTCTTCTCCAGGGCGATCTCATTGCTGGCGGGCTCGCCCCCACCGCCCAGCACCAGGAGGTTGGAGGCGCGAGGCGGGGCGGAGAGGGGCACGACGGGAGATACGGGCTCGGGCTCCCCGGCCGCCTCGGCCTCCTCCTCGTCCGCGAGCGAAGGCACGGGCCACGCCGCGGCGTCGTCCGTGTCCGCGGAGACGGGAGCCCGCGCGCACCCCCACACGCCCCACCACAGCATCACCACTCCACTCGAGAGCCTCGCTGCCCGCATCATGGCCGGGAGTCTATCGCAGGGCCCGTTCCCCCCTCGCGCCGCCCGGGCCCGCCCCTGCTTCACGTCTCCTCCAGGACGGTCCCCGCGGCGGGGGCGTGCCCCTGTGAGGCCCGGAGCCCCTCGCGCACCCACCGGGCCAGCTCCGGCGGGCCTGCCTCGGGACGCGCGCGCCGCAGCGGAGAGAGCATCCGGCGCAGCTCCCCCGCCGAGCCCGGCCTGTCCCCCGGCCGCCGCGCGAGACAGGCCCGGAGCACCGGACGCACGTCCTCGTCCACGTCCACGTCCGCGAGCGCCCCCACGTCCGCCTCGCGGATGCGCTCCATCGTCTCGAGGGGCGTCTCCCCGTCGAAGGGCCGGCGCCCGGTGAGCAGCTCGTGCAGCGTGGTGCCCAGGGAGAACAAGTCACTGGCGGGGCCGAGCGCGCCGCCGCGCACCTGCTCGGGAGACATGTACGCGTACGTGCCCTTGCGCACCCCGGAGCGCGTCTGCTCCCGCAGCAGCGTGGCCTTGGCGATGCCGAAGTCCGCCAGCTTCACCTCGCCCAGCCGCGACAGCAGCACGTTGGAGGGCGTCACGTCCCGGTGCACCAGCCCGAGTGGCCGGCCCGACTCGTCCTCCAGCCCGTGCACCGCGCCGAGCGCCAGCGCGAGCTCGTCCGCCACGAAGAGCGCCAGCGCCGTCCCGGGCCCGCCTCGCGCCAGGAGCGTGGCCAGGTCCGCGCCCTCCACGTAGTCCAGCCGCACGTAGTACGCGCCGTCCGCGCTCCCCAGGTCGTGCACCCCCACGAGGTTGCGGTGGCTCAGCCTCGCCCCCAGCCGGCCCTCCTCGAGGAACATGCGCTCATACGTGGGATTCCCCTGGTGCTCGGGGCGCAGCACCTTGAGCACCACGCGCTTCTCGAAGCCGCTGGCGCCGAAGGCCAGCGCGAGGAACACCTCGGCCATGCCTCCCGCACCAAGCCGGCGCACGAGGCGGTACGGACCGAGCTGTCGCGGCAACTCCCTCACCCGCCCGAGCCTACCCCGCCCCGCGTCCCGGCCCCTTCCCCCCTGGAGAAATTTCAGGCTTCACAAGGAATACCATTTTTATCATTTTTTATGAGACAACGGGTTTCACGAACCCTCCTCACTAGGAGCAGGGCGACCTTTCGAAGGAGCAACGACATGCGATCCAAGTTCAGCGGTAGCGGTTACGCGCGGGCCCTGGCCCTGGCGGCCTTCACGTGGGCCGTGGGCGGCTGTGAGCCGGTGCGTCCGGAGTACGTGGGCAACGACGTGGACGTGCCGGGCAACCTCGAGTCGGGCATCAGCGTCGCGACGGGCACGGTGGGAGGCAAGACTGTCTGGGCCCACTTCAACAACCCGCCCGCGTTCGGCGGCACGGACCAGACCATCACCAACGAGGTGCAGCGCCTCATCGACAACACGCCCGCGGGCGCCACCATCCGCGCGGCCATCCACTCCATCAGCCACAACGGCATCGCCACCTCGCTCGTGGCGGCGCAGAACCGCGGCGTCACCGTGTACGTCGTCATGGACGCGAAGAACGCGACCACCGGCTACGCGGCCGTGACGACCCTCAAGCAGCTCGCCAACTACAAGTTCTGCACCAACGCGAGCGGCGGTGGCGGCTGCATCAGCACCACGGCCGCGAGCAACATGCACACCAAGCTGTTCACGTTCAGCCAGACCAGGGACCCCAACGGCGTGCTTCAGCCGTACGTGTCCTGGTTCGGCTCGGCGAACCTCACGGGCGCGAGCGGCACGGAGGCCTTCAACAACGCCATCACCGTGTACAACGCCACCACCCTGTACGACGGGCTGAACGCCAACTTCACGGACATGTGGAACCGGAACCACTACGCCAACAATGACTATTACGACTCGGCGAGCGGCCGCGGCTACTACCTGACCAACCCGGCCGATGCCTACTCGTCGCCCGAGGCCGCCGGACAGACGGACACCATCGTCACCCGCCTGAACGACGTCACCCCCGACACCAGCTGCCGCGTGCGCATCGGCATGGCGTTCGTCACCACGGGCCGCCCCGAGCTGCTGGCGCAAATCAAGAGCATGAAGGCCGGCGGCTGCGCCGTGTGGATGGTGGTGAGCGGGGATTCGACCAACGGCATCGACATGTCGCAGAGCGTCTACAACGACCTGCTCGACGCGGGCGTGGCCATCCACCGCAAGGACAAGGTCCACGACAAGTTCTTCCTCATCTACGGCAAGTACGGCACCACGTATAACTACCGGGTGTACACCGGCTCGCAGAACTGGTCGCAGGACGCGCTGAGCGAGAACGAGGAGCTCTTCGTGAAGATGGCGCCCGAGTCCGGCACGGTGCACCCCCTCTACGACGCGTACTACACGCACTTCAACGACGCCTATAACAACGGCGTGGCGTGCACCAAGGCCAACTGGCCCTGCCGGTAGGGGTAGACTGGGACGGCCGTGTCCAAGACCGTCCTCATCACCCAGCAGGACTCCTCGGGAAGCACCCCGCCCCGGCGCTGCCAGCTCGTCGTCCTCGACGGGCCGGACGCCGGGCGCGCGGTGGCGCTGGGAGAGGAGCCGGTGCGGGTGGGCACGCGCGAGGGCTGCGGGCTGCGGCTGAGCGACCCGCGCGTCTCGGGCGAGCACCTGGAAGTGCAGGCGGAGGGCACGGGCTTCCGGGTGAAGGACCTGGGCAGCCGCAACGGGACGCTCTACGAGGGCTCGCGGATGGGCGAGGCGCGGGTGCGCGCGGGAGCCACCTTCAAGGTGGGGCGGAGCTTCCTGCGCATCCAGGCCGAGGGCCAGCCGTGGGAGGTGGCCCCGAGCCAGGCGAGGCGCTTCGGAGAGCTGGTGGGCGAGAGCCTGGCGATGCGCGAGCTGTTCGCGGTGCTCGAGCACGTGGCGCCCTCGGATGCGACGGTGCTGCTGCAGGGGGAGACGGGGACGGGCAAGGAGGTGGTGGCGCGCGCCGTCCACGAGGCGAGCCCGCGGCGCAAGGGGCCCTTCGTGGCGGTGGACTGCGGCGCGCTGCCGGAGGGGTTGGTGGAGAGCGAGCTCTTCGGCCACGTGCGCGGGGCCTTCACGGGAGCGCTGGCGGCACGCTCGGGCGCCTTCGTGAGGGCGAACGGGGGCACGCTCTTCCTGGACGAGCTGGCGGGGATTCCGCCGTCGGTGCAGGCGCGGCTGCTGCGCGTGCTGGAGGAGCGCCGGGTGCGCCCGGTGGGAGGAGACGCCGAGCAGGCGGTGGACGTGCGGGTGGTGGCGGCCTCGCGGGTGGACCTCTCGCTGGCGGTGGCCGAGGGCACGTTCCGGCCGGACCTCTACTACCGGCTGGCGGTGGTGACGCTGCCCCTGCCCCCGCTGCGCCAGCGCCGGGAGGATTTGCCTCTGCTGGTGGCGGAGCTGCTGCGCCGCAGGGGCTACGAGCCCGGAGCCATCCGGGGCGCGGGACTCGAATTGCTCTCGGGACATGACTGGCCGGGCAACGTGCGCGAGCTGCGCAACGTGCTGGAGCGGGCGCTGGTGCTCTCGCCGAGGGCGCACGGCTTCGAGGAGCTGCGTCTGTCATTGCAGCCACACGGCTCGGCGCCGGAGGTGCCGCTGCGCACGGACCTGCCCTTCGCGGAGGCGAAGCAGGCGGTGGTGGACGCCTTCGAGCGGCACTACCTGCGCGACGTGCTGGCGCGAGCGGGAGGAAACCTCTCGGAGGCGGCGCGCCAGTCCGGAGTGGACCGGAAGCACCTGCGCGCCCTGGCCCGGCGCCACGGATTGCTTCCCGAGGAACCCGAATGAAGTATCGAACTCCATCTCAACTGTCGGAATGACTGTGCACACCTTCACCTGGAGGATGGGACGCGCGGGCTACGGCATATAGGGGTAACGCGCGAGGATTCGCCCCTCCGGGGATACGGCATACAGCTCGAACCAATCGAATTCGAGATTGAAGTCGGGGGACCATCCGCACCTGTCTGCGCGCCTGAGCGAACCGCTCCATCAATGGCATCAACTGGTCCTCAGGCATCATCGGAAT
>NZ_JBJMQO010000104.1:0-64869 GCF_045802675.1 Archangium sp. | reverse complement strand
ATCTCCGAGGCGGCGCTGGGCTCGGAGGACCTGGACACCTTCCTGCCCAGGCTGCTGCGGGTGATGCTGGAGACGACGGAGTCGGTGGACTCCGTCACGCTGCTGCTGCGCGAGGGAGACGAGCTGCGGGTGCGCGCCTCGGTGGGGCTGGAGGCGCTGGTGGCCTCGGGCTTCAGCGTGCGGGTGGGCGAGGGCTTCTCGGGGAAGATCGCCGCCGAGCGCAACCCGGTGGAGCTGCGCTCGGCGGCGACGGATCCGCTGGTGCGCAGCGAGGCGCTGCGGGCGCTGGGCATCCGGGCGCTCTATGGCGTCCCGCTGGTGCAGGGGGACGAGGTCATCGGCGTGGCCCACATGGGCAGCCGCACCGCCTACGAGTTCTCCAACGAGGACAAGCTGCTGTTCCGGGCCATGGTGAGCCGGGTGACGGGGCTCATCATGCAGGCGTGGCTGGCGGCCCGCGAGCGCACCGCGCGCGAGAAGGCGGAGGAGAGCCTGGCGCTGGTGGACGTGTTGCTGGCCACGGCGCCCGTGGGCCTGTGCTTCCAGGACCAGGAGCTGCGCTACGTGCGCATCAACCACACGCTGGCCGCCACCAACGGGGTCTCCATGGAGGAGACGCTCGGGCGCACCCCGTACGAGGTGATTCCCGAGCTGGCCCCCGCTGTCGAGGGCTACCTGCGGCACGTGCTCGACACCGGGGAGCCGGTGCTCAACGTGGAGGTGACGGGCAGCACCCGGGCCCAGGGCGGCGCGCGGGGCCACTGGCTGGTGAGCTACTACCCGGTGTGGGACGCGGCGGGCCGCATCTCCCTGGTGGGCTCGGTGGTGGTGGACATCACCGACCGCAAGCGGGCCGAGGAGGCCCTGGCGCAGGTGGAGGCGCTGGTGGAGGCGGCTCCGGCGGGGCTGGCGCTGCTGGACTCGGAGCTGCGCTACGTGCACATCAACGAGGCGCTGGCCGCCAGCAACGGACCTCCGGTGGAGGCCCACCTGGGCCGGCGCGTGGCCGAGGTCATCCCGGAGAACGCGCGCATCGTCGAGCCCATGCTGCGGCGGGTGCTGGAGACGGGCGAGGCGTTCCGGGGCCAGGAGTTCAGCAATGCTCCGGCGAGTGATCCCGGAGTGCCGCACCACTGGGTGGGGGACTACTTCCCGGTGCGGGCGAGGGACGGGCGGGTGGTGGGCGTGGGGGGCGTCATCATGGACATCACCGAGCGCAAGCAGCAGGAGGAGCAGCTGCGCCAGACGGCGGAGTTCCGCGAGCGCTTCCTGGGCGTGGTGTCCCATGATTTGCGCAACCCGCTCAACGCCATCCTGCTGTCGGCCAACGCGCTGCTGCGCGCGGAGGGCATTCCGGCGAGCCACACGAAGATGGTGCGCCGCATCACCACCAGTGCGGAGCGCATGGTGCGGATGATCGGCGAGCTGCTCGACTTCACGCGGGGGCGGTTGGGCGGGGGCATCCCCATCCATCCGAAGCCCACCCACCTGCGCCACCTGTGCCGCCACGTGCTGGAGGAGCTGGAGATCAGCCACCCCGGACGCGAGCTGCGGCTGGAGGCGGACGGCGGCTTCCAGGGGGAGTGGGATCCGGACCGGCTGACGCAGCTGCTGGGCAACCTGGGGAAGAACGCGCTGGACTACAGCCCGGCGGGGACGCCGGTGGACTTCACGCTGCACGACGAGGACGACGGCGTGCGGCTGGAGGTGCACAACGAGGGCTCGCCCATCCCGTCGGGGATGCTGCCGGGCATCTTCGAGCCCTTCCGGCGCGGGGTGGAGGGCGATGCCCACCCGACCTCGGGCCTGGGGTTGGGGCTCTTCATCGTCCAGCAGATCGCCGAGGCCCACGGGGGCACCGTCGAGGTGCGCTCCCACGCGGGGGCCGGAACGACCTTCACCGTCCGCCTGCCCCGGCGCGCGAGCGGAGCGCCCGAGGCCCTCCCGCCCGTGCACTGAGACCCGAAGGCCACTTCCAGGAGTCTGGAGGTGGCCCGGGGTGTCCTACCGGCGGCGCAGCAGGGGATCGTCATCGGGGTTGAGGTTGAGCGAGCGCTTGTCGTCCTCGCCGGAGGTGCGGATGTCCACCTCCTCGTGGCGCAGCGGCTCGGCGACGCGGCGCTGCTCCTCGACCTCGTCCTTGTGGATGATGACCTCCTCGTCCACCACGGCGCGCTTGGTGACGTCCACTTCCTCGGCGTGCAGCGGCACGACGATGGTCTCGTCCTGGAAGGAGGCGTTCATCGCGGGGCGATCTGGAGTGACGTCGCGGCGCTCCACGCGGACGCGCTCGCGGCGTACCGGCACGTCCACCGTCTTCACTTCCTCGACGACCTCCTTGCGTACGCGCACCTCACCGGCCTGCACGTCGCGCTTGGAGACGTCCAACTCCTCCTTGTGCACCGGGATGGCCACCTCGTCCGAGCGGCGGCCCTGCAGCGTGCGCTCGGTGCCGAGCGTGCTGGCGCTCGCGCCGGCCCCGTAGCCCGTGGAGGCCGAGTCGAGGCCTGCTCCGGAGGACGCACCCAGGCCCAGGCCAGTGCCGAGCCCGGTGTCCAGGCCGGTGGTGGTGGTGCTCGTCGTGGTGGGGGTGGCCGCGCTCGAGCCCAGGCCGCTCGTCGTCCCGTACTTGTCGTCGCCGGATAGACGGCGGAGGCTCTCGCGGCCGTGCAACAGGATGAGCTCACCGTCACGGATGTCGGAAATGTCCGAATAGCGGACGAGATAGTCCTTCGGGAAGAAGAGACCCTTCTCGATGTAGAACGCTTCATCCGCGATGGCGAACACCCTGCCGAGCTTCTCGCCGTCGATGCTGCGGACCGTCATGCCTTCCCTCAACTGACTGCGCTGGAACATGGCTGCCTCCTGTTTCGGGATGTGGAGCACCGGGCCCTGTTCCGCCCATCGGGACGGGCTGGCACCCAGGCGTCACAATGCGGCGTGTCACTCGCGGGGGCAGAAGCGGGGATGACGGATGCCCGGCTGCATTGCGTTCCGGGGCTCGGCCCGGATGCCGGTGAATCCGGACAGCCCCCGCTTCGGCACGCCCCCGGGGCCCGGGTGGGCACCTCGGGAGCGGGACCAGGTTCGTCCGCACGCCCGCACGGCGACCGGCCATGAGGCGGGGCGCGAGGCGGGTGGAGCTAGTGCGCGCCGCGTGAGCGCTGCCGGCGCTTGTCGCGGAAGAATTGCACCTGCCACTGCTGTACCGCGGCGGTGTGGCACTCGAGGGTGGGGCAGAAGACGTGGGTGCCGTCGTTGCGCGACACGAAGTAGAGGTCGTCGCAGTCCAGCGGGTGGAGCGCGGCCTGGAGCGCGGCGGCCCCCGGGCTGGCGATGGGGCCCGGAGGCAATCCGCGCGTGGCGTACGTGTTGTACGGGTGCGGCGTGTCCAGGTCCTTGCGCGTGATGTTCTTCGAGTCCACCCCGCGCAGCTTCATGGAGTAGAGGACCGTGGGGTCGGTCTGTAGCTTCATCCCCTGACGCAGCCGGTTGTGGAAGACGCAGGAGATGCGGGGCCGCTCCTGGGGCTGGCCCGTCTCCTTCTCCACGATGGAGGCGAGGGTGAACGTCTCCAGCAGTGACAGCGTCACCCCCTCCTTCCGCTGTGCTTCCGCCTTCCGGTACTCCTCCAGCGCGCGGGACACCATCTTCGTGAGCACCTGCTCCTCGGTGGCGTCGCGGCCGAACGCGTACGTGTCCGGGAAGAGGAAGCCCTCGATGGACGAGGCGGGCACGCCGGCCTCGCGCAGGAAGCGCGGGTCCGCGGTGAGCCGCCGCAGCGTCCCGAGGTCCAGCTTCAGCTCCGAGCCCGCGAGGAGGGGGAGGATCTCCTCGGCGCGCAGGCCCTCGGGGACGGTGAAGTGGTAGACCTTCACCCGGCCGGAGGCGAGCTGCTCCACCACCTGCGCCGGGGTGAGCGTGCCCTCGAAGAGGTACTCACCGGCCTTGAGCTTCGGTCCAGCCTGCTCGCGGCGGATGAAGAGGTAGAGCAGCTGCGAATCCGTGACGACGCCCGCGTCCGCCAGCAGCTTCGCGAGCGTCCTCGGGCCGGTGCCCGGGGGCACGCTCACGGTGAGGCCTCGCGCGGGGAGGGTGACGGGGGTGACGGCGAAGGCGGAGACGCGCTGCTCGCGGCGCAGGTACCAGCCCCCCGCGACGGCGGCCGCGAGCACCCCGAGCACCAGCAGCGCGAGGAGGACCTTCTTCACTCAAGACTCCGGCTCGTCGTCGTCGTCGGCGGCGTCGTACGGCCGCGAGGGCGGCTGCCGGGAATCGAGCCACCCCTGGAGGATGAACTGGGCGGCCAGTTGGTCGATGACCTCGCGGCGCTTGGCGCGCGACAGGTCCGCCTCGAGCAGGGTGCGCTGCGCGGCCACGGTGGACAGGCGCTCGTCCCACAGCTCCACGGGAAGCCCGAGCGCCTGGGTGAGGATGTCGGCGAACTTGCGGGTGGCCTCGGCGCGAGGGCCCTCGGAGCCGTCCATGTTGAGGGGGAGCCCGACGACGAAGCGCTCGACCTCGTATTCGCGGACGAGCTCGCCGAGGGCGGCGAGGTCCGCCTTGAGGCTGGTGCGGCGGATGGTGGTCACCGTCTGGGCGGTGAGGCCCAGGGCGTCCGAGGCGGCGACGCCGATCGTCTTGGTGCCAAAGTCGAGGCCGAGGGTGCGCATGCGCGGCGCAATGTAATCGCAATCTCCCGCGGCGGACCGCCCCGTCCGCGAGGCAGGACCGTGCTCGCCCGGGGGAAGGGCTAACTCGCTGAATTCGTTGGAATGGGCTCGGGGCCGGGCGCGGCACCGGCGCTGCAATGCGTCCGGCACACGACGCGGCACCAGGAGGCACGGGGCCTCCGCCGCGCGGGAGGAGCCATGAGTGACTTGCTGAAGGGCCTGGGCAGTGCACTGGGGGGCGTGACGAGCCTGCTGTCGGGGGGGGCGCTCATCGACGCGGCGGGCAGTGCGCTGGGGTTGCCGCCGGCCATCACCAACGCGGCCAAGGTGGCCGTGGGGGCGATGACGGGCAACGTGATGCTGGCGGCCGATGGCGCGATGGGGCTCGCGCAGGAGCTGGGCAAGAACCCGCCCGCGGCCACCGAGTACGCCGCGCCCAAGGACGCGCAGAAGGCGTGCGAGGGCTATTCGAAGCCGCAGCACGGCTCCTCGCCGGCGGGGACGGGGTGCTCGCGGGAGACGGGGGGCGTCACCGGGGGCAGCCACCTGGACCCCAAGATGAACGACTACTTCAACGCGCTGCAGACGCTGGAGCAGAACTTCCGCTACCTGGACGCGACGGACGGGAAGCTGGACGGCTCGCTGTCGAAGGCGGACCTCCAGCGCATCTCCGGGGACTCGCGCGTGTCGCCCGAGCTGCGCAAGGCGGCGAGCTTCCTGTCGGAGAACCCGGGCTACTTCGAGCGGCTCGACAGCTCGGCCAGCTTCAACGGCTCCATCCTCGGGACGGTCATCGACATGCGCAACGATGACCGCATCACGCAGGGCAACGTGCGCAGCGAGCTGAACAAGGTGAAGGCGGACTTCGCGCAGTACGGGCAGCCCGGGCGCGTGGGCTCGCCGGGGCCCTCGGCGCCGTCGTCACCGGGGAGCTCCGTGGGGTCGCAGCCGCCGGTGAGCGGGACGCCGCCGTCCTCGGGAGGCCAGCCGGGCTCGAGCGCGCGGGACATCATCAACAACCCGAACATGAGCCTGGAGGAGAAGATCGACGCCATCCTCATGTCGCTCACCGAGAAGATGGACGACGACATCCTCAAGACGATGGATGACCTGGCGGCGGCGCAGGACAAGCAGAGCGGCATCAAGAACGGCAAGGGGGACGAGAAGGCGCTCGCGGACTCTCAGCGCGACATCGACCGCATCAACATGCGGCTGCAGAAGCTCATCGAGAAGCGCAAGACGATGTTCGAGATGATGAGCACGCTGTCCATGAAGTTCAACGAGATGGCGAAGACGGCCCTCTCCAACATGCGGAGCGCGTGAGCGGCGATGGGACGGATCATCAAGCACGAGGGAGGGACCATGGACACGGCAACGACGAAGAAGCTGAAGGCGTTCGTGCGCGGGGAGGTGACGTGGGCGGAGGTGGAGGGGATGACCTTCGAGGAGGCGAAGGCGATTGCGCAGGTAGGGTGTGACCTGGCGGCGGCGGGGCGCTACGAGGAGGCGCGCATCCTCTTCGAGGGGCTGGTGGAGGGGAATCCGAAGGACTCGGCGAGCCGGGCGGCGCTGGGCACGGTGTACCAGAAGCTGGGGCGGCTGGAGGAGGCCATCACCGAGTACAGCGCGGCGCTCGAGAGGGATCCGGGCAATCCGGTGGCGCTGGTGAACCGGGGCGAGCTGTACCTGCGGCAGGGCAACCGGCAGGGCTTCACGGACATCGCGAACGCGTCGGAGGCGGACCCGAACGGGGAGACGTCCGCGGGCCGCAGGGCGAAGGCGCTGGTGAAGGCCATCGCGCTGGCGGCGGTGGAGAAGATGAAGGCGGAGCAGGCCCCGGCGAGGGCGTAGTCCGTCAGCGAGAGTGGGAACCGCCGGAGCGCGGAGGGGAGTCGCCGAGGGGAAAGGCGGTCCGGCGGGAGAGCGTCAGTGGGAGGGCTCCGAGACAGCAGGGGGCTCGCCCGCTGGCGCTCTTTTTTCTGGAGCGGGGGGCACGGCGGCGAGCCGCTCGGAGATGGGCGGGTGGCTGTGGCCCTTGAGGACCACCCAGCGGGGCGGGTCGGGGTCCATCTTGTTGACGCGAGCGGCCTTCACCAGCATGCGGCGGAAGGCGGCGGGGTCCTGGGTGAGCTGGAGGGCGTAGCGGTCGGCCTCGCGCTCGCGCTCGCGCGAGAAGGACGCGGAGAGCGGGTCGCTCAGGAAGAAGACGAGGAAGGACAGCAGCCACAGCAGGGGCAGGGTGCGGATGTCGGCGAAGCGCGAGGTGCCGAACCACCCGCGCGCCGCGGAGAGCCGCAGCAGCCGGTCGATGGCGAACAGGAGGGCGATGAGCGCCAGCGAGGAGGCGATGCGCCCGGGCCACTTGGGCTCGTGGACATGGCCCGCCTCGTGGGCGACGGCGGCGAGGATTTCCTCCGGCTCGAGTTCCTTCAGGATGACGTCGTTGAGCACGATGGTGCGCGTGGGGCCCTGGCCCGCGAAGTAGGCCTGGAGGCGCTTGCTGGCCACGGACGTCTTCTCCACCCGCACGTCCTGGAAGGGGATGTGGGCGCGGGCCATGAGCGCGGTGATGCGCTCGCGCACGGGTCCCTGCTCCAGGGGCGCCTGCTCGAAGTAGACCTGGCTGCGGTACGGGTCGAGGGCCGAGGACACCAGCAGCAGCAGCGCGCAGGGGAGGCCCAGCACCAGCCACCAGCGCTTCACCCGCCGGGCCAGCCCGTAGAGCCCCAGCACCAGCGACGCGCTGGCGGCTCCCTCCAGGGCGATGCCCTTGAGCTCGTCCAGCATGAAGCGCAGCGGCGTATAGGTGGACATGCCGTAGCGGTGCTCGAGCACGTAGCCGAAGTAGATGGTGGCCGGCACGTAGACGAGCTCGATGAAGAGGTCCACGAGCAGCGCGAAGAGGAGGGCGGCGCCCCAACCCGGCTCGCCCCAGAGCCGGTCCATGGCCTGGATGAAGGCGCGGCTGACGGGTGCCGTGCGGAGGAACGCGAGCCGCTGGGAGAGCCACGCCGCGCCCGCCTCGCACCCGCGGTAGAAGGGCCGCACCAGCACGCCCAGGATGAGCGCCAGCACTCCCAGGTAGACGAGGGGGCTCACCGCGCTCTTGATGTAGAGCGGTAGGTGGTAGGCCTGGATTTCGGCCAGCTGCTCGGGCGTGAAGAGGGGCTCCATGGGCCGGGGAATCGTAGACGCTCGGCCCGGCCTTGTCCCAGGGGGTCAGTGCGCTCCGTTCTCCCCGTGCGGCCCGAGTTTGCTCAGGAGGAGCGTCAGGCTGATGAGCACGATGCCCACCGCGAGGTAGACGAGGTCGAGTGGCGTATCGAAGGCCAGGAACAGGGCGCGCTGGAAGAACTCGATGACGAGCACCAGCACGAGCAGCTTGGCGATGCGCTCCTTGAGCTCATCCAGGCCCCCGGTGTGGATCAGGTGCGGGGCGAGCGGCGATTCATGCGCCGCCTCCAGCTTCCCGATGAAGAACTCGTACAGGCCCAGCGAGAAGATGATGAGGATGGCGGTGATGACGTAGCCGTCCAACGACTTGACGATCATCGTGATGACCTTGGCGCGCAGCTTCGAGCGCTGCTCGTCCCCGAGCTCGAAGCTCGAGTAGTCGCGCAGCAGGCCCGGCAGCGTGAGCGCGTCCACCGTCGCCATGTAGAAGGCGCCCAGCGCCATCATCGCGCTGAAGATGACGCCCCCCAGCATGATGAAGCGGCTGGACCAGAGAAGCTTCTCGAAGGCGTGTTCTAGCTTCTTCATCCGGGCTCACATCCCCCCGCGGCGCGACCCGGCTCCCCGGGTCCTCCTCAATCTGGCGAGAGGTGGGCCCGGGGGCGATGGCCTGGGGGGGCAGTCCCGTGATGAACGGACGACGGTCCGCTCAGGAGTGCGGCCCGGCCGGCGAGGGCTCCGAGCCCGGCGCCGAGTCCGTGTCCGCCAGCAGCAGCGCCTTCATCTTGTCCAGGCTCTTGCGCGTCTTCTCCACGAAGGCGTTCTGCGAGCCGATGCGCTCGGCTGCCTCCAACGTCCGCTCGTAGATGTTGATGGACTTGGTGAGCAGCACGCGGACCTTCTTGCGCAGCTCCTCGCGGTACACCTGGGCCTCCTCGGCGTCCAGCTCCGCCGGGGCCGGC
Organism: Archangium sp.; assembly: GCF_045802675.1. Lineage (GTDB taxonomy): Bacteria > Myxococcota > Myxococcia > Myxococcales > Myxococcaceae > Archangium. The sequence goes on along the minus strand of NZ_JBJMQO010000104.1, from coordinate 56,060 downwards.
GAGCTCACCATGTGCTCGTAGAGGTTCTCGTACATGCCGCCAATCTGGGTGCCGGCCGCCGTGGCCCAGTGGCCGTTGCCCACCCGGATGGCGCGCAGGTAGTGCCCCTGCGCCGACAGCAGCAGCTCGGCCTTGTAGTTCAAATCATTGGCGAGCGCGTCGCTGCCCCTGGCCGGGTCCAGCTTCACGTCCTCGTAGTGCAGCCGGTAGATTTCCCCGATGAAGAAGTGCGCCTGCGCGGGGAAGTAGTCCTCCACCTCGTCCTTGTCCGAGAGCCCCTCGTACGTGGTGAGGACCTGGCGCAGCGTGGCCTCGGCCTTCTCCGGCTGGCCGGACTCCAGCTCGCACACGCCCTGCTGCACCTGCGCCTCCAGGCGCTTGCCCACCGGCAGGTCCCCCCGGGCGGCGATCGTCCCCAGCACCTTCGCGGCGTCCGCGAAGCGCTCCAGGTGGTACTGCGTCTCGGCCAGGCGGAAGGCTGCGTCCAGCGCGTCCCCCGTGCCCTTCTCGGCGTCGGCCAGCTCGGAGAAGCGCAGGTTGGCGTCCTCCCACTGCTCCAGCCGCTCGTGGGCCAGGCCCGCGTTGTAGAGCGCCTCGTGCCGGTGCGAGCTGTTGGGGTGGAAGTCCGCCAGCCGCCCGAAGTAGCGCGCCGCCCTGGCGAAGTCGTTGGCCGCGAAGGCCGACGTGCCGCCCGCGAACAGCTCCTCGTCGTTGAGCTCCGACAGCTCCAGGTCCGCCGTCACCGTCACGGGGTCGAACTGGACCACCTGCTTCGGCGTCTCCGCGCTCTCCCTCACCGCCGAGCCCGTCGTCCGGCACCCCACCAGGCCCAGGACTCCCACCAACACCCACTTGCGCCAGGTGGCCGACATGTATGTCCTCCGCTCCAAGTCTCGTCAGGGGCCCGCTGGGGGGCCGTCCGCGTTTCAGCCTCCAGGACAGCACGAGCCATCCCGAGGTTCCCAGGCGGGCCCCAGCTTAACCTCCACCCGCGTTTCCCGCCCGCATGGCTCGCCGCCCGGCGGCCAGCCCGGCGCCAGGGGTGGACACTCGGAGAGGAGCACGATGCTGGCCTGCCTGGACGTGGACTACCGGACCGGGCTCACCGTGGCCGCCTGTGTGCTCTTCCGGGACTGGACGGACGCCGCCGAGGCCTCGCACGGGGTGGAGCGCGGCCCGCCGGCCGAGCCCTACGAGCCCGGGCAGTTCTTCCGCCGCGAATTGCCCCACCTGCTCCAGGTGCTCGCCGCCGTGCGCGAGCCGCTGGAGACGGTGGTCATCGACGGGTACGTGTGGCTGGGCGAGGAGCGGCCGGGGCTCGGCGCGCACCTGTACGAGGCGCTCGGGCGGCGCGTGCCCGTGGTGGGCGTGGCCAAGACGGCGTTCCACTCCAGTGGGCTCGCGGTGCCGGTGCTGCGTGGGCAGAGCCAGCGCCCGCTGTTCGTCACCGCGGTGGGCATGGACGCCCGCGAGGCCGCCGAGCACGTGCGGAGGATGCACGGGGCCTCGCGCATCCCCACGCTGCTCGGCCGGGTGGACCGGCTGTGCCGGGACTCCTGAGGCCCTCCCCGCGTCCGCCTACGCCCGGCTCTCTCCCGGGGAGAGGGCGGGGGAGAGCGTGGCAATGTGCTCGTCGCCCATGAGGAAGCGGCCCGTGCGCCACAGCGCTCCAATGTCGTGCACGTCCAGCTCGAAGCGCGGCACCTGGATGAGCGGGGTGCCCTGGCACGCCGCCTGGAGCTCGGCGATGCCCCGTGCGTCCTGCTCGGCGAGCACCGTGAGCTCCCGCAGCGTCTCCTCCACCTTCGCGCGCCGGGCGGGAATCAGGCCCTTGGCCTCCTCCCACAGCTCGGGCCCCGGCATCGGGTGCACGCGGTTCACCACCACCGCCACCACCTCCATCTCGTTCTGCTTCAGCAGCCGGTGGAAGTGCATCACCTCGTCGAGCCGCTCGCGCCCGGGGCTCGTCACCAGCACGAAGCCCGTGGACTCGGCCTCCAGCAGCTCGCGCACCCCGCGCGCCCGCTCCCGGAAGCTCTCGTTCATCGGGGCGATGGCCATCATGAAGCCGGCCAGCTCCTGCAGCGTCTCCGTGCCGGTGAACTTGGAGAGGGTCTTCGCCGCGTAGCTGCTGCCCAGGCTGAAGAGGGACAGGCCAATCTTCCCCGCCGCCAGCGCGGGGGTGAGCAGCCACTTCGCCGCCTCGTTGTCGAGGAAGTCCAGCACCCGGTTGGGTGCCTCGAGGAAGTCCAGCGCGTGCGCCGTGGGCGGCGTGTCGAGCACGATGAGCTCGTAGTCGCGCCGGGTGCGCAGCTCCCACAGCTTCTCCATCGCGATGTACTCCTGGCTGCCCGCGAGGGCGCTGGAGAGCGACTGGTAGAAGCGGTTGGAGAGAATCTTCTCCCGCTTGTCCGGTGGGGCGTACTTGAGGATGAGGTCGTCCCACGTCTGCTTCATGTCCAGCATCATCGCGTGGAGGCGGCCCCGGGGCTTCACCCCGAGCGGCTCCAGCGCGGAAGCGGGGACCTCGGCCTCCACGTTGCCCAGCGCGTTGAGGCCCAGCGAGTTGGCCAGGCGCTTGGCCGGGTCGATGGTGCACACCAGGCTGCCGCGGCCGTCCACCGCCGCGCGCAGCGCCAGCGTCGCGGAGATGGTCGTCTTGCCCACCCCTCCCGAGCCAACGCACACCAGCACGCGCTTCTGCTTCAGGGCTTCCGAGAGCGCGTTCATGCCCCTGCCTTGCCGGTGACGAGGGGCTCCAGGTGGCCCATCACCTGTTCAATCGCCGAGCGGTCGAAGTTGGGCGTGAAGATGCGCGGCACCAGGTGCACCGGCACGTGGAGGTTGCGCTCCAGCTTCATCTCCGCGAGCACCGTCTGCGCCGCCCGGTCGTGGTGCGCGCGCGCCAGGTGCAGCAGCTCCGGCTCGTCCACCAGCGCCTCCAGGTCGTCCTCGGTGAAGCGCTCGGGGAAGGCCGCGTTGAGCACCGCCGCGTGGGTGCGCACCCGCACCTGGTCGCGCAGCGCCGAGTGCAGCTCCAGCGTCTCGTTCACCGGCATCTCCTCGGGCAGCGACACCAGCACCGCCGCCGTCGTGGCCGGGTCCTCGAGGAGGTTGCGCATCTTCATGGCCTCGCGGGTCATCGGCCCGGGCGGCAGCGTCTGCAGCAGCACCTGGGGCACCCGCAGGAAGGTAATCGCGTGGCCCGTGGCCGGCGCGTCCATCACGAGGGTGTCCCACAGCGGCTGGCCGTCCGGCCGCTTCTCCTGCGCGTGGTAGAGAATCTTCCCCAGCAGCACCAGCTCCTGCAGCGAGGGGATGAAGCGCAGGAAGTAGCGCACCACCTTGTTCTCGAAGACCGTCTTGTAGAGGGTCTCGAAGCGCAGGACCATGAGCGCGTACTCGCGCATGGCCTCCTGGGGGCGCACGTCCACCGCCCACAGGTTGTCTTCCAGCTTCGTCACCTCGGGGCCCACGGGCTGGTGCCCGAGCAGGCGGCTGATGCGCTCCTGGGTATTCACCTCGCACACCAGGGTGCGCCGGCCGGCACGCGCCGAGCGCAGCGCCAGCGCCGCGGCGATGGTGCTCTTGCCCACGCCGCCCTTGCCGGAGACGATCCACAACCTCTTGTCGAGCAGGCCGGCCATTGAGAGGCGCGAACCGTAGGGATGCCCCTCTCCCCTGTCAACGCGCTCTGTCACCTGGATCCCATCGCTTGACACGTCGCGTTGCGTCCAACCAGAGTTCGCGCGTTTTCTCCAGGACTTTCCGCGGCCTCCTGACCCCCGCGCGCGGACCTGACGGACCCCCATGCTCAAAGACAACCCCGTGGTGAAGAAGCTCGTCGAGACCGGCGAGGAGCGCGTCGGCAAGCTGGCGCAGCAGCTGATGTCCAACGAGAAGTTCGTGTCGATGGTGCAGAACCTGGTGTCGCGCTCGCTCGCCGCCAAGGGCACGCTGGACGGGGCGCTGCGCACGGCGCTGTCGGCCATGAACCTGCCCTCCACGGCGGACGTGGAGCAGCTGCGCAACAAGGTGGACGACCTGGAGCGGCTGCTGTCCTCGGTGGAGTCCAAGGTGGACACGCTGGTGACGACGGCCCGGAAGAAGTAGAGGCCCGACATGCGGCGCATCGCCTTCATCAACGAGAAGGGTGGCACCTGCAAGACGACGCTCGCGGTCAACACCGCGGCGTGGCTCGCGCGAGAGCGCGGGCTCAAGGTGCTCCTGGTGGACCTGGACACGCAGGGGCACGCGGGCAAGTCGCTCGGCCTGGACGTGCGCACGCTGCCTCGCAACATCTTCCACCTGCTCACCGACCCGGCCGTGCGCCTGGAGGACGTGGTGCGGCCCTCGGCCCTTGAGGGCCTGTCGGTGCTGCCCGCGTATAAGGAGATGGCGGACTTCCCGCTGGCCGTGGCCCAGGACGAGCGGCGCGCGCACCGGCTCGCCGAGCGGCTCGCCCCCGCCGAGGCCGCCGGCTACGACGTGGTGGTGTTCGATGCCCCGCCATCCATGGGCATCACCACGCGCAACATTCTCGTGGCCGCCACCGAGGTGGTGGTGCCCGTGGGCCTGACGTACTTCGCGCTCGACGGCTGCGCCGAGGTCGCCGACACCGTGCGCCAGGTGGCCGAGTCCGAGGGCCGCCCCGGGCTGCGCATCACCAAGGTGGTTCCCACGCTCTACCGGCGCACGGCGCTTGCCACCGCCATCCTTGAGCGCCTCGAGTCCTATTTCCCCGACGCGCTGGCGGCCACGCCCCTCGGCTACAACGTCAAGGTGGACGAGGCGCAGAGCCACGGGAAGACCATCTGGGAGTACGCGCCCAGCAGCACGGGAGCGCGGATGCTCGCCGCCATCGCCGCGGAGATTTACGACGGCGTGCCCGCCAGGGCGAAGCGCGGCAAGAAGGCCTCCCGCGTGGCGTAGGGCCGGGCAGGGAGCGTCTCTTCACCTGGAGGCGCCGTCCGGGGGAGGGGACTCCTCACCTTCCGCTTCTCACCGGTGAGAAGTGAAAAGTGGGGACAGGCACCTTCCGCTTCTCACCGGTGAGAAGTGAAAAGTGGGGACAGGCACCTTCCGCTTCTCACCGGTGAGAAGTGAAAGTCACGGCCACGTCACGCCGCGTGCATCACGACTCGACCCCGGCCCTCTCCCGCGTGGGGAGAGGGAGTGCGCGGGGGAGGTGACGTGCTACTGCTGCTTGTTCTTCTCGAGCTCGTCCAGCTTCTTCTCGAGCTCTTCCAGCCGCTGCGTCAGCACCTGCATGTCGCGGCCGAGCGCCGGCAGGTTCCCCGCCAGGTTCTCCACCACGTGCTTCACCCGCTCGTCGATGCGCCGCTGCCACTCCTCCAGCGCGCGCTGGCTGGCCTTGAGCAGCTCCGCCGGGCCACCCGCCGCGTTGGCGTCCTGCTGAGCCTGCGTCTGCTCGGCCGGCTGCTCCGCGGACGTGGACTCGGCCCCCAGTGCGGCTTCTTCCTTCTCGCGCCGCAGCAGCTTGTCCAGCCTGGACTCGGCCTCCTCCCGGATGGACGCCACCCTCGGCGTCACTTCCTTCTGGATGAAGTCCGTCAGCGACTCGCCCGGATGGCGGATGATCTCCCGGAGCACCGTGAGCGGCATCCGGTTCCGCTTCTTCTCCTCCTCGAAGATGATCTGCGCGAGCGTGACCGAAGTGAGATCCTCTTTCGTCCGATTGTCGACGATCTGGACCTCCACGCCCTCTTTGATCATCGCGGCGATTTCATCGAGGGTCACATACCGGCTCTCGACGGTGTCGTAGAGCTTGCGGTTGGTGTACCGCTTGATGACCTTGGGCTCCTTGCCCGGTACGCCTGCCTGCTCTGGCTCGCTCATGTCTGTTTCTCCCCCTGTGCGTCCGGACACTTTCGCACATGGTGCGTGATCAGAGCCTGTAGCAGAGGGGGTGGGGGCGGGCAAGCTGGGTGGAGGCTTGCTCGCGGTAGTTGCCCTCTGCGCCTATACTCTCGGACCGGCCGAGCCCTGAATGATCGTCAAGTGTGAGCGTTGCCAGACGCGGTTCAAGATCCCCGATGAGAAGGTGACCGACAAGGGGGTCAAGGTCCGCTGCACCAAGTGTCAGCATACCTTCCGGGTAGCGCGTGAGGACGTCGCGTCCGCCACGCCCGCCCCGGCCGACCCGGCTTCGTCCGCGAAGCCACCGGCCGCCACCCCCCGTGCGGGCCCCCCGCTCGAGGTGCCTCGGGCCTCCGCGCCCGGCACACCGGGCAAGGCGCCGGCCCGTCCACCGGGCTCCGGCCTCGAGGGGCTGTTCGATGCGCCCGCGAGTGCTCCGGCCGCCTCGGGACCGGGCATGGCCGCTCCTCGCGGGGGCGCTCCGGCCCTCCCGCTGGGCCTGCCGCGCGAGGCGCCGAGGACCCCGGCGACCATCGACCTGGATCCGCTGATGGAGTTCATGGGCGAGAACACCCCCCAGCCCTCCGAGGCGCTCAAGCTCGCCGCCAAGGCGCCCCTGCCCAACAAGCCCGCGGGGGCGCTCTCGGTCGGCCAGGTCCAGCCGCAGCAGCTCCCCACGCCCGTGCCCGCTCGCAGCGCGCCTCTGGCGCCGAAGCCGGCCGCCAGCGCCGCGCCCGTGCAGGTGCCGGCGAAGAGCGCCGCGCCCGTGCAGGTGCCGGCGAAGAGCCTCGCTCCCGTGAGCAGCGCTCCGTTCTCCTTCGACGAGAACGATCCGTTCGGCGCGACCGAGGCCGAGCCGACCGTTCCGGCCACGCCCACGCTGCCGCCCCGTCCCGTGCCCACGCCCGTGCCAGTGCGCAGCGCGCCTCCGGCTCCGAAGCCGGCGCCCGTGCCCGTGCAGGTGCCGGCGAGGAGCCCCGCGCCCGCGCCTCGCGCCAGCGCGCCGGTGGCGCTCGAGGAGAATGATCCGTTCGCGCTGCCTCCCGACGACGCGCCGACGGCTCCCGCCACGCCCACGCTGCCGCCCCGAGGCGCCGCGCCCGCGCCGATGGCGCTCGAGGAGAACGATCCGTTCGCGCTGCCCCCGGACGACGCCTCTTCGGGTCCGGCCTTCGAGGAGATGGAGGGGCTCGAGGGCAACAACCCCTTCGTCTCGTTCCAGGTTGCGCCGACGGTTCCGGCCACGCCCACGCTGCCTCCGGCTCCGGCTCCGGCTCCGGCGCCCAGGCCGGCTCCGGCCCGCGGCCCCGCGCCCGCTCCGGTGCCCGCCGCGGCGGCCTCCGAGGAGATGGAGGGGCTCGACGGCAACAACCCGTTCGCCTCCTTCGACCCCGTGGCGGCGCTGCCTCCGGCTGCTGGCAGGGGGCCCGCTCAGGCGCCCGCCACGGCTCCCGAGACGGACAACCCGTTCGACGCGTTCGACCCCGTGGCGGCGCTGCCTTCGTCTCCCGGGATGGCCGCGGTGCCCGCTCCGAGTCCCGCGCCGTCGGGCATTCCGGACTGGGGCGCTCCGCAGCAGCAGCAGTCCGCTCCGGCGGGCATGCCGGACTGGGGTGCACCGCAGGGCGCCGTGCCCGCGGGCATGCCGGATTGGGGTGCCCCGCAGCAGACTCCTCCGGCGGGCATGCCGGATTGGGGCGCCACGCAGACGGTCGCGGCGACTCCCACCGCCAAGGCCAACGCGCCCACCGAGCGCAACCCCTTCCCGGACTTCCCGGGCGCGGGTGCTCCGAGCACGGAGATCCTCCCCGACCTGCCGGCCGCGACGCCCACGCCGCCGGTGATCGCCCCGCCGGCCGTGAAGCAGGCGGAGGCGTCCCAGGAGCGCACGGGTCCGCGGCTGGTGCAGCGTCTGGCCGCCGTGGCCGCGCAGCTCGTGGTGGCGGCGGTGCTGGTGGTGGGCCTGGCCGCGGTGGGCAGTGCCTGGCTCAACGGAGGCCGGGTGGAGCTGTCCACCCTGTCGCCCTCGCGCATGAGGGAGCTGGTGTCGCCCACGCGTCCCCTGGTGGCCAAGGACCTGTCCAACGGCCTCTACGAGACCGCGGACGGCCACGCGCTCTTCTTCGTCCGGGGCGAGGTGGAGAACCGGGGCACCGCCCCCATCCGCGTGAAGGCCACCGTCGCGCTGTTCGACGGAGAGCAGCGGGTGAAGTCCGCCGAGGGCCTCGCGGGCACCGTGCCCTCGCCCGAGGAGCTCTTCCTGCTCGAGAGCGCCAGCGCGGCCGAGGCGCTCCGGGGCCGTCTGGACGGGGCCGTGAAGGACGTGGCTCCCGGCGCCCGGGCTCCCTTCGTCGTCTTCTTCTACGACTACCCCTCGGACCTGGCGGGCTTCCGGCTCGAGGTGACGCTCGAGCCGCACGGCGCGACCGCCGCCGCGGGAGGGTCCAAGCAGGCACCGGCCGGCAATGCCCAGCCGTGAGGAGGCCAAGAGCGTCGTCCGGCGGCTGCATGCGCTGAGCGGGGGCGCGGAAATCGTCCGCAAGGCCGCCGCGCGCGAGCTCGCCCGGAGGGATCCGCTCGACGCCAACGAGCTGCTCCACCACGTCATCTTCCTGGCGCGGGGTGCCTGGGAGCCGGCCACCTGTGTCCTCTCCGCCTTCGTGGCGGCGCTGGGCCAGGAGTCCGCGAGCATCCCCTATGCGGACTCGCTGCGGCGCATGGCCGAGGTGCAGTCGCTGGAGTCGGTGGCGGACCTCTTCGAGACGGCGCCGGCCCGCAAGGAGCTCGACGAGGGCGCGGCGGCCAAGGCGGACGCCAGGGTGCTCACCCAGTCGCTGGGACACCTCAAGCAGCAGGCCCGGCTCACGCGAGACCCGGATGTGCTCGCGCGGCTCGTCACGGTGAGCAACCCCTTGGTGGTCCGCAACGCGCTGCTCAACCCCCGGCTCACCGAGCCCCTGGTGGTGCGCATGGCGGCGCGCCGTCCCGCCCGGCCCGAGCCGCTGGTGGAAATCTGGAAGTCGACGCGCTGGAGCTCGCGCCACGGGGTGCGCCGCGCGCTCGTCTTCAACCCGTACCTGCCGCCGGAGGTGGGGGTGAAGATCGTCCCCCTGCTCAACGGCAGCGACCTGGCGGAGCTGGCCGGTGACACGTCCGTGCACCCGTCGCTACGGGAGCAGGCGGCGCGGCTGTTGGCGGGGGCCGGGACTCCCTAGCCGCGCTTGGGACCGGAGGAGTCGGTGTACTCGGCGTCGGAGACGTCCGGGCCGCGCTTGGAGCGGGGCAGCGTCTTCACGTCCACCAGGTCCTCGCCCTTGGCGGCCTTCTTGAACGAGTAGACGAAGCGGCCCACGGCGTTGCCGAGCTGGCCCATCCGAGCGGCGGAGAACACCACCACGAGGATGAAGCCGATGAAAAGAATCTCCCCGGTGCGCAGTCCCAGCATGCCGCGCACAGTGCAGCAACGGCTGGGGGGAGGCAAGCCGCCTGTCACACCCCGGACGGCGCGTGCCGGGACGCTCGCCCTTGGGGCCGGGCTGTTGCAGATTGCGAGGCATGCTCCTGCTCGCCCACCGAGGTGCCAGCGCCGATGCCCCGGAGAACACCCTCGCCGCCTTCCAGGAGGCCGTGGCCCAGGGGGCCGACGGCGTGGAGCTGGACGCCATGGTGTGCGGCTCCGGCGAGGTGGTGGTGTGCCATGACGAGAAGCTGGACCGGCTCGCCGGCCTGCCCTGGGAGGTGCGCACCACGTCCTATTGGAAGCTGAAGGGGGCGGACGTGGGCAGCCGGCTCGGCTTCGCGCCCGAGCGCATTCCCCTGCTGGAGGAGGTGCTGGACGCGCTGCCCTCGCACTTCCTCGTCAACATCGAGCTCAAGTGCGACCAGGCCGACGACGGGGGGCTGTCGCGCAAGGTGGCGGAGCTCGTCCTGCGCCGGAAACTGGAGGAGCGGGTGGTGCTCTCCAGCTTCAACCCGCTGTGCCTCTTCCGGGTGGCGGCCGTGGCGCCCTCGCTGCGCCGGGGCTTCCTCATCGACCCGGACAAGCGCTGGGGCCCGCAGGCGCACGTGGTGACGCCGCTCGTCTCCTCCCACTCGGTGCACCCCTATTACGAGCAGTGCACCCCGGAGCGCGTGGAGCAGTGGCGCCGCAAGGGCCTGCGCGTGGCGGTGTGGACGGTGGATGACCCACGCCGCGCCCGGGCGCTGGAGGAGATGGGCGTCTCCTACCTCATCACCAACAAGCCTCGCTTCCTCCGCGAGGCCCTGCGCGGCAAGGCGGCCTAGAAGTCCAGGCCGAGCGTGGCGTTGAAGGCGAACACAGCGGGCAGGGCACGCGAGCGCGTCTCCTGCGTCTGGGTGTCGAGTACGTCGATGCTGCCCTGGTTGCTCAGGGACACCTCGGCGCCCAGCTGCAGCGCGCCGCCGATGAAGCGCACGCCGCCGTAGATGCGCTGGTTGATGTTCTCGCCCAGCTTCACCTCGCTGTAGACGCCGGTGTTGTCCAGGCCCGCGTAGGGGTTGGCCGGATCGAGCGTGCTGCCCAGCGAGCGGCCCTGGTTGAAGTCGAGCGTGTCCGTGCTGGCCATCACGCCCACGAAGTCCAGGCCGCCGTAGGGGGTGAGCGTCACCATGCCGCCGAGCGGGAACTGCTTGCCCACGCCGAGGTCGAGGCCGGCCGCCGTCAGGTCGAAGTCCCGGTTGCCCATCAGCCGCGTCACATGGGCGCGCACGCCGATGTCCGGCAGATAGGTGAAGCCCTCGTTGACGGCCCACTTCAGCTCGCCGGTGGCGGTGTACATGCTGCTGCGGTCGATCCACCCCACGCGGGCGCCCACCTCGAAGGAGAAGGGCAGTCCCTTGCGCACGTGCACCGAGGGCAGCAGCAGCGTGCCCGTCTGCGTGCGCTCGGTGGGCAGCGTCACCTGGCCGTCCTCGCGGCCCGGCGAGGGCAGGGCAATCACGCCCAGCTCCACGTTGACGGTGAAGCCCGCGTGCCCCGTCGTCTCCGGGGGCATCAGGGTCGTCGAGCTGATCGCCGCGGCGAACGTGCGCGCGAAGGCGCGGAAGTCCCCGTTGGCCTCCGGGTTGTAGTTGACCGAAGCCTCGGACGAGCCCGCCCTCACGAATTGATTCGGATTGCCGAGCTTCGTGATCTCGAGGTCGTTGCGATCCGCGTACGCGGCGGGGCCGCACACCAGCACCGCGAAGGCCATCCAACGGCTGAACGTCCGCATCCTCAGTACCGCCTCCCGAGGCGCACGTCCGGCGACGGCGCCAGTCGCGAGCGACGCTAGCGTGCGTGCGAGCAGAGCGTCAATAAAACGGGCGGCTTCCGAGGGGGCACGGGGCCCCGACGAAAGCCGCCCGGAAGGCAGCCGAACAGCCGCGCTACTTCCGCTTACGGCGTGGCCGACTTGGACGCCGGCTTGATGGCGGTGGCCGGCGCCGCCAGCTTCTGGGCCATCTCGGCCGGACGGCGGCGGATGACCAGGGTGCGCCGGCTGGCGAAATCGGTGCTCTCGCGCGCCACCACCAGGACGCTGTTGTTGCCCTCCTTGAGGGAGAACTCGGTGGAGAACTTGAGCTTGTGCGGCTCGTTGTTCTTGGCGGCCACGGCGGCGTCCACGGCCTGGAAGTAGACCTTCTGGTCGTTCACCAGGACGTACATGTCCAGGAGGCCGTTCACGTCATCCACCTCGCCCGAGAGGGTGTACTTGTCGCCGTTGGCCACGAGGCCCCCCTGGCTGAAGTCCACGTCGAGCTTGATCTCCGGCGGCGAGCGGCGGGCCACGTACGTCAGGCCCTGCTGGAGCGCGGTGGCCTTGCCAGCCGTGGCCCGGGCGTCCTGGGCGCGCACGAAGGCGAAGCGATCCTTGTCCAGCTCCACCCGGTAGTAGCCCTTGGTGGCCGCGTCGGTGACGAGCACCGCCGGCTTGGACAGCCTGGCCAGCACGGTGGCGTCCTGCTGCGGCGAGGCGAGCAGCTCCGCCTTCTCCGACACCTTCACCAGGCCCTTCTTCGGCTCGAGCTTGGCCACCGGGGCGTCCGTCACGGGCAGCACCAGCCGCTCCATGGAGAACTCCTCCAGGGGCTCGTCGAGGATGGCCAGCTTCAGCGGGAAGGAGTCCTCCTTGAAGCCCTTCTTCACCTCGAGCTGGAAGCGCGCCGTCTTCGTCTCGCCCGGGGCGAGCTCGCCCAGCTTGAAGCGGCCCTTCTCGATGAAGATGTTCGGGTCGCCCACGTTCTTGATTTGAGCGAACGAGTCGAGCGCCTTGCCCTTGCCGGTGTTCGTCACGTCGAGCACCACCCAGACGTCCTCGCCGCGCTGGGCGACGCCGTCGCGGTTGCACGACTCGCAGTCATCGACGATCTGCCAGTTGAAGGCGAACGAGGGACGGGGCAGCTCGGTGAAGTTGAGCTCGCTCACCAGCGTGGTGGGCAGGGCCCCGTTGTCGTCGTGGAACTTCACCGTCACGTCGTCGCGGCGGGAGGTCAGGTCCTTGGGCAGGCGCACCTTCACCTTCCAGGTCTTCTTCTCCCCCGGGGCGAGGCTGCCGATGAGGAACTCGCGGCGATCCAGGTAGTAGTTGTCGCTCTCGGTCCAGGCGCGCACGCGCTTGAGGGCCTCGCTGCCCTTGTTCTCGGCGGTGAGGGCCAGGTCGAACGTCTCGCCCGCGGCGATGTGCTGGTCGGCCGAGGGGCTGAAGGTGGCGGCGAGCTTCACGTCCTTGGGCGTGGCACCCGCGCTCCAGTCCACGTTGAGGGCGCCGATGGCGGAGTTGATGCGCTGCTCCTCCTCGCGGCGCTTCGTCTCCACGAAGTCCTTGCCCTTCTGAATCATGGCCTGGCGGTTGTTGTAGGGCACGTTGAGGACGAAATCGCGGGCGAACTGCACCTCGAAGTCCTCCTTCACCTCGTCCTGGCTCTCGGCGTCCATCTGGTCATCCAGCTCCTCGCTGGCGCCCACCGAGTCCACGTCCAGCAGCGGGTGGCCGGGCTTGGCCTTGGGCGCGTCCTTGGAAGCCGTCTCGGGGTTGGCCTTGGCGGCCTCCTCCTGCTGCTTCTTGGCCAGCGCCTGCTGCTTCTCGTCGAGCTTGAGGTACTTCACCGACTCCTGGGGCTTCTCGCGGCCGAGCACGTCCTCGCGCTTCTTGGCCACCGAGTCCGAGTTCGGGTTGCCGAAGTGCTGGTCGAGATCCGCCTCGCCAATCGTCTTGCGGGGGGCGAACACCACCACGCGCTCGTCGGTGACGGCCGAGGGCACCAGCTCGATGTCCGGGATGATGCCGACCTCCTGGATGGAGACGTCGCCCGGGGTGAGGTACTTGGCGATGGTCAGCTTCAGCGCGCTGTCGTCCGGGAAGTCATAGAGCACCTGCACGCTGCCCTTGCCGAACGTCTGGCGGCCGATGATGACGGCGCGGTTGAGGTTCTTGAGCGCGCCGGCGACGATCTCCGAGGCCGAGGCGCTGCCCGCGTTCACCAGCACCGCCACCGGGAAGGACTCCTCCCCCTCGTCCGGACGGGCGCGCTTCTCCTCGCGCAGCTTGTCGGACAGGCCCACCGTCGAGACGATGGTGCCGTTGGACACGAAGGTGTCGGACACCTGGATGGCCTGGTCGAGCAGACCGCCCGGGTTGCCGCGCAGGTCCAGCACCACGCCCTTGAGTCCACCCTTGGACTCGGTCGCCCGGCGCATGTCCGCCAGCGCCGCCTGCAGGTCCTTGGTGGTGTTGCCCTGGAAGTTCTTCAGCCGGACGTAGGCCACGTTGCCCGCCAGCAGCTTGGACTGCACGCTCTCGATCGAAATCATCGCGCGCGCCAGCGTCATCGGGTGCGCCTTGTCCCAGCCCTTGCGCTCCACGGTGATGTTCACGCGGCTGTCCACCGGGCCGCGCAGCTTGGACACGGCCTCGTTGAGGTCCATGTTGACCGTGGACTCCTCGCCAATCTTCTTGATCTGATCATCCTTCTGGATGCCCGCGCGAGCCGCCGGCGTCTTGGGCAGCACCTTGACGACGGTGAGGTTGCCCTCGCGCATCTGGATGACGAAGCCCAGGCCACCGAACTCCCCCTTGGTGGACAGCTTCATCTCCCGGTACACCTCGGGGCGCAGCAGCACCGAGTGCGGATCCAGGGTGGAGAGCATCCCGTTGATGGCCGCGTACTCGATGTCGCGGGTGTCCTCCATGGGACGCATGTTCTTGTTCACGAAGTCGAAGACGTCCTTGAGGGTGAAGGACATCTTCCAGAGCGAGTCGACGTGGCTGATGTCGAACTCGCGCGTCTTGCCGTTGACGTTGACGTTGAGCTTGCCGGTGTCGGCGTTGCCGTCCACGAGCACGTCCGGGACGCTCTTCTCCACGTACTCCAGCGCGGAGATCATCATCTCCTTGGGCCGCACGCGCTTGGGGTCGACGTAGTTGTCCTTCACGTAGAGGATGACCTTGGTGAAGACGCGCAGGGAGGAGAGGTCGTGCTGGGGGCCTCCCTTCTCACCGGAGATGCGGGAGGAGTCGGAGGCGTTGCCCTGGCCGGCCGCCGCGGCCGCTCCGAGGGTCAGGGGCAGGGGGGCCCGGTCGTTGCCCACGAGGGCCCAGGCGCCAAGGAGAACGGCGACGGCGGTGATCCGGCGAAAGAGTCGCGGCATGGTCCATCCAGAGTGAGGCCCGTGAGCCCCGGGGGTGATGCGTGAAAAGCTCAGCGAAATCGAGGGTTTGGCGGTGAGGAACGTGTGCCGGGAGCAACCGGGCAAGCCTAATCATGGACCCCCGGTGCTTCAAGCGGACGCCTTTGCGCAACGTTGGAGAACGCCAGGAGCGCACGTTGCGTTCCCGGATCGGAGCCAGCGAACGAGACAGCCGGGCCGGACGATTATTTCCCAGCGGGGGGAGGGGGCGGGGGCACGTTCCCCACGGCGAGCAGCCCTCGGTAGAGGAGCGTGCCGCCCACCACCGCCACCGGGAGGAAGAAGCTGTTGAGGATCGGAACCCAGAGCAGGACGTAGACGCCCACGCCGAACCCCAGGCACAGGAGCCAGCGCTCGCGCAGCACCCGCCGCACCTCGGAGAAGGGGTACAGGTGGCGCGTCATGGGCGCGGCCAGGTGTTCACCCGCCAGCCAGAGCACCGTCCACAGCGTCCCCAGCACCGTCCACGCCACGCTCCCCACCCCGGGCACCAGGTTGAGCGGGAAGAGCACGGCCAGTCCCAGCAGGAGGAAGAAGACGCGCGCCAGGGTGTGCCCCACGCCGGTGGCGAGCCCCCTCACGAAGGCGCCCGGCCGGAAGGGGGGCGAGGTGTAGCCCCCGCACTGCTCCTCGGTGAGCTCCGACAGGGGATCCTGCAGCGGGGCCAGCACCACCGGCAGCACCACGTTGGCCCCCACCACCAGCAGCACCACGAACAGCAGCACGAGGAGGACGTACCAGAGGGCCTGGCCGTACCAGACCTGGGGACGGGTCCACAGCCACGCCAACAGGTCGGGCGTGTAGACCCAGAGCAGGGCGAAGAGGCCTCCGAGGGCCACCAGGGTGACGGCCGCGCAGACGGCGGACAGGCGCAGCAGCCGGGGCGTCCGGAAGATGAGGCCCCAAGCTCTGCCGAGCAGGGCCAGTCCCTGGAAGAAGTCCGCCGGACCGGGCCGGGCGGAGAAGGTGGGCACCGCCGAGGTGTGGGTCATTGTCGGGACGATGCGCAAATGCCAGCGGAAGGGTCAATCACCGTTATATACGGCGGCCATGTCTCTCGATCTCCAGCGCGCGGCCTCCGAGCCCATCACCTCCCTCGACATGCTGTTGGCCGGCTTCCGCTCCGCCGAGAAGCCCCGCTCCAAGCACCTGCTGGGGCTCGAGCACGAAAAATTCGTCTACCCCGTCCAGTCCGCCCAGCAGGTGCCCTACGAGGGCCCCTCGGGGATTGGCGCGCTGCTCGAGAAGCTGGCCCCGGCCGGCTACACCCCCTTCCGCGAGACGCCGGCCTCGCCCGTCATCGCCCTGCAGAAGGGGATGCTCACCATCTCCCTGGAGCCCGGGGGCCAGCTGGAGCTGTCCGGCTCGCCCTTCCGCACCGCGCGCGAGGCCCACGCGGAGAACCTCGCCCACCTGGCCGAGGTGAAGCAGGCCGCCGGGGCGCTCGGGCTGCGGCTGGTGGCCCTGGGCTACCGGCCCTTCGCCACCCCGCAGCAGATGTCGTGGATGCCCAAGACGCGCTACGTGGCCATGCGCCAGACGCTCCCCGAGCGAGGCCCGCTCGCCCACAACATGATGCTGATGACCGCCACCGGTCAGGTGTCGTTCGACTGGGAGAGCGAGGCGGACTGCGTGCGCAAGACGGTGCTCATCGCGCGCTTGGCCCCGCTCATGGTGGCCCTCTACGCCAACAGCCCGCTGCTGGACGGCAAGCCCTCGGGCTACCTCTCCTTCCGCAACCGCGTCTGGGACGAGGTGGACCCCACCCGCTGCGGCTACCTGCGCTCCTTCTTCGACGGCTCCTTCTCCTACCGCGCCTACCTGGACTGGGCCCTCGACGCCCCCATCCTCTTCCTGCGCCGCGACGGCGAGTACCTCCGCCCGAAGATGACCTTCCGCGACTTCATCCATCGGGGCTACGCGGGCAGCCCCGCCGACATGAGCGACTGGACGGACCACCTCTCCACGCTCTTCCCTGAGGTGCGCCTCAAGAAGGTGGTGGAGGTGCGCGGGGCGGACTGCGCCTCGGCGGAGATGACGGGCGCGCTCGGGGCGCTCTGGCGCGGGCTGCTCTACGAGCCGGGCGCGATGGAGGAGGGCGAGCGCCTGCTGCCGAAGCTCTCCTACGAGGAGCACCTGGCCTTCCACGACACCGCGCGCCGCCAGGGCCTGGCCGGACGGCTCGGCACCCATGAGCTGCACCGGCTCGCCGGGGAGATGGTGGCCATTGCCCGCCGGGGCCTGGAGCGCCTGGATCCCGCGGACGCGCCCCTGCTCGAGCCGCTCGCCGCACAGGCCGCCTCGGGCCGCTCGCCGGGCCAGACCGTGCTCGAGGCCTGGCAGAAGGATCCCCGCCCCGAGGCCTTCCTCGGCCACTTCACGCTCTGACGGAGCGGGTCGCGGGCCCGGCTGACCCGCACCGTCTCCAACGTGCCCCCGAGCGCCTTTCTCCGGCCTTTTCCCGGTTTGACGGGTTCCCGACAAATACCGCACTGTTGGACAATTCCGCTATGACTTGAGTGGAGAGGTAGGGTATTTGCGGCCGCGGAGCTGGGCACGTGGGGGGGCAGTCGGGTGGGGCGGGTAGGGGTCGACGCGTGCCCGGGGGTCCAAAGAGAGGCCACGATGAAGACGGTGCGCGGCAAGATCCTGCTGTTCGCGACGATGGCGGTGGGGCTGGTTGCGGTGATGGGGGGAGCCCTGTTCGCCCTGGCGAACCGGGGGGTGCGGAGCACGGAGGAGATGATCGCCATGCAGGAGCAGAACGCCCTGTACGGCAAGCTGACGGGGGATGCGGTGTGGGTGACGCACGCGCTGCTGGAGGCGCGGGGGAAGGGGGAGGGGGGGCGGGAGGTGCTCGACCGGGAGGTGCGGCGGGCCGAGGCGGACTTCGAGCGCCTGAGGGAGCTGGCCCGGCGGGAGCGGGCGCCCGAGGCGGTGCCCTCCGAGGACCTGGCGCGCATCGAGTCGGTGCGGCAGGTGCACCAGGGGTGGATGCGGCGCATGGCGGCGCGCGTGGGGGAGGGTGGGGCGGAGGACCGGCTGCTGCACGAGTCCATCGACACCTTCCACTCGGACGTGATGCCGCTGCTCAACGCGGCCTGGGCGAAGAACCGCGAGCGGCTGGAGGCGCACAAGCGCGGGCGGCTGGAGGCGCTGCGCCTGGGTCAGCTGTTCGGCGTGGCGGTGCCGCTGCTGGCGCTGGGGCTGACGCTGGTGCTGGCGGCCACGCTGATGCTCACCCTGCGGCGCTCGTGGAGCGAGCTGCTGCGCGGGGCGGAGCGCATCGGCCGGGGCGACTTCACCACCGAGCTACAGGTGACGGGCGAGGACGAGCACAGCATGCTGGCGCGCGCCTTCAACCGGATGGCCACCGAGCTGCGGGACACGGTGCGCGAGAAGGAGCGGCTGGCCAAGGCCGAGGCCGAGGCGTCCGAGCGCGAGATGCGCCGCTACAACGCCCTGCTGGAGGAGACGGTGCGCCGGCGCACCGCCGAGCTGGAGGAGGCCAACTCCCAGCTGCTCTTCGCGGACCGGCTGGTGACGGTGGGCCAGCTCGCGGCGGGCGTGGGGCATGAAATCAACAATCCGCTCGCCTTCATCCTCAGCAACATCGACTACGTGCGCGAGGAGCTGGGCCGGATGCCGGGCACGCCCTCGCCCGAGGAGCGCCAGGAGTGGCTGGCGGCGCTCTCCGAGGCCCACGAGGGCGCCGAGCGGGTGCGCCTGCTGGTGCAGGACCTGAAGATGCTTTCGCGCGCGGACGATGTGGCGAACGAGCCGGTGGACCTGGGCACCGTGCTGCGGAGCGCGTCGAAGATGGCGGCCCACGAGGTGCGGCACCGGGCGCGGCTGGTGATGCAGTCGGAGGGGCTTCCCCCGGTGCGCGGCAACGCGGCCCGTCTGTGCCAGGTGTTCCTCAACCTGCTCATCAACGCGGCGCACGCCATTCCCCCCGGCCAGGTGGAGCGCAATGAAATCCAGCTGCTCGCCCACGCGCAGCCGGACTCCCGCGTCGTGGTGGAGGTGAGCGACTCGGGCTGCGGGATTCCTCCGGAGAACCTGGAGCGCATCTTCCGGCCCTTCTTCACCACCAAGCCCGCGGGCGTGGGCAGCGGGCTGGGGCTCTCGGTGTGCCAGCGCATCATCACCGCGCACGGCGGGGACATCTCCGTGGACAGCGTGGTGGGCCGGGGCACCACCTTCCGGATCGTCCTGCCCCTCCATACCGCCGGGGAGGACTCGAGGCCCGGCGCCCTGGCCGCCTGAGCGCGGGAGGCCCCACCGCGCCTCGGCTCGCGAGGAACGGTGGGGCTCGAGCTCCCGTGACCTGGGGGGGCGCGGACTAGAAGCTGCCGCCGACCGACAGGTTGAAGTTGAGCAGGCCGCCCGAGGTCTGTCCCGTCCCGGTGACCTCGTCCGCCCAGGACGTGCCGAACATGGCGTGGTACGCGGCGCGGGCCCCGGCGTAGATGCTGGGGGTGATGTGGAAATCCACGCCGGCCGCGAGCGGCACTTCCTCGACGAAGTCGTTGTTGTAGCGGGACTCGGCGCCTTCACTGGCGTTGAAGTAGCTCAGGCCGACGCCCGCTCCCACGTACGGACGGAGCTTGTCCTGGAGCAGCGGCATACCGGCCTTGGCCAGGAGGCTGAGGTTGTGGCGCCAGATGGCCTCCCCGTCGCCGACAACCGCGTCATCGATGGGCATGCGCTGTCCCTCGTAATCCGCCTCGATGCCGAGGATGCGCCCGGGCTGGGCATTGGCGGCGACGCCGAGCAGCGCGCCCGTTTTCGTGTGCTCCGCCCCGTTCCCGGTGAAGGCGCCCAGGCCTCCGATGAGGCCGATGCCCACGGGGACCCGTTGCTCGTCGAGGTGGACCTTCCGGCCGAGCTGCGAGGCATCCACCGCCGCGAACGCCGAGCCCGCGGTGCAGAGAGCCATCAACGCGATACCACTCATCCACGAACGGACCTGCATGTCGTCCTCCCGAAGGGGTGTCTGCTGGGCGAAATCTGGCCATTCGTCTGGAATGAGAAGCCATGGACCCCGCACCCGCCGGGATGCTCGTGCACGACTCGGGCAGGGCGTGGGGCGCCCGGCAGGCTGCTCGCCCTGCGTGAGCGGGGCGCGGCTCAGCGGCGGCCGAAGAGCTTGCGCAGGCCGGAGAGGAGCCCACCCGGACGCGCCTCGGGCTCGCCCTCCAGCGGCGAGCGGGCCAGGAGGGCCTCCAGCTCCGCGTCCTCGGGCATGTCCGTGGAGAGGGAGACGGCGTGGCGCTTCACCCCGGGCAGCGTGGCCGCGAGCGACAGGATGCCGTCCTGCGAGAGGCTGAAGTGCACCTCGAGCTCGCCGGGGCGCTCCAGGGTGAAGGCGAGCGAGCCGAGGTACTCGTTCTCCGCGGCCACCGGCGAGGGCCCCTGGAAGAGGGCGAGTGAGAGCGGCCCGGGCGTGACGGGAATGACGAGCGTCTTCTCCGCGGGCAGGCGGGTGTTGCGCTCGAGGACGCGGCGCAGGGTGCCGCCGCGCTCGGCCACGCCGATGGGGACGGAGAGCACCTCGGAGACGCTGGCGCAGGGCTTGCCGGCCGCGGCATCGAGCATCCCCTGGCCGAGCAGCGCCGCGCCGAGCGCCGCCGAGTGGGTGGTGTCCACGTCCGCGCGCACGGGCACCCCGAGGCTCTCCTCCAACCGGCGGCGCACCAGGGGTGAGCGGCCCTGGCCTCCGAGCAGCAGCACCTCGTCGAGCCCCTGGGGGATGAGTGCGCTGGACTCGAGCACGTGGCGCACCACGAGGGTGATGCGCTGCACGAGGTCCGCGGTGAGCGACTCCAGGCGCTCTCGGTTGAGAGAGAACGGAGTGGGGGCCCCGGGGAGGGGGAAGGAGACCTCGTCGCGCTCGCTGAGGGCCACCTTGGCGGCCTCGGCGGCGGTGAGGAGGGGGAGCCAGTCGGAGGGGTGCTCGGGGCGGGGGAGGCCCTGGGCCTCGCGCTCGCTGACGAGGGCCTCGGCGATGCGCGCATCGAAGTCCAGGCCGCCCACGGTGGGGTCTCCTCCGGTGGTGATGACCTCGAGATCATCGCCGGTGAGCTGGACGACGGACACGTCGAGGCCGCCGCCGCCGAGCTCCACCACGAGGATGCGCTTGCGGGCGAGCACCCGGCCATGACCGAAGGCGAGCGCCGCGGCCGAGGGGGCGTTGAGGATGCGCAGGACCTCGAGCCCGGCGAGCGAGCCGGCCTCGCGCATGGCGGCGCGCTGGCGGTCGTCGAAGTGGGCGGGGACGCAGAGGACGGCGCGAGAGGCCTCGTGGCCGAGGAAGGTGCTGGCGGCGGACTTGAGCTCGCGCAGGAGGTGGGCGGCGAGCTCGGGGAGGAGGAGGGTGCGGCCGTGGAGCTCGACGCTGGCGTCGCCGTGGGGCCCGGTGGAGAGGGGGAAGGGCAGGGGAGCGCCGAGCGCGCGCACCAGGGGAGAGCGGGCGCGCAGTCCGAGGAGCCGGCGGAGCCCGTGGATGGCGTGGCGGGGGGAGCGCTCGGCCTCGGCCCTGGCGGCGGCGCCCACGAGGAGCTGGCCCGAGGGGTCCACGGCGATGAGCGAGGGCAGGGCCTGGGACTCGCCGAGGGGGATGAGCTGGAGCGTGCCCTGGTGGTGGACGGCGACGCGCGCGAGCGAGGTGCCCAGGTCGATGCCGAGCACCACCTCGGGATGCGTGGCGGTGACGGGCGTGGAGGTGGGGACGTCGAGGATGGCGCGCCGGCGGCCCTTGGACTCGGCCGAGACGGAGCGGCGGGGCTCCTCGGGGACGGGAGGCACCTCGCGGGCGATCTCCGGACGCGCGGGAGGCTCGAGCTCCAGGGTGAGGGTGGCGGAGGGCTCCAGCTCCTCGGGGTCGAGATGCTCCAGGACGGCGTTGGCGATGAGATCCTGGGTCGTGGGCCGCGCGGGCTCGGGCTCGGGGAGCGTGATGCGCGCGGGGGTGAGGGGCCGTGCGGGCTTCTCGGCCACGGGAGCCGGGACGCGAGTGGGAGCGGGCGCCTCGGGGGGCGGAGCCGGAACCTGCTGCGCCGTGGTAGGGACGGGCTGCGCCGCTGGCGCTCGAGCAGGCGTGGGGGGCTCCGGCGCGAGCGTGACTTCGAGCGGGGCGGGCGCCGTGGAGGGAGCGGGAGGCGTCACCGTCGCCTGGGGCGTGGGCGCGGCGGGTTTCGGCGCGGGCTTCGCGACGGGCGCGTGGGGCTGGGTCTGCCTGGGCGGAACGGGGGCCGCGGGCTTGGGTGAGAAGGGAGCGGGTGCGCTCGCGGCCTGCTTGCGAAGGGCCTCCGCGGAGATGACGGGCCGCCCACGCTTCGGGGGCGCCTCCGGGCGCGCGGCCTGCGCCTGCACGGGCTCCTCCACGGGGGGCGCACCGATGGGCGCGGGCGGGGCCGCGGCTTCCGGTGCCGGTTCGAGGAGCTGCTCGGGCGCCGAGCCCCTGCGGGACACGATGCGGTCGATGAGCGCCTTGCTGTGCGCATCGAGCCGCACGAAGCGCACGGTCATCCCGGAGCGAGGGCCCTCGGCGCGGGACTTCACCACCACGCCCTCGCCGCGCAGCAGGCGTCCGCCATCGGCCAGCACCAGCTCGAAGGCGAGCCCGGTGCCCTCGGGTTTGGGCGAGCGCGTGGCGATGAAGAGTCCCCCGCGCGCGACGTTCGAGCCGTACTTCTCGACGAAGTCCTCCTCCGTCGCGTACGGGAGGCGGATGCGCAGCGGGAGCAGCTTGGGCTCGACCGTCACCGTCCGTCACCGCCTCCCGGCGGGCCTCATTGCAGCGGAATGCGGGCGTTCTCGCCGCCGCTGGTGGGAATGAGGAGGGCCAGTCCCGGGGCCATGGCGGCCGGAGGCGCCTCGAAGAGGAGGACGAGCGACTCGTGCTGTTCCCGCTCCCAGGAGTGGTCCAGCTTGCGCGTGCCGCCCACGGTCTGGGCATCACTGGTGATGGGGTACTCCTTGCCTTCCGCGTCCACCAGGCGTGCCTGCGACAGCGGCACGTTCACCGGTGCGCCGCCGGTGTTCTGGGCCTCGAGCTTCACGCGGACGAACAGGTCCGTGGTGGTGAGGGACACCTTGCCCGTGCCGCTCAGCGAGTGCAGCGACTCCAGCGCGGTGGGCTGGAGGGAGAGGCCGTCCACCTTCACGGCCTCCTTCGAGGGCAGGGAGTACGTCCTGGCCTGATCCGCCTCGTGGCCCGTGGCGAGTCCGGCCAGCCGGGCATTCGGGTCCTCGGGGGCGCCGGGCGCGGTGGAGGGCGCACCGCCCTGGTTCACGCGGTCCACCTCCTGGCGCAGCTTCTCCAGGGTGCGGTCCTCGGTGACGGGGGCGGGCTCCTCCTTCTTGCAGCCCTCGAGGAGGGCCGCCGCGCACAGCAGCGCCGCGAGACCACGGGCGGTGGGGCTCATGAGAGGCTCGTTCCCTTGACCAGCTCGTAGAGCTTGTCGAAGGCGGCGGGGATGCGCGAGGGGTCCTCGCCACCGCCCTGGGCCAGGTCCGGCTTGCCACCGCCGCGGCCGTTGACCTCCTTGGCCAGCTCCTTGAGCAGGTTGCCCGCGTGGATGCCGCGCGCCACCACGTCCTTGGTGGCCGCCACCAGCAGGACGACCTTGCCGTCCTTCTCGCCGCCGATGAGCACCACGCCGGACTTGATGCGGTCTCTCAGCTGGTCCGCCAGCCCGCGGAACACGTTCGGGTCCGCCGGGTCCACGCGCGTGGCGAGCACCTTGAGCCCGTTGATGTCACGCGCCTGCTCCAGCAGGTCCTTGCTGGAGCCGGCCTGCGCCTTGACGGCCACCTCCTCGACCTTCTTCTCCAGCTCCTTCACGCGGCGCTGCGTGGCCTCCACGCGCTTGAGCACATCCTTGGGGGACGTTTTCAGCAGCTCGGCGACCTTCTTCACCTCGCGCTCGGTTTCGCGCACGTACTGGAGCGCGCCCACGCCGGTGACGGCGGTGATGCGCCGCACGCCCGAGGCCACGCCGCTCTCGGAGACGAGCTTGAACAGGCCGATGTCCCCGCTGCGCCGCACGTGGGTGCCGCCGCACAGCTCGGTGGACTGGGGGTGCACGGTGACGACGCGCACCGTCTCGCCGTACTTCTCGCCGAACATGGCGACGGCGCCGGACTTCTTCGCCTCCTCCAGGTTCATCACGCGCGTCTGGGCCTCGGTGTTCTCGCGCACCCAGCCGTTGACGAGGTCTTCCACCTGGTCCTGCTGCTCGGGCGTCATGGGCGAGAAGTGCGAGAAGTCGAAGCGCAGGTAGTCCGGCGCCACCACGGAGCCGGCCTGCTTGACGTGCTCGCCGAGCACCATCTTGAGCGCCTTGTGCAGCAGGTGCGTGGCCGAGTGGTTGGCGCGGATGGACGAGCGGCGCTCGCCGTCGACGCCCGCCTGCACCATGTCGCCGACCTTGAAGGTGCCCTCGGTCACCCGCACGTGGTGGACGATGAGGCCCTGCACCGGGCGCTGCGCGTCCTTCACCTCGGCCTTGGCCTTGCCGCCGTGGCCCACGATGCGGCCGGTGTCGCCCTGCTGGCCGCCGGACTCGCCGTAGAAGGGCGTGCGGTCGAGCACCAGCTCCACCTCGTCCCCGGGCCTGGCCTCGGTCACCTCGGCGCTGCCCTTGAGGATGGCGCGCACGGAGCCCTCGCCCTCGTGGCCCACGCCCTCGTAGCCGAGGAACTGGGTGGGGCCGAGCTTCTCGAGCAGCTGGAGGTGGATGGTGGCGATCGCCTTGTCCTTGCTGATGCCGCCCGCGGCCGTGGGCTTGTCCGCCTCATCCTGCTTGAGCTTGTTGAAGCCCTCGAGGTCGGTGCCCAACCCGCGCTCCTTGAGGATGATCTCCGTCAAGTCCCACGGGAAGCCGTAGGTGCCGTGGAGCTCCCAGACCTTCTCGCCCGAGAGGACCTTCTCCCCGGACTGCTTCATCCGGGCCACTTCCTCGTCGATGAGCTTCATGCCGCGGTTGAGCGTGCGGCGGAAGCTCTCCTCCTCGAACTTGCACACCTCGAGGATGAAGGTGCGGCCGTCGCGCAGCTCGGGGTAGGCGTCGCCCATGAGCTCGATGACGCGGTCGACCACCTTGAAGAAGAACACGTCCTCCAGGCCCATCAGCGAGCCGTGGCGGATGGCGCGGCGCATGATGCGGCGCAGGACGTAGCCGCGGCCCTCGTTGGAGGGCTGCACGCCGTCGGCGATGAGGAACGCGGCCGCGCGGCTGTGGTCCGCCACCACGCGCATGGAGGCCCCGCCCTCCTGGGAGTAGGGCTTGCCCACCAGCTCGCTCACGCGCCCGATGATGGCCTGGAACAGGTCCGTCTCGTAGTTGGAGCGCTTGCCCTGGACGACGGAGGCGATGCGCTCGAGGCCCGCGCCCGTGTCGATGGACGGCTTGGGCAGGGGGATGAGCGGCGCGTCCTTCTCCTTGCGCTCGAACTGCATGAACACGAGGTTCCAGATTTCCAGCCACCGGTCGCAGTCGCACGCCACGCCCTGGCACTTGCGGCCCGCGGCCTCCTCGACACAGGGGATGTCGTCGCCCTGGTGGAAGTGGATTTCCGAGCAGGGGCCGCACGGGCCGGTGTCACCCATGGCCCAGAAGTTGTCCTTGAGGCCGAGCTTGAGGATGCGCTCGCGCGGCACGCCCTGCTTCGCCCACAGCTCGAAGGCCTCCTCGTCCCAGGGGATGCCGCCCTCGCCGTTGAACACGGTGACGCAGAGCCGCTCCTTGGGCAGGCCGAGCGTCTTCGTCACGAACTCCCAGCCGTACGCGATGGCGTCGGGCTTGAAGTAGTCGCCGAAGGAGAAGTTGCCGAGCATCTCGAAGAACGTGTGGTGGCGCGCGGTGTAGCCCACGTTGTCGAGGTCGTTGTGCTTGCCGCCGGCGCGCACGCACTTCTGCGAGGTGGTGGCGCGGGTGTAGTCGCGCTTCTCGCGGCCGGTGAAGACGTCCTTGAACTGGACCATGCCCGCGTTGGTGAACAGCAGGGTGGGGTCGTTCTGGGGGACGAGGGACGATGACGCCACGCGGCGATGGCCACGCTCTTCGAAGAACTTGAGGAACGCCTCGCGAATCTGGGAGGCGGACAGGGCAGAGGACATGGTGAGGGTATATGCCACAAGTGAGGGGTGCGCTGCGTTTCTTGAGGACCGGGCTAGGATCCGTTCCCTGACATGCGCTCTCCATCCCACCTTGTCGCCCTCTGTCTGTTCGTTCTCCCGGCAACCGTCCTGGCACAGACGGAGGCGCAGACGGCCTCGCTCGCCCGGACGCTGAAGCAGGGGGCGGCGCCCGCCCAGCGCGTCCAGGCGGCGCGGGTGCTGGGGGAGTCGGAGGACCCCGAGGCGGTGGGGCCGCTGTGCGCCGGGCTCCAGGACGAGAGCGCCGAGGTGCGGGCGGCGGCGGCCCAGGGGCTGGAGACGCTGGCGGAGCTGGACGGACTGGCGTGCCTGGAGGCGCGCAAGGACGAGCCGGACGCGGCGGCGGGGGCGGCGCGGGAGTCCGCCCTGCGCTCGCTGCGCGCGCTGAAGGCGAAGCCGCCGCACCAGTACGTGCGCTTCAGCGGGTTGAAGGACACGACGGGGACGGTGCCGCCGGAGCTGGTGAAGCTCACCGAGGCGCGCATGCGTCGCGCACTGGTGCGGTCCGGGGCGTGGCTGGCGCCGGAGAAGGAGAGCGAGGCGGCGGCGAAGGGGGTGCTCCAGAAGCAGAAGATTCCGGGCTACCGGCTGGTGGGGGAGATCCGCCCCGGGCCCTCGGGGGGGCTGAAGCTGTCGGTGATGTGCCTGCGCTACCCGGGCAAGCAGCTGTTGGGGAACGTGGAGGTGCAGGCCTCGGGAGGAGAGCCCGGGGAGTTGCTGGCGGCCTTGGCGCCCCGCGCCATCGAGGAGACGGGGGAATCGTTCAAGTGGAAGTAGCGCACACGCTCGGTGCCGCTGCGTTTCGCGCGGCGGGGACGCTAGGATTTGTCCTCCGCATGCGGAGCCCTTCCTCGCTCATTGCCCTGCTCTTGTTGTTCCCGCCGGGGGTTGCCCTGGCCCAGGTGGATTCCCGGACGGCCTCGCTGAGCAAACAGCTCGGAGTGGGGCAGGAGCCGCGGCTGCGCGCCCAGGCGGCGCAGGGCCTGGGGTCCTCGGATGACCCGGAGGCGGTGAAGCCGTTGTGCAACGGGTTGAAGGACCCGAGCGAGCAGGTGCGGGCGGCGGCGGCCCAGGCGCTGGGGAAGCTGAAGGAGGTGGCGGGGCTGGAGTGCCTGAAGACGCGCAAGGGCGAGCCGGACGCGGCGGCGCAGGCGGCCATCAAGGCGTCGATGCAGGCGCTGCAGGACTTGAGGGACCAGACGCCGCGGCTCTACGTGCAATTCGGAGGGGTGAAGGACAAGACGGGCCACCTGAAGCCGGAGGTGGTGAAGTTCGCCGAGGCGCGGATGCGGCGGAAGCTGACGCAGGTGGGGGCGTTGCTGGCGCCGGCGAAGGAGAGCAAGGCGGCGGCGCAGGGGGTGCTGCGCAAGCACGGCATCCACGGGTTTCGCGTGCAGGCGGAGATCCACGACACGGAGTCGGGAGGCCTGAAGGTGCGGGTGGTGTGCATCGGGTACCCGGACCAGGCGCTGCTCGGGGACGTGGAGGTGCAGGCGTCGGGAGCCAAGCCCGAGGAGCTGCTCAAGGTGCTGGCGCCGCGCATCGTCGAGGAGGCGGCGGACACGTTCGAGTGGGACACGTGAGGCGAGGCCCGGCCGGGCCGCTCGTCTTCGCCCGCGAGACCGGGTAGGAACCTTCCGAGGTCAGAGAGTGCCCGGGAGGGGCCACATGTTCGCGAGTCTGTTGTTGCTCCTGGTCACCCAGATTCCCTGCCTACCGGACGAGTCGTCGGTGGTGTGCCACTGCAAGGCGGGGATGCTCAGCGCGTGCACTGCGCTGAGCCAGGAGAACCCCCAGCAGGCGGCGGAGATCCTCGCGCAGTTGGAGAGGGTCGCGGCGCTGGCCAAGGTGGTGGAGGAAGAGGGGCAGAAGACGGAGGTGGCGCTCGAGGCCGAAGCGCGGGCCGCCGCTGCGGACTGCTCCGAGCCCAAGGAGTGCAAGGGCCAGCTGCACCACGTCATCTCCCGGCCCATCGCCAAGGCGCTGGAGGACCACAAAACACTCCGTGGCCTGTACAAACCACGCGACCCGCGCTTCGTCGCCCGCGCTGTGGATGAGAAGTCCCACTGCGGCTACCAGGAGTGGCACCGGAAGGTGGACGCGGAGGTCGTCAAATGGATCGAGGACAACCGCACGGCAACCCCGAAGCAGTTCGAGGCCCTCCTTCGGGAAATCTACAATCGGCACTTGATGCGCGCGAGGTTCCCCAATGGCTTCTGAGTCGTCTACCTCTCCGCGTTTCTTGGTCCTGGAGAAGGGTGCGCTTTGGTCCCGTTACGACGTTGAGGTCGAGAAGGCCGAGCCCGTTAACCGCGAAGAAGGGGCCGACTGCCTGCGGTGCGGTGGCCCTATTGGAATGATGAGGTGGCTTCCCCCTTATCGTGTCGAGCTGATGCTGCACGGAGAGGGTCTCGGGGACTTCATCGACGCGCCGGGGGATGACCTTCTCGTGTCCGAGCGGTTTGCCCAGGCCTACCGGGAGGAGGGGCTCACGGGGCTGGAGGGCTTCCACCCGGTGGAGGTGGTGAGGGTGCGCCGCAAACGGCGAGGCCCCAAGCCTTCCCAAATCCCCCAGTACTTGGCCGTCACGGCCTGCTTCGGCCGAGCGGCGGTGGACCTTGCGCGCAGCCGCATCCGCTACGCCGACGAGTCTCCCTCGTGTGATGAATGCCGCGAGGCAACCAAGAATGCCATCCACGGCTTCACCCTGGAGCCCGGCACCTGGCGGGGCGAGGACATCTTCCGTCCCCGGGGACTCTATGGGCGTCTGGTCGTCTCCGAGCGCTTCGCGCGCTTCGTGGAGCGCCACGGATTCACCAACATGACGCTGGTGCCCACCGAGGAGCTCGTCTGGGATCCACTGGGGCTCGGGCCGTCGCCTGGCCCCAAGCCGGGCTCCGTCTGAGGGCCGGCGGACGCGTTCGCCTGGGCCCCATGCGCTGGCCCGAAATGTCCGCTCTTTGTCCGGGGCGCGTCTGGGAACCCGGCCCCGGTGCCCTCTAGAGTACCCGGCATGTCATCGCCCCCGAGGGAAGGACAGAGCGCGCGAGCGAGGAAGACGGTCCGCACACGGCACGTCGCCGTGCTCGTGCTCCCTCATGTCCACCTGCTGGATTTGTCCGGTCCGGTGCAGACGCTCTTCGAGGCCAACGGATTCGGGGCCGACTACCGGCTGCGCCACTGCGGCACCGCCGCGGAGGCCACCTCGGCCCAGGGGCTCGTGCTGGGACGGCTCGAACCGCTGCCCGATCCGCGCTCGCTGGACCTGGTGCTGGTGCCGGGCATGGACTCGCGCACGCTGAAGGACCTGGGGAGCGTGCCGGTGGCGTGGCTGCGCGAGGCGCACGCGCTGGGCGTCCGGGTCGCCTCCATCTGCAGTGGGGCGTTCGCTCTCGGGCGCGCGGGGCTGCTCGACGGGCGCTCGTGCACCACGCACTGGAAGGTCGCCGAGCTGCTCCAGAAATGGCACCCGACGGCGAAGGTTCTGAACGACCGCCTCTTCGTCCGCGACGGCAACGTCATGACGAGCGCGGGCGTGGCCTCCGGCATCGACCTGGCGCTCTCGCTCATCCACGAGGACCACGGCCCGTTGATGGTGGCTCGCGTGGCGCGCGAGCTGGTCATCTACCTGCGGCGCAACGGTGAGCAGACGCAGGAGTCCGTCTTCCTCGAGTACCGCACGCACCTGGACCACGGTGTCCACAAGGTGCAGGACTGGCTCGTCACGCACCCGAACGAGCGGGTGACGCTCGACGGATTGGCGAGGCTCGCCGCGATGAGTCCGCGCTCCCTCACCCGGGCGTTCCGCCGCGCCACCGGCATCACGGTCAAGTCCTTCACGCAGAAGGTGAAGCTCGAGGTGGCGGCGAACATGTTGAGGGATCCCGAGGCGAACGTGGAGAACGTCGCCTCGCGGTGCGGCTTCATGGATGCGCGCCAGCTGCGCCGCCTCTGGAAGGAGGAGTTCGGCGTGAGTCCCTCCCAGTGGAAGGTGAAACGGCGCGCTCCGCCCTCGAGGCCCGTGTAGCGCGCGGCCGTACCGCGGCCGTCGAAGTCAACGCAGTCAACGCAGTCAACAGCCCGCATCCGCGGGTCAGGGGGAAGTCATGTCCAAGGTATTGGGAATGGCGCTCGTCTTCGTGTCGCTCTTCGTCCCGGCGAGGGGCGAGGCCGCACCCGAGACGAAGGCACCACGCAAGCCGTACACGCGCAACGTCGCCATCGTCCTCTACGAGGGAGTCGAGGTGCTCGACTTCTCCGGGCCGTCGGAGGTGTTCCAGGCCGCGGGTGGCTTTGGCGCCTCGGGCCAGGAGCGGGCCTTCAAGGTCTACACGGTGGCGCGCACGAAGGCGCCGCTGACGAGCCAGCACTTCATCAAGGTGCTCCCCGAGTACTCCATCGAGGACGCGCCGAAGCCGGACATCGTGGTCATCCCCGGCGGCAGCACGCAGGTGGTGCTCGAGGACGCGGAGTTCATGAAGTGGATCTCGAAGACAGCGAAGGACTCCGAGCTGGCGCTCACGGTCTGCACCGGCGCGATGACGCTGGGGAAGGCCGGGCTGCTGGATGGGCTGGACGCCACGACCTACTACGGCGCCATCGACAACCTGCAGAAGATGGCACCCGCGGCACGTGTCCACCGAGGGCGGCGGTTCATCGACAATGGCCACATCGTGACGACGGCGGGAGTGTCCGCGGGCATCGACGGCTCGCTGCATGTCGTCGCCCGGCTCCTGGGCCGGCGCGTCGCGGATCAGACGGCGCAGTACATGGAGTACAAGTGGACGCCGGAGTCCTACCTGCAGACGGAGTACGCGTATCTCAATCCGAGCCTCGACGAGCGGGGCCGGGCCATCCAGCAGGCCAGCGTCCAGGCCCAGGACAAGAACTGGACGGCGGCGGTGGAGACGTACCGCGAGCTGCTGAAGGAGCAGCCCGCGGATGCGGGGCTCTGGAACGCGCTCGCCCAGACGCTCGTCGCCATGAAGGATTATGACGGCGCCATCGAGGCCTATACCCATGTGGCCGAGTCGAAGGAGCAGCGGGCCGGGGCGCTCTACAACACGGCCTGCGTCTACTCGCTGAAGTCCGACAACGACCGGGCGCTCGAGTACCTCGGGAAGGCCGTGGATGCGGGCTTCAAGGGCGCCTGGGCGCTGTCGGATCCGGACCTGGAGAACGTGCGCAAGGACTCGCGCTTCCAGAAGCTGGCCGCGCGCCTGCGGTGAGTGGCCGGGGGCTCACGCCTTGCGGATGAGCCCCATCTCCTCGATGGCGGAGTAGAGGCGCACGCGGGCCTCGGACCAGGGGAGCAGCTCCACGCGGTAACCCGCGAGCGCGTCCAGGATGAGCTGCCGGTAGCTGGGGTGGCCGGGGTCCGCGATGACGACCACGCCCCGGTCCGCGTGCGAGCGGATGAGCCGGCCCACGCCCTGGCGCAGCTGCAGCAGCGCGCGGGGCAGCCGGTAGTGGAGGAAGCCCAGGTGCGCGTTGCCACCGCGGGAGAGGGTCTCCTCGCGCGAGGCCACCAGGGGGCGGCTGGCGGGCTCCAGCGGCAGCTTGTCGATGAAGACGCACCCCACGCCCCGGCCGGGGATGTCCACGCCCTGCCAGAAGCTCTTCGTGCCCAGCAGCACCGTGCCGGTGTCCTTCTCCTGCCGCGCCGCCAGCGAGCGCCCGTGCCCTCGCGACTGCCGCATCACTTCAATCCCCTGGGGCTCCAGCTTCGCCTTCACCAAATCTCCCACGCGCTCCATCCGCCGCGTGGAGGCGAACAGCCCGAGCACCCGTCCGCCCATCACCTGCGCCAGCCCGGACACGCGCGTCGCGGCCCAGTCGATGAAGGCCTCCTCGTGGGCGCGCGGCGCGTCCATCACCAGGATGACCAGCGCCTGCTTGCGCAAGTCGAACGGCGTGGGCGCGCGCAGCAGCCGGGGCGCGGGAATCCCCTCGTTGCGCCCGTCCAGCCCCAGCCGCCCGAGCACGTACGGCGTGCGCTCGGTGCCCGTGCTCAGCGTGGCCGAGGCCAGCACCAGCGAGCGCTTGTGCTGGGCGAAGTCCCGGGACACATAGGCCGCCACGTTCACCGGCATCGCGCTCAGGTTCCAGCGCTGCTTGCGAGGCACCGCCGTGGCCGCGTAGCACCGGCCCTCGGCGGGCTCGTCGGACAGCTCCGAGGCCAGCGTGGCCAGCTCCTGCACCTCCGACACGCCGCCCGCGAGCTCCCTCTCCAGCGGCGGCATCTTCAGCGCCAGGTCCGGCAATATCTCCTGCAGCCCCACCGTGAGCAGCTTGTGCAGCGACTGGAGGCACTCGCGCACGTCCAGGAGTCCCTCGCGCACCGGCTCCCAGGTGGCGGCGGCGCGGACCTCGGGGGTGATGCGCAGCTCCGGCGCGTAGGCCGACTCGTCCGCGTCCTCGGAGGCACTCGCCGCGGCCGGCTCGCACAGGGCCATGACGCGCTCGCCCAGTCCGCGCGCCGCCGAGCCCACCGACAGCAGCGCGCTGTCGATTTCGCTCATCAGCACGCGGGCCTCGGCGCGCCGCGAGGCGAAGAGGGCCCGGCGCAGCTCGGCGAAGAGCCCGCGCCGTCCGTCCCGCCCATGGAGCCGCTCGGCGAGCCGGCTGAAGGCATGGTCCGACAGCTCCGAGGAGAGCGCGGTGGTGGCGACGTCCTCCACCTCATGGGCCTCGTCGAGCACCAGGTGCTCGAGCTTCGGGTAGCGCGCGGGCCAGGCGAAGGCGAGGGACTGGTTGATGACGAGCACGTCCGCGTCGCGCGCCTGGGCCACGGCCGAGTGGTAGTAGCAGCGGTGGAAGTGGGGGCAGCGCTCGCCGAGCGTGGTGGCCGCCTCCGAGCGCACGGCCGGGGCGAGCGCGAGCAGCACGGGGAAGCGCTCGCGGAACCAGTGACTGAGCCGGTCGAGGTCTCCGTCGGGGCCGCGGCGCATGAGGGAGCGCAGGTAGGCGCGGGGGGCGCGAGCGGCGTGGCTCATGCCGGGCTCGACGCGGGTGAGGTCGAGCGCGCGGCGGCGGCAGAGGTAGTTCGTCTGGCCTTTGAGCAGCGCGTAGGAGAAGGCGCCGCCGGTGGCGCGGTGCAGGCGGGGCAGGTCCTTCTCAATGAGCTGGTCCTGCAGCGTCTTGGTATTCGGGGCGACGCCCACCTTGCGCCCGTTGCGCGCGGCGAAGAGGGCGGCGGGGGCCAGGTACGCGAGCGACTTGCCCGTACCCGTGCCGGCCTCGACCGCGAGCTGTCCGCCCTCGGAGAGCGTGCGCGCCACGGCCTGGGACATCTCCAGCTGCGCGGGGCGGGCGGCGAAACCCTCCTGGGCGCGCTCCAGGGCGCCACCGGGGCCGAGCAGCGCCATCACCTCCTCGGAGCGCACGGGCTGCACGGGGGTGCTCTCGTCGGGCTGCTCGGAGGGGGGCTTCGTACCATCGGTGCGCTGGCGCTCGGGGCGGCCGGGGAGGAATCCCGAGGCCTTCAGCTCGAGTGGGGCGGGGCGCGAGCGGCACAGGTTCCACAGCCCGGTGAGCAGCGTCACGAGCGGGGCCGCTTCCGCATCCAGGGCGCCGTCCAGCTCCACGCCGGACTCACCGGCCTCGATTTGAGCCAGCCGCAGGGCGGCGCGCGGGTCGAGCGTCTCCAGCAGGTCCGCGAGATCCTCGGCGCGTCCGTCGCGCAGGCAGCCCTCGAAGGCGTGGAGGAGCACGGAGTGGGTGGCCTCGCAGTCCGTCATGGCGCGGTGGCGCGAGCGGGGGCCCTTGCCGGCCCAGCGCAGCAGGGACTCCAGCGAGTGGCTGGGCAGCTCCGGGTGCAGGTAGTGCATCAGCTCGCACGAGTCGAGCACGGGGGCGCGGATGGGGCCGAGCAGGTCCGGGAGGAAGCCCTTCTCGAAGGAGGCGTTGTGGGCCACCACGGTCCATCCGGCGAGCTTCTGGCGCAGCTCGGGCACCTTGTCGGCGAGCCGGGGCTGGCCGGTGAGCATCGAGTCGTCGATGCCGGTGAGCCGGCGGATGGTGAGGGGCAGGGGGCGCGAGGCGGCGAAGAAGTGGACATAGCGGTCCACCACCTGGCCCTTCTCGATGAAGAGGGCGCCGAGCTCGATGACCTCATCGGCGCGCGGATCCAACCCCGTCGTCTCGAGGTCGAGGAATACGTGCCGGGTGAAGAGCTCCGCCGCGCTGCCCATGGGGAAGAGAGGTGAGCCTACCTGTCTTCGGGCGTCGTGCCGAGAAACCGGGCGTCCGGGGTCGGACTTCACGCGGGGAGGGAGTGTGGTTCACCGGCCGCAGCCGTGGTGGCGCGGCCACGTGCGAGTGAACGAAGCGCGAGGGCGTCGCGAGTGGGGGGCCGGGTTGCGACCGCTCGGCGCCGCGAACCGACCGTTCGGCGCACGGGCCCTCGCCGCGAGGCCGGATGGGCCCAACCTTGCACCACACCGAGCGAACTCGCGCTCCCGGAGTCCACCATGAACACCGCCGCCACGGGCTTTCCCACTCCCACTGTCGATGCTCCCTCCGCCCCCGCGGTGCCGCGTCTGCGCCGGCCGCGCGCGACGTTGCTCGCGGCGCTCGGGTTGGGCGTCTGCGCCGAGGTGCTCCTCGATGGGCCCGCGCTCGGCCTCTCGTTCCCGCTGTTCGTCGGGCTCTTCCTGGCGGCGCTGCTCGGGCTCGGAGGCCGCGAGGGCTGGCAGCGCGCGCGTCCCAACGCATGGCTGCTCGTGCCGCTGCTGTTCCTCTCCGGGATGGTGTTCGTGCGCGCGAGCCCCTTCCTCACGACGCTCAACGTGCTCGCCTCGGGCTTCCTGCTGCTGCTGGTGACGCACTTCTGGGCGGCGGGCCGGGTGGAGCGGCTCGGGCTGTGGAGCTATCCGTTCACCGTGCTCGGCACCGTGTTCCGCGCCGTGGTGCTGCCGCCGGGTGTGGTGCGCTCGGAGGTGGACCTGTCCACGGCCCGCGAGCAGGCGCCGAAGCTGGTGCCGGTGCTGCGCGGCATTCTGCTCGCGATCCCCGTGCTGTTCATCTTCACCGGGCTGCTCAGCTCGGCGGACGCTGTTTTCGCGAAGGTCGTGGAGCGGGTGCTGTCCTTCAACCTGGGCCTGTCGTTCCTGGATGCGGTGTGGCGCGGGGTGTTCATCGCGGGCAGCGCGTTCGGGGTGCTCGGGCTGCTGGCCCACGCGCAGCGGCGCCGCCGCCATGGAAACGAGGCCGGTGAGGCGGAGGTGACGCCCGCCGAGGCCCGCCTGGGCTTCACCGAGAGCCTCACGCTGGTGGCTCTGGTGGACCTGCTCTTCCTGGGCTTCGCGGCCATCCAGCTCGCCTTCCTGTTCGGCGAGGCGCGGCTGCCCGCGGGGTTCATGACCTATTCCGACTACGCCCGTCGCGGCTTCTTCGAGCTGCTCGCGGTGTCGATGATGACGCTGGGGCTGAGCCTGGCGCTGGCGCGGTGGACGCGGCTGCGAGGGCAGGGGCAGGTGGATGCCTTCCGGGTGGCGTGCACGGCGATGGTGGGGCTGGTGCTGGTCATCCTCGCCTCGGCGGTGAAGCGCATGGCGCTGTACGAGTCGGCCTACGGCTACACGGAGCTGCGCGTGTACACGCACGTCTTCATGGTGGCACTGGCGGGGGTGCTCGGGTGGCGCGCGGTGACGCTGTGGTGGCGCCCGGAGCGCTTCGCCATCGGCGCCTTCGTGGGGGCGCTGGGCTTCCTCGCCGCGCTCAACGTGCTCAACCCGGATGCCTTCATCGCGCGGGGCAACCTCGCGCGCTCCTCGGAGGGTGTCGTCCTGGACATGGAGTACATGGCGCGCAGCCTCTCCGAGGACGCCGCGCCGGAGCTCGCCGCGTACCTGGCCCTGCGGCCCGGGGAAATCTCCTCCGCCGCCGAGAGCTCCATCGCGATGCGGGCCCGCGACATGCTCTGCGCCCACGCCCGCGAGCCGATGCCGGGGGGCTGGCCGGCCTTCCACCTCGCGCGTCACCGGGCGGCGAAGTTGGGGCAGCCGCTCTCGTGCCCCGCTCCGTCGCAGACGCCCGTGTCCGAGGCGCTGTCCCGCGCCGCGCAGCCCGAGGAGTCGTGGGACGCGGATTGAAACACGAAGGGGGCCGCTCCTCCTCGCGGATGGAGCCGGCCCCCTCTGGGAAGGCGGAGTGGACGCGGCCGCTGGCGTCTCACTCCACCATGAACACGCCGTTGAGCATCTTCCCCATGGCGCAGCCGTAGACGAGCTTGCCCGTCTTGTTGGGGGTGAAGGTCACCTCCACCGGCTGGTTGAGGGGGAGCGCGGTGTTGATGTTGTACTCGTCGAGGACGATCTCCGTCGCGCAGGTGTGCTCGGTGGTGCGGGTGAGCACGAGCTTCACGGGCTCGCCCTGCTCGAGGGTGATGGGGCTCGGCTCGTAGCCCTTGTCGGTGACGGTGAGGGCCACGGTGCGCGGCTGCCCGGGCTTCGCCGGCTGGGCGTTGGCCTGGGGCTCCGCCGCCTTCGAGTTCTGGGTACAGCCCTGGCCGGCGGTCAGCACCGCCGCCGCGAGGGTGAGGGCCAGCAGCGGCTTGATGAGCTTGGAGAAGTAGGGCATCGGCGATTCCTCGGGGGCTACTCGTTGTCCCCGGCCTCGTCGCCGGGCAGCTCCGCGTCCGCGGCTTCCGCGTTCGCGTCCTCATCCGCGGCCGAGAAGCGCACCAGGGCATGCAGCGGGATGAACACCTCGTGTCCGTCCTCACCGACGATGAGGTCGAAGCGTCCCACCACGCGCAGCCGCAGGGTCAGCTGGATGCCGTTGCGCAGCGTGAGGCGCACCGGGTCGCCCTGGTGGGCGAGGAAGGGGCGCGGGTCCGAGAAGGGGCGCTTGTCGGGCTGGCGCGCGACGTTGGCGGGCTTCTGGGCCAGCTTCTGGTCCCGCTCGAGCGTGGGCGTGAGCTGCTCCCAGTCCGAGCGGCGGGTGAGCATGACGACCTGGAGCTTCTCCAGCCGGCCGCTGCGGCCGAGCACGAAGGAGATGGGCTCCACGCCCGCGAGGGTGTCGAGCACGGTGCGCTCGCCCAGCACCACGGCCAGCTCCGTCTTGGACTCCAGCAGGCCGTTGATGAAGGCGCCCACCGAGGTGTCATCCACCTCGCCGCGCGCCAGCTTCACGGCGGCCTTGCGCTGGGTGCGCTCCTTGCGCGCGAGGAAGTCGGCCACGGACAGGCCGCTCTGCAGCACGCCGAAGGCGTCGGGGAGCGACAGGCCCGGGTGCTCGCCCATGAGCACGTACACCTGGTCGAAGCGCTTCGCCTCCTCGGCGTGCAGCTTGCGCCAGATGCGGCACTTCATCTTGCCCTCGAGCTCGCCCTTGGCGATGCGCGCGGGCACATGCTCCTTGGTGGCGAGCGCGAGAATCTGCTCGGGGGTGGGAGGAGGCCGGGGCGTCCGGGGGCGTCCGAAGCCACCGCCGGGGCGCGCGCCCATACCGGCTCCCGGGCCGCGGCCGGCGGAGGAAGCGGGCCGGGGGGCGGGGGCCACGGAGGCGGGGGCCGGCGGGCTCACCGGGGCGTCCGGGGTCACCGGCGCCGTGGGGCTCACCGGGCCGGTGGGGCCCGGAGCCGGCCGGGGAATGGGTTTGGGCGTCACGCTCACCGTGGGCCCCGGCGCGGGCGCCGAGGGGGCCGCCGCCGGACCCGGCGTGGGCCGCGGGGTCGGCGTCGGGGTGGGGCGAGGCGTGACAGAGGTCGTAGGCGCCGGGGTCGGCGCAACGGTGCCGGGAGTGGCGGCCGGGCGCCGGATGACCTCGACTGCGGGGGCGATCCGCCGTGTCTTCCGATCGTTCACGTTCGTAGGCTACCTGATGCGCGAGCGGCCTGGGGGAGGCCTGTTCTCACGGCTGCTGGAGGGACTGCGTAAGGTCTATCTTCCATCCGGTCGGTTCGCGAACCATCCGGACCTGACTCGTGCCATTCGAGGATTTCACGCTCACCGTCGCCACGCCCCCCTCCTCACCCGATGGCGAGACCTGGGTAACATCGGCGGGGGGAGGAACATTCGCGAAGAAGAAGGCTACCGGATCCGCCTTCACCGCGCCTCCGGAGGCGGTGGCGGCCGCCTGGGCCCGGGCCTGGAGGAGCTCCTGGGTGGGCTGGGAGAGGGCGGCGTAGGCCTTCTTGTCATCTCCGCGCTGGGCGCTCTGGAGGAAGGACTGGTAGGCCTTCACGGGCGTTTCGTAGTTGGGCCGGTTGCACCCAGCGAGGGCCAGCAGGGCTAGCAACAGGAGCGACATCGCGGGCGGCAGGCGCATGCTTCTGCATCTAGGCCAAAGTGCCCCGCTCGCCAAGGGGCTGAATCATGCCGGGGGCTCGTCCCGGTACTGGCGGACGCAATTGCGGCCGGCGGCCTTGGCCTCGTACAGGCAGTTATCGGCCGAGCGCAGCAGCTCCGCCATGGCGAGGATGCTCTTGGCGGGCACGCTGGCCACCCCCAGGGAAGCCGAGCACCGCACCTCCTTGCTCGAGCCGTCCGCGGCGCGGTGCTCGAGCAGGAGCGAGGCGATGGCCTCGCGCACCCGCTCGCACGCCCCGAGCGCCTCCTTCGGCCCCGTTTCCGGCAGCAGGGCGATGATCTCCTCGCCGCCGTAGCGGGCCACGAAGTCCACCTCGCGCAGCTTGCCGCGGACCGTGCGGGCCACCGTGCGCAGCACCTCGTCCCCGAAGGGGTGGCCGTAGGTGTCGTTGAGCTTCTTGAAGTGGTCGATGTCCAGCATCACCAGCGACAGGGGCGAGCGGTAGCGCGTGGAGCGGATGAACTCCTCGGTCAGCCGCTCCTCGAAGTAGCGGCGGTTGTGGAGTCCGGTGAGCGCGTCGGTGCGGGTGAGGGCCAGCAGCTCCTCGCGCTTCTGGTCCAGCTCCTTGTTGGCCCGGTCCAGCTCGCGGTTCTTGAGGTCCAGCTCGCGGTTCTTCTCCAGCAGCGTGTCCTGCAGCGCCTTGAGGC
The DNA here is from genome assembly GCF_045802675.1 of Archangium sp. Lineage (GTDB taxonomy): Bacteria > Myxococcota > Myxococcia > Myxococcales > Myxococcaceae > Archangium. Next base: position 17,359 of record NZ_JBJMQO010000104.1, on the reverse strand, counting down.
GCAGCATGGACTTCACGCGCGCGGAGAGCTCCAGCATGTCGAAGGGCTTGACCAGGTAGTCATCCGCCCCCAATTCCAGGCCCTCGATTTTTCCCGCCGCCTGCCGGGCCGTCACGAGGATGACGGGGATGAAGCCGAAGCCGCCCTCGCCGCCGTTGGCCTTGATGATGCGGCACACCTCCACGCCGCCCAGCCGAGGCATCTCCACGTCCATGATGATGAGGTCCGGCCTCACCTCGCGGATGGAGCGCAGCGCCTCGGTGCCGTCCTGGGCCTCGCGGAAGCGGTAGCCGTGGGAGGCCAGGCCCTCGCGCACGTGCTGGATGTTGGCCGGATCGTCGTCGACGAGCAGGATGGTGCGGTCGGCGAGCGCCGGCGTGGACATGGTGCTGCGACGGGGCACCTCTCCCATCTTTCTCATCGAGCCGTCGGCCATGGCGCTGACATCCACCCCGTGCCCCCTGGACTTCCGGGGCCCTCGGATTCTTCCCCGGAAGGGGCGTTGATGCCAAGTCGCCCGCCTGTCCGGTTGCTGCTCAGGCGGCGGGCTTGCGCAGGCGGGCGCGGTACACCGGCTCGCCGCTGGCCAGGTAGCGCCGCTCGCGGGTGGAGGGCACTTCCTCGGGCTCATAGGGGTGGAACACCCCCTGGCCGAGCGGGTTGACGAAGCCGGCCTCCTCCAAAATAGTCAGCATGGACACGCCCCGGTCCTGCACGTCGGTGCGCATGTCGAAGAGGCCCCCGGGCTTCATCTTGTCCAGGAGCAGCTTCGCGAACTCGGGCTGGATGACGGCGCGCTTGAAGTGGGCGCGCTTCCACCACGGGTCGGGGAACTGGAGGTGGACGGCGTCGAGCGAGCCGGCGGCGAAGAGGCGCGGGACGACGAAGCGCGCATCGGCCTCGAGCACGCGCAGGTTGCGCAGGCCCAGCTTGTTGCCGCGGTCCTGGGTGTCGCGCGCGTACTTCTTGCGCCACTCGAAGGCGATGAAGCGCACCTCGGGGTGGCGGCGGCAGTACTCGAGCGCGTGGCCGCCGGCGCCCGAGCCGATTTCCAGCTCCAGGGGTCCGGAGAAGCCGAACTCCGCGTCCCAATCGGGAGGGGTTTCGAGCTGGGCCAGGTGAAGGCCAACGGGTTCGGGCAGGAGGCGGGGGCGGGCCATGACGGATGGGTGACGCTGGGGGCGCCTCTTCGCATGGGCGGGGGCTCTCTGGCCAGGGCAAAGCGACGGCTTTGGCGCTATACCGGCGCCCCATGAAGGTCTTCCACGCTGTGTCGGAGGCGCGCGAGCTCGCCGGCTGCGCGCTCGCGCTGGGCAACTTCGATGGGGTGCACCTGGGCCACCAGGCCCTCTTCGCCGAGGCCCGGCGCCACGCAGTCCCCGCCGCCGCGCTCACCTTCCAGCCCCACCCGGGCAAGGTGCTGCAGCCGGACCTGGCGCCCAAGTTGATTACGCTCTTGCCGCGCAAGCTCGAGCTCTTCGCGGCGCGCGGCCTGGACGCGGCGCTGGTGCAGCCCTTCACGCGCGAGTATGCCCGGCACTCGCCGCGCGACTTCGAGGCCTCGCTGCTGGACGAGCTGGGCGCGCGTCACCTCGTGGTGGGCCATGACTTCACCTATGGTGCGGCCCGGGGTGGCACGGTGGAGACCCTGCGCGCGGCCGCCGCCACCCGGGGCGCCGAGGTGCACGTGGTGGCCCCCGTCACCGTGGACGGGGTGGTGGCCTCCTCCTCCAAGGTGCGCGAGTACATCCTCGAGGGCCGGGTGAGCGCGGCGCAGCGGCTGCTGGGGCGGCCCTTCGATCTGGACGGCACCGTCGTCACCGGGCATGGGCGGGGCCGGGGCATCGGCTTTCCCACCGCCAACGTGGACACCCAGAACGAGCTGCGGCCCGCCGCGGGCGTCTACGCCATCCGCGTGTGCTTCCTCGGGACGCCGGACGCCTCCTGGCTGCCGGGGGTGGCCAATATCGGTGTCAAACCCACCTTCGGGGTCAACGAAGTGACGATCGAGGCGCACCTGCTGGACTTCAGTGGGGACCTGTACGGCAAGGAGCTGCGGGTGCAGTTCCTGGAGCGGCTGCGCCCCGAGCGCCGTTTTGGCTCGGTGGCAGAGTTGGTGGGACAGATCAAGCGGGATGTCGAGGCTGCCCGGGCGGTAATCGCGCGAGCGTCCGACTGAACTTTTCCCGAGTGGATTCAATGGGTTGTCGGAAGAGCGGGCCGGGGACGCCGCCTTGACAGGGCCGCGGCTCCCTTCCTTTAATCTCAAAAGTCTCATGCGCGCGCACGTCCGCGCATCTCTTCGATATTTCCAACGCTCGAGGCCCACTGAATGTCCGGTCGACTTGGTGAACTGCTGGTTCGCGAGAACCTCATTTCCGTCCAGCAGCTGCGCAAAGCCCAGGAGGAGCAGCAGAAGACGGGCACGCGTATTGGCACCGCGCTCATCAAGACGGGAGCCATCGAGGAGTCCAAGCTCACCGACTTCCTCTCCAAGCAGTACGGCGTCCCCGCCATCAACCTGAAGGACTTCGACATCGACGCGGAGATCATCAAGCTCGTGCCGAAGGAAGTGGCCGAGAAGCACCTGGTGATCCCCGTCAACCGCGCGGGCCCCTCGCTCATCGTGGCGATGTGCGATCCGTCCAACATCTACGCGGTGGACGACCTGAAGTTCCTCACCGGCTACAACGTGGAGCCGGTGGTCGCCTCTGAAATCTCCATCCGCGAGGCCATCGAGCGCTACTACGCCGAGAAGGGCCCGGACATGAACGCCCTCGTGGAGGAGATGGCCGACGACATCGAGGTGGCCAAGGAGGAGGAGGAGGGCAACGTCGAGGAGATGGCCCGCGCCGCGGACGACGCGCCCGTGGTCAAGCTGGTGAACCTCATCCTCCAGGACTCCATCAAGAAGCGCGCCTCGGACATCCACGTCGAGCCCTACGAGAAGGACTTCCGCGTCCGCTTCCGCATCGACGGCTCCCTCTACGAGGTGATGCGTCCGCCGATGAAGCTCAAGAACGCCATCACCAGCCGTCTGAAGATCATGGCGAACCTGGACATCTCCGAGCGCCGCCTGCCCCAGGACGGCCGTATCAAGATCAAGCTCGGCGGTGGCAAGGAGATGGACTTCCGCGTGAGCGTGTGCCCCACGCTCTTTGGCGAGAAGGTGGTGCTCCGCCTCCTGGACAAGTCCAACCTCCAGCTGGACATGACGAAGCTGGGCTTCGATGCGCAGCCGCTCGCCTGGTTCAAGGAGGCCATCGAGCGTCCCTACGGCATGGTGCTGGTGACGGGTCCCACGGGCTCGGGCAAGACGACGACGCTCTACTCGGCGCTCGCGATGCTCAACCAGATCGACACCAACGTCGCCACCGCCGAGGATCCGGTCGAGTTCAACTTCGCCGGCATCAACCAGGTGCAGATGCATGAAGACATCGGCCTGAACTTCGCCGCGGCGCTGCGCTCCTTCCTCCGTCAGGACCCCGACATCATCATGATCGGTGAGATCCGCGACTTCGAAACGGGCGAAATCGCGGTGAAGGCGGCGCTCACGGGCCACCTGGTGCTCTCCACGCTGCACACCAACGACGCCCCTGGCACGGTGAGCCGTCTGCTCAACATGGGTATCGAGCCCTTCCTCGTGACGGCCTCGCTGAACCTGATTCTGGCCCAGCGTCTGTGCCGCCGCCTGTGCCCGGCGTGCAAGAAGCCGGCGGAGAACGTGGACGAGCAGGCGCTCATCGACGCGGGCGTGCCCCCGGAGAAGATGGGCACCTTCACCATGTACGAGAAGGTTGGCTGCCGCGAGTGCAACGACCGTGGCTACCGCGGCCGCGTGGCCGTGTACGAGGTCATGCCCTTCTGGGACGGCCTCAAGGAGCTGGTCATCAACGGCGCCTCCACGGCCGAGCTGAAGCAGGAGGCCATCCGCCTGGGAATGAGCTCGCTGCGCATGTCGGCCCTGGCGAAGATGATGGACGGCGTCACCACGCTGGATGAAGTGGTGGCCAACACCGCGCCCGACCGCTTCTAGTCCGCCCCCATCCCCGGCATCTCCCCTCTATCTGAAGGACGGTTTTCGTGAATCTGCATCAGCTGCTCAAGGCGATGGTCGAGAAGGGCGCCTCCGACCTCCACATCACCACCGGCTCTCCGCCCCAGCTGCGCGTGGACGGCGAGCTGGTGCCGCTCAAGACGGCCCAGCTCACCCCGGTGGAGACCAAGCAGCTCTGCTACTCCATCCTCACCGACGCCCAGAAGCACAAGTTCGAGGAGGAGAACGAGCTCGACCTGTCCTTCGGTGTGAAGGGGCTCTCCCGCTTCCGCGCCAACGTCTCGATGCAGCGCGGCGCGGTGGCCGGGGCCTTCCGCACCATTCCCTTCAAGATCTTGACGTTCCAGGAGCTCGGCCTGCCCCCGGTGGTGGCCGAGCTGGTGAAGAGGCCGCGCGGCCTCATCCTGGTGACGGGTCCCACGGGCTCGGGCAAGTCCACGACGCTGGCCTCGATGGTCGACAAGATCAACACCGACCGCCATGAGCACATCATGACGATCGAGGATCCCATCGAGTACCTGCACCCGCACAAGAACTGCCTGGTGAACCAGCGCGAGGTGGGCGCGGACACGCGCAACTTCAAGACGGCGCTCAAGTACATCCTCCGCCAGGACCCGGACGTGGTGCTGGTGGGCGAGCTGCGTGACCTGGAAACCATCGAAGCGGCGCTCGTCATCGCCGAGACGGGCCACACCTGCTACGCCACGCTGCACACCAACAGCGCGGTGCAGACCATCAACCGCGTGCTGGACGTGTTCCCCCCGTACCAGCAGCCGCAGGTGCGCGCCCAGCTGTCCTTCGTGCTGGAAGGCGTGATGAGCCAGTCGCTCATCGCCAAGGCGGGCTCTCCGGGCCGCGTGCTGGCGCTGGAGGTGATGATTCCCAACCCCGCCATCCGCAACCTCATCCGCGAGGACAAGGTGCACCAAGTGTACTCGGCCATGCAGGTGGGCCAGGCCAAGTTCGGCATGCAGACGTTCAATCAGGCCCTGGCGCAGCTGCTGGCGCGCCGGCTCATCTCCCAGGACGAGGCGTTCGGCCGCTCGAGCGACCCGGACGAGCTGCGCAACATCCTGGCAAGTGGTGGTGGGACGCCCGGTCAGCGACCGGCCGGCCCTGGCGCACGCTAATTCGCGAAATTCAACCGCGGGGATAGACTCGCGTCCCCCTCGGAGGCCTGTATGGCTGCAACGGCAACCCAGAAGTCGGCACCTCAAAAGTCGAAGAATACGGCCCAGTTCCTCTGGGAGGCCAAGACCAAGTCTGGCGAGACCAAGAAGGGCGAGATGGAGGCCTCGGACATCGAGGCCGTCAATGCTCGTCTGAAGTCGCTCGGTCTCAACCCGACGAAGGTCCGGCGCAAGGGTCTCCTGGACTCGGACCTCAACCTGACCATCGGGTCGGCGGTCACGGGTAAGGACATCCTCATCTTCACCCGTCAGTTCGCCACGATGATCGACGCCGGCCTGCCGCTGGTGCAGTGCCTCGACATCCTCGGCAGCCAGATGGACAACCCGGCCTTCCGCAAGGTCGTGTTCGCCATCAAGAACAAGGTGGAGCAGGGCTCCACCTTCGCCGACGCGCTGGGGGATCACCCCAAGGTGTTCGACGAGCTCTTCGTCCAGCTGTGCGCCGCGGGCGAGGTGGGCGGTATTCTCGACAACATCCTCAACCGTCTGGCGTCCTACCGGGAGAAGAACGAGAAGCTCAAGCGCAAGGTCAAGAGCGCGATGACCTACCCGGCCATCGTTCTGTTGGTGGCCTTCGGCGTGACGGCGCTGCTGCTGCTCAAGGTGACGCCGGTGTTCGCGAAGATGTTCTCGGACTTCGGCCAGGCGCTGCCCGCGCCCACCCAGTTCGTGGTGGACCTGTCCGCGTGGGCCCAGGCGTACTGGCTGCACGTGTTCAGCGGCATCGCCGCCGTCGTGTTCGGCTTCTCGTACACGTACAAGAACCCGCAGGGCCGGCGCTTCCTGGACAAGGCCTTCCTGCTGGCGCCCATCCTCGGGCCCGTCATCCGCAAGGTGGCCGTGGCGCGCTTCACCCGTACGCTCGGCACGATGATCTCCTCGGGCGTGCCCATCCTGGACGCGCTGGACGTGACGGCGAAGACGGCCGGTAACCGCTCGGTGGAAGAGGCCATCTACTACGTGCGCGGGAAGATCGCCGAGGGCAAGAACATCGCCGGCCCGCTGCTGGAGACGAAGGTGTTCCCGCCCATGGTGGTGCAGATGATCGGCGTGGGCGAGGCCACCGGCGCCATGGACACGATGCTCAACAAGATCGCCGACTTCTACGACGACGAGGTCGACACGGCGGTCGCGGGCCTCACGGCGATGATCGAACCGCTGATGATGGTCTTCCTGGGCGGCGTGGTCGGCGGCTTCCTCATCGCGATGTACCTGCCCATCTTCTCCATCGCCGGTGCCATCAAGTAGCGTCGGCACGCTGGTGCTCGCCGCTCCGCCGGAGGCCGACGCGCTACGAACGCGGCTGGTCTGGCTCACCGTGTTCCGCACGGTGGCCGTCAGCCTGTCGCTCGTGGCCGTCGCGGCCCGGCTGCTCCTCCAGCCCGTGGAGGAGCCCAGCCGCGTGGACACGCTGTCCTTCGCGGTCATCGGGCTCGTCTATCTCTTCACGCTCGTCTACGGCCTCATGCTGCGCGGCGGCCGCGCGGACCGGGCGGCCGCGGTGCTGCAGGTGGTGGGCGATCTGCTCATCGCCTCGGTGCTCGTCTTCCTCACGGGCGTGGGGGAGAGCCCCTTCACCTTCCTGTACCTGCTGGCCGTCATCGGCGCGAGCATCCTGCTGGATGGCCGTGGGGCCCTGCTCGCCGCGGCGGCCAGCGCGCTCGCCTATGCACTGCTGCTGGTGGCGGTGAAGCTGCAATGGCTGGAGCCGCCCCTGGCGGTGGGAGACCTCAGCCGGCAGCGGCTCGCCTTCCTGCTGGGCAGCAACGTGCTGGCGCTGTTCCTCATCGCCGCGCTGGCGGGCTACCTGACGCGCCAGTTGTCGGCCACGGGCGGGCGGCTCTCCGAGCGCGAGGCGGACCTCAAGAAGCTGGACACCCTGCAGCGGCAGATATTGGCCAACATGCCCTCGGGGCTCATCACCTGCGACGAGTCCGGGCGCGTCACCTTCGTCAACCGGGCCGCCAGCGCCATCCTCTCCCTCGAGCCGAGGCTGCCGCCCGGCACGCACCTGGAATCGTTGCTGCCGGGGGCCCTGGGCTCCGAGGTGCACCTGCGCCGCCGGGAGCTGTCGGTGCACACGCCCGCGGGCATGCGCACGCTCGGGCTGACGGTGACGGGGCTGGAGAGCGGGGGGAGCGGGGGCACGCTCATCGTCTTCCAGGATCTCACCGAGCTGCGCCGCATCGAGGAGGATCTCCGGCGCGCGGACCGGCTGGCCGCCCTGGGGACGCTCTCCGCCCAGCTCGCCCACGAAATCCGCAATCCCCTGGCCGCCATGCGGGGCTCGGCGCAGCTGCTCGTGCTGGATTCCAGCGCGGACCCGACGTCGGCCAAGCTGGTGGAAATCCTCCTGCGCGAGTCGGATCGGCTCTCCAAGCTGGTGGATGACTTCCTGCGCTTCGCCCGCCCTCCACCCCCCGTGAAGCAGGTGCTGGAGCTGGAGGTGCTGGTGGCGGAGACGGTGGACATGCTGCGAGCCGACCCCCTGGCGCGCAACGTGGGGGTGGACATGGTGCTCGCTCCCCTGCGCGTGCCGGTGGACGCGGATCAGCTCCGCCAGGTGCTCATCAACATCCTGCGCAACGCCTTCCAGGCGACCGGGGAGGGGGGACGGGTGCGAGTGACGCTGGAAGCGGCTGGAGAGGAGGCCTGGCTGCGCATCTGGGACTCGGCGGGCAGCATCCCCGCGGCGGACCTGTCGCGTATCTTCGAGCCCTTCTTCAGCACCCGCGAGGGGGGGACCGGGCTGGGCCTGTCCACTGCGTACTCCATCGTGCGTGCCCATGGTGGCAACATCCGGGTGTCCTCCTCGCCGCAGGAGGGCACCGAGTTCCTCATCCAACTGCCGGTGCAGGGTTGAGGGGAAAGGGAGAGCGTGGCCGTGCACATCCTGGTGGTGGACGATGAGCTGTCGATGCGCGAATTCCTGGAGGTGCTGCTCACCCGGGCCGGCTACCAGGTGACGTGCGCGGACGGGGTGGCGGCGGCGCAAAAGGTGCTGGGCTCGGCGCAGGTGGACCTCGTCGTCACGGACATGAAGCTGGGCGCCTCGCAGAGCGGCATGGACGTGCTGCGCGCCGCGCGGGTGCTGGACGAGCCGCCCGAGGTCATCGTCATCACCGCCTTCGGCACGGCGGCCTCGGCGGTGGAGGCCATGCGCGAGGGCGCGTACGACTACATCGGCAAGCCCTTCGACAACGAGGAGCTGAAGCTGCTGGTGCAGAAGGCGCTGGAGAAGCGCAACCTGCGCCGGGAGAACGTCTCGCTGCGCGAGCACCTGGTGCCGGGCGCGGGCGTGATGGGGGTGGGCCGCAGCGAGCGGATGCGCGCGGTGTGGAGCCTGTTGGAGAAGGTGGCGCCCACGCGCTCCACCGTGCTCATTCACGGGGAGAGCGGCACGGGCAAGGAGCTCATCGCCAAGGCCATCCACCTCAAGAGCCCGCGCGCGGGCCAGCCCTTCCTGCCCGTCAACTGCGCGGCCCTCAACGAGGGCGTGCTGGAGAGCGAGCTGTTCGGCCACGTGAAGGGCGCCTTCACCGGGGCCACGCAGGATCGGCCGGGCCTGCTGGTGCACGCGGGGGAGGGGACGGTGTTCCTCGACGAGATTGGCGAGGTGCCGCTGGCCACGCAGGTGAAGCTCTTGCGCGTGCTGCAGGAGCGCAAGGTGAAGCCGGTGGGCAGCGCCGCGGAGATTCCCTTCCACGCGCGCGTGCTGGCGGCAACCAACCGGCGCCTGGAGGCCGAGGTGAAGGCGGGGCGCTTCCGGGAAGATCTCTTCTACCGCCTCAACGTCATCACCCTGGAGCTGCCGCCGCTGCGCGAGCGCGCGGGCGATATTCCACTGCTGGCCGAGCACTTCCTCGAGCGCCAGCGCAAGGAGCTGGGGCGTCCGGGGATGCGCTTCTCCTCGGAGGCGCTGGCGGTGCTGGCCGCCTATCCCTTCCCGGGCAACGTGCGCCAGTTGGAGAACATCGTCGAGCGCGCGGCCACGCTGGCGGACGGGGACGTGCTCTCGCTGGCCTCACTGCCTCCCTCGCTGCGGGGCGAGCCGCCTCTGGCCACCGTGGCGGCTCCGGGAGAGGTGTCCCTGGGCTCCGGCTTCTCGCTGGAGCACCACCTGGACGAGGCCGAGCGGCGCTACCTGCTGGCGGCCCTCGCCCAGTCGGGTGGGGTGAAGACGCGGGCGGCGGAGCTGCTGGGCTTGACGTTCCACTCCTTCCGCTACCGCATGGCCAAGCACGGCCTGTCCGACCGGGAGGACGAGGCCTGAGCCTCGCCGCCCAGGGCCGGGCGCCTCAGCGGAAGTCGCGCCGGTTGAAGAGGAGGATGGCCAGCGCCACCAGCACGCCGGTGTAGGCCAGGCCGTAGCCCGCGGCCGACAACAGCTCGCTGCCGGAGACGGTGGCGTAGTACGTCGCGTGCGGCCGGTAGTTGAAGCGCGAGAGATCCGGCAGCAGGTAGTACACCGTCTTGCCCAGCGCCTGCACCGCGCCGCTCTTGGACTTGCTCGCCAGCGAGTAGATGTCCGAGGACAGGTTGCCGGCGAAGTACACGCTCACCGTGACGAAGGCCGACACCATCTGGCTGGAGAAGCTGGACATGAGGAAGCCCACGCCGCTGAGCACCCACAGCTCGAACCACAGCATGCCCACCGCCGCCAGGTGCGCCGGGCTGATGGGGCTGCCGTAGACGCGCATCATCACGAAGAAGAGCGCGGCCATGGCCAGCTGCAGCACCGTCACGGTGAGCATGTTGCCCAGCAGGCGCCCCACCAGGAACGCGCCTCGTGAAATGGGCTTGGACACCATCAGGAAGATGGTGCGCCGCTCGATCTCCCGCGAGATGAGCCCGCTGGAGAGGAAGACGGTGAGCAGCACCAGCATCAGGCTCATGGCCCCCAGGCCCACGTCGGTGAGGACGCGGTCGAACGTGCCGATGGTGACCTCCAGCACGAGCGAGGTGGACAGGAGCATGGCCAGCGCGAAGATGGCCACCAGCAGGGTGACCCGGTTGCGCCGGGCCTCCCGGAAGCCATTGAGCGCCAGGGCGACGAACGGACCCATCACGAAATCTCTCCTCCGACGGGACCCTGCCGCGCCTCCTCGAGCGCGCGCAGGAACAGTTCTTCCAACGAGAAGCGGGCCGGCTGCAGCTGGGTGACCCGTCCACCCTGCTCCAGCACCTGCTTGAGCAGGCGCTGGGAATCCGCGTCCCGCGAGCGCAGCAGCACGCGGTTCTCCAGCTTGCGCGCCTGCTCCAGCTCGAAGCCCATCGCCTGGATGCGCTCCAGCGGCAGGCCCTCCACCGTCATCTCCATGTGCGTGGCCTGCGAGCTCACCAGCTCCGCCACGCTGCCCTCGCGCACGCGTCGGCCACCCACCAGCACGGCCACGCGGTCGCAGAGCGCCTCCACGTCCGGGATGATGTGCGTGCAGAAGAGCACCGTCGTGCCACGGTGGCGCTCCTCGAGGATGAGGTCGCGGATCTGCCGGCGGCCCACGGGATCCAACCCCGAGGTGGGCTCGTCCAGGATGAGCAGCTCGGGCTTGGACACCAGGGCCTGCGCCAGCGCCACGCGCTGCACCATGCCCTTGCTGTAGCGGCGGATTTGAAGGCCCGCGGCGCGCGTCATCTGCACCATGCCGAGCACCTCGGTGACGCGGTCATCCAGCTCCTTGCCGCTCATGCCCGCCAGCCGTCCCGACAGCGTGACGAACTCGCGGCCGGTGAGGTACTCGTAGGGCGCGGGATTCTCCGGCACATAGCCCACGCGCCGGCGTGCCTCGCGGTCCGTGGGCGAGCGGCCGAAGAGCCGCGCCTCGCCACTGGTGGGCTGCACCAGGTTGAGGAGAATCTTGATGGTGGTGGACTTGCCGGCGCCGTTGGGCCCGAGCAGGCCGTAGACCTGGCCCGGCATCAGGGCGAGGTCCAGCGACTGGAGCGCTCGCACCTGCTTGTTCATGAAGAAGCCAAGCCGGTACGTCTTGGAAAGGTTGCGGATCTCGATGGGGGCGGGAGAGTCCATGGGCATTACTTCTCCACGACCGTCGACCAGAGATAGCCACGGTTGTCGGGGGTGAAGATCTCGAGGCGCCGCCGCTGCGTCTCCGAGTAGGCGCGTTCGTCGTAACCGATGAAGAAGCCGCCGCCCTGGGGGTCTCGCGGGGGCTCCTGGAGGAAGCCCAGCCACGACAGCGTGTCGAGGTCCGGCGGAGCCACGCCGAAGGCCTGGCGGAAGTCCGCGATGGCGGCATCCACCCGCCGCAGCTCGCCTTCCATCTCCAGGTCGCGCACGCGCTGCTTGAACGTCTCGCGCGTCTCCTCATCTTCCGCGGACTCGGCCAGCGAGCGCGCCAGCGCCAGGCCCGCGTTCACGCTGCCCGCCTGCGCGTAGAGGCGGGTGGCCAGCGCGGGCAGGTAGGACGGCGCATTCGGGAGCGACGAGGCCCGCTCCAGCACCTCGGCGGCTTCCCGGTACTGCTTGTGGAAGGCGCTCAGGTTGTAGGCGAGCAGCAGGTTCATCTTGAGGTCGTTCGGGAAGAGCTTCAGGCCCTTGCGCAGCAGCCGGGTGGACTCCTGGGTGTTCACCCAGTTCTCACGTCCCAGGTTGGTGGGCAGCGCCCCGGCGGCGAAGGAGTAGGTGATACCGAAGCGCGGATCCAGGTCGGTGATGAGCTCCGCGTAGGGATAGAGGTCGCGGTACTCCTCGGCCTTCCGGGCCGCGCCCGTGGCCTGGACGAGCTGGATCCAGAAGTAGTCCGCGATCACCTCGATGTAGCCGCGGCCGGCCAGGCGCAGCACTTCCTGCCGGGGCAGGAGCGGCTCCTGATGGGGGCCACGGGGCGGCTTGCGAGGCGGAGCCGCGAACAGGACGAGGGCGGCGAGGCTGCAAAGGCCGGCCACGAGGGCGGGCAGGGAGTTTCTCGACGTCATGGGGCGGCACTAAAACAGAAAGGACACCCGGATTATGCCCGGGTGTCCTTTGAGTGAATCCGGCCGCGAGTAGCCCGAAGGCCAGGCTAGCGGCCAGACGTCATCAGCTGTCGCAGTCGACGTCGTTGTAGCTCAGCCAGGGCGTGCCGGCGACGGCGACCTTCTCGTCCGCGTTGCCGCACTTCGCGGCGGCGGTGGCGTCCTTGGTCGAGATGTACCAGGAGTCAAAGCCCGTGGTCTCGTTGTCGATGTTGCCGGCCGCGTACGCGTCGATGTTGCAGCCCGGGCAAACGCCGGAGATGCCGGGGCCCTTGGGGTCGGCGCCGCCGCCCGCGAACGTCAGGGTGGTGGCCTTGGCGGGGGTCGGCAGCTTCTGCGCGCCGGTGCCGAACTTGGCGGTGTCGACCTCGATGCAGAACGCGGAGGTCTGGGTGCCATCGATACCGGCCACGTCGCGCTTCTCGCACGTGGTGATGTTGGTGCCGAAGTAGTAGGCGTAGCGGTTGCCGCGCTCGGGGGCGTAACCGATGATCTTGATGTCCTCCTCGTAGCGGTCCTTCTCCTGGAGGAAGGCGCGCTCGGTGGTGAACCAGGCCTTGAGGTTGGCCTTGGCCTCGCCCTGCTTGGAGCGGGCCTGGAACTTGATGAAGTTCGGGATGGCGATAGCGGCGAGGATGCCGATGATGGCCACCACGATCATGAGCTCGATGAGCGTGAAGCCACGGTTCTTCCGGGCGAACAGACGGGTCATGGGGTTCCCTTCGATGGGTTGCGGCCGAAGCCGACGCAAGGAATAGCACGATCAGTGCCATGGTCAAACCGCCAGCCCCTTGACGGCGATCCAGGCACTTGCGCCGGATCTGCCCCGCGGAGTGACGAGATTTGGCTGCCCATTTTTGTCACCGGGTGACGGGAATCGTCTGCCCGCGTGTCCCGTTCGGGCCCTATGCTGCGCCGTCCTCCGGTGCGTCTCGCGGATGAAGGGACCGAGAACGTGACTCTTCAGGCGGTGGAAGCAGTGGCCGTGACAATGGTTTTCGTCATGGGCCTGGTGTTCGGCAGTTTCTTGAATGTCGTGATCGCTCGCGTGCCTGTGGGCGAGAGCATCGTGAAGCCTCGCTCGCGCTGTCCCCGATGCGGCCATCAGCTCGCGTGGTACGAGAACATTCCAGTGGTGTCATGGCTGGCATTGCGCGCGCGGTGCAGCTCGTGCGGCTTGCCCATCTCCTGGCGCTACCCGCTCATCGAGCTGCTCACCGGGCTGCTCTTCCTCGCCTGCCAGCGGCGGTTTGGTTGGAGCCCCGAGCTGGTGTCCGGCCTGGTGCTGGTGCTGCTGCTGGTGCCGCTCTCCTTCATTGATCTGGAGCACTGGATCCTGCCGCACGAGCTGACGTGGCCGGGCATCGCCGCCGGCGTGGTGCTCTCCGCCACGCTCGGCGTGGAGCGGCTGCGCGACTCCGTCATCGGCGCGGTGGCCGGCTTCCTCATCTTCTGGGGGATGGAGTGGCTGGGGGAGAAGATCTTCAAGAAGGAGGCGCTGGGCGCGGGGGACAAGGATCTGCTCGCGCTCCTGGGCGCCTTCCTCACCTGGAAGGCCCTGCTCGGCATCATCTTCCTCTCCTCGCTGCAGGGCGCGGTGGTGGGGATCGTGATGTTGCTCATCCACGGGCGGGCGGGCCCGGCGCCGGAGCCCGAGGACTCCACCGGGCCAGCACCCGCCACGCCGCCCGAAGGGCAGACACCCCCGGTGGGGGAGCAGGGCCCCTCCCAGACACAGGCGGGCGAGCCGGCGCCGGAGCAGACGGGCGCGGAGCGTGCCGAAGACAAGGAGGCGAAGGGTGCGGACGGGGAGGAGGGCGAGGAGGAGGAGGAGGACTGGGTGCCGGGTCCGACCAACATCCCCTATGGGCCCTGGCTGTCTGTCGCGGCGCTCGAGGTGATGCTGCTCGGGCCGTGGTTGCGCGAGGTGCTGCCGGTGCCGGTGGATCTGCTGCTGACGGGCGTGCGGTGAGGGGCATGTGGGGATGAAGTGGCGGATCGTCAGCGTCGCCTTCCTGCTCAGCGCGATGGGCACGGGCCTCACCTGGCTCACCCTGCAGCGGCCGCTGTTGGCATTGATGGAGGCGGCGCGCCAGTGCGCGGCGCAGGGCTCACCGGGCTCATTGGCACTGGCGCGCACGGTGGGCTCGTTGCCCTTCCTCCTGGGGTTGGACCTGGTGCTGCTCACCCTCATGGGGTACGCGGTGCTGGACTTCATGGTGGGCCGGCCCCTGCGGCGCACCGAGGACGTGGTGGAGCAACTCGGCCGGTTGGAGTTGGACGTGTCGCTGCCGGAGAGCCCGGGGCCGTTGCTCTCGCGCATCCAGCGGGCGCTCTCCCGTATGACGATGGCGCTCCAGGCCGAGCAGCTGACCACCCAGCAGCAGGTGGAGGCGCTGCGTGCCGCCAATGCCCGCCTGGCCCTGGCGCAGACGGAGCTGGTGTCCTCGGAGCGGCTGGCCACGGTGGGCCGGCTCGCCGCGGGCGTCGCCCACGAGGTGGGCAATCCACTGGCGGGCATTCTCGGCTACCTCTCGCTGGCGGGGGCCCGTACGAAGGATCCCGAGCTCCAGGAGTACCTGGGGCGCATCGACCACGAGGTGCAGCGCATCGACGGCATCGTCCGGGGCCTGCTGGAGATCGGCCGTCCGGCGCGGGAGCGCTTGGGGCCGGTGGATGTGGGGCACGTGGTGGAGACGTGCGTGCAACTGGTGAAGGCCGGGCGGGACTTCTCGCAGGTGCGGATGAGCCTCGCGCTGGCGCCGGGGCTGTTCGCGCGGGCGGACTCTGGCCCGCTGTCACAGATCATCATCAACCTGTTGCTCAACGCGGTGCAGGCCATGGAAGGGCAGGGGGAGGTGCGGCTTTCCACGCGCGGTGAGGGCGGGGACATGCTGCTGGTGGTGGAGGACACGGGGCCCGGCATTCCGGCGGAGGTGATGCCGCGGCTCTTCGAGCCCTTCTTCACCACGAAGGAGCCCGGTCAGGGCACGGGGCTGGGACTGGCCGTGTCGCTGCACCTGGCGGAGGGGATGGGGGGGCGGTTGACGGCGGAGAACGCACCCGGAGGGGGCGCCCGCTTCTCCGTGAGGCTGCCGGGCATCTGAGGCGGAATCTGGCCGCGCACCCAGGAGTGGGCTACTTGTTGGAGGGTTTCCATGGCCCTCTTCCGTAGCATTCTCGTCGCCGACGACGAGCCCTCCGTCCGCCACGTGCTCACCCTGGTGCTCTCCGGGCTGGGCTACGACGTGCGGGCCGTGGCCGATGGCGAGGAAGCCCTGCGCGAGCTGTCCGCCCGCGGCTACGACGTGCTGCTGTGCGACGTGCGCATGCCCCGGCGCGATGGCCTGTCCGTGCTGCGCCAGGCGCTCGCGGATCACCCGGGCCTCACGGTGGTGGTGATGAGCGCGTACGGCTCGCAGGAGCAGGCGCTCGAGGCGGTGGGGGCCGGCGCGTACGACTACGTCCGCAAGCCCTTCAAGCCCGAGGAGATCGTCTTCGTCCTGCGCAAGGCCGAGGAGCGCGAGCGGCTGTTGCGCGAGAACCGGCGTCTTCAGGGGGCGGGTGGCGCCGCGCCCTGGGAGGGAATCCTGGGCGAGAGCGAGCCCATGCGCATGGTGATGCGGCAGGTGGAGCGGCTCGCGCCGGTGAGCACCACCGTCCTCATCACCGGGGAGAGCGGGACGGGCAAGGAGCTCGTCGCCCGCGCCCTGCACGCGCGCTCGCCCCGGGCCGCCATGCCCTTCGTCGCCGTCAACTGCGGCGCCATCCCCGCCGGCCTCATCGAGAGCGAGCTCTTCGGCCATGCCCGGGGTGCCTTCACCGACGCGCGCACCGCCCGGCGCGGCCTCTTCAGCGAGGCCGATGGGGGCACGCTCTTCCTCGACGAAGTGGGGGAGCTGCCCCCGCCCGCGCAGGTGAAGCTGCTGCGCGTGCTCCAGGAGGGGGAGATCCGCCCGGTGGGGGAGAACCGCGCGGAGAAGGTGGATGTGCGCGTGCTGGCCGCCACGCTGAGGGATCTGGGCCGGCTGGTGGAGCGGGGCGAGTTCCGCGAGGACCTCTATTACCGCCTCAACGTCGTCAATGTGCGTGTCCCCCCGCTGCGCGAGCGCCCCGGGGACGTGCTGCTGCTCGCCCGCGCCTTCCTCTCGCGCTTCAACCGAGAGCTCAATCGCGAGCCGCCCGTGCTCGGCTTCAGCCCCGAGGCCGAGGCGCTCCTGTCCTCCTACGCGTGGCCCGGCAACGTGCGAGAGCTGGAGAACGCGATGGAGCGCGCCGTCCTGCTGGCCGAGGGAGAGCAGATCCTCCCGCAGAACCTGCCAGAGCGGCTCTGGTCCTCACCGCCTCCGGCCACTGCTCCCGCTCCGGCCCCCACCGGTCCCTCGCCCGAGGCCAATCTCTCCCTCAAGCAGGCCATCCGCGACCTGGAGGAGTCCTACATCCGCGCCGCCCTGCGCCGCACCCGGGGCAACCGCACCCGCGCCGCCGAGGTCCTGGAGATCAGTCATCGGGCCCTGCTGTACAAAATCAAGGAGTACGGAATCGACGCGGACGCCGAGGGGGAGCGAGGCTGACCGCCTGCCCTCCAGAAGACGGAGCGCTTGCCCGCACGATTTGACGGAACGCGTCCGGGGCCGGAAAATCGGGCCCTTGAAAGCGGCGTGGGTGCACCGCCGTGGGATTTCGGGGGACAGATTGTCCGCCTGCTGCGCTGGCAGGCTCGGAGCACTTTTTAGGAGGGCTTGCGCGCTGATGCTACGCTCGCGGCCCTCAGGAGCGACGACTGTATGGCGAAGGGAAAGCTGGCTCTCGGTCTGGATATCGGATCGACCTCGGTGAAGATGATCCTGCTCAAGGAGCAGCGCAAGCGCGGCCAGGTGAGCTACGCGTTGCAGAGCTTCGGCATGAAGCCTCTGCCGCCCGAGGCCATCGTCGACGGCGCGCTGATGAACTCCACCGCCATCGTCCAGGCGCTGCAGGAGTTGATGAACGAGCTCAAGGTGAAGAACAAGGAGGTCGCCATCGGCGTCTCCGGCCACTCGGTCATCATCAAGAAGATCCAGATGCCCCGCATGAGCCAGGAAGAGCTCGAGGAGAGCATCCAGTGGGAGGCGGAGCAGTACATCCCCTTCGACGT
>NZ_JBJMQO010000103.1:0-46744 GCF_045802675.1 Archangium sp. | reverse complement strand
GCCGCCGCCGCCGCCGCCGCTGCTGCCGCTCCCGCGTTTCCGTTGATCGTCGTCATCGCTCTTGCTCCCGGGCTCGAATAGTTCTCGGAAAAGGATCCGGAAAAGTCCGTACGTCCGAGATTATCGGAACCCGAGAGCCAGAGTTGCCTGCCCCTCAAGGATCATACCCGGGGTGGGGGTCATTCCCACCCCAGGTAGGGCCGCGCTAGCGGATGAAGCGCAGGAAGACGGAGGAGTCCGCGGGGGCCGAGAGAGGCCCGGTGCCGACGTCCGTGGTGCCCTCGAGACGGGAGAGGAGCAGCACCTCGCCCGAGCGCGTCACCGCCAGCGCCCCGGCGCGCAGCACGCCCCCCGAGAAGAGGCCCCGAGACCACTCGGGGTCCCCCGAGCCCTGGTAGAGCTTCACCACGAAGAGGTGGTTGTCCGGGGTGCCTCCGGAGCGGAAGGGCAGCGTCGCCCCGCCGGCGCTCTCCCCCGGGCGGTACTGGCCCGTCACCACCAGGCGCCCCTCCCCGTCCACCCCCACCGCCGAGGCGCCCTCCGCGAAGTGGCGCACCCAGCGCTCCTCGCCCCGGAGGCCATAGGCGGCGGCGAAGGCGTCCTGGCCCTGCGCCGAGCGCACCTGGCCCTGGAAGACGAAGCCCCCCGAGTACTCGCCCACCACGAAGAGGCGCTCGCCGTCCACCGCCACGCCCGTGGCCGTGCCCTCCGCGTCCGACAGGCCGCGAGACCACAGGTGGCCCAGCTCCGGGGTGAAGCGGGCGAGGAAGGGGCTGCGCGCGCGGACGGTGGAGAGCGGCTCGCCCCCGAGGTCCACCCGGCCCAGGAAGGAGCCCGCCAGGGCGATGTTGCCGGAGGAGTCCAGCGCCAGCGCCGTCACCGCCAGGCTCCCCGAGCGCACCACCGGCTTCACCGCCAGCAGCACGCCGTCCTCCAGGCGCACCCGGCCCACGAGCGCGGCGCCCACCGGACGGCCAGGGTCCTTGAAGTTCACCGCCACCACGAGCTGCTTGCGGCGCTCGTCCACGGCCAGGGCGCTCGGGGACTGCATGGCCACGCCCTGGAGCGCCACCGGGTGGGACCAGAGGTGCGTGCCGTCCGGCGCGTACTTCGCCAGGAAGGCCCCCGCGGGCAGCGGCTCGCCCCCGAGGCTCAGCGTGGGCTCGCGGTGCTCCCCGGAGACATAGAGGTTGCCCGCCGCGTCCACCGCCATGGCGGACACCGTGGGCCGCACGCCACCATAGATGGGAAAGCCCCGGGACCAGAGGTGCTGGCCATCCGGTGCGTACTTCGCCAGCGCGAGCCCCGCGCTCCCCGGCAGCGCGCCGCCCCCGAGGTCCACGTCGTCACGCTCGTACGCGAGCGAGACGAAGGCATTGCCCTGCCGGTCCACGCCCACTGTCCTCCCGAAGATGGAGCCCTTGAGCGGACGCACATGACGCGTGGCGCCACGAACCGTCCGCTGCTCCTGGACCTGGAGCCCCACCGAGGGCGGGGGCTCCCCCGAGTCCACCCCCGCACCACACCCGAGCCCCAGACACACCGCCACCCAGAATGCTCCGCCGCGCCTCACGCCCCCCTCCTTCACGCCCGCGACATGCAAGCCCCGCCAGCTTGTACACGCGGTGGGGGGCCGTCATCGTCTGCTGGGGTAGAGGGCCCCGGCGCGAAGCCGGAGCCCCCAGCGGGCAGGCGAGCGCCGCGCTCAGTCCTGCTCGGTGCTGATGCTCGTGGTGGGGCCCCAGGTCTCCTGGCCCTCGCGCTCGAAGAAGAGCGGCTCGCGCTTGCGTCCGCCGCCGCCCACCTCATTGAGCGTCATCGCGTCGAACAGCCGCCCGCCCACCATCGTGTACTTGATGGAGGAGCTGTTGCGCAGGTCCTCGAGCGGGTTCTTGTCCAGCACGAGCAGGTCCGCGAGCTTGCCCTCCTCCAGCGAGCCGATGTCCCCGTCCAGCCCGAGGTAGTGCGCGCCCGACAGCGTCGCCGCCTTCAGCGCCTGCATCGGCTTCATGCCGCCCTGGCCGAACATCTGGATTTCCCAGTGCGCCCCGAGCCCCTCGCGCTGGCCGTGCGCGCCCAGCTGCACGCTCACGCCCCGGTCGTTGAGCACCTTCGTCACCTCGGCGATGCGGAAGTGGTTGAACTCGTCCTCGGGCACCATCACCGGCCGGCGGCTGCGCGCGTCCACCACGCGCCGGGGCACGAACGAGAGCAGCCGCTTGTCATCCCAGACGTTCGTCTTCTGGTACCAGTAGTTCTCCCCCCACACGCCGCCGTAGGCGACGATGAGCGTCGGGGTGTAGCCCGTGGCGCTGTGCGACCAGAGCTGCTGCACGTCCTCGTAGGCGTGCGGTACCGGAATCGAGTGCTCGATGCCCGTGTGCCCGTCCACCACCATCGTCATGTTGTGCTGGAAGAGCGAGCCGCCCTCGGGCACCACCATCATCTCCAGCTCGCGAGCGGCCTGCAGAATCTTCTGCCGCTGGTCGCGCCGGGGCTGGTTGTAGCTCTTCACGCTGAAGGCGCCCACGGCCTTCATCCGGCGCAGGTGCGAGCGCGCATCGTCCAGCGACTCGATGGGCGCGCGGAACGCTCCCGCGGCGCCGTACAGGATGGTGCCGGTGGAGAAGACGTGCGGGCCCAGCATGTCACCGGACTTCACCAGCTCGCTGGTGGCGAAGATGGAATCGGTGTCGTTGGACGGGTCGTGCACCGTCGTCACGCCGAAGGCCAGCGAGGACAGCAGCTTCCAGTTCTGCTCCGGGAGGATGCCCTCGTCGCCCATGGCGCCGTGCCAGTGCACGTCCACGATGCCCGGCATCAGCGTCTTGCCGCTCACGTCCAGCACCTTCGCGCCCGCCGGCACCGCCACCTTCGCCCTCGGGCCCACCGCGACGATGCGGTTGCCCTTCACCACCACCACGCCGTCCTCGAGGACCTCGTCCCCCTTCATGGTGATGACGCGGCCTCCCACCAGCGCCACCGTGCCCTCGGGCGCCGCCGTCTTCATCGGGAAGCCGATGTCCAGCCCCTTCTCCGGCACGTCCGGCAGCTTCTCCGGCGCGCCCTCCTGGAAGCGGAAGCTGTCCTTGAGCTCGCGCGTGTACAGCTCGGGGCCCAGCGCCCAGTGCAGGCGCTTGCCATCCCCCGACCAGTGCAGCCACTCGCCCGCGTCGCGAGACACCTTCGCCACCGGCAGCGCCTTCGTCTCGGGGCTCGCCACCGCGCCCTTGGCCCCGTGCGGCAGCGGCATGAGGAACGCGTTGAAGTTCTCCCGGAAGGCCACCCACTTCTCGTCCGGCGACACCCGGTACTCCGTCGCCTCGTCGCTCGTCACGTAGGTGCGCGGCTCGCTCCCGTCCAGGCGGATGCTCTTGAGCGCGCGCTCGTCGTCCTTCTCGCGCTGCTCCACCGTCAGGAAGAACACCCGCTCCGAGCCCGCGCCGAAGTGCGGCTGCTCGCCGTCCTTCACCAGCCGGCGCGGCGTGCCCCCCGCGGCCGCAACCACGAACAGCCCCTGGTCGTGGCTGTAGAGCCCGCTGCGCAGGTAGCCGCCGCCGATGGTGCGGTACACGATGAAGCGGCCATCCGGCGAGAGCGCCGGCTCGATGTAGTGCCCCGGCTGCGCGCTCACCACCCTGCCCTCGCCGCCCGTCACCGGCACCACGCGGATGCCGCCGAGCTTCTCGTCGTCCCACGTGGTGTAGACGATGCTCTTGCCGTCGCGGGAGAAGGACGGGTACAGCTCGGTGTGCTCCGTCTGCTTCGTCAGGCGCCTGGGCGAGCCACCGGGCAGGTCGCGCACGTACAGGTGCCCGAGCGCCTGGAACACCACCTTGTCCCCCTTCGGAGACACCTGTACCCAGCGCAGCATCTTCACCAGGAAGGTGTCGGGCGCCACCGCCTGGGGGAAGCGCAGGGCCTCGGCGAGGGTGCGGGTGCCGCGCACGTGAAAGGGAATGGGCGTCACCTTCTTCGTCGCCACCTCAATCCGCTGCAGCTTGCCGCCCGCCCAGAACACGAGCGACTTGTTGTCCGGCGTCCACGCCATCGCCGGGTACACGCCGTGGATGGCCCACGTCTCCTGCATGTCGCGCTCGAGCCCGTCATACACGGGCCGCTCGGCGCCGCTCGCCAGGTCCGCCACGAACAGCGTGCTCTTGCCGCGCACCCGGCGGATGAACGCCAGGGACTTGCCATCCGGAGACGGCGTGGGGCGGATGGAGCCACCCGGGCCCGTCACGAAGCGCTCGGTCTCGCGCGTGTCCAGGTCGAGGCGTTGAATGACATAGATTTCGCCGTTCGGGTCCTTGTTGTACTCGAACGTCTTCCCGGGCGTGATGTCCTGGCTGTAATAGACATACCGGCCATCGGGAGAGAACGCGGGCTCGCCCACGTCCTTCTGGTCATTGGGGCGCTCGGAGAGCTGCACGCCGTCCCCGCCCGAGCGGTGGTACATCCAGATTTCACCCGCGCCCAGCGAGCGCCGCGAGGAGAAGTGCTTGCGCGCGATGAGGAACTGGCCGTCCGGAGACCACGCGGGGCTGTTGAGCAGGCGGAACTTCTCCTGCGTCACCGCGCCAGGCTGGGAGCCGTCGCGCTTCATCACCCAGATATTGTCGCCGCCGCCCCGATCGCTCGTGAAGGCGATGGATTTGCCATCCGGGCTGTAGCGCGGCTGCATGTCCCAGGCGACGCCGCTGGTGAGCGCCTTGGCCTCGCCGCCCGTCATGGGCAGCGAGTAGAGGTCTCCGAGCAGATCGAAGACGAGCTCATCGCCCTTGGGGCTCACGTCCAGGCTCATCCAGGTGCCCTCGGTGACGTCGAGGTCCACCTGGGAGGACGGGAAGCCGGGGGCGTTCACGTCCCACTTCTCCTCGGGCTTCTTGTCTTCGGACTTCTTGTCCTCGGGCCTGCCCGCGTCCTTCGCGGACTGCGGGGCCTGGGGCTTGGGGGCCGGCGCCTGCGCGCGGGCGGAGAGGGGCAACGCGCTCGTGAGCACGAGCGCGAGGCAACGAAGGCTCAGTCGATTCACTCCGGATCCTCGGTGTTTCGGGATGGGGAGCGGAGCCTACCCCGGCGAGGAGGCCTGTGGAGTCCGCGTTACTTCTGGCCCCCGAGCCACGAGCCCCACCGCACGAGCTGGGTGCCGCCCGCGGGCGAGCGCGTGCCCCCGGCGAGCACGCGCTCGGCGCCGTTGGCGAGCGACTGGAAGCGCGCCTCATAGGGCAGGCCCGCGAGCGCCGGGGCCCACGGCTCGGCCGCGTACGTGTCCGAGAAGACGTGCGGGGTGCCGTCGACGTTCTCGGTGCGCTGCTCGGTGAGGGCGGGCACCTGGCGGCCCTCCGCGGTGAAGGTGCCCCGGGTGCCGGACGCGGCGGCGGCGGGCGGCCAGTCCCCCGAGGTCAGCGCATCCCAGGGCAGGTTCATCAGCAGCTCCTCGAGGGGCTCCGGCTCGGCCTGGGAGAAGTCCGAGCAGGGGGCGGTGTTGGGGTCGACGGGGCCCTCGGTGCGCAGGATGTAGCCGCGCTCGGCGGCGAGGCACACGCGCTGCACACCATGCATGGGCTCCACGTCCACGCGCCGGTCGTAGTACGCGCCCGGGCCCAGGGGCCGCTCCAGCGCGGGCACGGGGGCGTTGGCACCGGCCGAGCCCTCGTGGAGCTCGCGCAGCTTCAGCGTGAAGCCGCCCGGGACGTGGAAGCCGGCCAGCTCGGTGTTCGCCTCGAGCAGGCCGTGGGTGAGGTAGAGCGGGCCCGGCTCGTTGGCGTACACGCGCGTGCGCAGGGGGCCGTCCACGGGGCGCTGGTCGCTGACGTAGCGCATGGCCTCCCAGGTACGGCCCGCGCTGGAGGGCGTCTCGGCGGTGGCCTCGCCCGCGTGGGGCACGTCGAGCGGGCGCGTCGTGTCCGCGCGCACCGGCAGCAGGAGCTCCTTCGCCAGCCGCGTCTGGGCCAGGGGCTTGCCGGCCTCGTCGGTGAAGGCCAGGCGCACCCACACCCAGGGCTGCTGCACGGCCACCACCTCCAGCGTCAGCTGGCCGCCGAGGGTGCGCGCGGTGCCGCCACCGCCGGGCTCGGCTCCCTGCGTCGCGGAGAAGGTGTAGGTGACGCGGTCGCCCACGCGGGCGCGCTTCCAGGCGTCAGCGGCCTGCATGGGCGCGGGCTCGTGGGCCTGGGAGTCGGAAGGAGAAGGGCTGCTCGACTTCGTGCTCTCGCAACCGGGGAGGAAGGACAGGGCCGCGCCCAGCAGCGCGGCGAGGGGCAAGGAGGAAGGGCGCATAGGCAGGTGAGACTGGTTACACCGGCGGTGCATTCACACCGGGCCCGCTGTCCGATGGGCGGGCACCCCGTCCGAAACTCGGACGGTCCGGGTGTCGTACGCGTAACCCTTTGAGTCCACGAAGGATTTACCCGCCAACGTCAGGACTTTTTACAAGGAGTCCCAGGACGACGGGTGCATCCGTGTACCAGGGCTAATCCGGTATTGCTGTCTAAGTCCTTGTTTTCCTGTAAGTCGAGACGTTGGCCCGAGGGTTGCTCAAGGGAAGGAGCGCGCGGTCGCAACTGGAAACCTCAGGCGGCAGCGTCCCACACCCCCTGTCGTCCCCCCGAAAAGGAAGCCCCCATGCGTAAGCTCTCTATGGCGTTGCTGGCCGGTGTTGCCCTCGTTGGCTGCGGTGTCGACACTGACGCCGAGAACCAGGAGATCACCGCGAACCTGATCCAGTCCGGCTATCAGGCCGACGACATCAAGGTGGTCGATGGCCTCGTGTACGTCGGCAACGACGCTCACGTGACCCTCGAGGCTTCCCGTGAGATCGCCCAGTCTCCCCAGGGCCACGAGCAGTACAGCACCACCAATCTCGTCGGCACCAGCGTGACGAAGATCTGCCTCAACCCCACCGCCACCTTCAACAGCTACAGCCAGCTGAGCGCGGGCCTGGATCTGGCCATCCAGAACTACAACAACCTGGGCCTGCGCATCACCTTCCAGCGCGGGGGCACCGGCTGCACCGCGAACATCACCGTGCAGACCACGACCGGCGCCGGCGGCTCCTCGGGCTTCCCCTCGGGCGGCAAGCCCTACGGCACCGCCAACATCGGCACCGGCCTGCAGAGCTACAGCGTTGACGTGAACGAGCACGTCATCACCCACGAGATCGGCCACACCATCGGCTTCCGCCACTCGGACTACTACAACCGCGCCATCAGCTGCGGCGGCGCCGCCAGCAACGAGGGCCCCTCGACCGTGGGCGCCAACCTCATCCCCGGCACGCCCAGCACCGCCGTGGTGGGCGGCTCCATCATGAACGCCTGCTTCCGCTCGACCGAGACCGGCGAGTGGACCAGCTCCGACATCACCGCCCTCAACTACCTGTACTGAGAGTGGGCGTAACAGCCCCCCGGGGATGACTCCGGGGGGTCCGCTTCTCGCGGGCACCGTTCTCCCAGGCCTCACGGCCCGTGGAAGGACGGTGCCCGCTGTGCTTTCGCGTCACCGTCGAGGGTGGGGCCCCCCTGAAACCCGGGGTGTGGGCCCCCTGTCCGATTGTCGAGCACCCCCGTCCGAGCTTCGGACAGGCCGGTGTCGCGCTCGCAACCCCTTGAGCCCACGGACGATTCACCCAGCAACGTCAGGACTCTTTACAAGCAGTCCAGGATGACTGGCACATCCATGCTCCAGGGCTAATCGGGAATTGCAGGCCAAGTCCTTGTTTTCCGGTAAGTCGAGAAGTTGGCCCGAAGGTTGCTCGAGGGAAGGGGCGCGCGGTCGCGGCTGGAAACCTCAGGCGGCAGCGTCCAAACCCTGTCGTCCCCCCGAAAAGGAAGCCCCCATGCGTAAGCTCTCCATGGCGTTGCTGGCCGGTGTTGCCCTCGTTGGCTGCGGTGTCGACCCCCAGGCCGAGCAGCAGGAGATCATCGACAACCTGGTCAAGGCCGGGTTTCCCGCGGACGACATCATGGTCCACGAGGGTTCCGTGTACGTGGGCCGCGACGCCGAGGTGAGCCTCGCGGCCTCCCAGGAGATGCTCCAGGTCGTCGACGGGAGCACCAAGGAGCAGTACCGGACGACCAACCTCGTCGCCAGCACCGTGACGAAGATCTGCGTCGTCCCCACCTCCCAGTTCAACAGCTACAGCCAGCTGAGCGCGGGCCTCGACGGGGCCATCGCCAACTACAACAGCCAGAACCTCTCCTTCTCCCTGGTGCGCGGCTCGGCCCCTGACTGCAGCGCGACCATCAGCGCGAAGACCACGAGCGGCGTCGGCGGCAACTCGGGCTTCCCCACGGGCGGCAAGCCCTACGGCACCATCAACATCGGCACCGGCCTGCAGAGCTACAGCACGGGCGTGAACACGCACGTCATCACCCACGAGATCGGCCACACCATCGGCTTCCGCCACTCGGACTACTACGACCGCTCCATCAGCTGCGGCGGCGCCGCCAGCAACGAGGGCGCCTCCAACGTGGGCGCCATCCTCATCCCCGGCACGTCGAGCACGGCCAAGGTGGGCGGCTCCATCATGAACTCCTGCTTCCGCTCGTCCGAGAGCGGCTCGTGGAGCGCCTCCGACAAGACCGCTCTCGACTACCTGTACTGATACCGAGCGATGTCACTCAAGCCCCCTGGTCCGTTCCTGACTCTGTGGGGCCCGCTTCTCGCGGGCACCGTCCTCCTGGGCCTCACGGCCTGTGGAAAGGAGGAGGTGCCCGTGGTTCCCCCAGCCGACCCCCAGGTCTGCGGGAATCCGACGGAGGCCGGGCTGCATGCGCGACAGAAGCCGGAAGTGAGCGGCCTGTCGCAGTGCGGCCTGACCACCGAGTTCACCCCCATCAACAGCTACCAGGGCGAGTTCGCCGACGTCATCCAGGACCGGGAAGACGCCGTGGTGCTGATCAACGGCAACTGCACCGGAACGCTGATTGAAGCGGGCGCGGGACCGGTGGTGTTGACGGCGGGGCACTGTGTCGGGCTCGGAGACACGTCGCTGCTGGACTTCAACTTCGAGGACGCGTCCGACGGCGACCCGCTGCTCACCGAGGGCGTGGTCATCGAGCAATCGCTCGAGCCCGACTACGCGCTCATCAAGCCCGACACGCTTCCCGAGGCCACGCCAGTCCTGCTGACGACGCAGGCCACCGAGCGGTTGGCGGTCATCCAGCACCCCCGGGGCCGTCGCAAGGTCATCGCCGAGGGCAGATTCCTGGGCGCCTGCAACCAGCGCGTCTACTACGCGGCCCTGGACACCCTGGTGGGGAGCTCCGGCGCGGGTGTGCTCACCCGGAACGGCTACCTGCTGGGCGTCCACACCGACGGCGATTGCGACGCCTACGGCCGCGGCACCAACAACGGCTGGACCGCGGAAGCGATTGTCGAAGCGTCCGAGTACCTGGTGAGCACCGATATCGCCGAGCGCTGAGGTCCGCGCGCTCAGCCCTCGAAGAAGTCGACCTGGCCGGTCTCGAGGAGGGCTCCGGATGCGCGCCCTCGTGAGGCAATGGCTCCGGGGGGCTCGCGTATAACGGCGACGACGTCTTCCCCCCAGGAGCCAGGCCGATGCATCGACGTGCCGTCGTACTCCCCTTTCTCTGCGCGCTCTTGCTGCTGCTCGGAGGAGTGCCCGCCTCCGCGCAGCCGGCCCCGCTCGCGGGCTTCGACGCCTCCACGAACGCCGCCCTCCGCGAGTGGAACGTGCCCGGACTGGCCGTCTCCGTCGTGAAGGACGGCAAGGTGGTCTTCTCCAAGGGTTATGGCGTGCGCAAGGTGGGCGAGTCCGCGCCCATCGACGACCACACCCTCTTCTCCATCGGCTCCATCTCCAAGTCCTTCACGGCCATGGCGCTGGGCATGCTCGTGGAGGAGGGCAAGCTGTCCTGGGATGACCCGGTCCGCCAATACCTGCCGTACTTCGAGCTGTATGACCCGTACGTCACCCGCGAATTCACCATTCGGGATCTGCTCGTGCATCGCAGCGGGCTGCCCGAGTTCTGCGGCGGCATCCTCTGGTACGGCTCGGATTTCAGCCGCGAGGAGGTGGTCAAACGGCTTCGCCATATCAAACCCGTCACCAGCTTCCGCGCCACCTTCGGCTACCAGAGCGTGACGTACATGGCGGCCGGAGAGGTCATCCGCGCCGTCACCGGCAAGAGCTGGGAGGACTTCATCCGCGAGCGCATCTTCACCCCGCTCGACATGAAGGAGAGCAGCTCGCTGTTCCGCGAGCTGAAGGGGGCGAAGAACCTCGCGATGCCGCACGTGCGCCTCGAGGGCAAGCCGGTGGCCATCGCGTATCGCGACTCGGACGCGCTCGGGCCCGGGGGCTCCATCGTGTCCAACATCCACGACATGAGCCGGTACGTGCAGCTGCTGCTGGCCCAGGGCACCCTCGAGGGCAAGAAGCTCTACGGCGAGGGCGTGGCCCGCGAGCTCTTCACCCCGCAGATGCTCGTGCCGCTGCGGCCCTCGTCCCGGCCCGAGCTCAAGCCGCTCAACGCCACGTTCAGCGCGTATGGGATGGGTTGGTTCCTGCGCGATTACCGCGGGCGCAAGCTCGTCACGCATTCGGGCGGGATGGATGGGATGGCGGCGGTCGTGCTGCTCGTGCCGGAGGAGAATCTCGGCATCACGGTGCTCTCGCACCAGGATGGCGCCATCGGCACGACGACGGCGTACCAGTTCCTCGATGCGTACCTCGGCGCGCCCCGGACGGACTGGTCCAAGCTCGTGCTGAAGTTCCGCGAGGAGGGCGAGCAGAAGGAGAAGGAGGCCGAGACGAAGCTCGTGGCGGCGCGAGTCCAGGGGACGAAGCCCTCGCTCGAGCCCGCGCGCTATGCCGGCAGGTACCGGGACCCGATGTACGGGGACCTCTCCATTACGCAGGAGAACGGGAAGCTGGTGCTCGGGTTCAGCCACAGCCCGTCGTTCACGGCGGACCTGGAGCACTGGCAATACGACACCTACCGCCTCCACTGGAGGGACCCCATGGGCTTTCCCAAGGGTTTCATCACCTTCACCCTGGACGCCAAGGGCAACATCAAGGGCTTCGAGTTCGACCAGCCCCGGCTGCTCGACGTGAACTTCGACGAGCTGCACGTCACGCGCGCACCGGACGCGCATTGATTCGCGAAGGGCACGCCTTCTCGAGAGCCATCCCGGGAAGGCGGCCTGGACTACCGCGCGTCCGGAGTGCCGCCGTCTGGCGGAGCGCCACCGTCTGGAGCCGAAGACGGAAGGGGAAGCGGCAACGGACCCGCTCCCCCGTCTTGCCCCTCCGGTGACGAGCCACCGTCTCGCCCCTCGGGCGCCGGGGAGGGTGAATCACTGGAACCCCCGTCTTGGGACGGCGAGGCGGGAGAGGGTTTGCGCTCGATGGGCTCGAAGCCGGGCACGACTCCCGGCTTCGCCGGGACGCCACCATCCGGGTCCCACGCTTCGAGCGGCTCCTCGGGCTCGCCGTCGAAGACGCGTCGCAGGATGCGGCCATCCTTGCTGATCGCGTACTTCACCCCCGAATCCAGTGCTGCGTACTTACCGCCGCAATAGTCGGAGTCTTCGTAGATATAGACGAAGATGATATCGCCTTGACGGGTGACGATATAGCGCTGCCCCTCGAGCCTGTTCCCGCATGAGGTCTTGCGAGTGCGAGGAGGCAGGAAATCACTGGTGGCGATCGCCACCGCGCGAAGCATCTCGCCATCGAGCTCGAAATAATACTTGCTACCCTCACCCACGGCGACAGTGGGGCGATCATAGAAGCGAGGCAGTGCAATCGACGTGTCATCCGCCACCGGCCCCGGAGGAGGAAATGGACTCCGGACGCAACTGGAGAGAATGGCAGCCAGCACGAGGGGCAGATTCCTCATTGGGACTCTTCCTCATCCTTATCAAGGCGATAGGTTTTCGAACTGAGCCAGGTGACCTTGCCAAGCTTCTTCCGGCTCCATTCGCCATTCACCTTGGAGAATCGCAGCAGGGCTCGGGTTTCAGGAGCATATTGATAGAAGCCCTCACAGGTAGACTCCCCCTGGCTTGATTTGGAATCCGAAAAGAACGCAACGATGGCGATGGGAATTCTTCCATCCTTGGTTTCCACGACCCACTCATGCACCTTCGCCAGGTTGATGATCTCCTGCATATCCGCTTGGGATATGGGGCTTCCAAAGGGGTGATTGTGAAGGGCAAAGACGTACTTGATGTTCCACGGAGAGAAACGCGGATCATCCACGAGCGGTGGAAGCTTACAGGTCCGTCTTCTCTTCTGGAGATCATCCGCCTCTGACTGATCCGTCAGCATGCTCATCCGATACTTATCGTCCGGTGTGTAGTACAGCCAAGCGCAGTACTCGGTGGAAACTCGCAGCGCCAGTTCACGGTCCTTGATGTGTCCCACGCTGGCATTGGGCTTCGAGAGAATCAGCGAGCAAGCCGCGCTCAGCGCATCCGAGGAATCATCGAACGGCCCGAAGTCCATCATCGGGGGAAGACTCTCCAGCGGACCCTCCCCTGGCGCGGGCCGGACGACCCCCGGAATCGGCTTGGGTGCGGAACACCCCAGGCCGAACAGGACCGGGCTCAGGAGCCACCATCTCGACACACCGCTTCGAAACATTGAGCCCACGGTAGCACGCGGCACTCCGCCGCGGCAGAAGGGAAGGCGCCCGGCCCGGCTCAATCCTCCGTGGGCCCCATCCGCGTTGCGCCCTCGCGCATTCCCGTGGCCACCTCGGGGATGATGCCCAGCCGCTCGTAGATGGGCCTCACCCGCTCTCGCAGCGCCGGCAGCTTCACGGAGAACCATACCGCCGCCACCAGGCACACCACCCCTCCCACGCCAATCGTCGCCGGAGCCCCGATGCGCGCCGCCAGCACTCCCGCCAACAGGCTCCCGAACGGCGCCGTCCCCATGAACGCCATCGCGTAGAAGCTCATCACCCGGCCCCTCATCCGCTCCTCGACAATGGTTTGCAGCAACGTGTTGCACGCCGCCGTCGTCACCATCAGCCCGTACCCCGTCGCCGCCAGCGTCACCAACGACAGCACCACGTTCCTCGACAGCGCGAACGTCAGCAATCCCAATCCAAACACCGTCACCGTCAGCACAATCACCCGGCCAAAGCCTCTCACCGAGCGCCTCGACGCCAGGTACCCCGCTCCTCCCAGCGCCCCCATCCCCGTCGCAGCCATCAGGAAGCCCAGCGTCGACGGCCCTCCCTTCAGCACCCCCGACGCCATCACCGGCATCAGCACCGTGTACGGCATCCCCATCAGGCTCACCACCGCCAGCAGCACCAACATCGTCCGGATGGGCGGGAAGTGGAACGCGTACGCGAAGCCCTCCTTCATCTCCTCGAGCAGCGCCCCGCGCTTCCACGTCCGCTCCCGCTGCGCCATCCGCATCGCCAGCAGCGAGGCGATGACGGCCACGTAGCTGAACCCGTCGATCAGGAAGCAGCCGCCCTCGCCCACCCAGGCAATCAGCCCTCCGGCCACCGACGGCCCCAACAGCCTCGCCGCGTTGAACATGGACGAGTTGAGCGCGATGGCGTTGGGCAGGTCCGCCCGCTCGTCCACCAGCTCCACCACGAAGGCCTGCCGCCCCGGCACGTCGAAGGCGTTGATGAACCCCTGCACCATCATCAGCACCGCCACGTGCCACACCGCGATGTGCCCCGTCATCGCCAGCACCGCCAGCGCGAAGGACTGCAGCATCGACAGCACCTGCGTCACCACCAGCAGCCGGTGCCGGTTCCACCGGTCCACCAGCACCCCCGCGAACGGCGACAGCACGAAGGTCGGTATCTGTCCGCAGAAGCCCACCACCCCCAACAGCAACGCCGAGCCGCTCAGCCGGTACACCAGCCAGCTCGTCGCCACCCGCGTCAGCCACGTGCCCACCAGCGACACGCTCTGCCCCACGAAGAAGAGCCGGTAGTTGCGGTGCCCCAGCGCCCGCAGCAGGAACCGCCAGCCGCCCTCGCTCCCCACTCGCGCCGCCATTCCCACTTCTCCTCACGGGCGGTGCGCGTGGGCTCCTCCCACGCCGGGCTACACCCGACTGCCGGGCGCGGCCCGCCGCCTCTCGTTAAAAGTAGGGTCGCCCGGCCGCCGTGCTCCTCCGCGTGTGACCCCGCGTGTACCCGGGCGCTCGCCCGTCCGGCTGCAAGACACAACTGTCCCTTTGGGTCATGATGCGCTGCGGTGTACAACGCCGGTTTGAATCAGGACGTGGATCAGCCGTCTTCCGGTTCTTCCGTGATCGGAATACCCTTTCACTCGCAGCGAGAGAGGGCCTGACGTCTTCAGGGGGAAGTACGTGGAGAGCCAGAAGCGGTCCCAGCCGGAGCAACAGGCCGCCCTACCGGAAACGGTGGGTGAGCGGCAGCCGGACGACCGCCCGGGTAGCCCCGAAAGCCCGCTGGACGCACTGGAGGTGTTGGAGCAGGAGCTGGAGCGCGCCCGCTCGGCATTGAGCGCCGGCGAGTCCGAGCCCACGCGCGTCGTGGGCCCTCCCGTGCCGCTGCCCGAGGGCGCCAGCGAGCCCCAACCGCTGCCCCGGGGCACCTCGGTGGGCCGCTACCTCGTGCTGGAGCGCCTGGGCGCCGGCGGCATGGGCGAGGTGTACGCGGCGTTCGATCCGCAGCTCAACCGCAAGGTGGCCATCAAGCTGCTGCTGCCCGGCGGCGAGGGGCTGGAGCGCAACGAGGCGCGCCCGAGGCTGATGCGCGAGGCGCAGTCCATGGCCCGCCTCTCCCACCCCAACGTGCTGCCGGTGTTCGACATTGGCGAGCTCGGGGACCGGGTGTTCATCGCCCTGGAGCTGGTGGAGGGCGTCACCCTGCGCCAGTGGCTCAAGGAGCAGCCGCGGCACTGGCGCGAGGTGGTGCACGTGCTCACGCTCGCGGGCCGGGGCCTGGCCGCCGCGCACGCCGCGGGCCTGGTGCACCGCGACTTCAAGCCGGACAACGTGATGGTGGGCCGGGACGGGCGCGTGCTCGTCTATGACTTCGGCCTCGCGTGCGAGCAGGGTACCGGCACCCCCGGCGCCCCCGTGCCGGTGGACATCGCCGAAATCCTCCGCGCCGAGTCGACCAGCCAGGACACCGTCGCCGGCTCCATCTCCGGGCTCACCACCCGCGCGCCGCTCGAGACGCCGGTAACGCGCCACGGCCTCATCATGGGCACCCCGGGCTACATGGCCCCCGAGCAGTACCGCCAGGAGCCCGTCACCGACCGTGCGGACCAGTTCAGCTTCTGCGCCACGCTCTACTACGCCCTCTACCGGGAGCACGCCTTCGAGGGCAGCGGCGCCGCCGCGCTCGCCCGCGCCACGCTCGAGGGCCGCGTGCGCCCACCGCCCCGCGACTCGCGCGTGCCGGGGTGGTTGCGCCGCATCGTCCTCAAGGGCCTCGGCCTCCACCCGCGCGAGCGCCATGCCTCCATGCAGGTGCTGCTGGACGCGCTCCACGACGACCCACGCACGCGCCGGCTGCGCCAGGTGCTGGTGGGGGTGGCCGCGGCCTTCCTGGTGGCGGTGGTGGCCGGCGCCGTGGGCCAGTGGCACCAGCGCCAGGGCCTGTGCGAGGGCGTGGCCACGCGCCTGGACGGGGTGTGGGACGCCGCGCGCCAGGAGGCCGTGCAGCGCGCCTTCCTCGCCACCGGCCAGCCCTACGCGGCCGACGCCTGGACGGGGGTGAAGGGCGCGCTCGACGCCTATGCCTCCTCCTGGGTGGAGCACCAGCAGCAGGCCTGCGAGGCGACGCGGGTGCGCGGCCTGGCCTCCGAGGAGCTGCTCACCGCGCGCACCTTCTGCCTCGAGCGCCGCCGCTCCGAGCTCAAGGCCCTCACCGGCGTGCTCGCCGAGGCCGACGCGGGCGTGGTGGAGCGCTCCGTGGAGGCCGTGCGCGAGCTGTCCGAGCTGGGGCCCTGCGACGAGGTGGACCCGCTCGCCTCGCGCGTGCCCTCCCCCGAGGACGCGCGGCGGGTGGCCCGGGTGGAGGGCCTGCGCGCCTCGCTCGCGCGCGCCCGGGCGCTGCGGATTTCGGGCCAGTACGCGGCGGGGCTCGCCGTGGCCGCCCCCGTGGCCGCCGAGTCGCGCGTCGTGGGCTACCGCCCCCTGGAGGCCGAGGCCCTGTTGGAGCTGGGCCAGCAGCAGGCGGGCTTTGGCAACCTCGAGGCCGAGCACACCCTCAAGGAGGCCGCGTGGACGGCCGACGAGGTGCGGCTGGACGAGGTGCGCGCCGAGGCGCTGGTGGCGCTCACCCAGCTCGTCTCGTACGACGCCGCGCGCGTGAAGGACGGGCATGACTGGTTCCATCAGGCCCGCGCCCTGTTGATTCGCACCCGGCGCCATGGCCGCATCCTCGCCCAGCTCGAGAGCGCCCACGGGCTGGTGTACGCCGCCCAGGGGGACGCCGGCGCCGCCGAGGCCTCGCAGCGCAACGCGCTCGCCGCGCTGGAGAAGGTGGCCGCGCCGGAGAGCCCCGAGCGGGCGGTGGTGCTGCGCCGGCTGGGCAACACGCTCTCGGCGCAGGGCCGGCACGAGGAGGCACTGGCGGTGTACCAGCGCGCCCACGAGGCCTTCCTCAAGGCGCTCGGCGCCGAGCACCCGCGCGTGGGCAGCTCGCTCGTCAACATCGGCATGACGCTCAGCGCGCTGGGCCGCAACGCCGAGGCGCTGGAGCCGCTGCACGAGGGCGTGGAGATTGTCGAGCGCACGCTGTCGGCGCGCCACCCCTTCCGGGCGGTGGCGCTCGACGCGCTGGGCGCGGCGCTGGGGCGGGACGGGAAGACGGACGAGGCGCGGCAGGTGCTGCTGCGGGCGGTGGAGGCGGCGGAGGGGTCGCGCGGGCCGGAGCACCCGGACGTGGCGGGGCCGTGCACCACGCTCGGACAGGTGCTGCTGGACGCCGGACGCCCGGGTGAGGCGCTGGGTTATTTCGAGCGCGCGCTGGCCCTGCGCGAGCGCGTGCTGGGGCCCCAGCACCCGGAGCTGGCCGGGCCGCTCACGGGCCGGGGCGAGGCGCTGGTGAAGCTGGGCCACCCCACCGAGGCGCTCGCGCCGCTGGAGCGGGCCCTGGCGTTGCGCGAGTCGCACGAGGGGCCTGGGAGGGAGCTGGCCGAGACGCGCTTCGCGCTGGCCCGGGCGCTGTGGGACTCGCAGAAGGACACCGCACGGGCCCGTCAGCTCGCGAAGCAGGCCGAGAGCGCCCTCGCACAGCCGGGCTCCGAGGCCCTGCTCGCCCGCGTCCAGGCGTGGCTTGGCTCCCGCACGCCGCGCGGGTAGTGGCGACAGAAGCGCCGAGTGGCCATGGGTGTAGTAGGAAGTCGCCACCACCATGCCAATCACCGAACTGCGAATCGAAGGGCTTCGCACCATCGAGAAGCTGCATCTCAAGCTCGATGGGCTGACGGTCCTCATCGGCGAGAACGGCAGCGGTAAGAGCAGCATCATCGAGGCGTGCGAGCTGCTCCGGCGCGCGACGAGCGAGCGCTTCCTGGGACGGAGGGAGCCGCCAGGCGCTCCAGCTGCGCCGAGCAGGCTCGCGCCCCGGACGCCGCGCGGGTAGCGGAACCCTTCGCCGCTAACGCCCCGAGGCGGCCCCCTGCTGCATCTTCTCGGTGAGCTGGTTCTTCATCGTCTTGCCTACCGTGGAGAGGCCTCCGCTCGGGAAGGGAGCGGCCCCTTCAATCATCTTCTCGAGCAGCGGGTAGTAGGGATCCGCCGCCACGGAGGGAATGCGGAACGCACTGCGCGCCGCGGGCAGGAGATAGCGAGGGATGGCGTGAGAGCCCTCGTCCACATCCCCGCTCATGAGGAGGATTTCGTTCATCCTCGGGCTGGTGAGGAAGTCCGCGAAGGCCCGGGCATCCCGCTGACAATCGAAGCCACACGACTTGCTGAGCACCAGGGCGTCCGTGAAGAGCACCGGGTGCGAGCCCGCCCCCAGCGGAGCGGAGGCCATCAGGACGGGGGCCGTGTCCTCCCTGTTCTTGATAACGTGGTGGAGCCGCTCGGAATACCCGATGAGCGCGCCCGCCCTGCCCCCGGCGAAGAGCTGGGCCGCATAATCCGGCACGTCGTGGAAGGTGTTGTCCAGGCAGAGATCCTGGCAGGACACACGGCAATTGCCTTCCACCCTCGTCAGCTGGCCCACCACGTCCTCATGGAGCTGGGGAGCCGTGGAGCCCGGGGGCACGACCAGCGCGTCCTTCAACGTCTCGGGGCCATACGTGTCGGCCCAGGCGTCCAGGTAGAGCGATGGCAGGTTCCAACTCCCCTGGAAGTCGCCCACCAGCCGCCTGCTCATGTTCTTGTCCAGTTGCAACGCGCCGAGCGCCGTGGCGAGTTGGGCGGCCGTCCTCGCCTCCACCACCTGCGGAGCCCGGCTGAAGACGAAGTGGCTGCAGAGCAGATGCGGATAGCCCCAGGCGCTGCCGCCGGAAGCACCCACGGCCGTGCTCGCCGCGGGATGCCAATCCTCGACGGGCAACACGCCCCTCCAGGGCTGGATGTCATTCTTGATGTCGTCGAGCAGGACCGTGTCGACCTCGACGACGTCGTAGGCTTCCGCGCCCTCGCCGCGCAGCCACCGGCTCAGCGTCTTCGGGGTGTAGAAGTCATTCGACTCGGGGGCCGAGGGCTTGAGGATGAGCTCCACCTGGCCCTGCTGGCTCGCTTCGAACTCGGTCTCGATGCGTTTGAAGAGAGCCCGATGCCTGTCCTCATTGGCGTCGGGCAGATAGGGAAACAGCGCGACCCGGAGCGGGCGTCTCGGTTGTGCGTGGGCATCGGCCGAGCCCCCATTTCCCGCGGCCCGGGAGCTCCCGCACCCGTTGGCGAGCAGCAGGACGGGCACCATCGCCCGGAGCCACTTCGCGTTCGAACCGCGGTGCTGCACCACCCTCTTGCCGCCCTTCGTGAAGATAGACATACGCGCCTCCGGAGAGGGGGGAGGATCCATCAGCCCACGCCCATACGTCCAGCGTCCGCTCCGCCCCGGAGTGAAGACGGGACGCACTCGCGGACACCGCGCGGGACACACGCCCGTTCCGCGCCGCCGTGGCACACTGCGCGGCGGACCTGGGAGCGCGGGGGCGGAGTCCTCGGACGCGCTCGGAGGGGGAATCGTGTCGCGGCTGAGCTGGCTTCACCTGTCGGATCTGCTCATGGGCCCCAAGGGCTCTCGCTGGCTCTGGCCCGAGTACCGGGAGGACTTCGAGCGCGATCTCCGCGCCATGCACGACCAGACGGGACCGTGGGACCTGGTGCTCATCTCCGGCGACCTCACCGATACCGGCAGCCAGCGCGAGTTCAACCTCCTCGACTCGGCCCTCAAGTCGTTCTGGGCGTCCCTGCGCGGCCTGGGCTCCGACCCCATCCTGCTGGCCGTGCCCGGCAATCATGATCTCCACCAGCCCAGCCTCCCGGCGAAGACCCGCGAGAGGTTGAGCGCCCGGCGGTGGCACGAGCGCGACCAGGAGCGGAACGACTTCTGGAACGAGCCCGAGAGCGCCATGGTGATGGCGGCCCGGACGGCCTCGCTGTCGAGCGCCCGGGAACGGAGCGACTTGTGGAGCGAGCCGGACAACGCGCTGGCCCGCTCCACCCGGATGTCCTTCCTGGCGTTCTCCTCGTGGCTCACGACGTGGCAGATCCACCGCCCCCAGGGCCTCGAGCTCCAGCTGAGCAAGGGCTTCCTCCCGGGGGATTTCGCCGCGACGGTGGCGAAGGACGGGCTGCGCGTGGGAATCGCCGGGATGAACTCGGCCTTCCTGCTCGCCGAGGCGGATGGCTCGAGGGGGCCTTTCGACGTGGATGCGCGGCAGCTCCAAACGGCCACCGGCGGCTCCCTCTCCGGATGGGCCAGATCGCATGACCTCACCCTGCTGCTCACGCATCATCCTCCGTCCCGCCTGCACTCCGAGCGCCTGTTGCCGCTCCAGCGCGAGCTCGCCTCCTCCACCCGAGGGCTGCTGCACCTCTGCGGGAGCCAGCACGAGAGCGAATCCCCCCCGGAGATGAAGCCCCTGCCGTTCTCGTGGGTCTACCAGGCGCCCTCGCTGTTTGGTGGAGCGCCCGGCTCCCGGAAGCAGGGCTACGCGGTTGGAGTGCTCGACCTTTCGGGCCCGAGTCCTCATGTCCGCCTGTTCACGCGCGAGAGCAAGGTGTCCAGCCACTCGGGGCAGGCGGGGCTGACGAGTGGAGGCCAACTCCAGCTGCCGCTGCCCAAGGCCCCGGGGCAAACACCTCCGCGCGCCGCTCCCCCGGCAGAGCTCCGCCGCACGCCCGAGCCCACCCGGACTCCTGCCCCCGCTGCCGTGCCCGCGCCCGCTCCCGTCCGGCCGCAGGCGCCCCCCGCCCCGCTCCCTCCCGGTCTCCGGGCGCGCCCCCTCCTGGACACCGCGCAGGAAGTGGTGACCGCACTGGCCTGGGCCCCCTCGGGCAGGGAGCTGGTGCTCGGATTCGACAGCGGCAAGGTGTGTTCCTGGGAACTGGAAGCCCAGGAGCCGCGCTGGACGGTGCAGGCGCACCAGACCTCCATCCTGGAGGTCCGCATCTCTCCGGACGGGCGGCGGATCGCCACGAGATCCGCCCTGAACCTGCGCCTCTGGAGCGTGGAGGAGTCGGAGACGAGCCTCCTGCTCATCGGTCCCACGACGAATACCAGCGTCTGCCTCGCCTGGTCGCCCCAGGGAGTGCTCGCGGCCAGCTTCACCGATGAGAACACCCACTTCTGGCAGGCCCGGGACGAGCTGCGGTGGAACCCGGCGACGTACAAGGCCTCCACCCTCACCAACTGCCTGGCCTGGTCGCCCGATGGGCGCACGTTGGCCTGTGGGGGGAAATGGCTCGGACGGCTCACCCTCCTGGACGTACGAGAGGATTCGGGCCTCCACTTCCAGGAGCGTCTGAACCTCCAGGTCAACGTCAGCCCCATCCAGGCACTCGCGTGGCAGCCCGGCACCTCGTGGCTCGCCGTCGCCTCGGACAAGCTCGTGAGGATCATCGACCCGGCCAATCCCAGGCGGAAGCTCGTCCTCGAAGGACATACGGACACGGTCGTCAGCGTCGCGTTCTCCCACGACGGGCGCTTGCTGGCCTCCAGATCCCAGCACGGCACCATCCACCTGCACCGCACGGACACCTGGGACACGGTGGCGGTCCTCGGCTCGCCCTTCGAGTCCGACGACGCCCCCAAGCGGCTCGCCTTCTCGCCCACGGACAACGTCCTGGCCAGCATCTCGCCCGGCGGCTACGGCGTGAAACTCTGGGACCTCGACGTCGACACACTGCTCGGCCAGCGCGAGCCGCCGCGCACCGTCCACACCGTGAGCGCCAAGGTCGTCCTCGTCGGCGAGGGACGCGCGGGCAAGAGCTGCCTCGCGCAGCGCCTCGTCGAGGACCGCTACGAGGAGCAGGACCCCACCCACGCCATGCGCACCTGGTCGCTGCCCCTGGAGCGGCTCGACCCGAAGGCCCACGTCCCCGACAACGAGCGCCGCGACATCGTCCTCTGGGACATGGGCGGCCAGAGCGAGTACCGGCTCGTCCACCAGCTCTTCTTCCGCGACACCTCCGCGGCCCTGCTCGTCATGGAGCCCGCCCGCGGCCAGGCGGCCCGGGATGAAATCGAGGGCTGGAACCAGCGGCTCTCCGCGCAGCTCGGCGGCTCCCCGCGCAAGCTGCTCGTGGGCTCCAAGGTGGACAACGAGTGGGTGCCGGTGGACCGCCCCGCCATCGAGCAGTTGCTGCGCCAGTGCGGCCTCGAGCCCGACGCCTATGTCTCCACGAGCGCGAAGAGCGGCCGGGGCCTGTCCGAGCTCAAGGCCCAGCTCGCGCGCGCCATCGACTGGGACAACGTCGGACGCAGCAGCCACCCCGAGCTCTTCGAGCGCATCCGCCAGCACCTGCTGCGCCTGCGCGAGAGCGGCCGCGTCGTCCTCTCCCTGCCGGATTTGGAGCGCGAGCTGCGCGCCTCCCATCCGGAGCTCGCGGACCCGGAGGCGCTGCGCACCGTGGTGCAGCAGCTCGGCCGGCGGGGCGTGCTCGCGGACACGCGGCTGGCGGATGGCACCCAGGCGCTGGTGCTCGACATCGAGCAGGTGGAGCGCTACGCCAGCTCGCTCATCGTCGCGGCCCGGGAGAACCCCAACCGCGTCCCCGCCGTGGACATGGCGGCCTTCTCGCGCGCCCCCACGCTCCCGCGCATCCGCCCCGAGCAGCGCCTGCCCCGGGACCAGGAGCTGGTGGTGCTCGACTGCGTCATCGAGCTGCTGCTCCAGCACGGCCTCTGTCTGCGGCACCAGGGCCTGCTCATCTTCCCCTCGCTCTTCCTGCTCTCCCCCTCGGAGCCCGGCGCGGAGGCCGCCGTCCCCTCGCGCGCCTACGCCATCTCCGGCCCCGTCGACAACATCTACGCCTCGCTCGTCACCGCCATCGCGCTCAGCCGCGGCTTCGGCCCCATGCGGCTGTGGGAGGACCGTGCCGAGTTCGGCGAGGAGCCCGGCCAGGACTCCTGCGGGGTGCGC
The DNA here is from genome assembly GCF_045802675.1 of Archangium sp. GTDB lineage: Bacteria > Myxococcota > Myxococcia > Myxococcales > Myxococcaceae > Archangium. The sequence goes on along the minus strand of NZ_JBJMQO010000103.1, from coordinate 24,211 downwards.
AAGGTGCAGCGCTCCGAGCAGCAGGCGCGGGGCGTGGCGCGGCTCGAGGTGTACTTCGACGCCGGCACGCCCGAGACGACGCGCCGGCTGTTCCTGAGCTACGTCGACACCCACCTGCGCGAGCAGGGCGTGGAGTTCGTGGAGCAGCGCTCCGTCTCCTGCCGCGGCTGTGGCCACGTCTTCCAGGAGCGCACCATCCACAAGCGGCTCGCCGACGGGCACGCGGACGTGCTCTGCCCCGAGTGCGAAATCCGCACGCCCCTCTCCCCCCCGGCCCGCGAGCCCGAGCTGCTCGAGAAGACGTGGGTGCTGCGCACCGGCATGAAGGACGAGCGCTCGCGCATCGTCTCGGAGACGAAGGTGAGCATGACGGAAGCACACGGCCCGGACGCCCCGCTGCGCATCCTCCACCTGAGCGACCTGCACGTGGACGCCGGAGCGGACCCCGTCTCGCTGCTGCAACCGCTCATCGCCGACCTCACGGACCCCTCCGACCTGGCGGTGGACCAGCTGGACTACCTCGTCATCTCCGGCGACCTCACCAACCGGGCGGACCCCGCCGAGTTCAAGAAGGTGCTGGAGCTGGTGTCCGCGCTCCGCGAGCGCTTCTCCCTCACGGCCGAGCGCTGCATCATCGTCCCCGGCAACCACGACCTGGACTGGAAGACCCGGGTGTACGAGTGGCACAGCCAGCTCGAGCTGGACGTGCGGGGGCTGCCCGCGGGCAGCTACAAGCAGCAGGGCGAGGGCCACCTCGTGCGCCTCGACGCGAAGTACACCGAGCGCTTCCGGAACTTCTCCCAGCACTTCCACCACCCGCTGCTGCAGCGCGAGTACCCGCTCGACCCCGAGCAGCAGTGCATCTCCCTCTTCTCCCCGGACACGCGGCTGCAATTCCTGGCGCTGAATTCCTCCTGGGAGGTGGACCAATGGTTCCCCGAGCGCTCGCACCTGCACGAGGGGGCGCTGTCCCGGGGCCTGCTGGAGGCGCGGCGGCAACTGGAGCAGGCGCGCGCGACGGGACAGCTGCCCTCGGACGCGCCGGTGCTCAAGCTGGCCGTCTGGCACCACCCCATCACCGGCAACGAGAAGATGCAGCGCGATGCCTTCCTGGCCCGGCTCCAGCAGGACGGGGTGCGCCTGGTGCTGCACGGGCACGTGCACGAGCAGCGCGCCGACCTGGTGGGCTACACGGACCCCTCGAAGCAGGTGCACGTCATCGGGGCGGGCAGCTTCGGAGCGCCCACGCACCACCGGCCCGAGTCCGTGCCGCGCCTGTACAACCTGCTGGAGGTGGCGCGCGACCACAGCCGCGTGCGCGTGCACACCCGCGCCCTGCGCAAGGCGGAGGGGGCCTGGGAGGGCTGGGCCGTCTGGCCCGGGGCGACGAAGAGCGAGCGGAGGACCTGGTACGAGCTGGCGCTGCGCTGAGCCGTGAGGCCCCCGGGCAACGCGCACCGGACGGCACGGAGGAGGGGCCCGGCCGCCCCTCCTCGACGCACCGCCCAGCCACTGCGACTCAGAAGTTGAGGCCCACGCGCACTCACTCCCCACCGGGCCTCGGGGTGAGCACCCGTACCGACCACGGCGTGGTGGCCGTCTCCACCAGCAGGAGCCGCAACTGGCTGTCATCGCCAGAGCGGAACGTCCCCGCGAGCACGCCGAAGAGGCCCTCTCCCTCCACCGGCGCCGGGGTGATGTCGAAGCGTGTCGGAGGCGAGTCCGTGGCCAGGACCGCCGAGCGCACGCCCAGGGTGAACTCGAGGGTGGGCACCGGCTGTCCCTCGGGCGGAGAGTCCTCGGTGTAGGCCACGTCGTCGAAGACGGCCTCGCTCGGCAGGCGCGCGCTCTCGTCGAGCGGTGAGGCATCCAGCACGGGCGCGCTCGCGGACGCGTGGATGAAGCGCAGCCGCGCCTGGTCGGGGTCCTCGGCGAACCCCTCGGCGTAGGGCCGCAGGAGGAAGGTGGAGCGGCCGGTCTCGGCGTCCTCCGGGTCCCCCGAGGCGATGAGGAGGTAGCGCTCACCGGACATCAACGTCGCGGTGGATTGGGAGAGCAACGGCGGCACCCCCGGGCGGACGCGGGTGGGGCTGGCGGTGAACACGTCCAGGGTCTCCACCCCCGGCGAGACGGCGATGGGAGACGACAGCTCGCCGAAGCCCACCTGGCCCGCCTGCTCGTCCGCCCCCAGGAAGACATCCAGCTGGCCCGCCTCCTCGGAGGCATTCAGGAGGTACACCACCGGGTCTGGCCTGATGCGGGCCTGGGGCGCCGTGCCCCCCGCGACGAGCAGCGAGATGCCCTCGGCGAGGCGCGGCGCGGCGGAGAGCAGCCCCGAGAGCACGACGAGCACCTCGCTTCCCTCCGGGAGCGCCGGCAGGGTGAAGGCCACCGCCTGGGTGCGGGGATCCTCGCTGTGGAGCGCGAAACGCAGAGGCGCTACCGCTGGCAGCTCCAAGCCGGCCGCGCCAGAGTCCGAGAAGCGGGCCAGCTCCCGGACCTCGGCGCTACCGTCGCTGTCCGTGTCGATGTCCAGCGTGGGCGCATCCGCGCTCGCATGGAGGAGGCGCACGCGGACCATGCCCGGGGCGGGCGGAGTGAAGGACTCCATGACGGGCAGGATGCGCAGGGCCGCCTCGGAGGTGCTCGCCCCCGACAACCCCGCGGCCACGGCGGTGACGTGGGCCCCCTCGCCCAGGGTGATGGGCTGACTGCCGTGGAGGGGCGGCACCTCCGTCCCGCTCCCCGCCGGGCGCAGTTGCAGGACGAGCGTGGAGGAGGAACTGGAGACGGGGCGCTCCTCGGTGGTCGTCCCATAGGCCACGTGGGTGAAGAGGGGCTGCCCCTGGCCTTCCACGTAGACATCCACCGCTGGCAGGTCCGGTGACGCGTGGATGAAGCGCAACTGGGACTGCACCTCGTCACCGCCGCAGCCCGCGAGCACGCCGCAGACGACGCCCCACCACACGACGAGCCACCGCCAACCCGGCCAGGTCCTCATGACGTTCCCCTCCCCCCGAGACGCGCCCACCGGAGAACCTCCGGGGCCGCTCGCTGTCCTCACGGTGGGGATGGCGCGTGCACTCGGATAGCGGGCCAGGAGCGGACGTCCGCCTGCCCGGGGGAAGCGCCAGTCACGGTTGCCCCTGCCTCCCATGTGAGGCCCGGGACGCCCTTCCCGTGCTCCGGGGAGGGCTATAGAGCCAGCCTGGCGCTACCTCGCGCGGCTCCGCTCGCTGCTACCCGCACGGCACGGAGGAGGGGCCCGGCCGCCCCTCCTCGACGCACCGCACGGCCACTGCGACTCAGAAGTTGAGGCCCACGCGCAGCATGGCCAGCGGCCCGCTGCTCTCGGTCGCGCGCGGCATGTAGTAGCCACCCAGCAGCGACACATCCACGATGTTCCAGTTGTAGCCCACCATCGCGCCGCTCATCAGCTCGAACTCGCGGCCCGGGTGCTTGCCCACCTTCTCCGTCTCGAACTCGTGCTGGTAGCGCGTGTTCAGGCCCACCACCAGGTTCTCCGTGAGCAGGTAGCCCAGGCCCACGTGGCCCTCGATGTCTCCCTCGGGCTGCCCCAGCTCCGTGCCCACCACCAGGTTCGCCGTGCCCAGCACCTGGCCCCAGCGCCGGCCCGCCGCCACCACCCCCTCCATCTCGCCGCCGTCGGACTGGAAGCCCACCTGCTTGTAGCGCAGGCCTCCCGACAGATTCACCCCGTGCTGCTTCTGGTTGAGGAACTGGTACTTCGCCTGCGCGCTCGGCGTGAAGCCGTTGCCCGTGTTGCGCAGCTCCGCTCCCGCGCGCAGCGACAGCCCCTTGATGATCACGAACTCCACCCGCTGCGACACGCCCAGGCCTCCCGCCTGATCCTCGCCCGACTGCGACGTGGCATCGCCCGACGTCTCCGCCCGCACGTCCGTGGGCGGCACCGCCGCGCTCTCCGAGAGCACGAAGAAGCGATCCATGCTGTTGCGGCGCTGCTCGGCCGCGGACTCATCCTCGGAAGACGACTGCGCGAGGGCCGCGGGGGCGATCAGCATTCCGGCGGCGACGACGAAGAGGGGGGTTTTCATGGGGGCGGCAGTATAGCCAGCCAGACCGGAATCGGAAAAACCGCGCTTCTCACTCCCTGAGAAAATAGCGGTTCCCCTGGCAGTGAAACCCCGGTCCGCCCGCCGTCGGGAAGGGGACAGAAGGCCGTGGCCACCGAGGGAGTCCGGAGGTCCTCTGGAGAGATCAGCGATTACGTAATTTCATCTATATTCCAGCAATCCTGTTTTCTTACTTGCCAAGAAGTCGCGAATCGTGTCAGAACCGAAAATCGAAGCTTGGAAGAATTCCAGGCAAGTAAGGAGCTGTGTGATGCGTTCCCAGAAGAACTGGCATCGGATGTTCGCCGCGGCGTTGGCCGTGACCCTGGCCCCCGTGTACGCCGCCCACGCCGAGCGGGACCACGACGCCGATGACGCCACGGCGCGCCGCCAGGCGATGGACCAGTGGTACAACGAGACGTACAGCCAGAAGGCGGCCAGCCCCCGCGCCAAGGGCGGTCCCTGGACCCCGGCGTTCCAGCGCTTCATGAATGACGCGGCGGCCAAGGAGCGCGCGAAGTACGCCTCGCAGCTGCCCGGCACCGCCACCACCATCACCGCGGTGACGAACCCCAACGCCACCATCGCCGCCACCGGCTCCACCTGGGTGAACATCGGCCCCACCAAGGCCGACTACATCGAGAACGGCAGCAGCAAGCTGGTGAAGACGGACGCGGGCCGCGTGAACACCATCGTGGTGGACCCGACCAACACCAGCGTCATCTACACGGCCTTCTCCGGCGGTGGCCTCTGGAAGACCACCAACGGCGGCACCACCTGGACCCCGCTCACCGAGTCCCTGGGCAGCCTGTCCGTGGGCACCGTGGCGCTGGACCCCAACAACAGCCAGACGGTGTACCTCGGCCTGGGTGACCCCTTCGACGGCACGGGCATCGGCCTGGTGAAGTCCACCGACGGCGGCGCCACGTGGATGGCCCCGGTGTACCTGGGTGACTCCACCTCCATCACCGACATCAAGGTCGCCACCACCAACAGCAACATCGTGCTGGCCACCACCAACAAGGGCATCTTCCGCTCGGTGGACGCGGGCGCCTCCTGGACCAAGACGACCCAGGCCACCGGCTTCACCGAGGCGCCGGCCGCCTGGAGCCTGGCGCAGACGGGCCCCACCAGGTTCGTGGCCACGCTCGAGGCCGAGCCCTCCTTCACCAGCGGCAACACCCAGGGGCAGATCTGGGTGAGCAACGACTCGGGCGCCACGTGGACGCGCGCCACCGGCGCCACGGTGTCGGGCACGGCGAGCCTCGAGCGCATGACGCTGGCCGCGGCCCCCTCCAACCCGAGCATCGTCTACGCCGAGGCGGGCAACCACGCCGGTGACCTGCAGGAAATCTACAAGTCCACCGACGGCGGCAGCACCTGGGTGGCGCTGAGCGCGGCGGGCAAGCGCTACAGCAACCGCAACACCGAGGCGAGCACGCTGGGCCAGCTGCTCAACACCCAGGGCTGGTACAACCAGGCCGTGGTGGTGAGCCCCACGGACCCGAACACGGTGTACTTCGGCGGCGCGCTGCACATGGCGAAGACGAGCGACGGTGGCTCGACCTTCAAGCAGATCTCCAACTGGCTGGCGCAGTTCAGCCTGCCGTACGTGCACGCGGACTTCCACGCGGCCACCATGGCGGGCGGCAAGCTGTACGTGGGCACCGACGGCGGCATGTTCGTGTCGGCCGACGCGGGCACCACCTTCAGCGACAGCCTGAACGTGGGCATCGCCTCGCACCTCATCTACGACGTGGGCTCCTCGGGCGGGGACCGCAACGCCGTCATCGTGGGCCTGCAGGACAACGGCACCCGCGTGCGCTCGGCGGCCTCGAGCGTGTTCAACCAGGAGATCGGCGGAGACGGCTTCGGCTGCGCCATCCACCCGACCAACGCCAAGCTGATGCTCGGCTCGCTCTACTACGACCGCATCCAGAAGAGCACCGACGGCGGCCTGACCTGGGCGGCGTCGGCCACCGGCATCACCGAGAGCAACAACAGCTCCACGGCGCCCTTCACCACGGTGCTGGCGCGCTGGACGGGTGACACGACGGGCAACACCGTCTTCACCTTCTCGAACACCAAGGTGTACAAGTCCACCAACTTCGGCACCTCGTGGACGGCGCTGGGCATCACCGGCATCCCCAGCGGCATCTTCATCCGCGGCGTGGGCGCGGCGCACAGCAACGGCAGCGTGCTGGGCTTCGTGGCCAGCGGCGGCCGCGTGATGCTGTCCAACAACGGCGGCACGAGCTGGACGCTGGCCACCACCACGCCCAACAACGGCCTGAGCATGAGCAGCGTGGCGTTCGACCCGACCAACCCGAACACGGTGTACGTGACCTCGGTGGCGCCGGACGCGACCAAGTCGCACGCCTGGAAGTCCACGGACTTCGGCGTCTCCTGGACGGCCATCGAGAACGGTCTGCCCGCCGGCGTGCCGGTGAACCAGATCTCCATCGACCCGGGCAGCAGCACCACGCTCTACGCCGCCACGCACCTGGGCGTGTACCGCTCCACGGACGCGGGCGCCTCGTGGACGCGCTTCGGCACGGGCATGCCGCTGGTGAACGTGACGGACATCGAGATCCTCCCGGACTCGAGCCTCGTGCGCGCCGCCACCTTCGGCCGCTCGGTGTGGGAGCTCACGCCCTGAGCTGAGCCTCGCGCTCTGAAGTGAGAGGGGTCCGGACCACGCGTCCGGGCCCCTTCTTCGTTCAGCGGGAGCTTGCTGCTCGTGGGAGGAGCGCGCCGCTCAGCCCGCGCAGCTGCCGTCGAGCGCCGTGCCGCTCGCGCCCTCGCACTTCGTCAGGCAGTCGCGGTCCTGGAAGCACGCCTCGCCCGAGCCCCGCCTCGGCACGCACTGGCCGTAGCGCGTGTTGGCCTCGAAGTGGGTGGAGCACGTGAGGCGCGCCTCGCACTCGGCGGCCTGGGAGCACGGCTCGCCCTCGGCCTTCAGCGGGTCATCACAGACGCCCTTCGGGTCCTCCAGGCCTCCCTTGGGCAACGGAGGCACGCCGCACACCAGGCCCTCGGGGCACGGCGTCCGCGCGTCGCATGGCTCGCCCAGGCCCGAGTGGCACCCCAGCACCCCGAGCACCACGGCCCACATCCATCCTTTGCTCACAGGCTCGCCTCCAGCGAGAGCGTCACCGAGCGGCCCGGCGCATCCACCCCCGAGGCGTGGGAGCGGTACGAGGCATCGGTGAGGTTGCGCAGCTCCAGACTCGCGGCCAGTGAGCGCCAGCGCGCTCCGGCCCGCAGGTGCACCGCCGCCCACCCCGGTGTGCCCCGGCAGCCGGGCGACTCCGGGCAGATGCGGATGTCCTCGCGGTCCGCCGCGCTCAGCCGCTCCTGCGCCGCCGCCCACTGCACCACGCCCTCCACGAAGGCGAAGTCCACCGGCTCCCACGTGGCGCGCACCAGCCCGTTGAGCGGCGGAGACTTGGACAGCGGCTCCGTCTCGGGCGGGGCCTCGGGCTCCAGCGGATTCACCCGCGTCTGCGCGGAGTGCACCCACGCCGCCTGCGCCAGCAGCGTCACCGAGCGCACCGGCTTCACCTGCGCGGAGAGCTCCACCGAGTGCACCCGCGCGCTGTCCGCGTTCTGCCGCGCCAGGTAGATGAGCCCGTCCGGCGTGCGCGCCTCGCCGTTGAGCTCGGTGGGCGTCGTCGTCACCATGTCGTCGATGAAGGTGTAGGCGTAGACGGCCTGCACCCGCGCCACCTCGCCCCGCTGGAAGCGCCCGCCGAGCTCCCCCGTGTACGAGTACTCGGGAGACAGCTCGCGGCTGGGGAGCACGTAGCCCGGGCCCTCGGCGCCCAGGCGCAGGTAGTCGTCCACGTTCGGCGCGCGGAAGCCCGTGCCGAGATTCGCGAAGAGCGTGAGGTCCTCGCCCGCCCGCTGCTGGAAGCCCACTTCGCCCGCCACGCCCAGCGCGCGCGCCGTGCCCTCGGGCAGCTCGGGGCCGCCGGGGAAGAGCAACGCCAGCCGGTCGTCCGCGGGCAGGTGCGTGCGGTGGAATTGCACCCGCGCGCCCGCGTGCCCCGTCGCACTCTCCCCGAGGTCCAACTGGAAGAGGCCGAAGAGGCCCGCCGCCAGCGACGTGGGCGAGCCGGGGTATCGGTCCAGCTCCGGCCGCGGAGAGAAGTCCCCCGGCACGAGGATGGCGCCCCGGGTGGCACTGCCCGTCACCTTGTCGTGGAAGGCCTCCGCCCCCACGCGCAGGCTCGCCTCCTGCCACGCGAGGGGCAATTCGCCCTCGGCGCGCAGGCCGAGCGTCCACACGTTCGAGTCCTCGCGCTCGATGCGATCTCTCGAGACGCGGAAGCGGTCGGAGCGCTCGCCCTGACGCAGGGCGCTCGCGTCCACGCGGATGCGGCGCAGGGGCCCCGCCGAGGCCACCGTGAGCTGGCCCTGGAGGAAGTCGCGCTCCTGCAGCGAGAAGACGCGGAAGTCGCCGGGCACCGAGCGGTCCGTGCGCGGCGCGTCGCCCTGGCGCGTGGCCTGGTACTGCACCAGCAGGATGGAGCCGGGGGCCAATCGCTGGCGCGCCTTCACCGCCGCGTCGTACTCCGTGTAGCCCGTGTAGCGCTGGACGCCGACGTCCGCGCCGCCGTGCAAGTCATTGAAGTCCCGCCCCGTCACCACGCCGAGCACCGCCGTGGAGCGCAGCCGCGTGCCGAGCAACAGGCTTCCCTGGAGGCTCCGGTCCGCGCTCCCGCCCTGCGTCCGCAGCGTGGCGTGGAGGGGACTCTCGCCCTCGGAGTCGAAGCGCGGCGTGAGCGTGTGCACGTTGACGATGCCGCCCAGCGCATCCGAGCCGTAGAGCACCGAGGACGGGCCACGCACCACCTCGAGCCGCTCGATGAGGAACGGGTCGATGGTGTTGAGCGATTGGTTGGGGCCCGCGCGGGTAATGGCGTTGTTGAGGCGCACGCCGTCCACGAGGATGAGCACCTGATGGCCGAGCAGGCCGCGGATGACGGGAGCACCGCCCGCGTGGTTGGTGCGCTGCAAGAAGACGCCCTCCTCCTCCAGGAGCGCCTCGGGCGTGGAGCGCGCGGGACGGCGGGACAGCTCCTCGCGTGTCACCTCCGAGCCCACGCGCGAGGCCGGCAGCAACGGCTTGGCCAGGTGCGTGGACTTCACCCGCGTCTCGCCACGAGTGCCCGGGGAGCCGGAGCCTTCACGCTCGGACTCGGACTCCGGGGACTCCGTGTCCGGCGGTGGCGGGATTTCGGAGACGGGGCACTCCGCCTCGGCTTCCTGTCCGGCCTCTACCGGGAGGGCACAGCAGAGCAGGGCAGTGGTGCAGGAGCGGACGAGGGCGCGCGCGGCGCGAGGCAATCGGAGCATGAAGGGGGGACGAGCCGGGGCACGGGCCGCGATTCGTTGGCCTGCAAAATAACCCGATTGCAAATACGCGACAACGACGGCACTCCCTGGGAGGCGGGGCCGCTTCACCCGGAGCGTGGGGTGCCGCACTGCGGCAGTGTTTCCGAGGCCTCGCGTAGGATGCGCCCCGTGACGGAAGGAAAGGGATGACGGAGCACAACGGGCGCGAGGCGTGGCCGCCAGAGCTCACCGAGCTGCTGCGCGGGGTGGACCGGCTGCGGCGCACCGGACGCTACGAGGAGGCGCTCTCGCGCATGCGCCAGCTCGTCGAGACGTACCCCCGGCAGGCGCGCGTGCTGCTGGAGATGGGACAGACGCTCGGCATCTGGGGCCGCTCGCCCGCCGAGGCCCTGCCCTGGTTCGAGCGCGTCCTGGAGATGGCCCCCGGCCATGCGACCGCGCAGCTCTACCGCGCCCTCGTGCTCGCGCAGCTCGGCCGCCACGCCGAGGCCGTCGCGGACTTCGATGCACTCGAGGCCCGGGGCCGCTACCGCCAGGCGCTCGTGCTGCACATGAAGCGCGCCGAGTCCCTCGAGGTGCTCGGCCGGCTCGCCGACGCCGAGCGCGATTGGACGCTTGCCATTGCCGAGGACCCCGGCAATCCCTGGCTGTTGCACCAGCGGGCCACCGGGCGCGGGAAGCTCGGGCGGCTGGCGGAGGCGGTGAAGGACCTCACCGACGCGCTCGCCGCTTCCGCGAAGGAAGGAGAACCGGTGGACGCGGAGCTGCTGCGCGACCGCGGCGTGCTGCGCGAGCGGATGGGTGACCTCACCGGGGCCCGCGCGGACTTCGAGGCGGGACTCTCCGCCCTGCGCCAAGGCGATCCGCCCGCGCTCGTGGAGGACTTGCGCCACAGGTGTCAGCCAGGCCCCCGGGGGTAGAGGCTCCGGCCGTGTCCATGCGCCAGGTGATGCGCGTGCCCTCGATCGCTGGCTCGGGGCATGGGCGGGTACGGCCGCGGCGACGAGAAGCCGAAGGAAGGACTGCGTGAGAATGTCTGTTACTCAAAGTGAAACAGCGTGGGGCACCTGACTCGTGGGGGAATACGCTCCAATGGACAGGCGCCTTCTCGGACAACTCGCTGACCCGCGATAAAATTGCTCATTGACCACGGGTTCATCGGGTCATCCATTCGTTCATCGTTGGTTGGGAGAATCGGCCGGAATGCCAGTGATGGCAGTTCTCATCCGACTCCGGACGGCATTCGCGCACCGGCTCTCCGAGGAGTGAACGGTCATGACGAACAAGTCGAGCCGGGTCCTAGCAACAGGTGCCTCCACTGCCGTGCTGCTGGGTGGATTGCTGATGACCGCCCCCGTGGCCTTCGCCAGTTCGCAAGGCTGCACCGGAACCAATCTGCGCACCGATCCGGCGCTGCTCTGCACGTCGGTGGAAGGCGAGAGCACGTCCGTCAAGAGCATCCAGGCGTCGATCGACATCAAGAACTACACCTGCAACGCGGACTTCAAGGTCTGGGGCACCTACGCGAGCGGCAAGAAGTACTCCGACACCGGGCACGCCAAGTGCGGTGTCGGCCGGGTCTGGGTCGATTTCAATCCGCCTGGCGAGAAGTTCAAGGACGGCACCAAGGTGTGCGGCGCGCTGGTCGAGAACGGCAAGGTCCGGCCGGAGCACGCCTGCATCGAAATCGAGAAGTGAGCGGACGCGTGCCGTGAGCCTGCGTTGAAGGATTTGGGCCAGCCCCACCTCGCCTCGCTCATCCAGCTCGTGTGGCTGGGCGTGGCCATGTACCCGTGGGTGGGGCCCGCGCTCTTCGCTGGCCCGCGAGCTGGTACCACTCGCGCAGGGCCACCGGCAGTGGGAAGCCCAGCCGCCGCTCGGCCGCGTCGAGCTCCGAGGCCGCGTACCCCTGCCCCTCCCGCAGCGGCTCGTGCCAATGCGCCACGAACCGCTTCACCAACGCCCATCGCTCCGGCGGCGCCAGCAGGAGCTCCACGAACTCATCGGTGGTCATAGGCGCACTCCGGGGAGACTCCCGGTCGCGTTTGGCGCGGACTGGTACGACCATCGGACCAGTTGCGGGAAAATCGAGCCGGGAGGGGGCTCGTCCGGGCCATCTTCCCTGCTCGAATGCCTCCAGGGGAAGGAAGCGGGCGCGGCCGGGTTCCCCGCTCGCCCCCAGGGGACAGCCCCGAGGCACTGCGGTATGAGGGCCCTGCCCCGATGTCCTCCCCCGCTCCCTCGCGCCAGCCCGGTCCCCTTGCGTGGGCCGCGCTCGTCTTCCTCGGCCTCACCAGCGCCACCTGGTGGCCCCATAGCGACCTCGGGGACTCGCAGCTCTATCAGGTCGTCTCGCGCCACATGGTCGAGGACGGCGCGTGGCTCTCCCTGCGCTACCTCCCCGACGTCCACCCGCGCTTCTTCGAGCACCTGCCCTTCGGCTTCTGGCCCTTCGCCCTCGTCATCCGCCTCTTCGGCGAGCCCGCCCTGCGCCCCCTGTGCGCGCTCTTCTCCCTGGGCACCCTGCTGCTCACCAGCGCCGTCGCCCGCCGCGCCGCCGGGACGTGGGCCGGCGCCACCGCCATGCTGGTGCTCGCCTTCCCCGATGGCTTCTTCATCCGCGGCGGCCACCCCTTCCTCGAGCCCCTCCTCCTCCTGCTCTCCACCGCCTCCGCCCTGCCCGTGTTGCTCGGCGTGCCGCGTGCTCGCGATTGGTTTGTCTGTGGGGTGCTCGCCGCTGGCGCCTGTGCCGTGAAGGGGCCCTTCGGCCTGCTGCCCTTCGCCGGTGCCACCGTGGCCCGCGCCCTCGTCGAGCGCTCCTGGAAGGTGTTTGTCATTGGCTCCCTCGTGGGCCTCGCCGCCACCGTGCCCACCGTGCTCTTCCTCGTCACCCACGCCGACTGGTGGGAGGGCTATGTGCGCCATCAGGTCCTCGCCTCCGCCTCCGGCGAGCGCACCGACGGACAGCTCTCCTGGTACCTCCCGTGGAGGACCGTCGTCAGCCGCTTCTGGCCCGGGTTGCCGCTGCTCGCCACCGGGGGGGTGCTCGCGCTCGGCCGGCCCGCTCGCGCCTTCCGCTCGCTGCTCCCCGAGGGCACTCGGGATGAGGCCGGTGTCCGCCGCTCCGCCCGCGTGCTGCTGCTCGCGAGCCTCTTCGTCCTCACCGCGCTCTGCATCCCGGGACGCAAGGTGTGGAATCACTCGCTCGTCGTCTTCCCGCTGCTGGCCATGCTCGTGGGCGTGGGCGTGGGCCCGTGGCTGGAGGCCCGGCTCGCCTCGCCCGGGCGCGCACGGAAGGCCCGGCTCGTGCTGGCGGGGCTCGCCCTGGTGGTGCTGGGGGCCTCGGCGGCGGGCGCGGGACGGCTGCTGTTTCCCCCACCGTGCCCCGCCTCGGGAGCGCTGGCGGCCCAGCTCGCGGACGTGCCTCCCGGGGCCTCCGTGCTGGTGGTGTCCCCTCGCGCCGAGTGGACCACCGTGGCCGCGTTCGCCGTGGAGCGGCGCTGGTCTCCGTGGCGCCTCACCGGGTTGGGGGCGGGACTCGCGCCTGGAGGTCCCTCGGAGGCCCGCGTGGCCTTCGTCGCGGAGGGTGCACCCGTGAATGACTCGGCGTGGCACGAGGTGGGCCGCGACGGCCGCTGGCGTCTGCTGCGCCGGCCCTGAGAAGCTGTTATCCCCCGTCTCCGCATGGCCAGCGACGACGCGTTCCCCTCCGACAAGCGGCAGATGATCGAGAACATCGATCGCTTCATGAACGACTCCGTCCCGCACAACCGCGAGCTGGGGTTGAGCGTGGTGGACGTCGGGCCGGAGGAGGCCACGCTGCGGCTGCCCTACTCGGAGAAGCTGGTGGGCAACCCCGAGACGGGCGTGCTGCACGGCGGCGCGGTGACGACGCTCATCGACGCCACGTGCGGCATCGCCGTCTTCATGAAGCTGGCGCGCCTGGCCCGCATCGCCACGTTGGATTTGCGCATCGACTACCTGCACCCCGCCACGCCCGGCGAGGAGCTGCTCGCCCGCGCCGAGTGCTACAAGCTCACGCGCGCGGTGGCCTTCGTGCGAGCGCTCGCGCACCACGGGGACCCCGGCAACCCGGTGGCCTCGGCGCAGGGCACCTTCATCATCGTGGAGGACTGAGAGCCATGCAGAGCACGCCCCCGGGCACGTCCCCCCGCGTCGCCGAGCTCCTGCGCCAGGTGCGCCAGTCCGGCGACTACCGGCTGCTGACCGACGTCATCCCCTACACGCGCTTTCTGGGCATCGGCGTGGAGAACACCACCGGCGAGGTGCTCTGCCGCATGCGCTACGCGCCCATGCTGATTGGCAACAGCTCCATCCCCGCGCTGCACGGGGGCACGCTCGGCGGGCTGATGGAGTCCGCCGCCATCTTCGAGCTGCTCCTGCGCACCCAGGAGGAGCGCGTGCCCAAAATCATCAGCATCACCGTGGACTTCCTGCGCTCGGGCAAACCTCAGGACACGCTGGCCAAGGCGAGCATCACGCGGCTCGGCCGGCGCGTGGCCAACCTGCAGGTGCAGGCCTGGCAGGAGGACCGCTCCAAGCCCATCGCCAGCGCCAGCGCCCTGTTCCTGCTGTCGTAGCGGCCCTACAGCTGCTGGCCCTCGTGGCTCGCGGGCTGGGGCCGCCGCTCGTCCTCCGCGAGCTCCCGCAGCGTCTGCTCGGCGAGCCTCACGCCCCACTTCTCGCCCACGTCCTTCGCCTCCTCCAGCACCTGGGGCTGCGCCGCGAGGAAGCGCCTGCCCGCGGGGGACTCGTGGAAGGCGATGGCCGCGTCCAGGTCCTCCTCCTGCAGGTGCTTCATGTACACCGGCACCAGCATGTCCACCATGGACTGCTCCGCGGCCACCTCGCGGAACTTCTCCATGAAGCCCTTGGGGATGTGCGGCATGTGCGCGAATTGCTCCGTCATCATGTCCAGCATCTGCTTGCCCGCGTCCTCCGCCCCCGTCAGCGCCATCAGCCGGCGCACCTTCTGCTCCTTGCGCCGCCGGGCCTCGGGTCCACTGGCCTCCGCCTTCGCCACGGGCGCCTCGGTGACGGTGGAAGCCGACGCGGCCGGAGCCGCCGTGCCCGCCCCCGAGTGCGCGCAGCCCACCGTGAACACCGCCAGAAGACACCACCGCCAGGACGCCAGGGATTGAATGGAGCGCAAGGCTCGGCCCTCCGCAACGAGAGGACTCCAACGATAGTCCCCGCTCCCACGCGCCCGTAAAGGGGGGCTCCCCACCACGCGCCCGGGAGGGCTCGGGCTTCGTCGTCCCGTCGACTCAGCGCGGGCGCACCGTCACCGTGTACGTCCGGCGGGGACCGTCCTTCATCCACAGCAGCATCGTGATGGTGCCGGGGCCCTCGGGCTCGAGGCTCAGCGTCTCGCCCCCCACCACCCGCACCTCCACCACGCCCACCGTGCCCACCGCCACGCGCCGCACCCCGGGCACCTTGATTTCGTACCGCGAGCCCATTTCGAGCGTGAGGGGCACGGCCTCGGGCATCGTCGCCGTCACCACCGGCGGCTCGCGCGTCCGCCACGTCACCACGTCCGCTCCCGCCAGCAGCAGCCCCGCCCCCACCACCACCGCCGCCACCGGGCCCCAGCGAGAACCCGGCGGCCGGCCCAGCTCCGCCAGCAGCGTGTCCATCGAGGCGAAGCGCCCCCCCGGCTCCAACGCCAGCCCCCGCTCGAGCGCCGCCTTCACCGGCCCCGGCAGCCGGACGCTCCCCGGCACCGGCACCCGCTTCCAGCGCGCCTCGCCCCTCGCCCGCGCGTCGAAGGGCCGCACGCCGTACAGCGCCTCGTGCAGCGCCACGCAGTAGCTGAACTGGTCCCCGCGCGCGTCCACCTCGCGGCCCGCGTGCTGCTCGGGGGACATGTACGCGGGCGTCCCCGGCACCACGCCCGCCCGGGTGAGCGCCTCCGCTTCCTCTCCGCGGCCTGCCTCGGCGCCTCCACTGGCTCCCGCCTCGTGCCGCACCAGCCCGAAGTCCGTCACCCGCGGCCGCCCGTCCGCTCCCACCAGCACGTTGGCCGCCTTGAAGTCCCGGTGCACCAGCCCCGCACGGTGCGCCGCCGCCAGTCCCTCGCCCGCCTGGAGGAAGAGCGCCAGTACCTCGCGCCACGGCCGCTCGCGCTCGCGCAGCCACGCCGCCAGCGTGGGGCCCTCCACCCGCTCCATCGCGAGGAAGACGGTCTCGCCTTCCGTCCCCAGCTCGAAGAGCGGCAGCACGTTGGGGTGGGACAGCCGCGCCATCGCCTGCGCCTCGCGCACCAGCCTCACCCGGCCCTCGTCCCCGCCGCCAGGGCGCAGCAGCTTGAGCGCCACCGTGCGCCCCAGCCCCGGGTCCCTCGCCGCGTACACCACGCCCATCCCGCCCTCGCCGAGCAGCCCCTCGACGACGTAGCGGCCCACCTTGTCCCCTGGCTTCAGCGCGGGGGACTCGGGGCTCATGGGCAGCGTCGGAGTGCCCGTGTCCAACCGCGTGGGCGCGCTCGAGCCGCCGGGCCCCGAGGCCTCGCCCGCCACCACCGCCACCAGCTCCCGGCACGCGGCGCATCCGTCCAGGTGCCGCTCCACCTCCGGCGTGTCCTCATGGGACAGCGCGCCGGAGGCGAAACCCGCGAGCACGTTCTCGTCCGGGCACCCGTCCGGCGCGCGGAACCGCGATTCCAGGGACATGGTGGGGGAATTGTCGCAGGCGCGCCCCGCGACGGGAAGCCACCCCACCCCGGCTCAGCCCTGGACGACGAGCTTGTATGCCTTGCGCGCTCCGTCCTTCGTCCACACCAGCAGCGTCGTCTCGCCCGGCTTGCCTCCGGTGATGTGGAGCACCGCCCCGCCCTTGCCATCGACGGCGATGTCGGCCACCTCCGGGTCCCCCACCGCGACGCGGGTGAGGTCCTTCACCGGCAGCTCCTTCTTCTCGCCCGGCTTGAGGGTGAACGTCTCCTCGGGGGCGGGGAGCCCGGCCTTCTGCCGCGCCGGAGCGGGGGCCGCCGGCTCCGCGCCCGCCTCCGCGCCAGACACCGTCACCGCCAGGACCGCGATCACCGCCCTCAGGTTCTTCATGTGCATGGGTAGCTCCTCTGTGTTTCTTCCGCCTTTTGCCCGGGTCCGCGCGGTGTTGCACGGCGGCGCGAAAAAAAGTCGCGGGCCCCTCTCTCAGCGCTGGCTGGCGAGGAGCACCGAGAGGCTCTGGTCGAGCTCCCCGGGCACGTCGCGCAGGAGGCTGTGCAGCTCGCCCGCGGACAACTGGAGGCGCTCGGCGCAGGGCCGCGCTCGGGCCGCACCCGGGGCCAGGACGCGCGGGCCTGGGCGAGCACCTGGGCGGAGCACCGTCTCCAGCGAGGGCAGCGCCGCACAGGCCCGGGCGGAGGGCCGCAGGTGGGGCACGAAGAGGCGGGCGAGCGAGGAGGCGTCGGACATGGGGGAGGGCCTGACGGGATTTACAGCCGGAGGCGGGGCTGTCCGCCTTTCTTACAGGGACCGAGAAGCCGGGCTGGGCGGGGAAGAAGGGTTTTACTCCGGCCAGGCGGAGGGAGTGGCCTCGGGGTGGCGGAAGGCGAACACGGCGAGTGATGCGGGGGAGACGGTGCGTCCACGAGAGGAGCGCCAGGGCGCGGGTGTTTCCCGGCACAGCCCATGCTTGTACCCCTGGAGGGACAGGGCTGGCGAAAGTGGTTCTCGGGGCGGCGCCGGGGGTGGTGATGGGAGTGCGGGAGCTGAAGGAACAGGCGCTGGACCTGTACACGCGGCGGAAGTTCGCCGAGTGCGCGCGCACCTACGGGAAGCTGCTCGAGCTGGAGCCGAGGGATCCGCACCTGTACGTGCGCCACGCCGAGGCGTGGAGACGGGCGGGAGACCGGAAGAAGGCGATCTGCTCGTACCGGACGGCGGCGGAGCTGCTCTTGCAACTGGGGTGCGAGGCGCGGGCGCGGGCGGCGTTGAAGGTGGCGCTGGAGCTGGATCCAAGGGACAACGAGGTGGCGAAGGCACTGGAGCGGCTGTCGCCCACGTACGCGCCCTACCGCGAGGCGGTGCACATTCCTCCGCCGGAGCCTCGGCCGCCCTCGCGAATCCCCGAGCCGCAGCGGGACATGGTGGAGCTGCACACGCGGCAGGCGAACGTGCCGGGACGTCTGGCCTTGCCTCCGGCGCCGGCCGCACCGGTGGCGCCGCAGCCCTCGCCGGCCGAGGTGCGCAGGTTGTCGGGGAACACGCTGGCGGTGAGGGCGGCGCCGGGGACGCGCTGGCTGGTGGTGTCCTCGCGCACGCCACTCACGGCCTACGAGGTGGACGACATCGAGCGGGTGATGTCGCGCGAGTTCACGCTCGAAGTGACGGTGACTCCCGAGGGCTGATCTCCCCTCGCCCGCCGGGAGAGGGACGGGGTGAGGGGAACGCGGCCCCCGGGTTGGAGCCGCGGCTGAGTTACCGGCCGCGCTTCGCCGTGGAGCCACGCTTCGCCGCGGGCTTCGCCTTGCCCACCACGCGCTTCGCCTTGGCGGCGACCTTCTTCACGGCCGTCTTCGCCTTGGCGGCGGCCTTCTTCACGGCCGTCTTCGCCGTCTTCGCGGCCTTCTTGGCCACCTTGCGCGGAGCCTGTGCGGAGCGCTTCTGGTAGCGCGGCTCATAGAGCTGGACGCGCAGGCCGCCGGGGATGCGGAAGTACGTCACCAGGCCGTAGCCGTGGTCGGCGATGTCCCCGTCGAACTCGACGCCGCGGGACTTCAGGTCGGCCACGGTACCGGGGAGGTCATCGCAGTAGAACGAGACGTCATGGCCGCCGCCGGCCTGGCCCGGATCGGTGGGGTGGATGCCGAGGTCGCCCTCGGGGAGGTCGAAGATGAGCCAGCCCTCGCCCACGTCCGAGTACGGCAGCTTCAGCTTGTCGCGCAGGAACGTGCGGGCGGCTTCCGGCTCGGACGAATAGAACAACCCATGCAGACCACGAATCATGAGACCCCTCCTCGCGCGAGATGCGCAGGGGCCGAGTCGCTAGCACGTGGCTTCTCGCGCCTTCAAGCATCCCGAGCGGCCCGTGACGCCCGAGGGTCGGCGGGGTGCTTCAACAGGACGGCGGAACGCGCCCGGCGAGGCGCATCCCGGCGAACACCCTCATGCCGCCGGAGAACGGCAGGCCCAGCCAGTGCACGAGCATGAGGAAGCGCAACACCATCCGGAGGGGCGGTGAGCAGACGCTCCGCGTCAGCGCCACGGCGGACGCGGAGGACTTCGTTCAGAGAGGACGGCGCGGCGCCCGGCTCAGAGCGTGGCCGAGTCCTGCTGCTCCTGCTCGGTGGACTCGGAGTCGGGCTCGGTGGAGAAGAGCTCCTCGAAGCTCGAGGCCTTCTTGTCGTTGGCGTCGTTGAACCAGGCCATCGACTCGCAGTGCTCGCTCTTGCGCTTGGGGTGGCAGTGGCGCACGCCATAGACATGGTGGCAGCCGCATGCGTCCACGCGCTTCTTGCCGCAGATGGACGGGTTGAACACCGGCGCCGTCTTCACCTCGACGGGTCCCGCGTTCACGGTCATGGCCACCAGCAACGCTCCGAGAATCCCCATCTCCCTACCCCCTTGAAGCTCCGCCAGTAGGAATGGGAATTCTTCAGTGAAGGGGCAACTGCGGGTGCCCAGCGCCAGACAATCCCTGCCTACCGGCCGTTGGCCGTTCGCATGCCCGTCCGCCTGCTTTGTCCGTCAGCTTCCAGAGGACGCTTCCGTCGCTGCCAGCGGTTGAATACTCCCAGGGGGAAATGGCCATGAGCTGGACGCAAAGGTTGGAGAAGGTCGCCGAGGGGCACTACGTCCTGCCGAAGACCAAGACGATGCGGGTGGATGCCCACCTGTTCCTCTCGGACAAGCTGCTGTGGGGCGAGGGCGCCGAGCTGCCCGGCCTCGAAGAGGGCGTGTTCGATCAGGTAGTCAACGCGGCCTCGTTCCCGGGGGTGACGCGGGTGGCGGTGACGCCCGACTGCCACGTGGGTTACGGCGTGCCCATCGGCACGGTGGTGGAGACGGACGGCATCCTCCTGCCCACGGCCGCGGGCTACGACATCGGCTGCGGCATGGTGCAGCTCAAGACGACGCTCACCGCCGAGGACGTGGCCGACAAGGCCAAGCGCCGCCAGTGGATCGACGAGGTGACGAAGCGGATTGCGGTGGGCGTGGGAGCCTCGCGGGCGCAGAAGCAGCGGAGCATCAACGCGCGTACGTTCGCCGAGGTGGTGCGCCACGGCGCCAAGGCCCTGGGCCGCACCGCGTCCACCACCGAGCGCGACTTCATCCCGGTGGAGGATGACCGGGTGGACATCCCCGAGCGCGCCTACGACAAGCGCGACCAGCTGGGGAGCCTCGGGGGCGGCAACCACTTCACCGAGATGCAGGTGGACGAGGACGGGCGCGTGTGGGTGATGCTGCACACGGGCAGCCGCGGCTTCGGGTGGAACATCGCCAAGCACTACTTCCTCGAGGGCGCGGCGGAGCTGGGGCTGGGCAAGCGCAGCGAGGACTTCATCTGGCTGGACGCGGAGAGCCGGCTGGGGCGCGAGTACTGGAACCTGCACAACATGGCGGCCAACTTCGCGGTGGCCAACCGGCTCATCATCGGCGAGGCGGTGTGCGCGGCGCTCGAGGAGGTGTTCGGCGGGACGGCGGACATCTACTACGAGATTTCGCACAACCTCATCCAGAAGGAGGCGGGCAAGTTCGTGGCGCGCAAGGGCGCGACGCGGGCCTTCCCGGGCGGGCACCCCGCGCTGCGCAAGACGCAGTGGGAGAAGACGGGGCACCCCATCCTCATCCCGGGCTCGATGGAGACGGGCAGCGCCATCCTCTTCGCGCAAGAGGGGGCCGAGGCGTCCATCTACTCGGTGAACCACGGCGCGGGGCGCAGGCTGTCGCGCGGCGAGGCGCGGCGGGTGCTCAACCAGTCGGAGACGGACCGGCGCATGAGCGAGGCCGGCATCCTGCTCAACACGCGCACCACCCCGCTGGACGAGTCGGGGCCCTGCTACAAGAACCTCGACGACGTGCTCGACACGGTGGAGATGGCGGGCCTGGCCAAGGTGGACAAGCGCCTCAAGCCCATCGCCTGCATCAAGGGCGCGGACTGAGCCCTCCTCTCCCTCGCCCTCCGGGAGAGGGTCGGGGTGAGGGTACTGGGAGTCCGGCCGTGTGCCCGGGGAGCCCGGCTGTGTGGGCCTTCCCCACTCGTCGGCCCCTGGGGAGCGCGCTAGAGTGGGCGGCCGAGATGAACGCGCCGTCCCCCTCCCCGTCCCATCCGCCCTCCCGAGAGACCGAGCTCACGCGCGCCGAGGCCGAGCAGGCCAGCCAGGAGGCTCGGCTCGCGGAGCAGCTGCAGCGCGCGGCCGCGGAGTCCGAGTCGCTCTCGCACCGGCTGCGGGAGCTGCGGCAGCAGGTGGCGCGGGTGCCCGCCGAGCGCCGGAGTGACGAGCACGTGCGCGGAGCGGCGGCGCGGCTCGAGTCGGCCTCGGGGAACACGGGCGCCACGGAGGAGGCCCGGGAGCGGGCGCTGGCGGCGCGTCACGAGGCCTTGGAAACCCGGCGCCAGGCCGCGCAAGAGGCCCAGGCGGCCCTGCAGCAGCTGCAGCAGCTCAACACGCGGGCGCAGCAGGAGCTGAGCGAGGCGGAAGCGGGACTGAAGCGCTCGGCGGAGGCGGCGGCCAGGGCGCAGCGCGAGCGCGAGGCAGCCGAGCGAGCGGCCCGGTCGCAGCAGGCGCGGCCGAGGCAGCCGGCCCCGGAGCGTCCGGGAGCGAGGGCGCAGCAGGAGAACCTCACCCTTCCGGAGCCGAGCCCCCTGGGGGCGCGGGCCTCGCGCGTGCGGATGCAGGCGAGCGTCCACCGGAGCAGCGACTCGAACTTCTACACGGGCTTCGCGACGGACATTGGCGAGGGCGGCCTCTTCGTGGCGACGGTGCAGACGGTGCCGCGCGGGACGAGCGTGGACCTGGACGTGACGCTGCCGGGAGGGCGGCCGATGAAGGTGTCCGGGGTGGTGCACTGGACGCGCGAGGTGAACGACAAGACGCCCGAGCTGATGCCGGGGCTCGGGGTGAAGTTCACGCACCTGCCGCCGGAGGTGGCCTCGGCCATCTCGGACTTCGTGGCCACGCGCGAGCCGCTGTTCTTCCCGGACTGACGGCCGGGCCCCAGGAGAGCATCACATGAAAGAGTACAAGGCCAGCACGACCATTCAGGCGTCCCCCGAGCGAATCTGGGCGGTGCTCACCGATGGGGGCTCGTGGCCCCAGTGGGACCCGTCCTGCGACAAGATTGAAGGCCGCATCGCGCCGGGCGAGAAGCTCAAGGCCTTCACGAAGCTCAGCCCGGGCCGCGCCTTCCCGGTGAAGGTGACGGAGTTCGTGCCGAACCAGAAGATGACCTGGACGGGGGGCATGCCGCTGGGGCTCTTCAAGGGCGTGCGCACGTTCACGCTGGCGCCCCAGGGCAACGGCGTCGAGTTCACGCTGCACGAGGTGTTCAGCGGGCCGATGCTCGCGCTGATCGGCGGCTCCATCCCCGACATGACCAGCGCCTTCCAGGGCTTCGTCGCGGGACTGAAGAGCCGCGCGGAGAAGCCGGGCTGAGTCACGGGGCCCCCGCGGCCCTCACGGCCGTCCGGAGAGCCGCCGTCCGGCCGAGCGCCTCCAGACCCCCGGCCCCTGGCCCACCCCGTGTCCACACCCCACCTTTTGCGGCGAACGAGGCCCCGGGCTCCGCCGGGGGAAAGGGAGCAGGGGGATGCGTGTCCACCATTTGAATTGCGTGACGATGTGCCCACCGGGTGGCCCGCTGATGGATGGGCGCAGCCATCTCAAGGGAACGCCGGCGGCGCTGGTGTGCCACTGCCTGCTGCTGGAGACGGACCAGGGGCTGGTGCTGGTGGACTCGGGCTTCGGGCTCGAGGACGTGCGCAACCCGAGGCCGCGCCTCAGCCCCTTCTTCCTGGACTACCTGTGCCGGCCGCAGCTGCACGAGGAGATGACGGCGGTGCGGCAGATAGAGCGCCTGGGCTTCAAGCCCGAGGACGTGCGGCACATCGTGCTGACGCACCTGGACTTCGACCATGCGGGGGGCCTCGACGACTTCCCGACGGCGCGGGTGCACGTGATGGCGGCGGAGGCCGAGGCGGCGGTGGCGCAGGCGACCTGGCTGGACAAGCGCCGCTTCCGTCCGAGGCAGTGGAGCACGCAGCCGCACTGGGTGACGTACGCGATGCCGCGCGGGGGCGAGCGCTGGTTCGGCTTCGAGTGCGTGAGGGAGCTCGAGGGGCTGCCGCCGGAGATTCTGCTGGTGCCGCTGGTGGGGCACACGCTGGGGCACGCGGGCGTGGCCATCCAGCAGGCCAACGGCTGGCTGCTGCACGCCGGAGACGCGTACTTCTACCACGAGGAGATGAACCCCGAGCACCCGCGGTGCACGCCGGGGCTGTGGGCCTACCAGGAGCTGATGCAGAAGGACGGGCGGCTGCGCCGGCTCAACCAGGAGCGGCTGCGCGAGCTGGTGCGCCGGCACGACCGGGACGTCACCGTCTTCTGCGCGCACGACCCCGTGGAGTTCGAGCGCCTGGAGCAAGACGAGCGCGCCCACGAGCCGCACGCGCTGCGCGGGCTGGGCTCGCTGGAGGCGCAGGAGCCCGGGCGGAACGAGCCGCCCCTGCCCCCGATTCCGCCCATGCCGACGGTGTGAGGCCCGTGCGACACGGCCACGTGAAGCCCGGAGCCCCGAGGCTCCGAGACTGTTAAGGTGTGCCCGTGATTCGCAAGGTGCACTTCAAGAACTTCCGCTGCCTGCGGGACATGGAGCTGACGCTCGAGCCCCTGACGGTGCTCGTGGGTCCCAACTCGTCCGGAAAGACGACGGTGTTGGACGGGCTGCAAGCCTACGGGCGCAGCGTCCTAGCGCCCTCTGACTTCTGGCAGCAGGACACCTCACAAACCGTCTCCATCGATTGGGATTACGACACGGACAACGATCCCCTGAAACTCAAGGCCGGCCCACACGCCGTATCTGATAGGGGATTTCCATTTAGCCGTTCCACCTACGCCAATCGTCACCCGTATCAAACACTCGCCTTCGATCTGACAGCTCTCCGTCAGCAAAACACGCTGGAACTCGCGCAAAGACTCACGCGCAGCGGACACAATCTCACCAACGTCTTCGCGTCCCTCTCACGCCAACAGCAAGCCGCTGTCGCCCGGGAACTGTGCCGGCTCGTTCCGATGTTCAGCGATGTGGACCTCCAGCCCACTTCCGCAGGACAGCACCGGCTTCGCTTCCAGGATCGCTGGAAGCCCGACCTCTGGCTCACACCCGACCAGGTCTCCGATGGCACGATGCTGCTGCTGGCCTTCATCGTGCTCCAGCACCAGAACCCCCAGGTGGACCTCATCACCATCGAGGAGCCCGAGCGGGCCCTGCACCCCTATCTCCTCGATGAGCTCATCCAGATGCTGCGCAAGATGACCACCGGTGAGATTGGTAAAACGCCCGTCCAGGTCGTCCTCGCCACCCACTCCGCCGAGCTGCTCGACTACGTGCGCCCCGAGGAGGTCCGCTTCCTCACCCGCTCGCAGGAGGATGGCTCCGTCCAGGTGAACCAGGCCCCCGCCGATACCACCAACTGGCGGCGCGTCTACGAGGAGTACAACCAGTCCCTCGGAAGCATCTGGCTCTCCGGCGGCATGGGCGGCGTCCCCGGGGCCTGAGCATGTTCCG
>NZ_JBJMQO010000102.1:0-40329 GCF_045802675.1 Archangium sp. | reverse complement strand
TCGAAGCCTATGACGACGGCTACCTGCTGAAGATCGTCGTCCCCGAGGGGGAGATGGCCACCGTTGGCGCGCCCATCGCCATCCTCGGTGCCAAGGGGGAGAAGGTCGACGCCGGTGGGGCCGCGAAGCCCGCCGCGCCCGCCGCCGCTCCCAAGGCCGAGGCCCCCAAGGCCGCCGCTCCGGCCCCGGCTCCCGCCGCCCAGCCCGCCGCCGCCGGTGGGGGCGATGGCATCCCCGTGGTGATGCCCGCGCTCTCTCCGACGATGACGGAGGGCAAGCTCATCAAGTGGCTGAAGAAGGAGGGGGACAAGGTCTCCTCCGGCCAGGCCATCGCCGAGGTCGAGACGGACAAGTCCAACCTCGAGGTCGAGGCCTACGACGACGGTGTGCTCGCGCGCATCGTGGTGCAGGAAGGCCAGATGGCGAAGGTCGGTGCGCCCATCGCGTTCCTGGCGGGGAAGGGTGGCGCGAAGCCCGCCGCCGCTCCCGCCCAGGCTCCGGCGCCCACCGCGGCGCCCGCGCCCAAGGCCGCGGCTCCGTCGGCGGCTCCCGCTCCGGCCGCCGCGCCGAAGCCCGTCGCCACGCCCGGGGGCCGTCTGCGCGCCAGTCCGCTGGCGAAGCGCATGGCCCGCGAGCGCGGCCTGGATCTCACCCAGGTGCAGGGCTCCGGTCCGCTCGGCCGCATCGTGAAGAGCGACATCGAGAAGGCCCTCACCCAGGCGCCCGCTCCGGCCGCCGCTCGCAAGGCGCCAGGCGCTCCGGCGGCGGCTCCGGGCGAGCGTCCCGAGCCCAAGGCGGTGCCCGTCACCACCATGCGCAAGGTCATCGCCCAGCGCATGGCCGAGGTGAAGCCCGGCGTCCCGCACTTCTACCTCTCGGTGGACGTGGAGATGGACGGCGCGCTGAAGATCCGCGAGGAGGCCAAGGCACTCGAGTCCAAGGTCTCCGTCAACGACATCATCGTGAAGGCGGCGGCCATGGCGCTGCGCCGCTACCCGAAGATCAACGTGTCGCTGCACGGTGACACCATCCTGCACTTCGAGACGGTGGATGTCGGCATCGCGGTGGCCATCGAGGACGGCCTCATCACCCCCGTCATCCGCGACGCGGACAAGAAGGGGCTGTCGGCCATCTCCGCCGAGTCGCGCGACCTGGCCGAGCGCGCCCGCAAGCGTGGCCTCAAGCCGCACGAGTACACGGGTGGCTCGCTGACCGTGTCCAACCTGGGCATGTACGGCATCGACTCGTTCATCGCCGTCATCAACCCGCCGCAGTCGTGCATCCTCGCGGTGGGCTCGGTCGCGGACAAGGTCGTGGTCCGCGACGGGCAGATGGTGGTGCGCAAGATGATGACGGTGACGCTCTCGGGCGACCACCGCGTCATCGACGGGGCCATCGGCGCCGAGTACCTCCGGGAGCTCAAGGCGCTGCTCGAGCACCCCATGCGGTTGCTGTTCTAGTCACCGCTTGTCCCCGGCGGGCCGCCCTCGCGAGCGGCCCGCCCGGGGCTTCCCGGCCCGCTACTCCCGGGCCGGTTGCTTCTCGTCGTGCATCTCGTGCTCGAGCTTGCGCTGGGCCTCGGTGACTCCGGCCTGCTCGGTGCGCTGGGTGCCCGTGGGCAGCTCCGTCTCGTGCTCCTCGGAGCGGCCCTTGATGCCGGGCCAGGGGTCCGGGTGCGTGGCTTCCACGTGCTCGATGTGCTCCGCGTAGCCTGGGTCCTTGATGTCCGCCATGGTGTCCCTCCTGCAGATGTGGGACTGCCTGGATACGGTGGGGGTCGAGGTGGGAGTCGGCCAAGGGGGCCGGTGCCGCGGTGGCTCCTTCCCCTGTCTGCTGGGGAGGCGTCGAAAAGGGCACGCAACGCGTTCGTGAGCTGTTTAACTTTGCGCCGATGAATGACGACGACATGAGACGCACCCGGCTCGAAGAAGGGATGAAGGAGTTGGAGACGCGCATGGGTGGACCCAGCCCTCTGGCACAGCCCCTCCACCAGGCCCTGCTCGGGGCCGTGTTCCCGCTCTCCACGGAGCAGCTCGTCCGGCTCGCCCGGGAGAACGACGCTCCCTCCGTCGTCCTCTCCCTGCTCGGCGGCCTGCCGCGGGGACGCTTCGACTCGCTGGAGGCGGTGCAGCAGGCCGTGGAGTCCCAGGCGGCCCTGGGCGAGGAAGCGAGCGGGCCCTCGCTGGAGCTCCCTCCGCAGCGCTGAGGCTTCCCCCGGGGCTTCCCTGGTGCGCTGCTCTGGCTCCAGGTGGGAGAGCGCTTGACGCCGAGCGTGCCGGGGTTTCCGGTGCGTACGAGTCCTCGTATGCGCTGAAACAGGCCCATCGGGTTTTGCGCGTGACGTGGTATCTCTTGGGGCGTGGGCGCAGTGCGTTGGCTGGGTGGGAGTGGGTTGGTCGGCCTGTGGCCCGGAGAGGAATTCCATGAATCCGTCTGACCTCCCCGCCGTCCTCTATGTCGATGACGACGCGCTCAACCTGAGGGTGTTCGAGGCGAACTTCGGCTCGAAGTTCCGCATCTTCCGCTGCTCGACACCGGCCGAGGCGTTGACGCTGTTGGAGCAGAAGCGCAGTGAGATTGGCGTCATCCTCTCGGATCAGCGCATGCCGGGGATGACGGGCGTGGAGCTGCTCGAGCGCGCGCGCACGCTGGCGCCGGACGCCAAGCGCATGCTCGTCACCGCGTACTCGGACATGCAGGCCGTCATCGACGCGGTGAACCGCGGCCAGGTGAGCCGCTACTTCGTCAAGCCGTGGGACCGGGCCGAGGTGCTCGCCGCGCTCGAGGACGGGCTGAGGATCGCCCGGCTGGAGCTGCGCATCCGCGAGGTGGAAGGGCGGATGATGAAGGCCGAGCGTCTGGCCACGCTGGGCCAGGTGACGGCCGGCATCGCGCACGAGCTGATGGGCCCGGTGGGCTACCTCTCGCAGAACGTGGCCTCGCTGCGGCGGGATTTGGAGTGCGTGGTGCAGTACGCCTCCAAGCACCTGGCGACGGACCCGTCGCAGGAAGTGGCGAGCGTGCTGGAGGACCTTCCGGCGCTATTGACGGACCTGGCCACGGGCGCGGACCACCTGCGTGGGGTGGCGCTGGGCCTGAGGGGCCAGGCGCGCGGCGAGGACATGGAGACCTCGGCGGACGTGGCCGAGGTGGTGTCCTTCGCGGTGAAGCTGGCGCGCGCCGAGGTGCGCGACAGGGCGCGCATCACCACCATGGGCGAGCCGGTGAAGGTGACGTTCGGCCCGGTGAAGCTGTGCCAGGTGCTGCTCAACCTCATCGTCAACGCGGCGCAGGCCATGGAGGGCACGGGCCGGCAGGGCCGCATCGAGGTGCGCTGGTCGTCGAAGGAGCAGGACGTGGTGCTCACCGTGGCGGACAACGGCTCCGGCATCCCCCAGGAGCTGCAGGAGAAGGTCTTCCAGCCGCTCTTCACCACCAAGCCGGTGGGCATCGGCACGGGCCTCGGCCTCTCCATCTGCAAGGAGCTGGTGACGCACGCCGGCGGTACCATGCGGCTGTCGTCCAAGCAGGGCGAGGGCACCGAGGTGGAGATCAGCCTCAAGCGAGTCCCGCTCCCCTGAGCCCGAAGGCGTTGTGCAGGAGGCGCCACACGCGCACGAGCGCCTCCTGCTCGCTGGCCGGGATGTGCTCCACCAGCACCTCGCGCCGCGTCGGCTGCTCCTCGCCCGCGGCGCGCCACACCACCACCAGCGCGTAGTGCTTCGCGGCGCGCTCCACTATCTCCACCGCCGTCACCTCGTCGAAGGGCACCCACTCCACGCGGGTGGCCCCGGGCGCCCACCGCAGCCGCTCCAGCCGCAGGCGCTCGGTGGGGAAGTGCAGCACGAAGCGGCGCCGGCCGAGCTGGCCCTCCAGCCGCAGCGCGACGCCCACCAGGGCCACCGTCAGCACGCCCAGCACCATGGACAGGGGGGGCGTGGCTTCCGCGCCCCCGGCCCACAGCACGCCCACCAGCGCGCCCACCGCGCACCCGGCGGCGAGCAGCAGGCACACCACTGGCAGCTGCTTGCGCCAGAAGGAGGGCGGGTGGGACTCGCCCAGCAGGCGGCCCGGCTCGTACCGCAGTCGTACGTCTCCCAACCGACGGGGGGCGGGGTTTTCCTCCAGTGCGTCCGCGAAGCTCGCCACGCCTTCCAGCATAGGGCCCTCGCGGCGCTGCTCGAAGTCCGGCGCGAGCTGTGCGATTCTCGGCGGCATGGATCTCCCCTTCGAGACGGATGAGGGCGGCGGGGGTGAGGGGGGTGGGGCCACCCTCGCCTCGACCGTCCTGGTGGTGGACGACGAGCCCGTGGTGCGCGACGTGTGCGCCCGCCTGCTCGCGCGTGAGCCGGACCTGGTGGTGAGCCTGGCGGAGGACGCCGAGGAGGCACTGGAGCTGCTGCGCTCCCAGCGCTTCGACGTGCTCATCACCGACAAGAACCTGCCGGGCATGGGCGGCGTGGAGCTCATCTCCGAGGCCCGCGCCATCCAGCCCGCGCTGGAGGCGGTGATGATCACCGGCTACTCCAGCTCGGAGTCGGTGATCGCCGCCTTCGCGGCGGGCGCGAGCGACTACATCCTCAAGCCCTTCGAGGATCTGCGGCTGGTGCGCGCCAAGGTGCGCGCCGCGCTGGAGCGCCGGGCCGAGCGGGTGAAGGGCCGGGAGCTGGCGCGGCGCGTGGCGCGTGAGGCGGCCGAGCTGCTGCTGGCGGGAGGACAGGCCTCGCCGGAGGCGCGCGAGCAGCTGGAGACGCAGCTGCGCGCCTATGAGCAGGCGAGCCGCGTGGCCCCGGGCGGGCAGGTGGCGGTGGTGGGCAGCCCCGAGGCGCTGCGCTCGCTGCTGGACGAGGGCCTGGAAGCCGTGGCGCTGCCCCCGGACTCGCCGGCGCTGATGGGCGCGGCCGTGGTGGTGCTGGAGACGGGCGCGTCGCACTGGTGGGAGCTCGCCGAGCGCCTTCAGTCGGCCTCGCCGGACGTGGTGCTGCTGGCCGGCCCCCACGCGGACCTGGCGGACCTGCTGGACGCCATCACCCTGCGCCTGGAGCTGGTGGGCTTCGGCACCTCGTCGCCGCTGTCGCTGCCGGAGCGGGTGCGCATGCTGCTGATGCGCCGCAGCCTGCAGCGCGCCCAGGCGGCGCTCGCCTCGGCCCTGGCGCTCTTCCGCGCGAGCCTCGAGCAGCGGTAGGGCGGCGGGGCAGGGCGCTTCGGCCCGCAAAAGCGAAGCGCCCGCTTCTCAGAAGAGAGAAGCGGGCGCCTCAGTGACCCTGCCGGGATTCGAACCCGAGTTTGTGCCGTGAGAGGGCACCGTCCTAACCGCTAGACGACAGGGCCGGTTTGCTACCACCGGGTACTGCGAGCTGGGGAACTAGGATTCGAACCTAGATAAGCAGAGTCAGAGTCTGCTGTCCTGCCGTTAGACGATTCCCCAAGAGCCGCAACCGCGCTTCTGACTACCGCAACTGCCCAGCTACTTTCAACTTCCTTTTTCGAACCTCGGGGCTACCGCGACTTCTTCCCCTTCGGCTTCGACTCCGGCTTCTTCGCCGACTTGCCGCCCGGCGTGGACTTCACCGGCGCCGCGACGGCCTGCACCGGGACGACGTAGATACGGACCTCGTCGTTCGCCTCATAAATGTTCACACCGTCGAAATTCTTCCCCGACGGATTGACGATGTGGAGTGCCTTCACGCCCGGCTGGTTGACGATCGACCTTCGAGGGAAGGCGCTCGCCGGGTAGACGGACTTGTAATACTCCAACGTCTTCTCGAAGTCCCCCGGCGCCCGGTACCGGTTCTCGCCCACCTTCTGCGAGCCATCCGGGATCTGCGCCCCGCTCACCACCTCCGCCGCCGCCGCCGACATCCAGAGCGCCGCGACCACCGCCGCCCCGAGCGGGCGCGGCTTATAGAAAAGGCCCTTCAGGCTGTCAAGCGCTCGTGTCATCGCGGGGGAGAATAGGGCCCACGAGCGGAGGTGTCCACCCCAACCTGTGGGCCCTGTCGAGTGACTCCGGCGG
Organism: Archangium sp.; assembly: GCF_045802675.1. GTDB lineage: Bacteria > Myxococcota > Myxococcia > Myxococcales > Myxococcaceae > Archangium. Next base: position 34,313 of record NZ_JBJMQO010000102.1, on the reverse strand, counting down.
CGGCCTACGCGCCGGCGAGCGCCGCGTCCAGGCGGTGGAGCGTCTCCTCGCGGCCCAGCAGCTCGAGCGTCTCGCCGATGCCCGGGCTCACCGTGCCGCCCGTCACCGCCACGCGTACCGGCTGGGCCACCTTGCCCATGCCCACGCCGGCCGTCTCGCTCACCTTCTTCACCACCTCGTCCAGCGAGGCGGCGCTCCAGTGCGGCAGCGCGGCCACCTGCTCGCGCACCTGGGTGAGCAGCGGCTTGGACTCGGCGGTGAGGTGCTTGGCCGCGGCCTTCTCCTCCAACGTCACGCCGTGCTGGAAGTACTTGAGGGCCATGTCCGCCATCTCCTGCAGCGTCTTGGCGCGCTCGCGGAAGGCCATCACCACGCGCTCCAGCCGCGGGTCGCCCACCTTGAGGGCCACGCCCTTGGCCTCGAGGAAGTCCACCAGCCGCTCGGCCACCACCGCCGGGGGCAGCAGCTTGAGCCACTGCTGGTTGAGCCACATGAGCTTGTCCGGGCTCCACACGCCGGAGGTGCTGCCCACGTGGTCGAAGTCGAACCACTCCACCATCTGCTCGCGGCTGATGACCTCGTCGTTGCCGTGGCTCCAGCCCAGGCGGATGACGTAGTTGAGCAGCGCCTCGGGCAGCACGCCGTTGCGCTTGTGCAGCATCACGTCCGCCTCGGGGTGCTTGCGCTTGGAGAGCTTCTCGCGGTCCGGCCCGAGGATGAGCGGGAAGTGGGCGAAGTCGGGCGGCGTCCACCCGAAGGCCTTGTAGAGCATCAGCTGCGGGAAGGTGGAGTTGACGTGCTCCTGCCCGCGCCCCACCAGGGTGATGTCCATGGTGTGGTCGTCGATGACGCAGCCGTAGTTGTAGAGGGGGATGCCGTCCGCGCGCATCATCACCCAGTCATCCAGGTCCGAGTACGCCTTGGTGATGGGGCCGAGCACCTTGTCGTCGAACGTCACCTCGCCCTCGCCCTCCGGCATCCGGAAGCGGAGGACGGCGGTGCGGCCCTCGGGGATGTCCTTACGGTCGCGGCAGGTGCCCTCGTACTTGTACGTGCCCGGCTTGCCCGTGGCCTTCTCCACGGCGGCGCGGCGCGCGTCGAGCTCCTCGCGCGTGCAGTAGCAGCGGTACGCCTTGCCCTCGGCGATGAGCTGGTCCGCGTACTTCTTGTAGAGCTCCAGCCGCTGCGTCTGGAAGTAGGGTGCCGCGGAGCCCTCCTTGCCCGGGCCCTCGTCCCAGTCCACGCCCAGCCAGGTGAGGCCGTCGAGGATGGCCTTCACGGACTCGGGGGTGGAGCGCTCCTGGTCCGTGTCCTCGATGCGCAGGATGAAGACGCCGCCGTAGCGCTTCGCATAGAGGTAGTTGAAGAGGGCGGTGCGGGCTCCACCGATGTGGAGGTAACCGGTCGGGGACGGCGCGAAACGGACGCGAGGAACAGTGGCCATAGGCAAGGGGCGCGGATAGCAGGAGCGGCTTGGGTGGTCAACGAGCGGCCGAGTTACCTGCCCGTCGGCCCGGCCAATGCATTAAACTGCGCCGCACCGAGGGCTCTTGCATGAAATCTCCCATCGCGCTCCGTGCGCTCCTTCCGGCTGTTCTCCTGTTCTGTCTGCCCGTGAGCGCCACCACGATGCTCCGGGCGGAGCTGCCAGAGCTCGCCCAGTCGGCCGATGCCATCGTCCATGGCACGGTGCGCCGGGTGGAAAGCCGGTGGAGCGGAGATGGACGCCGCATCGTCACGGATGTGGAAATCCAGGTCACCGAGGCCCTCAAGGGGCAGACGGGCGGCACGGTGCTCGTCACCCAGCCTGGTGGGCGGGTAGGGGACATCGGTCAGACCGTGAGCGGCCTGGCCTCCTTCACCCCCGGCGAGGAGGTGGTGGTGTTCCTCGAGCGCCATGGGCCCCAGGCCTTCCGCGTCTCGGGCATGGCCCAGGGCAAGTACAAGGTGCAGCGCTCCGAGGGCGGGAAGAGCGCCATGGCCGTGCCGGAGCCCACCGGGGACTCGCTCCTGCTGGACCCGGACACGCGCCAGCCCACCCAGTCCTCGCAGCGCTCCATGCCGCTGACGGACCTCAAGGCCTCCATCCGCACCGCGCTCCAGCAGCAGGCCCCGGTTCGCGCCCAGGAGAAGCGGCCGTGATGCTCACCTCGTTGCTGCTCACCCTCGCCCTCGGGCAGAGCTCGGACCCGTACGTCCGCAGCCGCGTGGAGGCGGGCAACACCAGCTCCCAGTGCCTCTACTGGACGGTGCCCACCCTCACCTGGCAGCTCAGCAGCGTGGGCAACCCCAACACCGCCCTGGAGGAGCAGAAGCAGCGCGAGTTCCAGGCCATCCGCGCCTCCTTCCAGAGCTGGGAGAACATCTTCGAGTCCTGCGGCAACCTCCACTTCTCCGAGGGCCCCCTCGTGGACGACCGCAAGGTCGGCTACGAGATGACGGGCGGGAACCGCAACCTCGTCCTCTTCCGCTCCAAGCGCTGCACGGACGTGGTGTCCTCCAGCGACAAGTGCTGGACCGACGACTCGTGCGGCAACGCCTTCGACTGCTGGGACAGCAACGGGGGCACCATCGCCCTCACGCTCACCACGTACGACGAGAAGTCCGGCATCGTCTACGACTCGGACATCCAGCTGAACGCGAGCGGCTTCGTCTTCAGCACCGCGAGCTCCCCGCCCTGCACCACCGCCCCCTCCAGCAGCACCAACGACTGCGTGGCCACCGACGTGCAGAACACCATGACGCACGAGATCGGCCACCTGGTCGGCCTGGACCACACCCGGGCCCTCGGCTCCGTCATGAACCCGAGCGCTCCGCCGGGGGAAATCTCCAAGCGCAACATCGACGACGGCTCGCGCGACTTCGTGTGCCTGACGTACCCCAAGGGCAAGCCCAGCCAGAGCTGCGTCACCCCGTCGCTGAGCTCCAGTGGCACCACGGCGGTGCTCGGGCAGCAGGCCGCGGGTTGCTCCAGCACCGGCGCCGGCACGTGGCTGCCCGCCATGGCCGCCGCGGCCCTGCTCGCGTGGCGCCGCCGTGGGGGCGCCCGGTCGTGAGGCGCTCGCTTCCGTGGCTCGCCCTCTCGGTGCTCGCCCTCGCCGCTTCCGGGGCGGAGGCCCAGACGTACCAGCGCACCCTGGTGCCCGGCCGGCCCTTCTGCGTCGTCTGGCCCGGCCGTGACTACCTGTACCGGATCGACGCGGCCGGCAGCAGCCGCACGCCCGGCGACTCCGAGCTCTCCGCCATCGAGGCCGCCATCGCCTCCTGGCGCGCCGTGTCCGATACGTGCAGCGACTTCACCTTCACCCGCGGCCAGGATCTCGTGCACCCGCGGGTGGGCTACGTGAAGGACAGCCAGGACAACGAGAACGTCCTCACCTTCCGCGAGGTGGACTGCAACGACATCGTCCCGCCGGAAGACGCGTGCATCGACGAGGACACCTGCGCCAACACGTACGCCTGCTGGGACCACGGCGCCGCCACCATCGGGTTGACCACCACCACCTTCAGCTTCCGCACCGGCTACATCCTCGACGCGGACATCGAGCTCAACGCGAGCACCAACGGGCGGGGCTTCACCTTCACCACCGTGGACTCGCCGCCGTGCGACGGGCAGGTGTCCTCCGAGTGCGTCGTCACCGACATCCAGAACACGTTGACGCACGAGCTGGGCCACGTGGTGGGCCTGGACCACGTGTCGGTCCCCGGCTCCACCATGGAGCCCACCGCGCCCCCGGGAGAGACGCACAAGCGCATCATCGACGCGGGCAGCGCCCAGGGCTTCTGCGATGCCTATCCCCGGGGCCTTCCGCCCACCCAGTGCGGCGAGCGCCCCGACCTCGGCCGCCACTTCCAGGCGGTGTCCACCGGCACTGGCGTGGGGTGCGGCGCGGCTCCCGGATCCCTCTTCCCCGCGGCGGCGCTGCTGGGAGCGCTGGCCCTCGGCCGGCGTCGCGAGCGGGCAGGCGGGCGGGCCGGAGCGGCTCCTCGCGCGCTCCGTGATTAACTGGGAAAGGCGCATGGGGATCGCCTTCTTCGATCTGGACAAGACGTTGCTCGCGGTGAACTCGGGCTCCTTGTGGGTCCGCCGCGAGCTCGCCCTGGGCCACATCACCCGGCTCCAGGCCCTGCGCGCCAGCATGTACCTCGCGCGCTACCACCTGGGCTTCGTCGCCCTGCAGGACGCGCTGCGCGAGGCCATCACCCACCTGGAGGGCACGGGCGAGCAGCACATGCGCGAGCGCACCGTCCAGTTCTACGAGGAGCTGGTCCGCGCGCAGTTCCGGCCCGGCGCCCTGCGCGCCCTCGAGGAGCACCGCTCGGCCGGGCACAAGCTCGTCCTGCTCACCTCGTCCTCGGGCTACATGTCCGAGCTGGTGGCGCGCGACCTCGGCCTGGACGCCATGCTCTGCAACCGCTTCGAGGTGGATGCCTCGGGGCTGCACACCGGAAAGCCCCTGGGCGAGGTGTGCTTCGGCGAGGGGAAGCTCTACTACGCGCGCACCTACGCCGCGCAGGCCAACATCCCCCTGTCCGAGTGCGCCTTCTACACGGACTCGTACTCGGATCTGCCGGTGATGGAGGTGGTGGGGCGCCCCGTGGCCGTCAACCCGGACCGGCGCCTGCGCCGCGAGGCCCTGCGGCGCGGCTGGTCCGTGGTGGACTGGGGCGTGCCCGGCGCCGAGCCCAACCCCACGCTCGGCTTCCCCTCACCCTGAGCCCGCATGGGGGCTCGTGACGGGGTGCGGCCGCTTCACTCGTAGTCGACTACGAGTGAAGCGGGAGGCGCTCAGCGGCGGGCGCGCGGCGCGACCAGGCGGATGCTGAAGGTGTAGTCCACCGCCACCGGCCTGCCCTGCAGCGTGATGGGCTTGTAGGTGCGCGACTGCAGCGACTGCACCACCGCCTCGTTCATGTGCGGCAGTCCCTTGATGACGCGGCAGTTCTCCACCGAGCCCTTCTTGGTGATGACGCACTTGACGATCATCGTCCCCTCGATGCGGGCGGCGAGCGCCTCGCGCGTGTAGACGATGTCCTTGCCCGAGAGCTCCACCGGCCGCGGCATGCCCTCCTGGAAGGGCACCGGACCGTCACCCGTGGGCGCCACGCTCTTGGACAGCGCCGCCACCGGCACCGCCAGGCTTCCGGCGGGCGTGGGCGCCGCGTTCTGCTCCACCTGCTTCGGCGCCGACGCGGGCGCGGGGCTCGGTGGCGCGGGGGGCGTGTCGGACTCCATCATCACCGGCGCCGAGATGGAGCCCATGGCCGACACCGTGGAGGAGTCGCCCGCCGTGCCCGAGGCGTGCTCCACCCGGCCGCCCGAGGCCGCGCTCGCGTTGCGGGTACCGCCCCCGCGCGCACGCTGCATCTTCTGGGCGAACACCACCTCGCCCGAGCCGCCGGTGATCACCGTCTCCATCTGGTAGCCGTCGAGCACGAAGGTGAACTCGGCGGTGACCGTGTCCTGGCCCTTCTCCTTGGGAATCTCCAGCAGCAGCGGCGTGGTGCCCCGCTCCTGGCCCTTGTAGACGACGCGCGCGCCCGTGGGCTGGCTCATCAGCCGGAAGCGCACCACCTGCTCCGTCGCGGGCTTCTCGGCGGGGGCTACCTGCGCGGCCGGGGCCGCCACCTCCGCCTTGGGCTTGGGCGCGAAGACACCCGAGTACATCAGCAGGCCGCCCGCGAGGGCCACGGCGATGCCTCCGCCCACCAGTCCGCCCAGCATCAGCGTGCGCCGCCGCGCCTGCTGCACGTCCGGCGGCACCACCACGCTGATGTCCACCGCGAGCGTGTTGTTCTCCGCTGTTTCTCCGGTAATCCCCGCGAAGAGCGGCGTCTTGTGCGGACCCGTGGTGTTCTGCCCGCCCGGGCGCCGGAAGATGCCGCTGTTGCCGCCCGCCGCCATGCTGGCTTCGCGCATCGCCTCCAGCAGCTCGTCCATCGTCTGGGGGCGGTGGGCCGGAACCTTCTCCAGGCACCGGCGCACCAGCGACTCGATTTCCGGCGGGATGCTCAGCTCCGGCCGCACCGAGCTGAACGCGGGCGGCAGCTCCTTATGGTGGGCGAAGATGAGCTCGATGTGATCCTTGGACACGAACGGCGTCCGCCCCACCAGCATCTGGTAGAGCACCACGCCCAGCGAGTACACGTCGCTGCGCACGTCGGCCTCGTTGCGCGCCTGCTCCGGGGCCATGTACGCCGGCGAGCCCAGGAAGGTGCCGCTCTGGGTGATCTCCGGGTTGGGCGCGTCGTCCGCGGGCGCGATGGACTTCACCAGCCCGAAGTCCAGCACCTTCACGAGATCCTGATCGGACTCGTTGAGGAGCATGATGTTGGCGGGCTTGCGGTCGCGGTGGACGATGCCCTGGTTGTGGGCCTCGCGCAGCGAGCGGCAGATCTGCTGGCCGATGTTGATGGCGCGCGCCCAGGGCAGGGGACCGGACTCCGCCAGGGCCTGGCCGAGGGTGCGCCCCTCCAGGTACTCCATGGCGATGTAGTAGATGCCGTCGTCCGTCTGCCCGTAGTCGATCACCGTCACCGTGTTGGGGTGGCGGAGCTTGGACGTGAACGAGGCCTCGCGCAGGAAGCGCTTCTGGAAGCCCGGATCCTTGCTGGTGGGGAAGTTGGGGTTGAGCACCTTGAGCGCGACCACCCGATCCAAGGGGGTCTGCTGGGCGCGGTAGACCCGACCCATTCCTCCGACGCCGATCGGCTCGAGGATGCTGAAGCGGCCGTTGAGGGTCCGCCCGATGAGAGGATCCGCGCCGCCATTGTCGCTCGGACCCTGCGAGTCGCCGGTCACCATGTTTACTCTGCTCCCCCGGTCTGTGCCTGGGTAGGAACCATCCGCACGGCTCGCCATGAAACCACATCTCCCGGAAACACGCGACTTGGGAGATGATGCCTGCCCGCCACCTCGCCGCTCCCCTCCACGGGGTGCTGGGCGAGCGAGCGGATGCAAAGCCCGCATTGACGGGTCCCGCAATGTCGGACTACCGTCCAATTCTTCCCGCACTTGTCCCCCGGCGGGCTCGCGATGGTCGATTCCCCTTCGATGACGGCTGAAGCCCAGGCGAAGCGTGTGTCAGTCCAGAAACGCCTGGCGGCGCTGGAGGAGGAGATCGTCCGGCTCCGGCGGGAGCTGGCGACGCTCGGCGTGGATCAGCGGCTGCCCGGCCTCTACCTCACGGTGGAGGTGGCCGGCGCCACCGCCCTGCTGCCCGTGGAGGCGGTGATGGAGGTGGTGCGGCTGGTGGCCATCGAGCCCCTACCGGCGGCGCTCCCCCATGTGCGCGGCACCATGCTCTACCGGGGCACGCCCGCGGTGGTGGTGGACCTGGCGGCGCTGCTGGGGGTGAATCGGGAGCCGGACATGGACGCCCACCTCGTCATCTGCGGCGGCGCGCGCACGGTGGCGGTGCTGGTGGACCGGGTGCGCGACCTGGTGGAGTCCCCGGTGCTGGTGGACGGCGCCGTCACGGGCGACGACTCCATCCCCTGGGACAAGACGGGGTTGATGGCGGGCCTGTGCCGCACCTCCGAGGGCATCCGCCCGCTGCTGCGGGCCTCGGCCATCCTGTCGGCGCCGGAGGCTGCGTGAAGGAGCCGGTGCGCGTGGAGCGCCTCGACGAGGCGACGCTGAGCGGGCTGGAGTCCGTGCTGCGCGCCGCGTGCGGCATGGTGCTCGCCTCCAGCGTGCGCCGCTCGTTGGGGACCGCCCTCACGCGCGCCGCCGAGTCCCAGGGGATGCCCACCCCGGACTTCCTCCAGAGGCTGCTGGCGCGCGACACCGCCGCCGTCGAGGCCTTCATCGGCTACGCCGTCATCGGCGAGACGTACTTCTTCCGCCACCCGGAGCAGCTGCGCGAGCTGGGGCGCCTGGCCTCCCAGCACCTCGGGCCCTTCCTCGTGTGGAGCGCCGGGTGCGCCAGCGGGGAGGAGCCCTACAGCATCGCCATGACGCTGGTGGCGGCGGGCATGAACCCCGAGCACATCCGCGTGGTGGGCACGGACGTGTCCGGCCGCGCGCTGGAGCGGGCCCGGCAGGCCACGTACTCGTCCTGGTCCGTGCGGCGCATGGAGCCCACGCTGGAGCGGCGCTTCCTCACCCTCACGCCGGAGTCCGTCTCCGTGCCCCAGGAGATCCGCGCCCGGGTGGAGCTGCGGCGCCACAACCTGGTGACGGATCCGCCGCCCGTGTCCGGTGCCCACGCCGTCTTCTGCCGCAACGTCCTCATCTACTTCCCGCCCGAAATCATCCCCACGGTGTTGCAGCGGCTCGTCCTGGCGCTGGCGCCCGGGGGCTGGCTCTTCGTCGCGCCCGCGGAGCTGCCCTTCACCAAGGGCCTGGGGCTCGAGGAGCGGGAGGTGGACGGGATGCCCGTGCTGCGCAAGCCCCTCCTGAGTGACAAGGCCGCCGAGCAGCGTGCCTCCGCGCGGGCGGTCCGCTCCACGCCCCTGCGCGTCGTCTCCCGGGCGCCCAGTCCCCTGCGCCGGGTGTCCCCTCCCGCCCGGGGCACGCCCGTGCCTCCCACTCCGGTGCCCTCCGCCCCCGCCGAGGGCCGGGTGGCCGCCTCCGCGTCCCCCACCGTCTCCGCCAGCTCCTCGGTGCAGGACATCGTGGAGCAGGCCCTGGCGGCGGCCCGGGCCGGCAAGCACGAGCGCGCCGAGGAGCTCGCCCGCCTGGCCGCCCGGGAGCTGTCCCCCGAGGCCTACCTGCTGCTGGCCATGGTGTACGAAGGGCGGGGGGACGTGCAGGGAGCCGTCACCGCGGTGCGCAAGGCCCTCTATCTGGAGCCGCAACTGGCCATCGGTCATGCGATGCTGGTGGCGTTGTATGGCCAGCTGGGCCAGCCCGACGAGGCCGAGCGCGCCCGTCGCAACGCGCTCCGGGCGCTGGAAGGTTTGGATGACGAGCACGTGCTGCGCGGAGTGGAGACGATGACGGCGGGTGGGTTGCGGCGAGTGCTCGTGCCGGGTGTGAAGATGGGAAAGTCGGGTGCGCGATGAACCGCGCTCGTAGGAGCTGGGAGGATCTGTGGAAGCCCATGGCATGAGGCCGCCCGCCATCCAGAGGCTGGACATGCGGCGGCTCAGCCTGCGGACGAAGATCGTCGCCATCACCGGCGTGGCGGGCGCGCTGGTGCTGGCCGCGCTCGTGGCCGTCTTCTCGCTGCAGATGCGCGAGTCGCTCAAGGTGGAGTTCACCAAGCGCGCCGCGGCGGCGAGCCAGGAGCTGGCCCATCACCTGGCCATCGCCACCTGGTCGCGTGACGAGGAGGGCCTGAAGCTAGCCACGGCCGCCACGCTGCGCGACAACCCGGACGTGGCGTACGTGGTGGTGCGCGACCGGCAGGGTGAGATTCTCGGCCATGCCACGGCGGCACGGCTGCTGAGCCCGACGCTGCTGCCCGCCCTGTCGCCGCAGGCCCGCAAGCGGGAGCTCTCCGTGGGCGGCCGGCCGGTGCTGGAGACCTCCGCCTCCATCCTCTTCGAGCCGCGCGGCCCCGCCGCGGACGGGACGCAGTCGCTGGTGGGCTCGGTGCAGGTGGGCCTGGAGCTGGACGAGCTCAACCAGGCCGTGTCCCGCATGGCCATGCGCGGGTTGGGCCTGGGCCTGCTGGCGCTCATCGTCTGCCTCGCGGGCGTGGCCGTGGTGTGCCGCATGCTCATCATCCCCCTGGAGCGCCTGGCCCATGCGGCGGCCGGCATGGCCGCGGGAGACCTCCGCCAGCAGATAGATCCCACCGGCACCGACGAGGTGGGGGACCTGGCGCGCAGCTTCGCCACCATGGCGGAGATGCTCACCAACCTCCTCAAGGACCTGCGCGGCGCGGCGGCGGACATGGAGCGCGAGGCCACCAACGTGCTGGCCACCTCCTCGCAGCAGTCCGCCATGGCCAACGAGCAGGCCTCCGCCATCCACGAGACGGGCGCCACGGTGGCGGAGATCGCCCAGACCTCCAAGCAGGCCACCTCCTTCGCGGACACCGTCATCAGCGGCACCAGCCGCTCGGACTCGCTGAGTGCCCAGGGCCAGAAGGTCGTCGACGAGAGCGTGCTCGCCATGGAGAAGCTCAGCGAGCAGGTGAAGGCCATCGCCCTGGCCATCACCGACCTCAACGAGCAGACGCTCCAGATTGGCGACATCATCACCACGGTGAAGGACGTGGCCGAGCAGTCCAACCTGCTGGCGCTCAACGCCTCCATCGAAGCGGCCAAGGCCGGAGACCAGGGCCGCGGCTTCGCGGTGGTCGCCATGGAGATGCGCACCCTGGCCGAGCAGTCGAAGATGGCCGCCAACCAGGTGCGCGCCCTGCTGGGCGAGGTGCAGAAGGGCACCCGCGCCGCGGTGTCCGCCACCGAGGAGGGCAGCCGCCGCGCCCTGGCCGCCATGGAGCTGGCCCAGAGCGCGGGGGCCGCCATCAAGGGCCTGTCCGACCTCATCCGGGATTCGTCGGGCGCGGCCCGGCAGATCGCGGGCAACACCCGCCAGCAGACCATTGGCGTGGAGCAGATCGCCGCGGCGATGAACGAGCTCACCATCGCCATGCAGGACAACGTGGAGGGGACCAAGCGGATTGAGCAGGTCGCCGGTAACCTCTCCAAACTTTCCAAACGCTTCTCCGACCTCGTCGGGAAGTACCAGCTCTGAACGGGCGTGCCGTGGAGGAATGGGCCGTATGAAGGTTCTGATCGTTGAAGACACGAAGACCATCACCAACCTCATCCAGGTGTACCTGATGGGATGGGGCCTGGAGTTCTTCGAGGCCAGCAACGGAGTGCAGGGACTGGCGCGCGCGCGGGAGGTCAAGCCGGATTTGATCATCTCCGACGTGCAGATGCCGGAGATGGACGGGTTCGCGCTGTGCGCGGCGGTTCGCGCCGACCCCATCCTCTTCGCCACGCCCTTCGTGATGCTCACCTCGCTCAAGGACGACGCGAGCCGGCAGCGCGGCCGGCTGGTGGGTGCGAGCGCGTTCCTCAACAAGCCCGTGGCGGTGGATGACCTGCGCGAGAAGGTGCGCAGCATCCTGAAGCTTCCCGCCGGCAAGTACTGACGAGGGGCCATGGCCGGCGACCAGGCGGGCGGGAAGATCGACTACACGGCACTGCGCCGCAAGCTGGACGAGGCGCAGGCGGTGCTCGAGGGCGCGCAGGTGCTCAGCCCCGAGCGCCGCCGCGAGGTGCTCGCCGAGCGGGCGCGCGCTCTGGCCGACTCACGCCACGAGGAGCGGCGCGAGACGGTGTCGGTGCTCGCCTTCCGCGTGGGCGGCGAGCGCTACGCCGTGCCCATCGACTCGGTGGACCACGTGCTGGAGTCCAAGGGCCTGTGCCCGCTGCCGGGAGCGCCCCGGTACGTGCTGGGGGCCCTGGTGTCGCGCTCGAGGGTGGTGCCGGTGTTGGATCTGCGGCAGGTGCTGGGCCTGGAGGGCGGTGGCATGTCGGACCTCAGCCGGGTCGTCGTGGTGGAGGTGTCCGAGGAGTTTTTCGGTCTGGCGGCGGAAGAAGTGGACGGACGGCAGGAGCTGCCTCGGGCGGACCTGTCCCACCCGCCGCCGGGACCTTTCACGTTTCTCACCCGGAATCGGATGATGGTGCTCGACCTCGTGCAGTTCAGTGATCCCACCGTGGTGGGGCGGGGATAGGACGGGGCGCATGGATCCTCGGGTTCTGCGCAGCCTCTGGCCCATCTTCGCGGCCGAGACGCGTGAGCAGTTGCAGAACATCGGCACCGCGGTGCTGGGGTTGTAGCAGGGCACCGCCGATCAGGTGTCCGAGCAGCTCACTTCCCTCAAGCGCGAGGTGCACAGCCTCAAGGGCTCCGCGGCCAGTCTGGGCCTGGCGGACATCGAGCAGCTCGTGCACGCCATCGAGGACGGGCTGGCGCGGTGCGCTCCGGGCCACATCCCGCCGCCGGGGCTGGTGGAGTGCACCCTGCGCAGCCTGTCGGCCATCGAGTCCGCGCTCAACCGCGGGGACGTCGGTGAGTCGCCCCACGTCGAGGAGCTGGCGCAACTGCTGTCCGCGCTCGGCAAGGGGGGCTTCGAGCAGGTGGCCGAGGCCAGGCCCAAGGTGCCGGCGCAGTTCCGGCGCGATGGCCTGCAGACGCTGGAGAAGCTGGAGACGTCGCTGGGCCGGCTGTGCTCGCCGGGCCTGGAGGACCGCCCGGGCGCCGTCTGGGAGGCGGTGGGCCTGGCCGAGCTGCTGAAGGCCGCGGCCAACACCGTGGGCGCGTCGGCCGTGGAGTCGCTGGCGAGCAACATCCGCGCGGGTTTCGCGCGCATGGAGGAGGCGGGCGTCGGCGCCAGCGTGGCGGCTTCCGACATCGCGGGCGCGCTGGTGCAGCTGCGCGGCGCGCTGGAGGTGCTCACCGAGGAGGTCGCGGTGGAGCCCGCGGCGCCTCCGGCCGAGCCCGAGGTGACGGCGCGCTCGGCGTCGGGTGGCCGGCGCCAGACGGACATGGACCGGGCGGGCGTGGTGCGCGTGTCGGTGCGGACGCTCGACTCGCTGGCGCTGCAGGTGGAGCAGCTCGCCGCGGGCCGGGCGCAGCAGCTGCGCCGCGCGGAGGCCCACCGCGAGCTGATGGAGCAGACGAACCACGCCCTGCTGCAGCTGGAGCGCTCGGCCCAGCAGCTCGCGCTGTCCGGCGGTGGCGGCGGGGCGCTGGAGACCCTGCGTGCCGGCGTGGGCCAGGTGCGCGGCGTGCAGAAGCGGCTGCTGCAGCTCTCCAAGGACGTGCACCGCGAGGGCGAGCAGCTCGCGCTGGTGGCCCAGGTGGTGCGCGACGACCTGAGAGACCTGCGGATGGTGCCGGCCTCGCAGATGCTCGAGCCGCTCAAGCGCACGGTGCGCGAGCTGGCGGCGCGTCTGGGCAAGGACGTGGAGCTGGTGCTCGCCGGTGGTGACGTGCGCATCGACCGGCGCATCGTCGACGTGCTGAAGGATCCGCTGCAGCACCTGGTGCGCAACGCGCTGGACCACGGCATCGAAGCGACGGCCGCGCGCGTGGCCGCGGGCAAGTCTCCGCGCGGAGCGCTGTCGGTGCGGGTGGAGCCCCGGGGCACGCGTCTGGCGGTGGTGGTGGAGGATGACGGCGGGGGCCTGTCGCCGGAGAACGTGAGGGCCACGGCGGTGCGCCGCGGGCTGCTCGTCGAGGCGGAGGCCGCCAAGCTCACCGACATGCAGGCGGCGCGGCTCGTCTTCGAGCCGGGCTTCTCCACCCGCGAGCAGGTGACGGAGACCTCCGGGCGCGGCGTGGGCCTGGACGTGGTGCAGAGCACGGCCACGCGGCTGCAGGGCGCGGTGGACATCTCCTTCGAGAAGGGCCAGGGCACGCGCTTCACCATCGACCTGCCGCTCATCCTCGCGGGCGCGCTGGGGCTGCTGGTGCGCTCGGGCACGGCGGTGGTGGCCATTCCCTCGGACTCGGTGGAGCGCGTGCTGCGGTTGGCTCCCTCCGACGTGGGCCCCGTGGCCGGGCACGTGGTGGCGGACGTGGATGGCGAGCAGCTTCCCTTCCACGCGCTCTCCCTGGCCATTGGCATGCCCCGCCTGCCGCTGGCGATCGAGTCGGGCAAGCCGCAGACGGCCATGGTGCTGGCGCTCGGCGGCGTGCGCGCGGTGTTCGCCATCGACGCGGTGGTGGGACAGCAGGAGATCGTCGTCCGCTCGCTGGGGCGGCACCTGCAGAGTGTGTCGCACCTGGCCGGAGCCGCCGTGCTGGACGACGGCAGCGTGGTCCCGGTGCTCAACGCACCCGAGCTGCTGCGCGCCGCCGCCACGCCGGTGGTGCTGCGTGCCGCCACCGAGGTGCGCCGCTCGCACATCCTCGTGTGCGACGACGCGCTCACCACGCGCTTCGCCATGAAGTCGATGCTGGAGATCGCCGGCTACTCGGTCGTCACGGCCGGGGATGGCGAGGAGGCGCTGGGCATCCTCGAGCGCACGCCCTGCCAGCTCGTGGTGAGTGACTGGCAGATGCCGCGGCTGGACGGCATCGGGCTCACCCGGCGCATCCGCGCCCACCCCAAGCTGTCGCACATCCCCGTCATCCTCTGCACCTCGCTGGACAGTCCGCAGGAGCGGGCCGCCGGTCTCGAGGCGGGAGCGGACGGCTACGTCATCAAGCGCGAGGTGCAGCGCGGCAAACTGTTGGATCTGGTGCGCCAGCTCCTCCCGAGCTCCTGAGCGGGCGAGGGGACGGGGCCTCGATAGGGGCCCCTTTCGCGACCCGCCCGGCATGAGCACCTTGCCGGAAAAAGGGAGGCGGCGTGGAGGCGCAGGTCGCACTGTGGATCGCGGGCTTCTCGTACCCGGCGGTGTTCCTGCTCCTCGTGCTGTGCGGAGTCGGAGCGCCGCTGAGCGAGGAGCTGGTCGTCATCACCGGAGGACTGGTGGTGGCCCGGAGTGGCGCGAGCCCGCACTGGATGATGTTCGCCGCCTGGCTGGGCATCCTGGCCGGGGACAGCGCGCTGTACCGCATCGGACGCTCGCTGGGGCCGAGGGTGTTCTCGCACCCGAAGCTGTCGAAGATGCTGACCCCGTCGCGCATCGAGCTGCTGCAGAAGATGTTTGCTCGGCGCGGAGCGGTGGCGGTGTTCCTCGCGCGTTTCCTTCCGGGACTGCGCGCTCCGGCGTACCTGCTGGCGGGAGCCACCGGACTGCCCTATCGCCGCTTCCTGCTGGCGGACGGAGCGGCGGCGTGGATTCCGGCGGTGGGGATGACGTGGCTGGGCTTCCGTTTCGGTCCCAAGGTGCTGGCGGACGTGCAGGGCGGCCTGCGCTGGGTGCTGCTCACGGCGGTGACGGTGGGCGCGGCGGTGCTGGTGGTCCGGCTGGTGCGGAAGAGGGCGCTGCTGCGAGCCGCGACGCGAGTCACTCCGGAAAGCGAGCTCTAAAGCCGTACATCCTCTCCCTCCCCGCTCGGGTTCCCCCGCGTTCCACCCCGGCTCGATTCAATCCGGGAGACGCGGCAGCACCACGGTGAGCTCGAGCCCGGCCCCCTCACTCACGGACATCCGGGCCGAGCACCTCCGAGCCATCCGCTCCAGCGACGCGCGGGCCCGCTCGGGCAACGGAAGCTCCGTGCGGGCCTGGACGATCCACCGGCACGTCTCCAGGCCCTCGGGGACCTCCACCCGCAGCACCACCTCGGAGGCACCGGCTCCCGACAGCAGCCGCTCCATCGCGCGGATCATCAGGACCAGGTCCGAGCGGGGCGCCCGGATGCGCACGGGCCGCGAGGGCAGCTCCAGCCGCACCGAGTCATACCGGCCGGGTGCGAAAGTAGCGCTCAACAGGGGGCGCGAATCCTCCGCGGGCGCGTCCTCGCCGGTGGGCCGCTGCTGGAGACGGACGTTCATCTCACTGGCGGCGCGAGCCATGCGCTCGAGGTAGCGCTGCATGGACGGCGTGAGGACACCCGCCATGCCCTTGTTCATCATGTCGATATACCCCTGCATCACGAGCAGGGGCGTGCGCAGGTCATGCGCGGCGCGGGACCAGGCGCGCTCCAGGTGCGCGAGCCGCTCCCTCAGCCGCATCCGCTCCTGGCGCAGCCGCTTCGACTCGCCCCGAGCCGATTCCTCCCGGTCCAGACTCGCGAGCAGCGCGCTGCCGAGCCCCGCGAGCCGCGAGAGGTGCTGCCGGTCCTCGGTCTCCACACAGGGCTCGCCGAGCACCAGGGTCGTGTGCCCGTCCTTCAAGAGCTGGAGCGGATGGGCCCGCGAGGGGAGCGGAGGCTCCAGGCCCACGAGGGCCACGCGGCGGCCGCCAGCGTACAGCGCGGCCCCGCTCGTCTCCATGAGACGAACCGCCGCCTCCACGAGCGCGTCGAGGCCCGCCCGCGCTCCGTGGTGCAGCGCCCGCTCGGCGATGACCGAGACTGTTCGCTCCACCTCGGACGCGCTGACCCCTGGTCCCACGCGCCACCCGCTCCAAGCACCCGCCTGCACACGGGAGGAATGGCCACGGTAGGCGGATGGCGCAACGCGGCCCTCGCTGGGAACGGAAGGGGTGACGGAAGGAAAACCCTTTCCCACTCATTCACCCAGCCACCCGACTTTTTTACTGGACTCCAGGGTTTGCTGGGACTCGACCCCGGATTTCCCCTCGGAGAGCGCTGGCCGACCAATTGCTTTGGCTCTCGTGCGCAATGGGACGGAGCCGAATGGGAACGCTGGGATACTACTCGACGATCGCACGGCTCGCGCCGGGGGGACTCGCCCGAGGGATGGCGCGGCGGGTCCAGGGGGTGGCGCGGCAGGCCTTCTATAAGAGGCGCGAGCGGCTGGACGAGCCGGCGCTGCTGACGGCCTTCGGGGCTTCCAGTGCGGACGAGCTGGCCGAGCGGGCGCTGTCGGCGCGTCCCGGGCTGGCCTGGTGCGAGGTGGGGCAGCGGGCCTCGGTGCTGGAGGCGCTCGCGGCCCTTCCCGGTGCCACCGGGCGCGCCCGGGAGCGGGCCCGCGCGGCCCTGCGAGGCGAGTACGACGTCTTCGGCTCGCGCGTGTGCTTCGGCGAGGGCCAGCCCGTCGACTGGTCGAAGGATCCGGTGAGCGGCTACCGCTACCCGGTGCTCCCGGTGGAGCGGATGCGGCTGGCGCAGCCGGGGGTGGATCCGAAGTACCCGTGGGTGCTCGGCCGGTTGGATTGTCTGGTGGCGCTCGGTCAGGGCTACTGGGTGGAGCGCGAGGAGGCGGCGCGCGGGACGTACGCGCGGGCCTTCGTGATGCGGACGCTGGACTTCCTCCAGGCCAACCCGGTGGGCATGGGGGTCCACTGGACGTGCGCCATGGAAGTGGCGCTGCGTGCGGCCAATCTGGCGCAGGCGCTGGTGATGTTCTCGGATGCACCCGAGGCGCGCAGGCCCGAGTTCCTCGTGCCGGTGCTCGAGTCGCTGGCCGAGCACACCGCGTGGGTGGAGGCGCACCTGGAGGACCATGGTGCGGTGCCCAACAACCACCTCGTGTCCAACTACGTGGGCCTGCTGGTGGCGGGCTCGCTCTTCCCGGAGCTGCCGGACGCGCCGAGGCAGGTGGCCCGGGCGGTGGCGGGGCTGCGCGCGCAGATGGCGGCGCAGGTGCACGCGGAGGGCACCTCCTTCGAGGGCTCGGTGCCGTACCACCGGCTGGCGGTGGAGCTCTTCACGCTGGCGATGGTGGTGGCGGGCGGCCTGGGCGTGGAGCTGGGCCTGCGCTACGAGACGCGGCTGCACCGCATGTACACGGCCTCGCGCGCCTGGAGCTCCGAGCGGGGACTGGCGCCGCAGGTGGGTGACAACGACTCGGGCCGCGTCTTCCCCTTCCAGGAGCGAGACCCGCGGGAGCAGGGCTACCTGGCGCCCCTGGGCGCGGCGCTCTTCGAGGACGCGGAGCTGGCGGAGGGGGACTTCCCGGACGAGGCGGCGTGGCTGCTGGGCATGTCCGGCCTCGAGCGCTTCCGGTCGCTGCCGCGCGCGAGGCCCGCGGAGTCGGTGAGCTTCCCCGAGGGCGGCTTCCACGTGCTGCGCGGGGTGGGCGCGGTGGTGACGGTGAGCGCCGGCGCGCAGGGACAGCACGGGGTGGGCGGGCACAGCCACAACGACAAGCTCTCCTTCGAGCTGCACCTGGACGGGCGCCCCGTCATCGTGGACCCGGGCACGGGCACGTACACACGCGAGCCCTCGGTGCGCAACGCGTTCCGCTCCACGGCCGCGCACAACACGCTGCAGGTGGACGGGCTGGAGCAGGCGCCGCTGGAGACGGGCCGGCTGTTCGCCCTGCCCGAGGCGGCCCGCGCGCGCGTGCAGGTGTTCCAGCCGGGGCCGGAGCTGGACAGGCTCACCGTGCGGCACGATGGCTACCGGGTGCTGTCCTCGCCCGTGGGCGTGGAGCGCACCTTCGTGCTCGACAAGCGCGAGCGCGCGCTCGGGGTGACGGACGCTCTGGTGGGGGTGGGGCTTCACGACGTCGAGGGGCGGATCCACCTTCCGGACCGCGAAGCGCGGCTGCGCTCGCCCTCGCGGGAGCAGCTGGCCCGGGCGATGCGCGTGCCGGAGGCCCCGCGGCGTTTCCAGCCGCTGGGCGTGGAATTGGGCCCGGCGGAGGCACCGGTGGCGCTGGTGCTCTTCGCGCGGGGCATGGAACCGAAGTTGGAGCCGTCCCGGTATTCGCCGGGCTACGGACTCGTGGTGCCGTCGCAGGTCGTGGTGTTCGGGGTGCGGCTGTCGCCCCCGGCGTGGTTGAGGTGGGTGGTCGTCTTCAACTGAAGACTCGGGTCGAGGCATGACGGGGGAACCCGCATGCCTTCAGGGAGAGGTGAGTCAGATGCGCGTGATGGTAAGCCCGCTGTTGGAGCGTATTCGCCGGCGGGATGCGAAGGTGGGCGTGGTGGGGATGGGCTACGTGGGTCTGCCGCTGGGCATGGCGTTCGCGGACGCCGGTTTCACCGTGACGGGCCTCGACGTGGACACGCGGAAGGTGGAGAACATCGGCAAGGGGGTGAGCTACATCAAGCACATCCCCAGCGAGCCGCTCAAGGAGCTCACGAGCAAGGGCAAGCTCAAGGCGACGACGGACTTCGCCAAGGCCCGGGAGCTGGACTGCATCATCATCTGCGTGCCCACGCCGCTCACGGCGTCGCGTGAGCCGGACATGAGCTACATCATCAAGACGGGCGAGGCGCTCTCGCCCCACGTGCGGCCCGGTCAGCTCTTCATCCTCGAGTCGACCACCTACCCGGGCACCACGGACGAGGTGCTCAAGCCCCTGCTGGAGAAGACGGGCCTCAAGGCCGGCGTGGACTTCCACCTGGCCTTCAGCCCCGAGCGCGAGGATCCGGGCAACAAGAACTTCAACACCAAGACGATTCCGAAGATCGTCGGCGGCTACACGCCCGCCTGCCTCGAGGTGGCCCAGGCCCTCTATTCGAGCGCCCTGAAGGAGACGGTGGCCGTGTCCTCCACCCGCGTGGCGGAGCTCGCCAAGCTGCTGGAGAACATCTACCGCTGCGTCAACATCGCCATGGTCAATGAGATGAAGATGCTCTGCGACCGGATGAACATCGACGTGTGGGAGGTCATCAACGCCGCGGCCACCAAGCCCTTCGGCTTCCAGGCCTTCTACCCGGGCCCGGGCCTGGGCGGCCACTGCATCCCCATCGATCCCTTCTACCTGACGTGGAAGGCGCGCGAGTACGAGTTCCACACCAAGTTCATCGAGCTGGCCGGCGAGGTGAACACGCAGATGCCGTACTACGTGGTGACTCGCACCATGGAGGCGCTCAACAAGAACAAGAAGACGCTCAACGGCGCGAAGGTGCTGTGCCTCGGCGCGGCGTACAAGAAGGACATCGACGACATGCGCGAGAGCCCGAGCCTCCGCATCATCACGCTGCTCAAGGAGAAGGGCGCCCAGGTCGACTACCACGACCCGTACGTGCCCCGCCTCGAGGAGGGCCACGGCTTCCACTACTCGATGACGTCGGTGCCGCTGCACCCGGAGACGCTCTGCGACTACGACGCGGTCGTCATCCTCACGGACCACTCGAACATCGACTACAACATGGTGGTCAAGCAGTCGCAGTGCGTGGTGGACACGCGCAACGCCTGCAAGAACGTGGGCCCGGGCCGCGAGAAGGTCACCAAGGCTTGAGCAAAGGTCACCAAGGCCTGGCGTGACGCCGGCCGGCCCGGTTGCCGTCCGGTAGATTGCGCGGGAGGCCCCGCTGCGGCGCCATGAGGGGGGGGCGCTGGGGCGGGGCCTCCACTTTTTTCCGGGCCGGCTTCCGGGCCGGTTCCCGAGCAGGGAAGGGGCGGGGACGCGGACCCTCCCGGCGAGGTAGAGTCGGGGCGTGAGAACCCGACACACCCCCATCCTTCCCCTGCTCGCCGCCTCCGCCCTGCTCACCGCCGCCGCGCCCGCTCCGGACGCGCGCGTGACGTTGCTCGACGCCATGGCGGAAGAGCTCCAGCGCAACCAACAGCAGCTCAAGCTGCAGAACCACGACGCGCCGTACTTCATGAGCTACCAGCTCAAGGAGACGGAGCAGAGCGCCCTCACCGCCCGCTACGGGGCCATCTTCGTGGACGACACCTACCACGACCGCAAGCTGTACGTGGACGTGCGGGTGGGCTCCTACGACTTCGACAACTCGGGCCCCGAGGAGTACGAGTACTTCGGCGGCGGCAGGGGCTCCAGCTACGTCCCCAACCCGGACGGCCCCATCGACGACTCGCCCCTGGCGCTGCGCACCTCGCTGTGGCTGGTGACGGACCAGAAGTACAAGGCCGCCCTGTCCCAGTTCCTCAAGAAGAAGGGCGACAACGTCTACGCGGTGGAGGACCCCAAGCAGCCGCCGTCCTTCTCCAAGGAGAAGCCCGCGCGGTACGTGCAGACGCCGGTGGCCTTCCCCTTCGACCACGACCGCTGGGCGCGCGTGGCCCGCGACGTGTCCGAGCGCTTCAAGGCGCACCCGGAGCTGTTCGACTCGGAGGTGCGGGTGACGGCGGACAAGGTGAAGCGCCTGTTCGTGTCCACCGAGGGCAGCCGCATCGTGACGGAAGAGACGATGTACGGGCTGCACGTGTCGGCGGTGACTCGGGCCGACGACGGACAGCTGCTGGACGACTCGCGCAACTACTACGCGCCCACCGAGGCCGGGCTGCCGGACGACAAGAAGATCGCCGACGCCGCCACCAAGGTGATCGAAGAGCTGCTGGCGCTGCGCAAGGCGCCGGCCATCGACCCCTACACGGGCCCGGCCATTCTGGCGCCCGAGGCGGCCGGCGTGCTCTTCCACGAGGCGGTGGGGCACCGGCTGGAGGGAGACCGGCAGGACGGGGACGGGGAGGGCAAGACGTTCAAGGGCCAGGTGGGCAAGCAGGTGCTACCGCCGTTCATCAGCATCGTGGATGACCCGACGGTGCGCTCGCTCCAGGGCGAGCCACTCAACGGCTTCTACGAGTACGACGAGGAGGGCGTGAAGGGGCAGAAGACGGTGCTGGTGGAGAAGGGCGTGCTGCGCAGCTACCTGCTGTCGAGGCGGCCGCTGGAGGGCTTCCTGCTGTCCAACGGGCACGGGCGCAGCCAGGGCACGCGCAAGCCGGTGGCGCGCATGGCCAACCTCATCGCCGACTCGACGAAGCAGGTGGATGACGTGGAGCTGAAGAAGCAGCTCATCGCCGAGGCGAAGCGTCAGGGCAAGCCGTACGGGCTCATCATCCGGGACATCACGGGCGGCAACACGAACACCTCGAGCTACGGCTACCAGGCGTTCAAGGGCGTGCCGAGGATGGTGTACCGGGTGGACGTGAAGACGGGCGAGGAGTCGCTGGTGCGCGGGGTGGAGATCGTCGGCACGCCGCTGTCGTCCATCAACCGCATCATGGCCACGGGGCGCAAGCAGGGCGTGTTCAACGGGTTCTGCGGCGCGGAGAGCGGAAACGTGCCGGTGTCCACGGTGGCCCCGGCGCTGCTGCTGCAGGAGATCGAGCTGCAGCGCGCGATGGAGGGCAAGGACCGGCCGCCCATCCTGATGAGCCCCGCGTCGAGCACCACCGCCAGCGGCGAGGTGAAGTAGTCACCCGGGGAGATGGGTTCGAAGCCTGTCTCCCGGACTCCCTGAGTCATCGGAATCTTCGGAGACAGGTTGGAGATCCCCGGGGTCTCCAGCCTGTCTTCATTTGGGGCGTCCTGCTTCGCACGTGAAGTGCGGGAGCGTCACGGAATCGGGGCAGGCTCAGCGCCGGGCGAGCTCGAGCGCTGGGACGCCCTCCTTCACGCTCGGGTATTTGCACTCGAAGCCGAGGCCGCGAAGGCGCGCGTTCGAGTGCAGCATGTTGGCGCTTTGGTACGAGAACTCGAACGGGGGCAATCGCGCCTGCAACGCGCCGCGCTCGAGCCGCTCGAGCCGTGCGGTCCTTCCCGTGACCCGGGCGAGCTCCTCGATGAAGGTGGTCATGGGCACGGGTGTGTCGTCCGTGAGGATGACCTCGCGTCCAGCCGTCTCCAGCTTCGCCGGCTCGAGCGTCAGCAGGAACTCGAGGGCGCGGACACAATCCTCGATGTGGATGTAGGGCCAGACGGCAGGGGGCTCGAGAACGGGGATGGGCTGCTCCTGCTCGAGCTGGTGCAGGTACTGCCGTGTGAACCACGAGCCCGGGCCATAGACGCCGGAGACGAAGGCGGCGACGTAGTCGAGGCCGCGCTCCCCCGCGGTGCGCAGCGCCCGCAGGCCGGCGCCGAAGGCCGGTCCGAGCCCGAGCGGCCGCGGAGGGGTGCGCTCATCGATCAACGCCGCGTCCTCACTCGCTCCGAAGTAGGAGGAGCCACACACGTAGACGGCTCGCGCGACGTGGTGGGGATTGATGGCGCCGATCAGGTTCTCGTCCATCCGCGCTCGCGCCTCGGCGTAGCTCGAGGTCCACGCGGCATCGGCGCAGTGGAGGACGTACCGCGCTCCGGAGATGACCTCCCGGAGCATGGGCGAGGGGTCGAGCAGATCTCCGCGCACGGGCTCGGCGCCCAGGGCCCTGGCCTGCTCGGCTCCGGTCTCGCCCCGGACCAGGACCTTGATCGCGCTCCAGGGCCGGGCGGCGGAGTGCCGTGTGAGATGGCGCAGCGCGTTCGAGCCCACGAAACCCGTGGGCCCCGTCATGAACAGATACCGGGACGAATCCATGATGAAATCCCACCTGTTTCTGGTGAGGGATCATCCTAGGGGGATTTCGTTCGCGGCGTCTTCGACGCACCATCCCAGGCGAGGACCTGGCCGAGCAGGGGAGCTGCCAGTGGGTGGACCCCGCACCCGTCGAGCGCGGGGCCCGTCATCACGGTACGGCCTTGGGCAGGGGATTGGCTGCCTTGATGGCGCTGTAGCTGGTCATCAGGTTGCGGTAGTCGGGGATGTGGTTGGAGAACAGCGCCCCCAGACCCTCGATGTCCCGGCGCCAGTCGCGGTGCAGCTCACAGGCGACGGCGAACCACGTCATGAGCTGTGCGCCCGCCGCGGACATCCGGTCCCAGGCGGAGTGACGCACGACCTCGTTGAACGTGCCGGAGGCATCCGTCACGACGAACACCTCGAAGTCCTCGGCGAGGGCCGACAGCGCCGGGAAGGCAACGCAGACCTCGGTCACGACGCCCGCGATGATGAGCTGCTTGCGTCCGGTGGCCTTCACCGCCTTGACGAAGTCCTCGTTGTCCCAGGCGTTGATCTGACCGGGGCGAGGGATGAAAGGCGCGTTCGGGAACTTCTCCTTCAGCTCCGGAATGAGCGGACCGTTGGGGCCCTGCTCGAAGCTGGTCGTCAGGATGGTGGGGAGCTTGAAGTAGGCCGCGAGGTCGGCCAGGGCGAGCACGTTGTTCTTGAACTGGTCCGGGTTGAAATCGCGGACCAGCGACAGCAGACCGGCCTGGTGGTCGACCAGCAACACCACTGCATTCTCCCTGTCGAGACGGCTGTAGGGCTTGCTCATTGTTCTTCCTTCACGGGGTTGTGGGTGCGCCGCCGTGGCGGCGCGTCGTGATGGAAGGAGTATGCGGAGGAGCCGGTCAGTCTGGTAGCCACTGAAAACGGCACGCGCTGTTCTACCCATGGGACAATCGGCGTCACCGGTCTCCCCGTCAGGGAGTCGTCTGGTCCAGCGCCTTCCGCGCCTCACGGGCCCACAGGTCGCGCGAGGCGAGCATCGCGCCGCCGATGATGAAGAGGCAGGCCAGTGCCAGCGTGATGCTGGGCCGGGTGCGACCGGCCACGATGAGCAACAGCGTGGACAAGAGGGGCGTGGAGTAGGAGAGGCCGGCGAGCGCCTTGATGTTCCCGCGCTTCATGCCGACGTCCCAGACGAAGAAGGCCAGCCCCGTGGGCCCGGCGCCCATGAGGAACAGGGCGAGCCACTCGCCCGGGCCCGGCCAGACGGTCCGCTCGAAGGCGAGGTGGCAGAGCGCGGCGAGCACCGCCGTGACGCCACAGAAGCCGCCCACCGTGTCGGTGGGGACGTGGCCGAAGCGGCGCGAGAGCACCGAGTACGCCCCCCACGTCACGGCGCAGGCGAGCGCCGAGACATAGCCGGCGGTGTACTCGGCGCGGAAGGCGAAGCGGCCCCCGTCCGTCACCAGGAGCAGCGTGCCGCACAGGCCCAGCACGGCTCCGGCCACGTGCCACCCGCGCAGGCGCTCGCCGGGCAGCAGCGCCGAGAAGAGCACGATGAGCAGCGGCCACAGGTAGTTGATGAGGTTGGCCTCCACGGGCGGCGCCGTCTTCAGCGCCAGGAAGTAGAGGAAGTGGTAGCCGAACAGCCCGCCCACGCCCGTCAGCCATACCGCGGCGGGCTGGCGCAGGTGGCGCCCGACGTCCTCGCGCCGCACCAGCCACTTGCCGAGCGTCAGCAGGGAGGCGACGGCGAAGGAGATGGCCACCGTCTCGAAGGGCGGGACGCTGCCGGTGTACGTCGTCAGCAGCGCCAGCGAGGCCCAGAGCAGGATGGCCACCGCGCCGATGGCCGTGGCGCGAGTCGTGGAGTCGGAAGGGGTAGGGGCCATGCCCTCTTCGTAGGCCGAGCCAGCGCGGGCAACAAGGGCCGGGTCCCAGGGTTCTTCACCTCAGGGCGGCCGTTTCGAGGCCTGCCTCCCGGGCTTGGGGCGGACGCGGCAGCGGATTCGCGGAGATCACCCGTCGAGCATCCCAGACGTGCTTGAAGCTGTTGGCCCTCTGGATGAAATCCGCGCGGAAGCTCGAGGCGTGGAATGCGACGACCGTCTCTCCAAAGCTGAAATCACACGAGAAGGAAGGTAGGGGCTGGTCATCCAGCTGGAGTTCCTTGAAGCCAGCATTCCTGAGGAAGTCATCGGTCCTGAGTCGCGGAACCGCGACGGCTGTGACCTCCGAGAACCCACTCTCGAGATGATGGAAGCACAACGCCGTCCGCATCAGGTTGCGTACCGCATGCTTCAGTCGAGAGTCCTGGCGGGCTCCTGGCCGCATGGACCAGGAGCTGACGTAGACCACATCTCCACCGCGGCCCCGGGCGTCATGGATGAGGGAGTGAGCGGCCTCGCGATGTGGCTTCCTGTGTTCGCCTTCCATGAGCGTCAGGAGCTCGAACGGAACCCGGAAGCGCTCGCAGCGCTCGAGCGAGACGGATTTGAACACCGCCCAGGGCGTGAAGTCCTCGTCGCTGCCCTCTCCGATCATGACCAGTGTCGCGATGAAGTCATGAACGCCCAGTGGAAGGACGCCGTTGGGATATTCCGCCTGGAAGGCCTCGAGCTTGGCCGACGCGAACCGGGAGAAAAGTGATTGTGCCAGGGGCCGCGCGAGGACGTCATAGGGACAATCCAAGACGACAATCCTGAGTGCGTTCTCCGCTGGGAGGGAATGCTCGTGGATGCTCCGGTTCTTGTTCGTCCGTGGGTCCATCATTTCCCGCCTGTCTGTGCGCTCGCACCTGCCACGCAGGGGCCGGCTCGAGCCGCCAGACGGTGGACACGCTTCTAGCGGACGACGACAGGCACTCCAGTCCCACCACCTTTTCATTCCACGACAGCGGCGAGGTGACGATGGCACCTTGGGGGAGAACGGGGGCCCTCCCGCCGCCTGGCTCCAGGGCGGCACCTCTCCCATTGACGGCCTACCAACCAGTGGGTATGGTTGAACCAACCAGTCGGTATGCTCATGGACACAGCGGCCCTTCAGCACGAATCCAAGACGAAGTTCCTCGACGCGGCCCTCCAGGTCATCCGGACCAAGGGCTACACGGCGACGCGCATCGAGGACGTCTGCGCGGTGGCGGGCCTCACCAAGGGCAGCTTCTTCCACCACTTCAAGAGCAAGGAAGAGCTCGCCATCGCGGCGGCCGACCACTTCGCGGCCATGGCCGATCGCCTGTTCGCCTCCGGTCCCTATCAGCGCTCGGAGGATCCGCTCGAGCGGCTGCTCGGCTACGTCGATTTCCGCATCGCCCTCCTGAGGGGAACGCTGGCGGACTTCACGTGCCTGCTCGGGACGATGCTCCAGGAGGCGTACGACACGAGTCCGGCGATCCGCGCCGCCTGTGACAAGCACCTCAGCGCGCACGCCGCGATGCTGGCCCGCGACATCGCCGAGGCCAAGAAGCGCTACGCCCCCAAGGCGCCGTGGACCCCGGAGAGCCTCGGGTTGTTCATGCAGGCGGTCCTCCAGGGCTCCTTCATTCTCGCCAAGGGAAAGCAGGGCCCCGACGTCGCGGCCGAGTCCCTGCGTCACCTGCGCCGCTATCTCGAAACCCAGTTCACCCCGCGCCGTAAAGGATCATGACCATGGCAACTCCCCAGAAGATCACTCCGTTCTTGTGGTTCAACGACCAGGCGGAGGAGGCGGCGAATTTCTATGTGTCGCTGTTCAAGGATTCGAAGATCCTGTCCATGTCCCGCTATGGCGACGCGGGGCCGGGCCCCAAGGGGTCGGTCATGGTGGCTGAGTTCCAGCTCGCCGGTCAGAAGTTCCAGGCGCTCAATGGCGGCCCGATCTTCAAGTTCACCGAGGCCATCTCCCTGATGGTGCACTGTGACTCTCAGGAAGAGGTCGACATGTTGTGGTCCAAGCTGACCGCGAACGGGGGACAGGAGAGCCAGTGTGGTTGGCTCAAGGACCGGTTCGGCCTCTCCTGGCAGATCGTCCCGGCCCGCTTCCTGGAGTTGATGCAGGACAAGGACCCGAAGCGGACGCAGCGCGTGATGCAGGCCATGATGACCATGAAGAAGTTCGACATCGCGCGCCTCGAGGCGGCGTACAACCAGGCGTAGCGCCGCCCCGGACGTCACAGCGCGTCGCCGTAGTCCACCGCCTCTGAGACACTTCGTCCCAGGACCCCCGCACCGTCGCGCTGTCGTTCGCGAGGCTCGCCAGCAGGCCTGGCGGGCACGAGGGAAACACACCCGTCCCGGTGCATTCGCTAGGGACGGGTGTCCGCCCGTGACACCCTCCGGGGCATGCCTTCCTCCGCCCCGACCCCCCGTGCCGCCCCCTGGTGGGTCGCGCGAGCCGAATCCCTCCTGGCCTCGAAGGATGTGGGGACGCTGGAGCTGGGCGCGCTGTGGGAGCTCTTCGAGCGGTTCTCCTTCGTGCAGGACAACGTGGAGCCGGACCTGCTCCTGCTCGACGTGCGGGCTCGTCCGGAGCTCCAGGCCCTCTGGGATGCGCTGGGTGTCCATGCCCGCTCGGTGACCGAGGCGCTCGATGCGGCCGGAGATGACGTCGCGCGGGAGCTTCGCGCGGGAGGCCTCTCACCGGCGGGTTTCCGGGAGCGGTGGGAGGGGCTCGGCTTCAGCGAGGCTTCCGGGCGCGCGAGCACGGCCGCGGATGACTGGCTCGAGGGCCTGTTGCGCATCTCCCGCATCACCACCGGCCAGGACCGGCCCCCGTCCGGCCAGGTGAACATGGCCTCCCGGGCCCACCGCATCTCCGACTTCCTCTCCCTCACGAGTCCCGGGCAGCACGACACCATCTACGACCTCGGCTGTGGCAACGGGAAGTTCGCCATCACCGTGGCCGCGAGCTGCTCCGCCCGGGTCAAGGGCGTGGAGTACGGCCAGTCGTACGTCGAGTCCGCGCGCCGCACGGGCGAGCGTTTCGCGCTGCCGAACCTGGAGTTCATCCACGCGGATGTCCGCGATGTGGACCTGTCGGACGGCACCGCGTTCTATCTGTACTTCCCCTTCTGGGGAGAGGTGGCGCACGCGGTGGCCAGGATGCTCGGGGCGGCCGCGCGGGCCCGGGACATCACCGTGTACGCCTCGGGTCCCCGCCAGGACTACGGCGAGCACTTCCTCGAGCAGGTGTCGCAAGGGGCGCTGTGTCTCGCGCCGGGGCGCCAGGACTTCGCTGACGTGATGGTCCTGCGCAGCGCCGCCTTCGCCTGAGTGGCCGCCGCGGCTCACCCCGCGAGCCGGGCTCTATCGCGCGGGCTCACCGGCCAGCGTATCGCCAGCCTGACAGGTCCGCGTGCCGGCCTCGGTGTGGAAGTTCGTCGGATGGTGGCGATCGCGCAGGCGCATGAAGGGCGTCTCGACGAAGCGATACAGCAGCCAGCCTCCGAGCAGGCAGATGCCCGTGATGATCGCCGCCGTGGCGCTCTCACCGAGGCCCCAGGGCTTCAATTGCGTCCGTGCGATATGGGCGAGGGGCTTGTGCGACAGGTAGATGGCATACGACCACGCCGCGAGGGAGGCGGCGCCCGGCACGCGCACGCGGTACAGCAGCGAGCCTGGGCTCAGCGCGGCCACGACCAGCAGCGCGAAGGCGCAGGCCATGAGCGAGTAGCCGAAGCCCGTCATGGCGAAGCCATAACCATAGCCATCGATGTAGTAGTACTTCGCGAGCAGGGAGAAGAGGACCGCGGTGGCGAGCACCCCGGCGGCCAGCGTGGCCCGGCCCCATCCGGTCACCCGCTCCCAGAGGCGCGGGTGGAAGTTCTTCAGCAGGGCGATGCCCACACCGGGCAGGAACTCATCGAAGCGGCAGAACGAGGAGTAGTAGATGTTCGGGTAGTAGCCGTAGACGGCATCGCCCGCCTCGCGTCCGTACTGGAACCACAGCACACAGCGGAGCGCGATGCCGGCGAGAATCAGGCCCGCCAGCGCGAACCCCGCGGCCCGCTTCGGCGGGAACCGGCCGAAGTGCAGCGCACCGAGGAGGACCAGCGGTAGCAGCAGATAGAACTGCTCCTCGATGCACAGTGACCAGGCATGCGAGAACGCCGTGCCCGGCTGCAACCCCAGGTTCTGCGTGAAGGTGAGGAAGCGCCACAAGGGCGGGGGTTGCTTGCCGCCCATCACCGTGGGAAGCGCGAAATACAGCGCCAGCACCACGTAGTAATTGGGCAGCGTTCGCAGGAGCCGCCGGAGGTAGAAGGCCTTCAGCGACAGCGCCTTGCCCTTCGCGATGCCGGCGAAGAGCTGGTTGCCGATGAGATAGCCGCTCAGCACGAAGAACAGGTCCACGCCCGTCCAGCCCACGGTGCTGGCCCAGCCGAAGGTCGGCGTGCCGCTGACGAAGACCTGATAGTGGTAGGCGAACACCAACAGGATGGCCATCGCCCTCAGGGTGTCGAGCCCATCGAGCCGTTTGAACGTGGGGCTGCCTTCCTGCGGCATCACGGGGCGTGGATCCTTGTCTCGGGAGCGGCCGGGCTCCCGCGGTGTGGCGCCGGAGGATTGGATGAAAACCCCGGTCCCGCCACTTCCACGCCTCGGGAGCTGTCGTGGAGTAGGCTCGCGGCTCATGAACTGCGCCTACTGCGGTCAGCCCCTTCCGTCGGCGAACAGCCGGTTCTGCACCCACTGTGGAAGGGCCGTGGCTCCCTCGAGCCCGGGAGGCTCTCCCAAACAAACCCCTTCCTCGGTGGAGGAGGCCACCCGGCATGCCGCTGGACAGACGGCCCAGGTGGTCCGGTCCGTGCTCGAGGATCCGCGCCTGCGTGAGCGCATTCCCGGACGCTCGCTGGCGCTGCTCGGCGCGGGGCTCGTGGCGCTCGCCGTCGTCCTCTCCTGGCTTCCGTTCTTCCCGGGCATGCATGTCGGCTGGGGCGTGGTGATGCTCGTCAGTGCCGTGCTCGTTGGCGTGCGCGAGCTTCATGCCGCCGGGCGCTCCCTTCCAGAGCCCGTGCTGCGCGTGGCGCGCCGGACCGAGCACCCGCTCTTCCTGCCCGCCTTCACCGTGCTCACGTGTGTCCAGGCGTTCCTCTCGTTGAGCCTGGGCCTCGTGCCGCTGCTCTGGCTGCTCGCCGCCATCGTGCTCGTCTATGACCAGCGGCGCGCGCTCTCCGCGCTCGTGGCCGAGCAGGGCACGTCCTCGCCCGAGGAGGTGCGCCTCGGCCGTTGGGTTCTCCTGGGCACGCTCGTGTGCGCGGTGGCGCTGTTCTTCACCTGGGGCAGCCGTGGCGGCTCCTCCTTCGGCGGCTTCCAGCCCGTCCACGTGCGCGAGTGGACGATGGATGGCTTCGGCAAGGAGTACGAGGACCACTACGAGTACCGCTACGACATGTTCGCGAACTACGCCCCCGGGTACGCCACGTCGGGCCGGGGCCGTCCGCTCGCGTCCCTGGCGGTGCTCGCGCTCGGAGGGCTCGTGGTGCTCACCCGCGGGCGCCAGGCGCGGGCCTCGCTGCCGCCGTGGCTCCTGCCCGTGCTCGCCGGGGCCGTGACGCTCTGGGGCGTGACCGGGCTGGCCTCCCACCTCGGGCCGTGGCTGTTCCTCGCGGGCACGCTGCTCATCGACCTCGCGGTGGCGCGCCCATTCATGCAGCGGCCGCGCGCGGGTTGAGGCTCAAGGCTCCGGCACTCCACGCCGGTAGAAGAGCTCGCGGTTGAGGGGGAGCTCCTCCTCCCACAACACGTGCACCTCGGCGCCGCGGCCCGAGGAGATGATGACGGGCGAGGTGGACTTGCCGGGGCTCAGGCTCAGGTTGCGCGTGATGCCGAAGCTCGCGCCCCGGTCGGTGCTGGAGCGGTAGAAGATGTCGCTCCCATTCACGGTCTTCTCGCGCCAGACGATGCGGACGGTGTCTCCCGGCGAGGAGAGCGCGTACTGGGAGGACTTGCCCGGGGTGTCGCTCAGGTTGCTGGCGGCGCCGAAGGAGGCGCCTCCATTCAGGCTGCGCGTGAAGAAGATATCCGTGCTTCCTTCCCGTTTCTCCTTCCAGATGACGTAGACGGCCGTGTCGTGCGAGTCGATCAACGGATCGAGCGAGGCAACGGCGTTCTGACTGAGTTTCACCAGGGGGTCGAAGCGGGTGCCTCCGTTCATGCCGCGGCGGAAGGCAATCTCGCTGGAGCAACCGCTGCCCTCGCGCCAGACGACGTACACGCCATTGGAATGCGTGGCGAGCCGCGCGTCCCCGGATTCGCTCTGCCCATCATCGAGCACCTGCGGGGGAGCGAACGTGAGCCCCGAGTCCTGGCTCTGGCGGAAGTACACGTGGGCACCATCGTCCCAGACGGCATAGACGTGGGAGCCCTCCGCCGCGAGGTCCAGATCGCCGCCCCGGGCCTGCTCGTTGAGATCGATGGCCGCCTCGAAGGTGTCACCGGAGTCGTGGCTGGCGCGAAGGAGGAGGGTGCCTTCCTTGTCCGAGCCAGTCCAGGCCACGTAGACGCTCCCGCCGGTGGCGACGACGCGGGGCTTGCTCCCGCGAGGGCTCAGCACCTGGAGGGGGCCGAAGGTCACCCCGGAGTCGTGGCTCGTCCGGAGCAGGATGCCGTCCTCGGCCCAGGCGACGTAGACGTTCGATTGGAACCGGGTCAACCGGACGTCCGAGGCTCGCGCCCGGCTCGTGCTCAGGTTCCGGGCCGGGCCGAAGGTGAGCCCCCGGTCGGAGCTCGCGCGGAAATAGACGTCCCCGTAGCCCGTCCGCATGTCGATCCACGCGGAGAAGACAGAGGGGCCCGAGAGCGCCACCGTGGGCTCACGGGAGTGGGCCTGATCCTCGGTGAAGTTGTTGACGGTCCCGAACACCTCGAGGCCGTACCCGGCCTGGGCCGCCAACAGCACCCATATCCCCGCCACCGAGCTCAGCGCGCGCCAACGCCACCCCAAAGCCACCATCGCCCCAACCCCCCTCGCCCCCACGTCAACTTCGCTACTCCCCGCGTCAGGCTGAATCGCACGCAGGACCATGCCTCGTGCCTCCGAATCGACACGAAGCTGGGGATTAAGCGGCCAGGCTCGCTGTTGGGGCGCGCACTTCCTTCAGAGGGGATTTCCCATGACATCGCAGTTCCGACGCATCCCGGGCGCCCGCCTGGTCTTCACGGCCAGCGCGTCCGCGTGGCTCGCCGCGTGTGCCACGTCCACGCCGGTGGAGAAGCCCGCGGCTTCGACGCAGCAGGTCAAACCCCCCGAGGCCCCCGCCGCCACGGCCCCTACCGCGAAGCCTACCTACGGCGGCTTTGGCGTCGACACCGGCGGGATGGACCCGTCCGTCGCGCCCGGTGACAGCTTCTTCCGCTTCGTCAATGGCAATTGGCTCGCCAAGACGGAGATTCCGGCCGACCGCTCCAGCTACGGCATGTTCACGAAGCTGTCGGAAGAGGCCAGCAAGCGCACGCGCGAGCTGATCGAACAGGCCGCGAGCACCCAGGCCCCCGAGGGCAGTGAGGTCCGCAAGCTGGGGGACATCTTCTCGAGCTTCATGGACGAGGCGGCCATCGAGGCCAAGGGCCTGGCCCCGCTCCAGCCCGAGCTCGGCCGCATCGCCGCCATCTCCAACCGGCGTGAGCTGGCCACGGTGCTCGGCGACACGCTGCGCGCGGACGTCGACGCCCTCAACCGGGGCAACGTCAACACGGACCGGCTCTTCGGCCTCTGGGTGGTCGAGGACCTGAACGAGCCTTCGCGCTATGCCGCCTATCTGCTTCAGGGTGGCCTGGGTCTGCCGGATCGCGACTACTACCTCGTCGACAACGCCAAATTCACCGAGGTCCGCCAGAAGTACCAGCAGCACATCGCCGCCATGCTGCGCCTGGCCGGCATCGCCGACGCGGACGCCAAGGCCAGGCGCATCTTCGAACTCGAGCGAGAGATCGCCCGCGTCCACTGGGCCCAGGTGGACACGCAGGACGTCACCAAGACGAACAACCCCTGGCCCCGCGAGGAGCTCGCCAAACGCGCGCCCGGCCTCGACTGGGACGCCTACCTGGGGGCCGCGGGCCTCGGGCAGCAGCGGGAGCTCATCCTCTGGCAGCCGAGCGCGTTGATTGGCATCTCCAAGCTCGTCGGCGCCCAGCCCGTGCAGACCTGGAAGGACTACCTCACCTTCCACGCCATCGAGCGCGCCGCGCCCTACCTGCCCAAGGCCTTCGTGGACGAGTCCTTCGCCTTCAATGGCCGTGTGCTCTCCGGCACGCAGCAGCAGCGCGAGCGCTGGAAGCGCGGCGTGGACATCACCAGCGAGGAGCTGGGCGAGGCCATCGGCAAGCTCTACGTCGCGAAGTACTTCCCGCCGGAGGCCAAGGCGGAGGCCGACAAGATGGTGCGCAACATCATCGCGGCGCTCGGCCAGCGCATCGACTCGCTGGCGTGGATGGCCCCGGAGACGAAGGCGCACGCCAAGGAGAAGCTGGCCACCCTCCAGGTCGGCATCGGCCACCCGGACAAGTGGCGTGACTACTCGGGGCTGGAGATCGTCCGCGGGGACGCCTACGGCAACGCCGACCGCGCCTCGCGCTTCGAGTACCGGCGCAACCTGAACAAGCTCGGCAAGCCGGTGGATCGCTCGGAGTGGTTCATGGTTCCGCAGCTCGTGAACGCGCTGAACTCTCCGCAGCAGAACTCCATCATCTTCCCCGCGGCCATCCTGCAGCCGCCCTTCTTCGACCCGAACGCCGACCCGGCGGTGAACTACGGCGGCATCGGCTCGGTCATCGGCCATGAAATCGTGCACAGCTTCGACGACGTCGGCGCGCAGTTCGACGCCCGCGGCAAGCTGGCCAACTGGTGGACGAAGGAGGACGCGGCGAAGTTCAAGGCCGCCGGGGATGCGCTCGCCGCGCAGTACAGCGCCTACAAGCCGCTGCCCGACCTGGCCATCAATGGCGAGCTGACCCTCGGCGAGAACATCGCCGACGTCGCTGGCCTGTCCATCGCCTACGACGCCTACCGGCTGTCGCTGGGAGGCAAGCCGGCGCCGGTGCTCGAGGGCTTCTCCGGGGAGCAGCGCTTCTTCCTCGGCTTCGGGCAGATCTGGCGCAACAAGTACCGCGAGCCGATCCTCCGCCGCATCCTGCTGACGGACGGGCACTCGCCGGGCGAGTACCGCGCCTCCACCGTGCGCAACCTCGAGGGCTGGTACCAGGCCTTCGGCGCCGCGCCCGGACAGACGCTCTACCTCGCGCCCGAGCAGCGCGTGCGCATCTGGTGAGCTGACCCACCGGGGTGGAGGCGGTGGAGGGCCTCCGCCCCCGCACGTCGTTCCGGGCTCATCCGCCCCCTTGGGGGATGAGCCTCTGGGCAGCGAAGAATCGCGCGAGCTGCTCGGTGGTCCGGCGGAAGAGGTGTTCGACCACGGGCAGCAGCAGCCAGAGGAAGGGCCGCGCGAGCCACGAGGGGCTGTAGTAGATGCGCCAGTGGAAGTCCGTGCCCCCGCCCGCGGCGGGCTCGAAGGTGACGTCCTCCAGGAGCTGCCGGGCGAAGGGGAGGGAAGCGCTGTCAAGCGAGCAGACCCAACGCTTCCCGCGTTCCGCCTCGAGCATCCGGAGTCTCAACTTCACCAGGATGAAGGTCTCTTCGTTGACGCGACGGTCGAGCGGCTCGCCGGGGGTGAGCTATTGTTAGGTATATATTAGATTATTGAAATAGTG
>NZ_JBJMQO010000101.1:0-67831 GCF_045802675.1 Archangium sp. | reverse complement strand
CTGCTTGGGCTTGCGCTTGTCCAGGATCTTCTGGACAGCGGCAGTGGCCTGGTCGTCCTCGAGGGAGGACGAGTGGCTCTTGACGTCGTAGCCGAGCCCGACCAGCTCGGTCACGACCTCTTTGTTATCGAGCTCGACCCCATGGTCCTTGAGCTCCTTGGCAATCTCGTGAACGCGCTTCTTCGACATACCTTGCTTGGCCTTTTGCTCCGCCGGCTACCGGGCGCAGCACCCTAATCCAAAAATGTGTGCGAGTGGTGCTAACACCCACTCCCCCCGGCCGCTCCACCTCGCGCCGGGCCCGACGACTCCAACGCCTGTCCGAGCACCGACGGGTCAACCAGACCCGCCCTGCCCCGGAAGGCCCTGCCAAAGGCCTTCCGCTTCACCGCCGCCGCCAGGCAACCAGCCCCGCAGAGGTAGGCCCCCCGCCCGGGGAGCAACCTGTCGCGGTCTACCACCACCGCCCCCTCCGGGCCCACCGCCAATCGGGTGAGCTCCTCCTGTAACCGCCTCGCGCCGCATCCGATGCAGCATCGCACCGGTCCGGCGTCCGCCGGGAGTTCTTCTTTTCTTCTACTACCGGAACGAGCCTTCAGGCGCATCCCCCCTGCCGTCCAGACGAGCTGAGAACTTCAGATCGCCTCAATCTAAGCGCCCGCCGGCTCGGCGGCTGGGGACGAGGCCCCCCGCTCGGCATTCAGCTCCGCCCTCAGGCGCGCCTCCTCCACCAGATAGTTCTCCGCCGCACTCTTGAGCTGGCGGGCCTTCTTGATGCCCACGCCCGGCACGTCGCCCAGCTTCGCCAGGTCCTTCTCGTTGGCGAGGTCCTCCACCGTCTTGTAGCCCGCCAGCATCAGCTGCTCGATGGTCTTCTCGCCCATGCCCCTGACGCGCGCCATGCGCTCGGTCTGACTGAGCTCGTCCGGATGGCGGCGCGCCTCGGCCTGCCGGGCCTGCTCGCGCTCGCGCTCCATGCGCGACAGCTCGGCCGCGTCCAGCCCCATCTGCTTGCGGGCCTCCTCCTGCATGGCGGGAATGCGCGACGGATCCATCCCCGGAATCTGGGCCAGCATCTCCGGATTGGCCTCGGCGATGTCCTTGGCCTGACGGAAGCCGTGGGCGTAGAGCGTCTCGACCAGCATCTCGTTGACACCCGGAAGGGCGCCCAGCGAACGGTTGGCGAACTCGCGCATCTCGCGCACCCGGCTCTCGCTGTTGATGTCCAGCTTCCAACCGGTGAGCTGCGCCGCCAGGCGCACGTTCTGGCCGCGGCGGCCGATGGCCAGCGACAGCTGGTCGTCCGGGACAATCAGCTCCATGGCGTGGTTGGCCTCGTCGATGATGACGCGGCTCACCTCGGCGGGGGCCAGGGCGGCGCACACGAAGCGCGCGGGGTCCTCGTCGTAGGGGACGATGTCGATCTTCTCGCCGCGCAGCTCCTGCACCACGGCCTGCACGCGGCTGCCCTTCATGCCCACGCACGCGCCCACGGGGTCCACGTCCGCGTCGCGGCTGGACACGGCGATCTTCGCGCGCCCGCCCGGCTCACGCGCCGCGGCCTCGATGACGACGATGCCCTCGGCGATCTCCGGCACCTCCATCTCGAAGAGCTTGGTGAGCAGGTTGACGGAGGCGCGGCTCAGGACGATCTGCGGGCCCTTGGACTCGCGCAGCACGTCCAGCACGTAGGCCTGGACGCGGTCGCCGGCGCGGTACGTCTCGCGCGGCACCTGCTCGCGCACGGGCAGTACCGCCTCGGCGCGGCCGAGGTCCACGATGATGTTGCCGCGCTCGAAGCGCCGGGCGATGCCGGTGACGATCTCGTTCTTGCGGTCGCGGTATTCGTTGAAGACGTTCTCGCGCTCGGCGTCGCGGGTGCGCTGGAGGATGACCTGCTTGGCCGTCTGGGCCGCGATGCGTCCGAAGCCGCGGCGGAACGTCTTCAGCCGGAGGATGTCCCCGTACTGGTCGTCCTGCGCCTTGGCCTCCGCCGCGTCCTCGTCACGGTAGAAGATCTGGAACACGAGCTCGTCGCCCGGCTCCACCTCCATGCCCTTCTTGTGCGCCTCGTCGAGGGAGATCTGATTCACCGCCTGGACGGGGTCCGTGATGGTCTCCACCACGGTGATGGCCTGGAAGAGCTCCACCACGCCCTTGTCGGCGTCGTACTTGGCCTCGAGGTTGCGCTCCTGGCCGAAGTGCTTCTTGGCCGCGGTGGTCATCGCGTCCTCGAGGGTGGCGATGAGCACGCTCCGCTCGATGCCCTTGTCCTTGGCCACCTGGTCCAGGACGAGGTTGAGGTTGATGTTGGGGTTGGCTGGCGTGGGCATCATCTTCTCCAAAGGTTCCACGGGCGCGCCCGCGCGAGAGCGCGCCCTGTATGTGGACTGCTAGAACTCGAACTCCAGATTGGCCTTGGCGATGTCCTTGAAGGGAATGCGGAAGTTGCCCGCACCTTCCACGTCCACGCTGATGGCGTCGGCCGCCACCTCGGTGAGCGTCCCGGTGAAGTTCTTGCGCGGCGGCTCCCCGATGGGCCCGAAGGTCTTCACCTTGACCTTCTGACCCTTCACCCGCTCGTAGTGGCCAGGCTTCTTCAGGGGGCGGTTCACCCCGGGGCTGGAGACTTCCAGGTTGTACTCGTGGGGGACGAGGTCCTCCACGTCCAGCACCGTGTCCACCGCTCGCGACACCTGCGAGCACTCGTCCAGGCCCACCCGTCCACCCGGCTTGTCGATGAACAGGCGCAGGACCCAGCCCTCGTGCTCGCGAACGAACTCGACCTCGAGGAGCTCCAGCCCCTCGCCCGCAACGATGGGCTCGAGCAGCTCCTGTGCCCTCGCCTCCACCGTCTGCTTGATGTTCTCCGCCATAGGCCGCTTCGAAAACTCCGGACTCCAAAAACGCGAAAAGCGGGCACGACGGCCCACTTTTCGAGGAACTGCGTCGAAAAATGTCGGCGGCGTCCGTAGCACACGCCACCTCGGGGTGTAAAGGATGACGCACCCCTTGTCTTGCCATCCAACAGTCCTCCCAGGGGCAGGGATTCCCGGGGTTTCCGTGAACGGGGAGCGGTTATAACGCCCCCATGCACCTGCTCGCCGCCGCACAGATGGTGTCCACCGCGGACAAGGCCCACAACCTGGAAGCAGCCACCCGGCTCGTCCGGCGTGCCGCCGACCTGGGAGCCCGTCTGGTGGGCCTGCCGGAGAACTTCAGCTGGATGGGCCCGGAGGCCGAGCGCTCCGGGGCGGCGGAGACGCTCGAGGGGCCCACGCTCTCGCGCATGGCCGAGCTGGCGCGCGAGCGGCGCATCACCCTCCTGGCCGGCTCCATCCTGGAGCAGGGCGCGCCCGGCGGCCGCCTCTACAACACCACCGTCCTCTTCGGACCGGACGGCGCGCGCCTGGCGGTGTACCGCAAAATCCACCTCTTCGACGTGGATGTGGGTGACGGCACGCCCTACCACGAGTCCGCGGCGGTGGCCCCGGGCACCGACGTGGTGGTGGCCGACACGGAGACAGGCCGGCTGGGCCTGTCCATCTGCTACGACCTGCGCTTCCCCGAGCTCTACCGGCGCCTGGCCCGGGAGGGCGCCACCCTGCTGGCCGTCCCCGCCGCCTTCACCCTGATGACGGGCAAGGACCACTGGGAGGTGCTGCTGCGCGCGCGCGCCATCGAGAACCAGTGCTACCTCTTCGCCCCCGCCCAGGGTGGACGGCACTCGCCCCAGCGCGTCACCTGGGGCCACGCCATGGTGGTGGACCCCTGGGGGCTGGTGACCGCCCGCGCCTCCGAGGGCGAGGGCCTGGCCATCGCGCCGGTGGACCCCGAGCTGCTCGCCCGCGTCCGCAAGAATCTGCCCTGCCTGCAACATCGACGACTGGACTGAACCAGCCGAGCACCTGTGACCAGCCCCCTGGGTGCCGGGTCCAACCTCCGGTACACTGAGGGCTCGGAACCCAACTCGTGAACATTCGCTGGTCCTATAGGGTGTTCGTCCTCGCGCTCGGAGTCCTGTCAGTGGGGTGCCCCGCCGACGAGAAGCCCACCGCACCGGTACATGCGCCGGCCGCGCCGCCACCGGTGCGCCGTGCCCAACTCAAGGGGTTGCAAGGGGACGTGAAGGTGAAACGCGCGGCAGGGGACGAGTGGCTCCCCGCCCAGGAGGGCATGCCCCTCTTCGAGAATGACAAGGTGCGGACCGTGGCTGGCGCGGGTGCACAAATCGTCTTCGCCAACGGCAGTGTGGTGAGCCTGGGCGAGGACGCGCTGATCGGCATCGCGGAGACGCGACCGAAGCCCGGACAGGAGCGCACGGACCTGACGGTTCTGCGCGGCCGGGTGGACGCCGAAATGGAGGATCCGGCGCGACAGTCGCTGTCGGTCACCACGCCCGCGGCCACCGTCCGGGCCGGAAGGGAGATCGTGTTCCAATGAAGAGTTCCCTCCTGCTCGCCCTGCTCATGATGACGCCCACCACGGAGGTGGTGGTGCGTGAAGGAGAATCGCTCGCCCAGGTGGCCCAGCGCACGCTGGGAGACAAGGGCGGGGCCAGTGAGCTCAAGGCGCTCAACGGATTGAAGGACGACGCGGTGGCGCCGGGCACGAAGCTGAAGCTGCCGGGAGCGGACCGGGCTCGGGCGCAGAGCGTGCTGGAGACGGCGCGCAACGCGGTGAAGCAGGCCGACGCCAAGGCGGCCCGGCGCGAGGAGGCCGTGGCCAAGCTGAAGGAGGCCGAGGCCCACTTCCAGAGCGCGCGCTACGAGGACGCTGCCCAGGCCGCGGACGGAGCGTGGAAGCTGCTGTCGGCGAGCGCCTCGCAGCCCACCGCCTTCACGGTGGCGGTGGACGACAAGGGCACCACCACGGT
Source organism: Archangium sp. (assembly GCF_045802675.1). Taxonomy (GTDB): domain Bacteria; phylum Myxococcota; class Myxococcia; order Myxococcales; family Myxococcaceae; genus Archangium. The sequence goes on along the minus strand of NZ_JBJMQO010000101.1, from coordinate 62,955 downwards.
GAAGGCCCTCTCCGGCCAGCCGGTGCGCGTGGAGGCCGAGGGCACCACCCGCCCGGTGTACGCCGGCGAGAGCGTGCGCGTGGAGAAGGGCCAGCCGCCGCCTCCTCCCCGCTCCCCGCTGGCCGTGCCCCAACCCACCCAGCCGGCCGACAAGCTGCGGCTGAGCGTCCAGTTCGCCAAGGGCGGCCTGGGCCCCGTCACCCTCGCCTGGCAGGCGGTGGAGGGCGCCGAGGGCTACGAGGTGGAACTGGTGCCCGCCCGGGGTGAGAAGCGCGTGCTGACGGCCACCGCGGCGCAGCTCCGGCTGACCCTGCCCGCGGGCGCCTACCGCTGGAGCGTGCGCGCCCTGGCCCGCGACCAGCACTCGGAGAGCTCCGCCGCGCACGTCTTCGAGGTGGCCGAGGCCGAGCCCAAGTCCATCAATCTCCAGGTGCAGCCCTCGAAGTGGAAGTAGCGCGGGAGGAGCGTTCCCATGCGGCTCTTCAAAACGATCCTCCTGCTCATGCTGGTGGCCAGCCTGGTGCCCACGGTGATGGTGGGCCTGCTGTCCGTGTCCGACACGCGCGAGCTGCTCGTGCGCGACGCCCAGGAGCTGGCGCAGGAGCGCGTCAAGCAGCTCAAGCTCAAGGCCGAGGGCTTCCTCGCCGAGCCCACGCGCGCCGTCATGGGCATGGCGCGCGTGCCCAACTTCTTCGCCCTGCCGCTCGAGCAGCAGCAGACGTACCTGCGCGCGGTGCTCAACCAGCGCCGCGAGGTGCAGGCCATCACCCTCTTCGGGCCCGGGGGCAAGCGGCTGCCGGGCCTCCAGGCCTTCGCCGTCAGTGACGTGCCGCCCACCGCGCTCGCCGAGCACGAGGCGCGCGCCGTGGGCCTGCTGGAGGGCCTGAGCGGCCTGCGCTACGCGGACGTGGTGTGGCGCCCCAGCGGTGAGGCCGTGGTGACGTTCGCCTTCCCCGTGGGCGAGCCCACCAAGGGCTATATCTCCGCGGACGTGTCGCTCGTGGAGCTGCAGACCATGCTCGCCCAGGAGCGCGTGGGCAGCACCGGCTTCGTCTACCTCGCCGACGCCAAGGGCCACGTGCTCGCCGGCGGCGGTGGGCTCGTGGCCAACCAGGACGTCTCCGGACGGCCCGTGGTGGCGCACCTGCTCCAGGGCGTGGCGCGCACCCCCGACACGGACATCCTCCACGTGGGCAACTTCGGCGAGACCGATGACGCCGTGGTGGCCGCCTACGCCACCCTGGCCGACCCGCACTGGGCCATCGTCTCCGAGCAGCCCGTGGCGCTCGCCTACAAGCAGGTGGAGACCATGGAGCGGCGGCTGCTGCTCACCGTGCTCACCGCCACGCTGGTGGCCCTGGGGCTCGCCGCCTTCTTCTCGCGCAGCGTCACCCGCCCCCTCAAGGGCTTCACCCAGGGCGCCCTCGAGCTCGCCCAGGGCAAGTTCGGCCTCGAGGTCAACGTCCCCCAGAAGAACGAGCTGGGCGAGCTGGCCCGCACGTTCAACTACATGAGCAAGCAGCTGCTCGCGTACGACCACGAGAACCGCGGCCTCTACGAGAGCCTCGAGCAGGGCTACCTGGAAACCATCGTCGCGCTCGCCAACTCCATCGACTCCAAGGACTCCTATACGCGCGGCCACAGCCAGCGCGTGGGCGACGTGGCGGTGGAGATCGGCCGCGAGCTGGCCCTCTCCGAGCGCGAGCTCAAGCAGCTGCAGTTCGGCGGCATCCTCCACGACATCGGGAAGATTGGCATCGTCGAGTCCATCCTCTGCAAGCAGTCGCGGCTCACCGACGAGGAGATGGCCATCATGCGCGAGCACCCGGCCATCGGCGACTCCATCATCAAGCCCATCAGCTTCCTGCAGGCCATGCGCTCCTGCGTGCGCAGCCACCACGAGCGCTGGGACGGCACCGGCTACCCGGACGGCCTCAAGGGCGAGGACATCCCCCTGCTGGCCCGCATCGTGGGGTGCGCCGACACCTTCGACGCCTGCACCTCCACCCGCCCCTACCAGAAGGCCATGCCCCTGGAGAAGGCGATGGAGATCCTCGACAACCTCAGCGGCAAGCAGTTGGACCCCGCGGTGGTGTCCGCGCTGCGCCGGGTGCTCGAGAAGAAGGGCGTGCGCGTCGAGGGCCATCGCCTCCCCGTGAAGCTGGCCTCATGAGGCCCCGCTCGCTCCCCTCCCCCACCGGGCGCGCCGGATGGTAAGCAGGGCCCCCGCCGTTCTGGCCCTGAAAGGGGAACCTCTTGAGCTTCTGGGATCGCATCAAGCCCACCACCCGCCCCCTGTCCGCCACCGAGGCCGCGCTCGCCCCGGATGGCACCCGGCTGGCCCTCACCTGGGAGGACGGGGTGAAGACGGACGCCAGCGCCCAGTTCCTGCGCCAGCAGTGCCCGTGCGCCGGGTGCGTGGACGAGTGGACCAACAAGCGCACGCTGGACCCCAACCGGGTGCCCGCCACCCTGCGCATCACCACGGTGCAGCCCGTGGGCAACTACGCGCTCACCTTCGTCTTCAGCGACGGCCACTCCACCGGCATCTATCCGTGGAAGCTCCTACGCGATATCACTCAGCCCCAGGGCTGAGCCTCCGGAGGTCCCCCCCGTGAACGAGTCCCGCTACCGTCTGGTGCGTCCCCTGGCCACGGGAGGCATGGCGGAGCTCTTCCTCGGCGTGGTGCGGGGCGCGGAGGGCTTCGAGAAGTCCGTGGCCATCAAGCGCATGCTGCCGCACCTGGCCAAGGACCCGTCGCTCGCGCGGATGTTCCTCGCCGAGGCGAAGCTCGCCACCCACCTGCAGCACCAGAACATCGCCAGCGTCTATGACGTGGGCAGTGGCCCCGAGGGTCTCTTCCTGGTGATGGAGCTGGTGGACGGCTGGGACCTCGGCGTGCTGCTGCGGCACGCCTGGCGCCGCGGCCAGCGCTTCCCTCCGCACCTGGTGGCCTTCATCGGCGCCCAGGTGCTCGCGGGCCTCATCCACGCCTACCGCCGCCAGCACAACGGCCGGCCCGTGCTCACCGCCCACCGCGACATCTCCCCCTCCAACATCCTCGTGTCGCGCGAGGGCGAGGTGAAGGTGACGGACTTCGGCATCGCCCGGCTCGAGGGCCTGTCCATGGGCACCAGCCCGGCACCTTCAAGGGCAAGCTGCCCTACTCCGCCCCCGAGGCCCTGCGCGGCCAGCCCGCCACCGCCCTGAGCGATGTGTTCGCGCTCGGCATCGTGCTCTACGAGCTGCTCGCCGGACAGCACCCCTTCGCCACCGGCTCGGAGGACCCCATGGCCTTCGCCATGGCCATCACCGAGAAGGAGCCCCCGCCCCTCACGGACGTCCCCGCGCCCCTGGTCTCCGTGGTGATGCGCGCCATGGCCAAGGCCCCCGAGGCCCGCTTCCCCCGGCCCGAGGACATGGCCGAGGCCCTCACCCGCTACCTCGCCCAGGCCGGCGAGCCCGCCTCCTCGCAGTCGCTCGCCGCGTTCATCGCCAGCCTCACCCCACCCCTCACCCTCGTGGAGCTGGGAGAGGCCGCCGAGCAGGAGGGGGACATGGCGCGGACCGTCCGGCGCCCCTCGCTCTCCACCCACGCCGTGAATCCCACCTCCTTCGAGCTGCAGCCGGCCGAGGAGTGGGAAGAGCAGCCCGGAGGGCGCGCGCTCAGCACGAGCGGGCGGCTCATCGAGCCCAGCGCCCCCGCTCCGGCCCCGGCACCGCCGCCTCCCACCCCGGCCCGCGCCGCCCCGCCGCCCCGCGCGCGCCCGCAGGCCCGCTGCTCCCGCTGCAACGGGCTCCTGCCCTCCCCCAACGCCCCGTGCGAGCGCTGCGCCCGCGAGCTGTCCCCGGAGCTCTCCACGCTCGCCGAGAACGGCGCCTACGCCCCGCCCGAGCCCGGAGCCGCTCCGCTGCGCTCGGTGCTGGACATGAAGCACGAGGAGCTGGAGCTGATCGAGCGGGGTCCGAAGCAGGGCACCCTCTACGAGCCGCCCAAGCGCCGCCTCCAGTGGCAACGCCCGGTGGCCCTCGTCGCCACGCTGCTGCTGCTGGTGGGTGCCGGCGTGGTCGCCCTGCCCCACCTGAAGATCCTGTACTCCAAGGCCCTCTTGTCCTCGGGCGCGAAGACGACGCCCCTGCTCTCCATCCAGAGCGAGCCCGAGGGCGCCCTCGTCACCATCGACGGGACGGAGCTGGGCACCACGCCCCTGGTCATCGACAACACCTACCCGGAGCAGCCCATCTCCGTGCAGGTCACGCTCAAGGGCCACAAGCCGTGGAAGGGCACCTTCACCGGCGGCCAGCCCACCGCCCTGGAAGTGAAGCTCAAACGCTGAGGGCCCGAGTCTCCCCGGGCCCCCCTCTCACTTCACCAGGCGCAGGTGGCCCCGCCGCGGCGGAGGTGGCGGATCGTCCTTGGGACCCTCGGCCTCCACCGGCGTGGCGGCCACGGGCGGCGGCACCATCACGGGAGCCGGCACGGGCACGGGCGTCGGCCCGGAGACGGGCATCGGCGCGGGAGTGGGCGCCTCCGAGGACTCCTCCTCGGACATCTCGGACGGCTCCTGCCTCGACACCTCGCGCAGCACCGCCCGGGGACGTTGCTCCACCGCCGCGGCCGGCTGCTCCGCCATCGTCTCCGTCGGCACCTTGCTCGTCACCATCGACTGCTGGATGAGCTCGGCCGGCATGTCGTCCGGGTACGCCCAGGTCTCCTTCGTCACGTGGCTGGTGACGGCGAAGAGCGCCGACCAGGGCACCGCCACCGTGAAGCGGCTCCCCGAGAAGCTCAGGGTGCAGCGCACGCCCCACTCGCCCACCGTCAGGTCCGGTGGATCGAACCGGTAGGAGAGGTTCAGGCGCAGGTGCGACTCGCTGCGCAGCGCGGCAGGCACGAGGACCCCCGGACGGCGCGCGTCCAGGTGAATCATCACCATGCCCTTGTCGAGCGCGGCCAGCAGCCGCGCCTTCTTCTCGGGACCCTTCTTGTCCATCGCCGTGCGATCAGCGGAGAGGGGGGCGTTTCAGCGACGGCGCATCGCCCGGTCCATCTCCCGCTTCGTCTCCCGTTCCTTGATGTCCTGCCGTCTATCTTCGTGCGTCTTGCCCCGGCACAACCCCAACTCCACCTTCGCCCGGCCGTTCTTGAAATACAGCAGGAGCGGGATGATGGAATAGCCCCGCTCCCGAACCTTCGTGTTCCACCGGTCGATTTCCTCCCGGTGCATGAGCAGCTTGCGGCCGCGCAGGGGCTCGTGGGTGAAGAAGCTGGAGGGGTTGTAGACGCCGATGTGGGCGTTGAGGAGAAACAACTCGCTGCCCTTGGGCAGGGCGTAGGCGTCCGAGAGGTTGGCCGTCCCGGCGCGCAGCGCCTTCACCTCGCTGCCGGAGAGCTGAAGGCCCGCCTCGACCTTCTCGTCCACCGTGTAGGCGGCGCGGGCCTTGCGGTTCTCCGCGATGATCTTGATGCCGGGCTCCGTCCCGCCCTTGCCCTTTCCACCCGCCATACGCTCGCGTCCTCAGTCTCCGATGGGCTGGTTGTCGATCAGCCGCGTGTTCCCAGCGAAGGCCGCCACCAACATCCGGGCCGCCTGGCCCGGGATGACGGCCGACAGCGGGGTCAGCGAGGTGGCATCCACCAGTTCCACATAATCCTCGCGCAGCCCCACTGCTTCCAATTCGCGACGCACCGCGCCGACCAGAGCTGACGACTCGCGCGTCCCATTCCGGCACAGCTCGCGGGCCGCCGACAGTCCCCGCGACAGGGCGAGCGCCCGGTGACGCTCCTCGGGGGACAGGTAGGCATTGCGCGAGCTCATCGCCAGCCCGTCCGGCTCGCGCACGGTGGGCATGCCGACAATGTCCACACCCAGGTTCAGGTCGCGCTCGAGGGCGCGGATGACCTGGAGCTGCTGGTAGTCCTTCTCGCCGAAGAGGGCCACGTGGGGCTTGAAGAGGCACAGCAGCTTCGTCACCACCGTGGCCACGCCCTTGAAGTGGCCGGGGCGGCGCGCGCCGCACAGGCCCTGGCTCACCTGCATGACGTCCACGTACGTCTGGAAGCCCGGCGGGTACACCTCGGCGGGCACGGGGGTGAAGACGGCCTCCACCCCCGCGCTGGCGCACCTGGCCAGGTCCCCCTCCAGGTCCCGCGGGTAGCGCGACAGGTCCTCGTTGGGACCGAACTGGGTGGGGTTGACGAAGATGGAGGCCGCGACGACGTCGGCCCGGCGGCGCCCCTCGCGCATCAGCGAGAGGTGGCCTTCATGCAGGTAGCCCATGGTGGGCACCAGGGCCAGCCTGCGGCCCGAGCGGCGGAGGGACTCCGCCCAGGCGGCGGTCTCGGCGACGGTGCGAAGGACGAGCGGGGCCATGGGTCAGACCGGTGCTCCGTACACGGGGCCCAGCTTCTCGCTGCCCTCGGCGAGGTCCGTGGGCTCCGGCGCGGCCACCAGGCGGATGGGCTTGGACTTGAAGGAGTGCTCCTCGTCCGGGAACGTGCCCGCGCGCACCTCGGCGAAGTAGGCGCTGGCCGCCTCGGTGATGGAGCCGTGGAGGTTGGCATAGCGCTTCACGAACTTGGGCTTGAAGTCCGGGTTCATCCCCAACAGGTCGTAGCAGACCAGCACCTGGCCGTCGCAGTACTTCCCCGCGCCGATGCCAATGGTGGGAATGGAGAGGCGCTGCGTAATCTGGCGCGCCAGCTCCAGCGGCACGCCCTCGAGCACCAGCGAGAAGCACCCGGCGCGCTCCAGCGCGATGGCGTCCTCGAGAATCTTGCGCGCGGCGTCCTCGTCGCGGCCCTGCACCACGTAGCCGCCCATCTTGTGCACCGACTGCGGCGTGAGGCCCAGGTGCCCCATCACGGGGATGCTCGCGCGGGAGATGGCGGAGATGACGTCGGCGAACTCGGCGCCGCCCTCGAGCTTCACCGCGCCCACGCGGCCCTCGGCCACCAGCCGGCCCGCGTTGCGCACCGCCTCCTCCACCGACACCTGGTAGCTCATGAAGGGCATGTCACCCACCACGAGCGCCCGCTTCGTCCCGCGCACCACCGCGGTCGAGTGGTACACCATCTGCTCCAGGGTGACCGGGAGGGTGGAGTCGTGGCCCTGGACGACCATGCCGAGCGAATCGCCCACCAGCAGCACGTCCGCTCCGGCCTCATCGAGGACGCGGGCGAAGGTGGCGTCGTAGGCCGTGACCATGGTGATCTTCTGGCCGCTCTGCTTCAGGCGCTTCAGCGTGTGGATGGTGACCTTGTCCTTCACGGTTCACCTCCTGTGGGGATGCGAGTGGGGGTCCTGCCGTGCATGCATGGAGGCCCCTCGCCGTCCCAGGGGAGATCGCCGGAGGCCGCCATCGCTGACACTTTAACGCCCCCGGAAGCGCCGCGGGGCTTCTCTTTGTGGGCAGGCGGCCTGACGAGCCCCACTCAGGGTCGCTTGCTTCCCGTGGGCAGGTAGTGCTGGGTGCCCTGACGCGCCCGGTCGATGGCGCCCAGCAGCCCCTCGAGGTCCCCCTCGTTGTGCACGAAGTCGATGTCCGAGGTGTCCACCACGAGCAGCGGCGTCTCCGTGTAGCGCGAGAAGAACTCGTTGTACGCGTGGACGAGCTCCTCCAGGTAGCCGGCGTCGAACTGGCGCTCGAACTCGCGGCCGCGCTTCTTGATCCGGTGCAGCAGCACGTCCAGCCGCGCCTGCAGGTAGATGACCAGGTCCGGCTTGGTGACGCGCGGGGTGAGCGCCTCGAAGACGCGCTCGTAGAGGGCCAGCTCGTGCGAGTCCAGCGTCAGGCACGCGAAGATGCGGTCCTTGGCGAACAGGTAGTCGCTGACCGTCACCGAGTTGAAGAGATCCTGCTGGATGAGCTCCTCCTGCTGCTTGAAGCGCGAGAGCAGGAAGAAGAGCTGCGTCTGGAAGGCGTACTTCTGCCGGTCCGCGTAGAAGTTGGCGAGGAAGGGGTTCTCCTCGACGATCTCGAAGATGCGCCGGGCCCCGAAGCGCTCGGCCAGGATGTTGGAGAGGCTCGTCTTACCGACGCCGATGGGCCCCTCGACCACGATGTAGCGGTTGTCCATCCGCTTCGAGACCTCCGACTGCAACGGAAAACCCCTCGCCCACCTCTTCACACCCGGCGGGCAACGGGGCGCGGAATAGAGCACGGGAGCAGCGACCGGGCAATGTTCGCGCCGCACGCACCCCTCGTCCCGCTTGACGGTTCGATGAGCGTCCACTACCAGGGACGCACGCGCGGTGCGGGACACGCGGACGCGCGGGGACCGAGGGAGATGAATCGACGGCAACGGGCGAAGACGGTCATCGAGCTGGAGCCTCGTCGCACCACCGATAGTGAGCAGAAGGCCCAGGCCCCCGCGAAGGCGATGGAGCCGGATCCGCTCTACGGCGTGGCCCTGCTCAAGACGGCCCTGGAGCTCAAGCGCCGCCAGGATGGCTCGCCGGAGGAGATTCTGCGCGGCGTGCTCGCGCGCATGCGGCTGCCCGAGGACGAGTTCCGCGCCTGGCTCGCGCAGCAGGGCGAGCTGTCCAAGGTGCTCGGCGGCGGCGAGTCCTAGGGCCCGGCCAGCCAGCCCTGCAGCGAGAGGTCCACCGCGCTGCCGAGCGACTTGCAGAAGGCGTACTCGGTGCGCAGCCGCTCCACCGGCGTGGCCGCCTCGAAGCGCCGCGTCTCGAAGAAGAGCGCGTACACCATCTTGTCGCCCACCTTCGAGCGGATGCCGAGGTACTCGCCCTGCACGTCCATCTGCGGCAGCAGCATCCGCTCCAGCGAGCGGTAGACGCGCGCCATGTCCTGGGTGGCCCCCACGAAGGAGTGCTCGTCCAGGAGCGGAATCGGGCTCGCATCCCCCCAACGCAGCAGCACCGCCCCATCCGGGCGGGCGAACACCGCGTACACCACGCCGAAGCGTTTGAGCACCGGCTCCAACTGCTCCAGTGGCAGGGGCGTCATCGAGTCTCTCCGAGCCGCTCCACTGGTTAGCACCAGCGCGGCCCGGACGCCAAATCACGGCCTACCCCGCCACCGGCCCCAGCGCGCGCTCGATGGCGGCGAACTCCTCGGACGAGAGCGTCTCCGCGCGACGCATCGGGTCGATGCCCGCCGTCTCCAGCGCCTGCTGCACCTGCTGCGCCGTGCCCAGCGTCTTGTCCGACTTGAGCGAGTTGAACAGCGTCTTGCGCCGCTGCGCGAAGCCGGCCTTCACCAGCCGGATGAAGCGAGCCCCGTCCACCACCGGCGCCAGGGGCTCGGGACGGCGGATGAGCCGCAGCACCGCCGAGTCCACCTTCGGCGGCGGATGGAAGCGCCGCGCGTCGATGTCGAAGAGGTTCTCCGACGTGAAGTAGAGCCCCAGGATGGCCGTGAGCAGGCCGTAGTCCCGCCCGCCCGGCTCGGCCGCGAGCCGGTCCACCACTTCCTTCTGCAGCGTGAAGACGGCGCGCGTCACGTGCTCGCGCTGCTCCAGCACCTGGAAGAGGATGGAGCTCGTCAGGTGGTACGGGAGGTTGCCCACCACCTTCACCTCGGGCGCGCCCGCCACCTTGGCGAAGTCCACCGTGGCCGCGTTGCCATCCACCACGCGCACCCCGGGGATGGCCTCCTTCTCCAGCACCGCGATCATGTCGCGGTCCTTCTCCACCGCCGTCACCTTCGCCTTGGTGGCCGCGAGGAAACGCGTGAGGTGTCCCAGGCCCGGGCCCAGCTCCACCACCGGCTCGCCCTCGCTCAGCTCGAGCGCGTCGGCGATGGCCTCCAGGATGTCCGGGTCGCCCAGGAAGTTCTGTCCCCAGCTGTGCTTGGCCCTCAGGCCATGGCGCTGGAGGATTTCACGAGGTGTATCCACGAGGGTGCTCCCTTTACATGCGCCAGGCGGGGTCCGCCGTCAGGTTGAAGTCGCCGCGCAGACCCCGGCGCCACGCCTCGTAACCGGCCACGGCGATCATCGCGCCGTTGTCCGTGCACAGCCGCACCGGCGGCAGGTAGAGCTTCAGGTTGCGCTCCTCGGCGCGCTCCTGGCACAGCGAGCGCAACCGCGAGTTGGCCGCCACGCCTCCGCACACCACCAGGCGCTCGAGGCCCAGCCGGCGCGCGGCGGCCACGAACTTCTTCGACAGCGCGTCCGCCACCGCCTCCTGGAAGGAAGCGCACAGGTCCGCCAGCTCCTGCCCCTGGGGCACGCCGTGCTTGCGCACGTGCTGCAGCACCGCCGTCTTCAGCCCGGAGAAGGACCAGTCGAAGTTCTCCGCGCCCGGTAGCGCCCGGGGGAAACGGATGGCCGCGGGGTTGCCCTGCCGCGCGAGCTGGTCAATCGGCAGTCCGCCCGGGTACGGCAGGCCGAGGATGCGCGCCGTCTTGTCGTAGGCCTCGCCCGCGGCATCGTCGCGCGTGCTGCCCACCAGCCGGTAGCGGCCGAAGTCCTGCACCTCGTAGAGGCTGGTGTGGCCACCGGATACGACGAGCCCGAGGAACGGAGGCTCCGGCGCGTCCTCGAGCAGGCGGATGGCGAGCAGGTGCCCCTCGAGGTGGTTGGCCCCGACGAAGGGCTTGCCGGTGGCGAGGCTCAGCGACTTGGCCACCTGCACGCCCACCAGCAGCGCCCCGATGAGACCGGGCCCGGAGGTGACGGCGATCAGGTCCACATCGTCGAGCGTCTTGTTGGCCCGGGTGAGGGCCTCGTGCAGGACGGGCATGACCTGCACCACGTGGTTGCGGCTGGCGAGCTCCGGCACCACCCCACCCCAGCGCCGGTGGATGTCCACCTGGGTGGAGACGACGTCGGAGAGCACACGCCGGCCGTCCTCGACGAGGGCGGCGGCGGTTTCATCACAGGAGGTTTCGAGTCCGAGTACGAGCAAGGGCACCCTCTCTACCAGGAGCCCGCCGCCCCGCCTACTGGCCGAGTGACTTGAGCGAGAAGCGCACGTCGTTCGCGTACTTCCCGTTGGGCTCCAGCAAGAGATAGCGCTTGTAGGCGTCGATCGCCTTCTTGTCCTGCTGGGTCATCTGCCGGGCCAGGCCGAGGCACAGCCACGCCTGGGCGTTGTTGGGCTGCTCCTTGAGCGCGTCCTCCAGCAGCTTCACGGCCTCGCGGTAGCTGTCGGTGCGCACCAGGGAGATGCCCAGGCCCGCCTTGGCGTCGGCGGAGCCCGGCTTGAGGGCGAGCGCCTTGCGGTACGTGCGCGCCGCCGAGGCGTACTTCTCCGACTGCAGCAGCTTCTTCGCCTGACGCGACAGACTGGCGTACTGGGCCTCGGGGTCGGCCTGCGGCGGCTCCTCTTCCTTGACCTCTTCCTCGGCGGGCGGAGTGCCCGTCGCGGCCACGGTGGGCTGCTCGCCCGTCTTGGGCGGAGTCCCCGCGTCGGGCCCGGCCGTCTGGGTGGCGGTCGCCGGCTGCTCCGGCTTCACCGGGGTCTCGGGCGGCTTCGCCTCCTCGGGCTTCGTCTCGGGCGGCTTCGTCTCGGGCGCCTTCGCCTCGACGGGCTTCGTCTCGGGCGGCTTCGCCTCGGGCGTCTGCGTCTTCACCTGCTCGGTGGGCGCGGGCCGCGGCGCCGGGGTGGGCGTGGGCTTGCCCGAGCCACCCGACTGGCTGAACACCACCACGGCGGCGGCCACGGCGATCGCCGCGATGCCCAACCCGATGTAGAGGCCCGTACGCTTCGGCTTCGGAGCCTGCACGTCCTCCTGCGCCTTCGCGGGAGGCCGCGTCGGCGAGGGCTTGGGCGTCGGGAGCGGCTCGGGCTTCTCGACCGGCTTGCTCGCCACCACCGGAGCGGGCTTCGGCTCCGGCTTGGGCTGCTCGACGGGCTTGGGCTGCTCGACGGGCTTGGGCGGCTCGGCCGGCCTGGCCGCGACGGGCTCGGGCTTCGCGACCGGCTTCTCCGCGGGCTTCTCGGCGGCGACAGGTGCGACAGGCGCGACGGGCTCGGGCTTGGGGGCCGGAGGAGGCTCCGCGGTGGGCTTCAGCGGACCCGTCACCAGCGTCACTTCCTGAGCCGGAGTCGCGGGCTCCGGAGGAGGCACCGGCGGCAGCGGATTGGGGGCCACGGCGGCGCCCCCGAAGATGGGGCCACGCAGCGAGGAATCCTGCGGCTCCGCGGGCGCGGGCGAAGGCGTGGACACGGGCGCGCCGCTCGACGCGGGCGCTCCAGTGGCCGCGGGCGCTCCATTGGTCGACGGAGCACGAGGCGCCGGAGACCAACCCGGACCCCAACCGCCCGCCGAGCCCAGGCCATCCACGTCCACCCGGTTCCAGTCGAGCAGCAGGCTGCGCCGCTCCAGCTCCTTGGCACGGTGGGCCGGCGCCGGCTCCACGAGGAACGCCGAGCCCTCGGCCGTGCGCGGAGGCGCGACGATGTCCGTCTCGGGGACGTGGGCGTTCTGCGCGCGCTTCCGGGACTCGAACACCACGACGCTGGCGAGCTGCGGCTGCTCCGCCTCGGCCCGGGGCTCCGGCGCGGCGGCCATGGGCGTGGGCTCCGGCACGGCCAGGGGCCGGGGCTCCGGCGCGGCCACGGCCGGCGTCACGGGCTGCTGGGCGGGAACCACCGCCACCGGCGCCACCACGGGCACGGGCACGGCCACCACCGGCTCGGGGGCGGGCTCGGCGGGAGCGCTCGGCGCGGGCGCGTTGTGCAGCCACTCCTCGATGCCCGGCTTGCCGCTCTGCACGGGCTCCTGCGAGACGCTGCCCAGCTCGCGGATGAGGCCCTCGAAGTACAGCTTGCTGATGATGCCCAGCGCCGCCAGGTCATCGAAGTCCGAGTCCTCCACCACCCGGCTCAGGCTGCGCTTGCCGTCGAAGAGGCGCAGCAGCCCGTTCACCTCGTCCGGAATCTCCGAGAGCCGGTCCGCGAGCTGGTGGTAGTCGATCTCGAACACCGTCTCCAGGGGCGGGAGCTGCTCGAGCATGCGGCCCCACTCGTCCAGGCGACGCATGCCCTCCATCAGCAGGCCCTGGGTGGAGACCTCGATGCGCTCGGGCCGGTCGAGCGCGGTGAACTGCACCTCGAACTCGCCCTCGGTGGCGTTGAGCAGCCGGTAGAAGGCGTTCTCGCCCTTGAGCCGCCCCATCTCCGCGTCGATGACGCGGCCTTCCTTGAAGTAGATGGTGGCGACCCGGTCTCCCTTGATGGAGATGGTGCCCGTCTTGCGGCCGATCTCGAACGTCTGGACCAGGTCCACCACGCCCATGTCGGCCAGGTTGCCGGCGAACCCGCCCTTGGTCGTCTCGCGCCGTTCGATCCGCTCCTTGTCCACCTTCTGGAGGATCATCGTCAGGCGGGTGACGATCTCTTTGATGTAGATGGGCCTGGTCAGGTAGTCGTCGCCACCGAGCTCCAGGCCCTTCACCTTCGCCTCGACCGCCTTCTGGTTGGTGAGGAAGACGTAGGGGATGTGCTTGTAGCGCTCGTCCGTCTTGAGCGCCTTGCACAGCTCGAAGCCGTCCATCTCCGGCATCTTCGTGTCGGCGAGCACGAGATCCGGGGGGCTGATCTGCACCTTCTCGAGCGCGTCCTTACCGTGGATGGCCGTGGTGACGGAGAAGCCGGCCTTCTTCAGGCTGACTTCCATCACACGGAGACTCTTCGGGTCGCCATCGACCAGGAGCAGGTGCTGCTTGGCCACGTTCAAATGCCTTTCGCTGCGGACGGCCCAACGAGGGCCTCCGGCGCGTAGAAGGCCGGATGATCACGCCCGCTCTCCAGGCGTGTCAATGGTCGAGGGGGCCGGGAACCCGCCCGGCCTCCAGGGGAACGGGCCCGTGCTACAGGGGGTACGGCGCCCCCGCACGAGCGCCCACCAGGATCAAACCCCGGACAGGACACGGCTCGTCCGCCTTCGGACTCCTGGGGGCCGGAAGCAGGCGTCCGGGCCAGCGCTCAGCTGAAGAGGCCGCCCTTCTTGGTGGGGGGCGGATTCTTCTTGCGCATCTCGATGAGGCGCAGCTCCTGGTTGGCCTCGAGGTGCTTGGGGTTGGCGCGCACCGCCTCGCGGAAGTGGCGCTCGGCGCGGGCGATGTCGTTCTCGACGCGGGCGATCACCCCGAGCTGGTAGTGGGCGCGATCACAGTTGGGGTCCAACTTGAGCGCCTCGGCCATCATCTGCTTGGCCTTGGGGAGCTCGGCCTTGCGCTGGGGGTCCATGTAGATGGCCCACGCGCGGGCGGCGAGGTACACCGCCTTGGGGTCCGCGTTGAAGGCGCGCTCGAAATGGTCCACCGCGGCCGCGAAGTCGCGCTTGCGGAAGAAGACCTCGCCCATCTTGAAGAGGTCGTTCGCCTCCACCGTGGAGCGGGCGTTGCCCTGCTGCGAGCCCGGAGTGCGCAGCTCCTGGAGATAGGCCGCGCGCTTCGTGTCGTCGTAGAGGACGTCGTAGGCGTCGCGGATGGCCTCGAAGACGGTGGACATCTTGGGCGCGAGCTCCGAGAGCGCTGGAGGCAGGCGGTCCGGATGGAAGCGCTTGGCGAGCCCGAGGAACGCGGTCTTCACCTGCTCGCGCTTCACCTCCGGGCCGATGACGAGACCGAGCGTGGTGAAGTGGTCCCGCTTCTCCTGTGCGTCGGCGTAGCGCTTCTCAATGGCCTGGGCGAGCTGCTGAAGCTCCTCGGCGCCAGGCGAAGCGGGCGCGCCGGAAGACGGAGCGGGAGCGGCCGGGGCGGGACGGGACCCGAGCTCGACGGCGCGCTGGAGCAGGCGCTGGCGGAGGACCTTGGACTCCTCGTCGGAGGCCTCACCCACCAGCTCGTCCTCGCCCAAGGACAGCTCGCCCCAGTTGTCGGGCACCGGGGCACCGGCGCCCTGGACCGGAGCGGCCACGGGAGCGGGCGCCGGAGGCCGAGGCGCTTCCACGACAGGAGCTGCGGCCTGGGGAACCTCCGCGCGGACGAGCGACTCCAGATGAGCATCGACCTGTTGGAACGCGGCCTCGAAGGAGGCGCTGATGTCGCCAGGAGCCTCGCCGGCAGCGGCGTTGTCGAAGGAGACGATGCGCCAGAGGTCGTCATCACCCGAGGAACGAGGTGCGTCCGGCCCCAACCGGAGAGGCTGCGGGGGAGGCGCGGGGGGAGCACTCGCGCGGGCGGCCATGTTCGGAGGAACGGCGGCCGAGGGGGCCGGCGCACTGGCCACGGGCACCGGTGCACTGGCCGCGGGCGAGCGAAGGCCTGGAGGAACGGCGGCGGGCGCGCTGGCCGCGGGCGAGCGGAGTCCCGGAGGAACGGCGGCGGGCGCACTGGCCGCGGGCGAGCGGAGTCCCGGAGGAACGGCGGCCTGAGCGGGAGCGGCGGGCGGAGGACGTGCGCCCGGGGCAGGCGCGGCGGGCTGGGGACGAGCGCCCGGAGCTGGCGCGGCGGTTTGAGGACGAGCACCCGGAGCTGGCGCGGCAGCCTGGGGACGCACGACCGGGGCAGGCGCGGCGGGGGCGGGAACAACGGGCGCGGCGGGAGCGGGCGGCTCGGGAGCCGCGAGATCGGCCCAGTCCAACTCGGAGCCCGGCACAATCGCCGGAACCTGGGGGGCGGGAGCCGAGGGCGAAGCGGCCACCGGAGCAGCGGCCACCGGCGCGGTGGCGGGAGCGGGCTCCTCGATGAGCCACGGCTCGGGAGACGAGACCCCGGCCCGCCGCAGAGCATCCTGCTCGTCCTGCATCATCGCGGCATTGGCCTGCTCGCGCGCGAGACGGAGCGCCTCCTCGTTCTCCTGTACAGGCAGCCCCCCACTGCCGGAGCTCCTGTCCAGTTCCAGCTCACCCGCTCCCGTCGCGGGCTGGGGCTCGCTCGGCAAGGCGTCGAACCAGACCTCGGAGGCGGGCGCTACCTCGGAGAGAGAGTTCTCGACCTGGGCTCCGGGCGCCGGAGCCTGGAACAACCCACGCTCCTGCAACTCGTCGTCATCGGTGAGGAACGCCACGTCCGACAGTTGGGAGACCTCGGAGGGGCGCCGCTGCGCAGCGAGGCGATTCTCTTCCGCGATGCGCGCGGCTTCAGCGAGCCGAGCCGCCTCGGCGAGACGCGCCTCTTCGGCGAGACGTGCCTCTTCCGCGAGTCGGGCCTGCTCTTCCGCAGCGAGACGCGCCTCTTCCGCCAGTCGGGCCTCTTCCGCACGACGCGCCTCTTCGGCGAGACGTGCCTCTTCCGCGAGTCGGGCCTGCTCTTCCGCAGCGAGACGCGCCTCTTCCGCCAGTCGGGCCTCTTCAGCCAGACGCGCCTCTTCCGCACGGCGTGCCTCTTCGGCGAGTCGGGCCTCTTCGGCGAGTCGGGCCTGCTCTTCCGCAGCGAGACGTGCCTCCTCTGCGAGACGTGCCTCTTCGGCGAGCCGAGCCTCTTCAGCCAGACGCGCCTCTTCGGCCAGCCGAGCCTCTTCAGCGCGGCGTGCCTCTTCGGCCAGCCGGGTCTCTTCAGCGCGGCGAGCTTCTTCAGCGAGGCGGGCCTCTTCCTCGCGGCGGGCCTCCTCCGCGCGGCGCGCCTCTTCGGCCAGACGCGCCTCTTCCGCCAGACGGGCTTCCTCCGCGCGAAGAGCCTCTTCGGCCAACCGAGCCTCTTGAGCGAGGCGAGCCTCCTCGGCGAGCCGCGCCTCTTCTGTGCGGCGAGCAGCCTCTTCGGCGAGACGCGCCTCTTCGGCGAGACGCGCCTCTTCGGCGAGCCGCGCCTCTTCGGCGAGCCGTCGCTCCTCGGCAAGACGAGCCTCTTCAGCCAGTCGCGCCTCTTCAGCCAGTCGCGCCTCTTCGGCTAGGCGCGCCTCTTCGGCGAGCCGCGCCTCCTCCGCTAGCCGAGCCTCTTCTGCAAGGCGAACCTCTTCAGCCAGTCGCGCCTCCTCCGCACGGCGGGCTTCTTCGGCGAGTCGCGCCTCTTCCGCACGACGAGCCTCTTCGGCCAGTCGCGCCTCTTCTTCCGCCTGGCGACGTGCCTCTTCGGCCAGTCGCGCCTCTTCCGCGAGCCGTGCCTCTTCAGCCAACCGAGCTTCTTCGGCGAGCCGAGCCTCCTCCGCACGGCGAGCCTCTTCGGCCAGACGTGCCTCTTCCGCGAGTCGGGCTTCCTCGGCACGGCGAGCCTCTTCCGCGAGCCGGGCTTCTTCCTCCGCGCGACGCCGTGCCTCTTCAGCAAGGCGGGCCTCTTCCGCGAGCCGTGCCTCTTCAGCAAGGCGGGCCTCTTCGGCCAGCCGCGCCTCCTCCGCGCGGCGGGCCTCCTCCGCACGACGGGTTTCTTCGGCCAGCCGGGCCTCTTCCGCGAGTCGCGCCTCTTCTTCAGCACGAAGCCGAGCCTCTTCAGCAAGGCGGGCCTCTTCGGCCAAGCGGGCCTCTTCCGCGAGTCGGGCTTCCTCCGCGCGACGAGCCTCCTCGGCCAGTCGCGCCTCTTCGGCCAGTCGCGCCTCTTCTTCAGCACGAAGCCGCGCCTCTTCGGCCAGCCGCGCCTCTTCCGCGAGTCGGGCTTCCTCCGCGCGGCGAGCCTCCTCGGCCAGCCGCGCCTCTTCCGCGAGTCGGGCTTCCTCCGCGCGGCGAGCCTCTTCCGCGAGCCGCGCCTCCTCGGCCAGACGAGCCTCTTCCTCCGCGCGACGCCACGCCTCTTCGGCCAGCCGCGCCTCTTCCGCACGGCGAGCCGCTTCCGCACGGCGGGCCTCTTCCGCCAGCCGGGCCTCCTCGGCCAGTCGCGCCTCTTCGGCCAGCCGGGCCTCCTCCTCCGCGCGGCGCCGGGCCTCCTCGGCCAGCCGGGCCTCCTCCTCGCGCCGGGCCCGCTCGCGCGCCTCCCAGGCCTCGATGGACAGCGACTCGACGAAGCCCTCGCGCTCGAGGATGTGGAGCAGCACCTCCTGGGCGGGCGTCAGCCCTTCCAGCCGCTCGAACTCCGTCAGCTTCAGCAGGAAGGCCATCTCCCCGGCACTGGCCACCCAGGGGGTACACGCCCCGGGGTCCACGCACCGGTACATGCGCGGCTCGGGGGCCTCGGCGCCCGCGGGCTCGAGCGCGGCGCGCACCACGCGCGTGCCCGCGATGGGGCGGAACATCTCCTCCACCCGGCCCTCTTCGAAGGCGGCGCGCTCGGCCAACTGACTCAGCTTGCGCACCTCGGCGAGCACCTGCTGCTCGGCCACCGCCTCCGGCGCCAGTCCGAGCTCCTCCAGCACGTCCTCGTCCGGCGTGCCCGCGCTCTCCCGGGCCCACAGGGCATCCAGCAGCTCGGGGCGGATGCGCCCGGCCTGCATCAGCGCCTGCACGGGCGTCTGGAACCCGAAGCCCAGCCGCGTCCCCACCAGGTCTCCCTCGTGGAGGAACAGCAGTGCCTCACGCCCGCCGGCGAGCAGGGTGAGCCGGCCGGTGGCGCGGGACTTGTGGGCGGAGTACAGCGTTTCGGCGACCTGCGAGGGGGGCATGCGGCCCCCAGTGTAGTCCGTCCGCCCCTCCTCTCAACTCGGCGTGCCCGCCCGCCCGGCTGGCGCGGCGAATTGCACCTGCCGCAGGGCCTCGTAGGCGGCGATGCCCACGGCGGTGGACAGGTTCAGGCTGCGGCGCTCGGGGAGCATGGGGATGGTGACGGCCCGCCCCGAGCCCCCGGCGAGAATCTCCCCGGGCAGCCCCTGCGTCTCCGAGCCGAACACCAGGTGGTCCCCCGGCTCGAAGGGGGCGGCATACAGGGATGTATCGGCGCGGGCGGAGAAGAGCCAGCGCCTGGCCGAGGGCCACTCGGCCAGGTAGGCGTCGTAGTCCGGGTAGAGCTTGAGGAAGACCTTGTCCCAGTAGTCGAGCCCGGCCCGCTTGAGGTGCCGGTCGTCGATGGAGAAGCCCAGGGGCTCCACCAGGATGAGGCGGCAGCCGGTGACGGCGCACAGGCGGGCGACGTTGCCGGTGTTGGGGGGAATCTGGGGCGAGACGAGGACGAGGTGGAAGGGACGCGCCAGGGGCTGGAGCATTGGAGTAGAAAGCGCGACATGCGCCTGAGGGTGAACAATGTGACACGAAGCCGCCTGTTGGCGGACCGTGCCGAGAGGGCCACGTCCTTCATGGACCGGTTCGTGGGGCTGATGGGCCGGCGCTCGCTGGCCTTCGGGGAGGGGATGCACATCCTGCCCTGCAACTCCATCCACACCTTCTTCATGCGCATCCCCATCGACGTGGCCTTCCTCGACCCGGAGGGGAGAATCGTCAAGCAGTTCTCGGCGCTGCCGCCCTGGCGAGCCACCTCGGTGTACTTCCAGGCGAGGTCGGTGCTGGAGCTGCCGGCCGGGACGCTCCAGGCCAGCGGCACCGAGCCGGGGGACGTGCTCGCCTTCGAGCCGGTGCCGTGAAGGGGCCAACCTTCCAGGCGTCTTCCAGGCATCTGGGGTTTTGACCCCCCTCGTGGCGCTTTGTTAACCTGCCCCCCTGTCCAAGGCCCCTTCCTGGACCTGTTGGAGACACCGCGAGCATGCGCATCGAGGTTGCTGGCTACACCCACGTCGGGATGAAGCGGAACCACAATGAGGACAACTACCTCATTCTGACCGACGAGAACCTGTGCTGTGTCGCCGACGGGATGGGCGGTCACTCCTCGGGAGAGATCGCCTCGAAGATCGCGGTGGACGAGCTGGGCGAGTTCTTCCGGATGACGTCGCGCGACCAGGACGCCACCTGGCCGTTCAAGATGGACAAGACGCGAAACTACGACGAGAACCGGCTGGCCACGGGCATCAAGCTGGCCAACAAGAGCATCTTCGACAAGGCCAGCGGGGACGTGAAGTACAAGGGCATGGGGACGACGATCGTCTCGGTGCACTTCACGCAGGACTCGGCGTACGTGGGGCACGTGGGCGACAGCCGCGTGTACTTCTTCCGCCAGGGCGTGCTCAAGCAGGTGACCGAGGACCACTCGCTGCTCAACGACTACCTCAAGGCGAAGAAGCTCACGCCGGAGGAGATCGAGAACTTCCCGCACAAGAACGTCATCGTCCGCGCGCTGGGGATGAAGGACATGGTGCAGGTGGACGTGACGAAGGTGGAGGCGCAGCAGGGCGACGTCTTCCTGCTGTGCTCGGACGGGCTGTCGGGCATGGTGACGGATCCGCAGATGCAGGACATCCTCACGCGCACGACGGAGCTGGAGAAGGCGTGCTCGCAGCTCATCGACCTGGCGAACGCGGCGGGCGGCAACGACAACGTCACCTGCGTGCTCGCGCGCTTCCACGACAACTGAGCGCGCCGTCCACCCGACGTTGACGTGCCCCGCGAGCCCGGCTGAGGAAAGGGAGTACACCCCCCTCGGCCGAAGCGGCTGTGGGGTACGTGTTGCCGCGGCCACCCCCGGGAGCGATGGGCGGCCCCTCTTGCCGCCTTCACCTTCCTGGATGCCCACACGACGAGAAGGCGTGGGCGAGGGAGGGGGCAATCCATGCGAAGCAAGAGCCTCGAGACGAGGGGGGTGCGGTGTGTGCTCACCGCGCTCGCGCTGCTGACGTGTTCCCGGACGGGCCGGGCGGCGGAAACGCCAGCGGCGCCACGAGAACACTACGAATCACCGTCACCCGCGATGCCGCGGACGCTCACCTATCGGCCGGCGACACCCGGCGCGAGCGGGCAAGCGGACGCGCGCGCCACCTGGAGCTCCGATGACGGCGGGCAGGGCACCCCGGGAAGCGTCAGCGTCTTCTATCCCACCGGGGGCCAGTCCGGCGAAGGCTCGTGCTGGATGGGATTGAGCGTCGACAGACGCGGCAATCTCTATCCGGTCAACTCGGTGGGCATCTACCGCATCCGCCGCGACGGCAGGGTGGTCAATGGCGTCGACGACCGGGATTTCTTCGCGACGGGCCATGACAATCAATGGGCCACGCTGGACGAGGACAAGGAGATGTTCTTCGCGCCGGCCGGGGACGAGGTCCGTGCCGCCCCCTTCGAGGAGGGCAGCACCTTCTCGCCCATCCTCTCCGGGCTCACCGGTGGCATCGCCATCACGGTGGGCCGGGGGCCGCTGGCGGGCAGCCTGTTCGTGACCGAGCCCATCGCCTCGCGCGTCAGCCGGGTGAGCTTCATGCCGCTGGGGCTCAGCACCTTCAGCAGCGGGGAGGAGTTCTTCAGCTTCTCGGAGGCCATCGCCAGCGCACCGGATGGGACGCTGTACGTCGTGAACCGCGACATCGCGCGCCCGCTCCTCATCCGCATCGCCACGGACGGCACGCCCTCCATCTTCGCCGAGGGCACGAACGGCCAGTTCACCGGAGCGGTCGCGGTGGACGAGGCGGGCAACGTCTTCTGGAGCCGGGCGGATGGCTTCGCGAAGTACGACGCGAGCGGCCGCCTCGTCGACACGCTGCCCCCGCCGCCGGACAAGCCGAACTTCGGCAACCCCATGGGCAGCGCCTTCGACCGGCAGGGCAACCTCTACGTCGTCGACAACTTCGGCTGTAAGCGAATCTACAAGTACGCGCGGGTGGGCGACATGCGGCGCCGGATTGCCCTCGACATCAAGCCGGGCCATGACACGAACAAGCTCGACGTGCGGGACCACGGCAAGGTGAAGGTGGCCATCCTGACGACGGATGACTTCGATGCCACCCAGGTGGATGCGGACACGGTGCGCTTCGGCCGCCGGGGCACCGAGGCCCGTCCGAAGAATGCCTACCGCCAGGACGTCAACGGAGACGGGCGCCCCGACAAGGTGCTGTGCTTCGAGATCCACCGGACGGACCTCACCTGCCACAGCGCCTCGGCGATGATCACGGGCCGCACCCGGGACGGGAGCGCCTTCCAGGGAACGGACTCGGTCACGCCCACGGGGTGCTGCCGGAAGTAGGCCCCCGAGCCGTGCCCGTCCCGCGTCCGGCCCTACGGAGCCAGCGGAGCGGGCACCCGGTGCTGGCCCCAAGCCATCACCTCGGTCAGCTCCTCGCCCGGAGCGACCTCGGTGCCCTCGAGGATGGCGCAGCGCTCGAGCCGGGCGCCCGCGCCCACGCGCACGCGAGCACCCACGGACACCGAAGCGCCCACGCGCACGCCGTCGGCCAGCGAGCACCCCGCGTCGAAATACGCCGGCCCCGGCACCTGCGCGCCGCCCACGCTCGCCGTGGGGTGCGCCCAGTAATTCCCCTTCGCGCGTGGCGCCGACACGAAAGGCGAGTCCGCCCCCAGCCCCTCCAGCGCCACCTGCCCGGAGAGCACGTCGCGCACGGTGGACAGGTAGCGCGACGGCGTGCCCAGGTCGGACCAGTACGAGCGCACCACCTCGCCGCGCACGGTGAGGCCGGCCTCCATCATCCGCACGTAGACGTCGCGGTTGATGTCCTCGGGGCCCTCGGGCGTCATGAAGTCGAAGACGCGCGGGGTCATGATGTGCACGCCAGTGAAGTGCCAGGGCGAGAGCCCCTCGCCGCCGGGCCCGAACCTGGCGATGCGGCGCACGCGCTGCTGGGCGTCCAGCTCCACCGCGGCGTACTTCTCGCTCTCGGGCATGGGCAGCAGCACCATGGTGGCCGCCGCGCCCGAGGCCCGGTGCGCCGCCACCACGGGGCGCAGGTCCACCGGGAAGAGGATGTCGCCGTTGAAGACGATGAAGTCCTCGCCCGAGAGGAAGTCCCTCAGGCCGCGGATGCCGCCGCCGGTGCCCTGGATGACGGGCTCGTGCACCACGTGCAGCGGCAGGCCGGCGCGCTCGCACTCGGCGCGAGCCGTCTCCGCCATCACGTCTGGCAGGTGGTGGGTGTTGATGCCCACGCCCCGCACGCCCGCGGCCCGCAGCACCGCCAGGTGGTAGCGGAAGAGGGGCTGCCCGAGGAACGGCATGGCTGGCTTGGGCCAGCGCTCGGTGAACGGACGCAGGCGCGTACCCAGCCCCGCGCAGAGGACCATCGCCTTCATGTGCGGCCCCTCCCCTTCCTGTCAGCCCAGCTCGGGGACGTACTTCGCCACCAGCTTCTGCAGTCCGCCCATCTCCGGCCGCCGCTTGAAGGCGTCGCGCACGTAGCGCAGCGAGGCGGGGATGGACACCAGGAAGCCCGGGTTGCCCTTCACGCGGTTGATGAACTCGAAGCGGCCCGCGTCCTTGAGCTTGCGCTGGATGGTGAGCAGGTCGAAGAAGGCCTTGAAGGACTTCGGTTCAATCCGCTCGCCCGTCAGGTCCGAGAACGTGGCGATGTAGCGGTCGAGCAGGGTGTCCACGAAGTCGCGGTCCAGCTCCACGTAGCTGTCGCGCAGCAGGGCCACCAGGTCGTACTGGCGCGGGCCCTGGAGCGCGTCCTGGAAGTCGATGACCACCAGCTCGCCGTCCTTCATCATGATGTTGCGGCTCTGGTAGTCGCGGTGCGTGAAGCCACGCGGCGCGGCGGCCAGCTGCTTCGCGATGTCGCGGAAGGTGCGGTCCAGCTCGGCGCGCTCGGACTCGGTGGGCTTCTTGCCACTCCACACCTCGAGGCCCCACTCGCGGAAGTGGTGCAGCTCCCAGTCGTAGAGGTCCTCGTCGAAGGCGCGCGTGAAGGCGAGGCAGTCCGGGTCCTGATTGCGCTCGGCCTGGGCGCGCAGGCGGGCGAGCAGGTCCACCGCGCGGGTGTAGAGGGCCTGGTTGTTCTTGCCGCCCTCGAGCGCCGCCTCGAAGGTGACGTCGCTCAGGTCCTCGAGCACCATCATGCCGGCGGGCTCGTCGAAGCGGAGGATGCGGGGCACGCGGATGCCCAGCTTCTCCAGGTAGCGGTGCACGTTGACGAAGGGCAGCTCCTTGGGCGGCTCGCCCTTGGAGGCCTCCTCGCTCTTCTTCGAGGCGTCCAGCGGCATCACCATCACCACCCAGCTCTCGGGGGCGGTGCCCACGCGGTAGTACGAGCGGTTGCTCGCATCACCCTTGAGCTTCTTGATGGGGGCCTGGGACACGGGGCGGCCGATGGCCTTCCCCACCTGGTCGCGCAACGCGGCCTCGATTTCCATAGGTGAACGGTTCTCCTGGGGGTTCGTACAGAGGAGGCGCGCGAGTATGGGAGTGCGCCCGGTGCGGGTCAAAGCTCAATTGGGGAAGGTGCCGCGACAGGTCGTCTCCCCGACATGCGGCCAGGGCCCGGGTGCCCGCCCGCTGTCCGAGCCCCGGATTGAGCCCACCTCCCACGCCGCACCGGGTCGGAAGGAGCAGGGAGGCGTCCGTGTTTCCCCAGAGAGGGGGCGGGCGGACGACCAAGGTCGACCGGGCCCAACGGTGCGGCTATAAGGACGCGCGCCAGTCTTACCTCCCCGACGAGAGCACCCGATGGAAATCCACGACACGATTCTTTCCGCCATTGGCCACACGCCGCTGGTGAAGCTCAACCGCCTGGTTGGCCCCAACGACGCAACCGTATTGGTCAAGTGCGAGTTCATGAACCCCGGCGCGTCCATCAAGGACCGCATGGCCCTCTACATCATCGAGAAGGCCGAGAAGGAGGGGAAGCTCAAGCCCGGCGGCACCATCGTGGAGAACACGAGCGGCAACACGGGCATGGGCGTGGCGCTGGCGGCGGCGGTGAAGGGCTACAAGTGCATCTTCACCATGCCG
The DNA here is from genome assembly GCF_045802675.1 of Archangium sp. Taxonomy (GTDB): domain Bacteria; phylum Myxococcota; class Myxococcia; order Myxococcales; family Myxococcaceae; genus Archangium. Next base: position 38,461 of record NZ_JBJMQO010000101.1, on the reverse strand, counting down.
GACAAGATGTCGCTGGAGAAGATCAACCGCCTCAAGGCGCTGGGCGCGCAGGTGGTGGTGACGCCGACGAACGTGCCGGCGGAGGATCCGCGCAGCTACTACGAGACGGCCAAGCGCATCCACCGGGAGACCCCGGGCGCGTTCATGCTCAACCAGTACCACAACCCGGACAACATCGAGGCGCACTACAAGGTGACCGGGCCGGAGCTGTACGAGCAGACGGACGGGAAGATCGACTACTTCGTGTCGGGCCTGGGCACGGGCGGCACGATGAGCGGCGCGGGCAAGTTCCTCAAGGAGAAGATCCCCGGCCTGAAGAACGTGGGCGTGGACCCCGAGGGCTCGGTGTACGAGGGCTACTTCAAGACGGGCAAGCTCACCGAGCCGCACGTCTACAAGGTCGAGGGCATCGGCGAGGACATGCTGTGCGGTGCCATGGACTTCAAGGTGGTGGACGACATCCGGCAGGTGGATGACCGTCAGAGCTTCGTGGCGGCGCGGCGGCTGGCGCGCGAGGAGGGCATCTTCGCGGGTGGCTCGGCGGGCGCGGCGGTGCACGTGGCGGTGCAGCTGGCCAAGGAAGTCGGCAAGGGCAAGACGATCGTCGTCATCCTGCCGGACACGGGCATGAGCTACATCAGCAAGTTCCACTCGGACGAGTGGATGCGCGACAACGGCTTCCTGGAGGAGAAGGGCGCCGGGACGGTGCGCGAGCTGCTCAGCGGCAAGCGCGAGGTCATCACCGCGCGCAAGGGCGAGCGGGTGGACGCCGTGGTGGAGAGCATGCGCAACCGGGGCATCAGCCAGATGCCGGTGGTGAGCGACGAGGGCCGTGCGGTGGGGATGATCCACGAGTACGACCTGCTCAACGCGCTGGTGGCGAACAAGGTGAAGTTCTCGGACACGATCGACAGCATCGTGGCGCCGCTGCAGGGCGTGGTGTCGCCGGAGACGAGCCTCAACCGGCTGCGCGAGGTGTTCAACCAGGACAAGGTCGCGGTGGTGAAGGAGGGCGAGAAGGTGATCGCCATCGTCACGAAGATCGACCTGATCGACTACATGCACCGCACGGCGGCCTAGCCACGAGCCGGTGCGCAGTCACCCCCACCCTCCCCTCCGGGAGAGGGACGGGGTGAGGGTAACGAGGGCCTCGGGTTCCCAGAGCGGACCCGGGGCCTTCGTGCTTCAAACGGGCGTGCCCGTTCATCCCGCTTCCGCCCGGCGCGGGTATCGGGCAAAAGGCGGCACATGTCGTCGTTCCTGACCCTGCTGTTGCTCGCGGTGGGCCTGGCCATGGATGCCACGGCCGTGTCCGTGGCGAGTGCCCTGGCGACCCCGCGCGTCCGGGCGCGAGACGCGCTGCTGCTGTCCTTCATGTTCGGCCTGTTCCAGGCGCTCATGCCCGTCATCGGATGGGTGCTGGGCTCGCAGTTCGCCGGCGCCATCGCGGCCTGGGACCACTGGGTGACCTTCGTGCTGCTGAGCGGCATCGGGGCGAAGATGATCCACGAGGCCCTCACCCACCACCACCCGGGAGGTCCCGACGGGAAGAAGGACGACGCGGCCCCGGAGCGCAACCCGTTCCAGTTCGGGAGGCTCACGCTGATGGCGCTGGCCACCAGCATCGACGCGCTGGCGGCGGGCGTGACGCTGCCCCTGCTGGAGATCCGGCTGGCGGCGGCGGCGGCGGTCATCGGTGGAGTCACCTTCGTGCTGTGTCTGCTGGGCGTGAGCATCGGGCGCCGCTTCGGTGAGTCGCTCGAGGGCAAGCTGGACATCTTCGGCGGCCTGGTGCTGATCGGCATCGGCGTCAAGACACTCATCGAGCACCTCTCGGCGGGCTGAGGGACACGCGGGCCCCCCCTCGGGCCCCAGATGCCACCGTGCTACCGTTGGGCGCATGTCTCCCGACCGTCGTCCCTGGCTCGCCGTGATGGTGGCCGCGCTTGGCTACTTCGTCGACATGTTCGACCTCGTCATGTTCTCCATCCTCCGCATCCCCTCGCTGCAAGGGATTGGCGTGACGGACCCCGAGCAACTGGCGCGGCTCGGCAAGCACCTGCTGGACATGCAGCTCATCGGCATGCTGCTCGGGGGCTTCGCCTTCGGCGCGGCGGGAGACCGCTACGGCCGGACGCGCACGCTCTACGCCTCCATCGCGCTGTACTCGACGGCGAACCTGCTCAACGCCTTCGTCACCAACGTGGAGACGTACGCGGTGCTGCGGGCGCTGGCGGGCTTCGGGCTGGCGGGAGAGCTCGGCGCGGGCATCACCCTGGTGGGCGAGCTGCTGCCCACGCGGCTGCGGGGCGTGGGCACGACGCTCGTGGCCTCGGTGGGGCTGCTGGGCGCGGTGGTCGCGGGAGCCGTGGCCGAGCTGCTGGGCTGGAAGGCCTGCTACCTGCTCGGCGGAGTGCTGGGCTTCGTGCTGCTCGCCATGCGGCTGCGCGTGGCCGAGAGCGGCATGTTCGAGCAGATGGCCCGCGACGGCGCGCCCCGAGGCAACCCGCTGGCGCTGCTGTGGCCCTCGGAGCGGTTCGCGCGTTTCGCCTGCATCGTGCTGAGCGCCATGCCCATCTGGTTCGCCACGGGCGTGCTCTTCGTGTTCGCGCCGGAGCTGGGCCGGGCCATGGGGCTGGCCGAGGCCATCCAGCCTGGCCGCGTCATCGGCTTCGCGTACGGCGGCGTGGTGGTGGGCAACTTCACGAGCGGCTGGCTCAGCCAGATGCTGCGCAGCCGCAAGCGCGCCATCGGGGCCTTCCTCGTGGGGCTCGCCCTCTCCATGCTCCTCTTCCTCGAGGTGGCGCCGCTCGGGGCCACGCCCTTCTACGCGATGATTTTCGTGGTGGGCGCGACCACCGGCTACTGGTCCGTCTTCGTCACCACGGCGAGCGAGCTGTTCGGCACGAACCTGCGCGCCACCGCGGCCACGAGCGCCCCCAACGTGGTGCGAGCCCTGGCCGTCCCCATTACCTCGCTCTGGTTCACCCTCAAGCCCACGCTCGGGGTGCTGCCCGCCACGCGCATGCTGGCCCTGGTGTGCTGCGCCATCGGCCTGGTGTGCACGCTGATGCTGCGGGAGACGTTCCACCAGGACCTGGACTTCACCGAGTCCTGAGGGGCGGCCGGGCCCGGAGGTGCCTGCTCGCCTACACGGTGGGTGAAGGCGCCCCGGGGAGCACGCACGCATGGGGCTTGGGCGGGCGGGCCGGGTAGCGGAGAATGGCCACCAACTCCCATGCCTTCCTCGCGCTCCCGTCCGCTCTCCGCGCTCCTCGCGTCCCTCGCCCTCCTGTCCTGCGGCGGTCCCCGCCTCGAGGCGCAGACGCTGCAGCCGCCTCCGCCCGCCGCCAATGGGGGCCGCCCGGTGTCGGATCCCCCGCCCTCGCGCATCGTCATCCACGCCACCATCTTCCGCGACGGCCTCGCCAAGAAGATGGCCGAGAGCCTGCCCCGCATGGGCGAGGGCGATGCGCAGCTCTTCGGCGGCCAGACGCTCCACTACACCTGGACGCGCGAGCCGCTGACCATCCGCTTCGACCGGGGCCGCATCGTGGTGGGCGTCACCGTGCATGGACGCTTCAACATGCTCGGCGAGCGGGAGATGCCCATCACCGTCACCATCGCGGGCGAGCCCGTCATGACGGCGGACTTCAAGGCGCTCTTGCAGTCCGCCGAGGTGCAGGTGGTGGCCTCCGGGCCGGTGGAGGCCGTCAACCGCGCCATCGAGGGCAAGCTCAAGGAAGTGGTGGGCAAGACGCTCGACGACTTCCGCTACGACGTGCGCCCGCTGGTGGCCAATGCCTTCTCGCGGCTCGCGCGCCCCATCGAGATTCCCGTGGGCGACCAGGTGGCCTGCGCCGAGCTCAAGGTGACGAGCCTGGAGGCCGCGCCCACCGTGCTCGCCGATGGCTTCGAGAAGGACCTCGGCATCGTGGTGATGCCCTCGGTGACGCTGCCCTGCACCCCGGTGGCGAGCCTCACCGGCCCCACGAGCAACGACGGCGGCACCCCAGGCTCGGATGGAGGCGCGCAGGCCAGCGCCGATAGCGGCACCCCGGGCGCCAGCAACACGCAGTTCGCCAGCTACACCGCGGGCGGCGCGGGCACGGATGGAGGCACGCCCCGCCCGGACGCGGGCATGCAGCCGGCCACGTACGCCGTGGGCCCCACGAGCAACGATGGGGGCACGGGCGTGGACGCCGGCGTTCCGGCGACGCAGGTGGCCACGGAGGTGACGATGCCCCTGCTACAGAACGTCTCCACCCTGCCCTCGGGCCCCTTCAAGGTCGTCATCCCGGTGGCCGCCCGCTACGAGGAGCTCTCCAAGGCGCTCGAGTCCTCCATGAAGGGCCGCCTCTACTTCTCCGCGTCGCACCCCGAGCTGTACATGGAGAAGCCCCAGGTCTACCCGTCGGATGACACGGTGGTCATCAAGATGAACCTGGGGGGCAACGCCAAGGTGGGCGACTACTCCATCGGCGTGGGCGGCGAGCTGTACTTCGCCGGCCACCCGCACGTCATCGACAACCAGTTGTCCGTGCCGGACCTGGAGATCACCCCGGGCACGGCCAGCGAGCTGGTGAAGCTCAAGTTCGCCATGGACTACCAGTCCATCCGCGACCAGGCGCGGCAGGCGCTGCGGGTGGACGTGTCCGAGCGCCTCGCGGCGGTGAAGGACAAGATGTCCACGGAGCTGTCCTTCGCCGACGACTCGGGCTGCGCGCGCGGCCAGGTGCTACGCACCGAGGTGACGGGCGTCTACCCGCACCCGAACTTCCTGCGCATCTACGTGGCGGTGGATGCGCAGCTCGGCCTCTACATGCCCTGCAAGAAGTAGCGGGGCGTCACTTCGCTCGCGCCGCTTCGATGAGCTCGGCGAGCAACGTGCGGTGACAGGCCTCGGCGATGATGCAGTCCTTGGAGCACAGCAGCGTCACCGTCTCTCCGCGGTCCACACGGGCCGCGAGCCCGGCGATCGTCTCGCGCTGGGCCTCCATCTCGCGCAGGTAGCGCTCGCGGTACGCGTCGAGGGTGATGGGCGTCTGGCCCTTTCCCTGGAAGGCGGCGAGCAGCGGCGGACTGGGACCCAGGTCCCTCATCCACACGTCCCACGTCTCCTTCGCCTTGGGGAGCCCTCGGGGACGGAACCGGCAGATGAGGATGCGCAGCCCGTCATCGGGCTCGGCGGGCACGCACCAGCGCTTGGTCTTGATGGGCATTTCAGCTGAACACCCGGGCGGCTCGAATCCATCCCGGGTGCCCCGGACACAGCGGGTGGAAACTCTACCCGCCCATCTTCTCCATGCGGCGCTGCATCTCCTCGGGCGACACGTCCTCCACGTGCTGCGCGAGCGTCCACTTGAAGCCCTCGGGGTCCATGAACTGGCCCGAGCGGTCGCCGTAGAACTGGTTCTCCAGCGGCCGCACCTGCTTGCCGCCGGCCTTCACGAAACGCTCGGCGAGCGCATCCACGTTCTCGGTGTAGATGCACAGCCCCACCGGCGAGCCGCCATAGGCCGCCGCGCTCTTGTTGCCCCACTCGGGCATCTCGTCCGACACCATCAGCCGCGAGTTGCCGATCTGCAGCTCCGCATGGCCGATCTTCCCGCCCGGCATCGGCAGCCGGTACAGCTCGGTGGCGCCGAGCGCCGCCTTGTAGAACTCAATGGCCTTCGCGGCGTCGCGCAGCGCGAGGTACGGCGTCAGGGAGTGGTATCCGTCGGGAATCGCCTTGGGCACGTGTGCTCCTGGGTGAAGCCCCGCTCCACGCGGGGGCCGGGGAGACTGCTCGGAGCGCGCTCACGGGACAAGGGCCTGCCGAGGCGGATGGCCGTCGGTGGACGTGTTGAGTGCTCCGGTCCGGGCCCGGGATGGGACCCGGGCTACGGAAGCTCCAGGAAGCCCTCGCCCACGCGCACCGACGCGCCTCCCACGCGCACCGCCGTGACGCGGCCCTCGTGCACATCCGCCTCCAGGAAGAGGGTGCTCAGGGGAAGTGGCTCAGGCCACGTCCAGCGCCTGCTTCAGGTCGTCCATCAGGTCCTGCGCGTCCTCGATGCCCACCGACAGGCGGATGAGGCCGTCCGAGATGCCCAGCAGCTCACGCGTCTCCTTCGGCACCGACGCGTGCGTCATGATCGCCGGGTGCTCGATGAGCGACTCCACGCCACCGAGCGACTCGGCGCACGCGAAGATCTTCACCGTCTTGAGGAACTTGCGCGCCGACTCCAGCCCGCCCTTGATGTCGAAGGTCATCATGCCGCCGAAGCCCTTCATCTGCTTGCGCGCCAGCGCGTGCTGCGGGTGGCTCTCCAGGCCCGGGTAGGTGACCTTGCTCACCTTGGGGTGCGTGGCCAGGTACTGCGCCACCTTCAGCGCGTTCTGCGCGTGGCGCTCCATGCGCACGCCCAGCGTCTTCACGCCGCGCAGCACCAGGAAGCAGTCCATGGGGCCCGGCACGCCGCCCACCGCGTTCTGCAGGAAGTACATCTTCTGCGCGAGCTCCTCGTTGCTCGTGCACACGAAGCCGCCCACCACGTCACTGTGGCCGTTGATGTACTTCGTCGTCGAGTGCGTCACCACGTCGAAGCCCAGGTCCATCGGACGCTGGAAGTACGGCGTCATGAACGTGTTGTCGCACACCGAGAGGATGTTCCGCTTCTTCGCCGTCTCCGCGATGCGCGCCAGGTCGATGAGCTTGAGCATCGGGTTGGTGGGCGACTCCACCCAGACCATCTTCGTCTTGGGGGTAATGGCCTTCTCGAAGTTGTCCGGGTTGGACAGGTCCACCCACGAGAAGCTCAGGCCGTGGCGGCGGAACACCTTGTCGAAGATGCGGAAGGTGCCGCCGTACACGTCGTCGGACACCACGACGTGGTCCCCGGCCTCCAGCATGTGCATCAGCATGTCCGTGCCCGCCAGACCCGAGGCGAAGGCCAGACCGTGCTTCGCGCCCTCGAGGGCCGCCAGACAGTCCTGGAGCGCGTTGCGGGTGGGGTTCTGCGTCCGGCTGTACTCGAAGCCCTTGTGCTCCCCGGGGCCCGCCTGGACGTAGGTGGAGGTCATGTAGACCGGCGTCATGATGGCGCCGGTGGTGGGATCCGGCTCCTGGCCGGCATGGATGGCGAGGGTATCGAAGCGCATGGCCGGGGGCCTATCACACTCCCCCGCCCCTCGGGAGTGGCAGCCGGGCCGGAGGGGCATGTCGGGAAGGCTTGCCGGGCGGCGGGGACTCGGGGAAGAGGGGGCGGCGTTTGTACGGGAGAGGACGAGGGCAGCCATGACGACAGCGGACCAGGGCTCGGGGGCGGCGGTGGGGATGTTCGAGAACCGCCTGCGCAAGAACGCGCGGCATTTGCGCAAGTGGGCCAAGGCGCGCGGGCTCACCGCCTTCCGCGTGTACGACCGGGACGTCCCCGAGTACTCCTATGCGGTGGACCTCTACGGGGACCGGGTGCACCTGGTGGAGTACCCACGACGCAGAGCGTTGAAGAGCCTGGAGGAGCAGCGGGCCGAGGTGCTCGCGGCGGTGACGGCGGTGCTGGAGGTGCCCCCCGAGCACGTGCACGTGAAGACGCACCTGCCGCAGCCGTGGGGCCGCTCGCAGTACGGCCGCGTGGGCGAGGGCTCCGAGCGCCTCGTGGTGGAGGAGCAGGGGCTGAAGTTCTGGGTGAACCTCGGCGACTACCTGGACACCGGCCTCTTCATGGACCACCGGCTCACGCGCGCCCGGGTGCGCGACGAGGCCAGGGGAAAGAGCTTCCTCAACCTCTTCTGCTACACGGGCGCCTTCACCGTATACGCCGCCGCGGGCGGAGCCTCGCGCACCCTCAGCGTGGACCTGTCCAACACCTACCTGGACTGGGCCGAGGAGAACCTCGCGCTCAACGGGCTGTCGGACGTGCGCCACACCCTGCTGCGCGCGGACGCCATGGCCTGGGTGCAGGACCAGCGCAAGGACCCCGAGCAGACCTTCGACCTGGTGGTGTGCGACCCACCGTCCTTCTCCACCTCGAAGAAGATGCAGGGCACCTTCAACGTGCAGCGCGACCACGTGCGGATGCTGGAGGGCATCCGGGAGCTGCTGTCCCCCGGTGGCGTCCTCTACTTCTCCACCAACTTCCTGGGCTTCGAGTTGAAGGACACCGCCGTGCGCGGCTTCGAGCAGGTGGAGGAGCTCACCCCCGGCTCCCTCCCCGAGGACTTCCAGCGCAAGGAGATCCACCGCTGCTGGCGCCTGGTGGCACCGCGCACCGGTAGCCGCTGAGCCAGGAGCGATGATGTCCACCCCTTCCATCCATTCGCGCCCCGTGGGCACGCGGCGCTGCTCGCGCGTGGGCGCGCTCGCCCTGGCCGCGCTGATGCTGTTCACCTCATGCGCCAGGGACCTCCCCCCGGCCAGAGCCGGAGAATCCCACAGGACGTGGGCACCGGAGCCGGAAGACGACGACGAAGACACGGGCGAAGGCGAAGCTGTCCTTTCCAACCTGCCCACGGACTTTCGGCCCATTCAGGTGAGTGATACCCAGCTGACGTCCGCCCTGACGACGTTCTGGCTCAACGTCCCGCTGCGGGTGTCCACCCCAACCCCCTCGCTCTACACCGGCCGGAGGTTGGCGCTCGCGGACACGCCTCTCAGTGGCGGGGCCTGGCAGTCGGAGCTGGCGCAAGCCTATGGACGGTTCTGCCAGAGAGGCGGCACGCCCGGCGATTGCCTGACCCTGTTCGATGACGGGCCCTACCTGCAAGCCGACGACAAGCGCAGCCTCGCGGTGGCCCTTGCCGTGGGACGGAGAAGAACCTGCACACGGACGTCAGTGCATTCTATTCCACGAAGAACTTCGACATCACCAGATCAAGCAGCCTGACGGTAAGGGAATGGCTCAGGACTCAAAGCTATGAGGAGCAACGCTCGTTTGGATTGCTTGCCATCAAAATGATCAAGAGTGGGAACTGGTAATGGATCTGGAAAAGCTCGTAGAGGAGTTCGCCGAGAACGTGGCAGCCCAGTCGGAATCGATAATGAGAGGGGATGCCAAAATGGGCAACAAGCACGCGGATCGTTACATCGCCGCGCTCAGGAAACTGCGGTCCGCAGGCGATCCTGGACGTGATGCGCTCGCCGTTCTGCTCAAGCACCCTCGGCAGGATGTACGAGTCAAGGCTGCTGCTTTCTTGCTGCGGTATCGGACAGCGGAGGCCAAGGCAGTGTTGGAAGCCGCCGCCGACAGGACCGGAATCTCTTCTATCGGTGCAATCATGACCCTGAAATACTGGCAAGAAGGCACCTGGAACCTGGACCCCGTAGATGAAGCAAGCGGGCCCTTCGCAAGCCCAACCCGCCAGGCCCCCACCACCCAGCGCGCCCGGCCCAAGGCCAGGCAGGTGCGCCGTCGCGGTGGGCCCAAAGGGGACACGTCCAGCGATTGAGCACGAACCCGTCAGGCCGGCTGAGCGGAGCCTTCGTCGAACTCGGCCGGGCTCGGGGGCGGCAGGCGCGTGATGCGGCACTCCTTCACGCCGTGGCCCTCCACGACCGTCACCTCGAGGCGGACCTCCCCGTAGTCCACCACGTCCCCCACATTCGGAGGCCGGCCCAGCTCCGCGAGCACGAGCCCACTCACGGTGTCCACCTCGTCGTTGGAGAGCTCGAGCCCCAGCTGCCTACCCACTTCGTCGAGCCGGCGGAGTCCCGAGGCGATGAGGTGCCCATCCCCATCCTCTCGAAGCACGGGTGCGGTCGGTGTGCCCTCCTCGATCTCTCCCACCACCTCCTCGAAGAGGTCCTCGACGGTGAGCAGGCCCGCCGTCCCTCCGAGCTCATCCATCACCACCACCACCTGCACCTTCTCGCGGCGCATCACCAACAGCACGCTGTCGAGCCTCGCCGTGCGCGGTACGAAGGGCACCGCCCGCACGTTCCCATACGTCAGCGGCTCTCCCGACGACAGCACGCGCAGCAGGTCCTTGATGTGCACCATCCCCACGATGTGATCCAGGTCCCTCGCGTACACGGGATAACGCGTGTGGTTCGACTGCCGCAGCACGCTCCGCACCTGCTCGGGCGTGGCGCCCAGCGGAATCCCCAGCAGCCGCACGCGCGGCATGGCGGCCTCGCCCGCCGTCCGCTCCCCGAACCGGAAGAGCTCCGTCAGCACCTGGCCCGACTCCCGCCTCAGCTGCCCCGCGCGCTGACTCTCCTCGACGACGAAGCGCAGCTCTTCCTGCGAGTGACCCGTGGGTCCTCCGGTGCGGCGTACGCCCAGCAGGCGCAGCACCCCATTGCCCATCGCGTTCAACAGGGCGACCACCGGAAACAGGGCCGTGCTCACCCACCGGATGGGCGTGTTGATCCACAGCGCCGCGTGCTCCGCCCGGTGCAGCGCGAGCGTCTTGGGAATCATCTCGCCGAGCACGATGTGCAGGTACGTCAGCAGCGCCACCGAGGCGACGCTCGCCACCGAGTGCGCGGCCACCCACCGCGAGCTTCCGAGCGACTCGAGGAGCGACGCCAGCCACCCGGCCACCATGTGCTCGCCGTACATGCCGAGCCCGAGGCTCGCCACCGTGACGCCCACCTGCGCCGTGGCGATGTAGCGGTCCTGTAGCTTGGGGTCGCGCAACAGCTTGCTCACGCGCCGGGCCCGCCGGCTCCCGCTCGCGGCCCGCCGGTCGATGGCCGTACGCGGCGCTCCGATGAAGGCGAACTCGGCGGTGACGAAGAACGCGTTGATACCGATGAGCAGCGCGATGATGAGGGGCGCGACGAGGTCAGGCATGGGAGGGCTCCATCGCGGGCTTGAGCTCATCACCCAACCGGCCGAGCAGCTCCGCGAGCACGTCCTCCATGCTCACGAGCCCTTCCACCCTTCCGTTGCGATTCACCACCAGCGCCTGGGTGGCACGCCGCTCGCGCAGCAGCTCGAGCAACTGGTCCGCCTTCAGCCCGCGGCGCACCGTGGGCAGCGGACGCAGCACGTCGCACAGCGGCGGCAGGGCGCCCTGGCGGGCGAAGTGGCTCGCCAGGTCCTTGGTGTGGACCATCCCCAGCACCTTGTCGAGCGTGCCCTGGTACACGAGCAGGCGCGTGTAGGGGCTCGAGATGGCCCGGCGCAGCACCTCGTCCGGCGCGGTGGAGAGCTCGAGCGCGGCGATGCGCTTGCGCGGCACCATGAGGTCCGCCGCCGTGCGCTCCCCCAGCTTCAGCGCGCGGTGGAGCCGGTGCTGTTGCTCGGGTTTGAGCACCCCCGCCTGATGGCTCTCCTCGATGAGCAGGTCCAGCTCCTCGGGTGAGTGGACGTGGTGATGGCCCCCGGGCTTCACCCCGAAGAGGCGCAGGAGCAGCAACCCACTGCCGTTGAGCACCTTGAGAAAGCCCGCGTACAGCTTGAGGGACACGCGCATCGCCGGGTACGTGAGCAGTCCCGACTGCACGGGGAACTGCAGCGCGATGGCCTTCGGGACGAGCTCTCCGAAGAGCACCTGCGCCACGGTGAGCAGCACGAGCACGGCCACCGCCGCCGCCGAGTGCGCCGCCACGGGATGCAGCCCTCCGAGGCGCTCGAGCACGGGCGTGAGCTGCAGCGCGACCGTGGCCTGGCCATACGCGCCCACGATGAGGCTCGCGAGCGTGATGCCAATCTGGCAGGCGGACACGTAGCGATCGAGCTGGGCCCCATCCTCGAGCACCGCGAGAAGCCCCGCCGCGCGGCGGTTCCCCCGCTGGGCGAGCGGCTGCAGTTGCGTCACGCGCAGGCCCACCGCGGTGAACTCCGCGACGACGTAGAGCGCATTGACGGCGATGAGCAGGAAAATGACGAGCCAGGCCATCGCGCCTCACTCCCAGGGCCACACGCCCAGGCACACGCGTGCGGTGGTGGATGGATCGGCGTGCGGAGATTTGAAAAGTGTAGGTTGCACCCTACGAGCATGGGCATTGCCGCCTGGGTCGGCCACGAGCAGGGAGACTGTCCTTCAGTCCCATGTCCCTGAGTTCAGGGTGGGGTGTGGAGCAGGCGCGCCAGGACTTCGACGGGCCGCTCTCCTGCCTGGAATGGGGTCGCGTTCCGCCGACTCGTGCCGCTCGCCCCGCGCTCGCCCGAAAGAGGGCGGGCCGCTCGCGCCGTGGTAGACACCGGGGCCATGCGCTCCGCTCTCTCCGTGCTCGCCCTGGTGCTCGCCGCGGACGGGACCCCGCCCCAGAGCGAGTCCCCGAAGCCGCCCTCCCCCGTCGAGGTCACCGCGCTCGCGGTCGACGTGGACTACGTCTGCCGCTCCCAGACTACCCAGAGCCTCGTCCTCACCCCGAAGGCCCAGGGTCAGCTCGAGGTCCCCAAGGACTGTCCCGATGCCCGCGCCAACTGGCGCCTCACCATCGACTGCTCCTCCAAGGAGCGCTGCTCGGGGTATGTCCGCACCCAGGACGGCGCCATCGCCACCGTCCAGGGCACCCCGAAGCAGCTCGAGGTGAAGCCCCTCGCCGAGGAGCACCCACCCACGCTCGACTTCATGAGCCTGCGCATCACCGGCCAGCACACGCTCCAGCTCAAGACGTCCGAGGAGCACCAGCGTCCCGTGCAGCTCCTCTTCCAGCTCCCCACCGTCACCGGCGTCTATACCCTCGCGCCCGCGGAGCCCACCTCGGTGGACTTCGAGCACCAGGGCAAGCGCGTGTCCCTCCCCATCCAGGTCTCCTGGACCGACGACGAGCACGTCCACCTTCAGCTCTGGGACGCTCGGAAACAGCCGCTCCTGGATGACACGGTGAAGCTCGGGGAGACACGCGAGCTCGACTGCCAGCGCCTCAATGGCATCTGCGAGGGCAAGGTGAAGGTCCTCGTTCGCGAGAACCAGCGCGTCTTCTGACGCACGGGTGAGGCACGGAGTGGAAGGGCGAGGGGCGATTAGCGCCCGTCTTCCTCGGTGAACTCGGCGTCCACTTCTTCCCCCGGCCCGCGATTCAGGCTCGGCCTCGAGGGACGGTGAGTGAGGGGCTCGTCCTGCTCGGGCGGACCGAAGGGGCCTCCGGGGAACGGGCCCGACTGGAAGGTGGTGACTCGCACCGTGCCTTCCGCCATGCCCCGCTCGAGCCTCCGGTGCACCAACCCCGCCACCAGCCGGCGCGTGGGGGGGAACAGCAGGAAGAGGCCCAGCACGTCGGTGAGCACTCCCGGTATGACCAGCAGCACCCCGCCCGCGAGGACGAGCGCCCCACCCAGAAGGCCCTCCTGCGGCACCTGTCCCCGGGCCATCGACTCCTGCCAGCGGCGGCGGACGCGCACGCCCTCCTTCCTGGCCAGGAAGGAGCCAATCAGGCCCGCGGCCAATACCAGGCTCACCGTGGGCCAGAAGCCCACCTCCCGGCCGATGAGCAGCAGCAGGTACAGGTCGACGAACGGGAGCACCACGAATGCGAGGACGAGCGACTTGAACACCTGTCCAACCTAATGCCCGGCGCCCGCCAACGCCTGCCCCTTCTCACCCAATCCAGCCCCTTCCACCACCGGGAAGGGCCCGTGGGCCTACGGATTCGCCGTCATCAGCGTGAGCACCTGGGTGAACGTCCGGTCGCCGTTGGGGGTGGTGGCCAGCACGCCGCGCACGCCCACGAAGGCGCCCGTGCCACCGATGACCGGAATCAGCGAGGTGCCCGTCTCGGCCTCCCGGCCCGCCACGGTGATGGTCCCGTCGGACATGGTGAGCGTCCACTGGCACTCGCTGAACTGGCCCGGCAGCGTCCGGATGCAGTAGCCACTGTTCGAGCCGATGTTCTGCCCGGCCGCGTTCAACAGCGGCTGGTCGAACACGAACATGTCGCCCGGCGAGTCCCCCGTCGGCCCCACGTCGACCGGCGTGGCGATGCCGCTGCGGGCGTCGGCGATCGTGGTCAGCGTCGTGGTGTCCTGGGCCTGGGCCGCATGACAGCCCAGCATCGGCAGGGCCAGGGGGACGGCGAAAACGGCCAGGGGCAGGAGCTTGCGCATCGGGTGTGTCCTCGGGTTCCGCGCGTTCATCGCGCGAGCGCCCCACCCTACTTCAGCCCCCGAGCTGTTCGTTGATCCAGTTCACCAGCAGGTACAGCAGGGTGAAGACGGCGAGGGCCCCGAAGACGACCTTCGTCGTCGGCTGGAAGCCCTCGCTCTCGGTGGTGCTGATGGGCATGGCCGAGGCCACTCCCGCCATCTCCGCCGCGTAGCGCGCGGTGCGCTGGTACTGGTCCGCCACCGCGCCCTCGTCGTGGGCCGACAGCTCACGCCCGAGCTGTGGATCCACGAGGCGGACCTCGGCCTCCTTCGCCAGCTCCGCCGCCTTGGAGACCACCTCGCGCACCAGGTCCTCCCGGTCCAGGAGGGGCACGCGCACCTCGGTGGCTATCCACTGGCCGCCCTCGCGCAGCGGGTGGAACTCCACCGAGCCGTGCGCCAGCAGCCAGGAACGCCCACCGCTCGGCTGGGCCTTCGCCCCCCGGGCTTCCAGGAGGGCCTCCACCCGGGCACTGTCGAAAGGAGTCCCGGGGACCATGGATTGAAGGAGCAGGTCGTATCTCACGCGGTTTGGAGTATACGCCCCTCGAGCCATGCCCAAGCCCACTCGCGACAACCCCCGCCATGACCGCCGCCCCGGAGCCCCTCCCGGCCGCAAGCGCCCCCCGCACCGCCCCGAGGTCATCGCCCCGGACCGGACCACTCCGGAGATGGGCCCGGACGGGCTGCCCCAGGTCTCGCTCATCCGCCGGGGCGTCGAGCGCTGGCAGGCCGGCCACCCGTGGATCTACCGCGCCGACCTCAACGGGGACCCCGGCCTCCAGGGCGGGGAGATCGTCCGCGTGATGGATGCGCGCGGCTGGTTCCTCGGCAAGGCCTTCTATTCGAAGCTCTCGAAGATCTCCCTGCGCTGGCTGTCCTACGAGGACGTGGCGGTGGACACGGACTTCTTCCGCCAGCGCCTGGCCCTCGCCGACGCGATGCGCCAGCGCGCCCTTCCCGGCGAGACGACCTACCGCGCGGTGCACGGCGAGGCGGACCTCCTGCCCGGACTCGTGGTGGATCGCTACGGCGACTGTCTCAGCGTGCAGTTCCTCATCCCGGGCACCGAGCAGCGCAAGCAACTCATCACCGAGCTGCTCGTGGAGCTGTACAAGCCGCGCGCCATCGTGAACCGCTCGGACGTGGGCGTGCGCGGACTCGAGGGCCTGCCCCAGGAGAAGGGCGTGCTGTACGGAACGCTGCCCGGGCCCGTGGCCTATGACGAGGGGCTCGTGCGCGTGCGCGCGGACCTGCTCGAGGGCCAGAAGACGGGCGCGTTCCTCGACCAGCGCGAGAACCACATCGTGGCCTCGCAGTACGCCTTCGGCGAGGCGCTCGACTGCTTCTCGTACGTGGGCGGCTTCGCGCTCCAGCTCGCCACGCGCGCCAAGAGCGTCACCGCCGTGGAGATCTCCGACCAGGCCGCCGCGCAGCTGCGCGAGAACGCCGCGTCCAACAAGCTCGGCAACGTGGAGGTGGTGGTCGCCAACGCCTTCGACTTCCTGCGCGATGCCGTGGACGAGGGCCGCCGCTTCGACACCATCGTGCTGGACCCTCCCTCGTTCGCGAAGAACAAGGACGCCATCGAGGGCGCGCTGCGCGGGTACAAGGAGATCAACCTGCGCGCCATGCAGCTCTTGCGGCCGGGCGGCTACCTCATCTCCGCGAGCTGCACGTACCACATCGACGAGCAGGGCTTCGAGGACATGCTGGCCTCGGCGGCGGCGGACGCGAAGCGGCGCGTGCAGATCATCGAGAAGCGCGGCGCGGGCAAGGACCACCCGGTGCTCCTCAATCTGCGCGAGACGCGCTACCTCAAGTGCTTCGTGCTCCGCGTGCTCTGAGTGAAACCCGGGCGGGCGGGATTCCTCCCGTCACGCCCCTCGTGCGAGACTGACGCCATTCCCTCTCCTCCTGGGAGGGGGACCGCCATGCACACCCCCGACTGGGACGACGACATCGACGAGGCCCCCACGGCCGCGGGCGCGCGCGAGCAGGCGCGAGCCCTCCAGGAAGTGCGCGCCATCTACCGGCAGGCGGATGCGGCGTACGCGCCCTTTTCGTGCCCGGCGAGCGGCGAGTGCTGCCAGCTCTCGAAGACGCAGCGGCAGCCCTGGCTGTGGTACCCCGAGTGGCTGCTGCTCGCGCGAAACCACCCGCTGCCTCCTCCGAGGGAGGACGGGGGTTGTCCCTACCTGGACGCGGCGGGAAAGCGCTGCACCGTGTACGCGGATCGCCCGTTCGGCTGCCGCACCTTCTTCTGCGAGCGCATCCGTGGCCCGGCACGCCAGCCGGCCGATACGGTGACCGCGCTGCTGATCCGCCTGGAGCGCGTCTCCCAGCGCATCCTCCCCTCGTTGACCGGCCCTCGTCCCATCCTCGAGTGGCATGCGGAAGCCTCTTCCCGGAAGGAGCAACCATGAGTCCCACGTCGTGGCGCGGTGCCGTAATGGCGGTGGTCCTCTCGCTGTGCGGATGTGTTGGCGCCAGCGGGGGCGCGCTGCTCACCGCCGCGCTCAACACGGGCATCGCGGTCGGTGCATCGGCGGCCTCTCGCTCCCAGGGCGGCTGCTATGCCTCGTGCCCCGTGGGGACCACCTGCAACAAGACCACCGGCTACTGCGATCCCCTCCCCTGCCGCGGCGAGTGCGATCCCTTCCAGGAGTGCATCGAGGAGAGGCTGACCTACCGGTGCGTCGCCCGGAGCCCGGGGAGCGGGAAGATCATCGTCAATCCTCCCGCCGAGCAGAAGCCCTCTGACGCCCCGACCGCCGAGCAGAAGCCCGCGGACCCCCAACCGTGAGCCGCTGGCTCGTCGCGCCCCAGGAATTCAAGGGGACGCTCACCGCCGCCGAGGCCGCTTCCGCGCTCGCCGAGGGACTGCGTCAGGGCGCGCCCGGGGTGGAGCTGGACGTGGCGCCGCTCGCGGATGGTGGGCCGGGCACGGTGGAGGCGCTGCTCGCGGGCCTGGGCGGTGAGCGGGTGACGTGCACCGTGCAGGGGCCGCTCGGTATGCCCGTGCGCGCCACCTACGGGCTGTTGGACTCGGGGCGCACGGCGGTCATCGAGATGGCCGCGGCCTCGGGGTTGTCCCTGCTCACTCCGGGCGAGCGAGACCCCCGGCGCACCTCCACCGTTGGCACCGGCGAGCTGATGCGCGCGGCGCTGGACCGGGGCTGCGAGCGCCTCATCCTCGGGCTCGGGGGCAGTGCCACGAATGATGGGGGCACGGGAGCGCTCGCGGCGCTCGGGTTCCGGTTCCTCGATGAGCACGGGGTGCCCCTGCCTCCAGGAGGCGCCGCGTTGATGCGGCTCGCACGCGTGGACGCGAGCGGAGGTCACCCGAGGCTCGCCCGCGTCGAGGTGCTGGTGTCCACGGATGTCACCGCGCCGCTGCTCGGGCCGGATGGGGCCTCGCGTCTGTTCGGGCCGCAGAAGGGCGCGGACGCGCACGCCGTGGCCGAGCTGGAGTCCGCGCTGGCCCACCTCGCGGAGGTCGTCGCTCCCGGGCTGGCCCAGGTCCCTGGCGTGGGCGCGGCCGGAGGCTTCGGCTACGGGCTCGCGGCCCTGGCGGGAGGGAAGATCGTCTCCGGCTACGAGCTGGTGGCCCGGACGCTGCGGCTGTCCGAGCGGCTCGCCGCCGCCGACGCCGTGCTCACCGGCGAGGGACGCTTCGATCGGCAGACGGCGCTCGGCAAGGGGCCCGGCTCGCTGGCCCGGGAGGCGCGGGCGCTCGGGAAGCACACGGTGATGTTCGCGGGAATCGTCGCGCCCGACGCGGGCGAAGGCGGCTCCCCGTTCGACGAGGTGGTCGAGGTCTCCGCGCTCGCCCCGCCCCACGCCTCCCATGCGGAAGCCCTGCGCCACGCCGGGACCTGGTGGGCCTCCCGGCGGAGATAGGAACGGAGCAGACATGAGACGCCGCGCTGGAAGACCGCATCCCCTGCCCCGCTGACCGTGCCCTTGCGGCCCGGCGTGACTCCTCCGCACAATGCCGGGCATGACGACTCCAAGCGCGAAAAGCAGGCTCCCCACCGTCTTCATCATCGTGGCGAGCAGCCTGTTGCTGGTCATTCTGCTGGCCCTCGGCGCGCGCTGGCGGCTGGAGCAACGGTCCCGCGAGACCGCGGACGAGGTCGTTGTGGAAGTCCGCGAGCGCATCGCCGCCGCGGAGCGCGTGGTGCGCCCCTCCCATGTGGACGCGCCCGTCCCCGGGACCCTCGCCGAGGCACTCGGGCCGCTGATGCCAGAGCTCATCGCGCTCCATGATTCCGAGCCCAAACTCTCGGAGAAGGTGGACGCGGCCTGCACCGACGTCCGCAACGGCGTGCGTCCTGTCTCGGAGCTGCCCCACGAGTGCCGCGAGGCGCTCGACAGGGGCCGGCCGCTGATGCAGCGGGCGCTGAAAGCCTCCCGCGCCGAGGTGGGCGGGTTGCCCGAGGGGCTGCGGCTCTTCGATGACCCCCAGCACCCCTACCAGCGCACGGGCCTGTCGCCGCTGCGGCGCATCCTCGAGCTCGCCGCGCTCGAGGCGCGCTTCCAGACCGCGCGAGGAGAGGCCGACGCGGCCCTGGAGACCTGTCTCGACGGGCTCGCGCTCGCGCGGGACCTGTCCTACGGCAACGCACTCGTCGGGGCGATGGCCTCCGTCACCAGTCACCGCCTCCTGTTCTTCCCTTGCGCCGAGGCGCTCGATCAGGCCTCACCCGGCGGCCGGCAGCGGGCCGAGGTGGCACTGCGGCGCATCCGCTCGAGCGTGGCCCCCCTCTCCACCGCCCTGTGCGATGAGCGCGCCTACATGCCGCTCTACCTGGCTGGCGGGTTGTTCGAACGAAGCCAGCTCGACGCGCTCCCGGCCGGTGCCAGGGCCGTGGCTACCCAGATGTCCGCCCAGAGCCAGGCCGCCATCAGCATGCCGCCCATCCTCGCGCACGAGGTGAGGCTGCATGCGTGGCCCCTCATGCACGAGCACATCGGTCAGGCCATGGCGGTGATGGACCTTCCCCCGGAGCAGCGAAATCCCCGGCTCGCGGAACAGACCCGCGCCCTCATGAGCTCCTGGAACCCGCTCATCGGCCTCATCCGCGAGAGCACCATGAGTTACGGGACCTTCGCCGCGCGCGTGGACCAGCAACGGGCGCAGTTGGATCTCCTGCTCGCGCTGGCCCTGGTGAAGCAGCAGCGCGCGCAGAGCGGCACGTGGCCCACCGAGCCCCTCACGCTCTACCCCGGACAGGAGGTACTGCTACCCACCGCGCTGAAGCTCCAAGCGGGCGAGGGCGGCAAGCTGCTCCTCTCCCCGGAGGCCATGAAGCCCGAGGAGCTCTCGGTCACGGCGATGCCCTGAGCGCCCCGAGCCCGCCCGGGGCTCACGGCGTGTACTTCACCGTCCGCGTCACCCAGGACAGGCCGCCGCGCCCATCGCGCGCCACCACCCAGAAGCGCACCTCCTGGGCCTGGGCGTCCTTTGGAGGATGCCACTCCACGCGGTGCCGCTCCTTGCCTCCGCCCAGGTCCGCGCCGCCCGTGTTGTTGGGCGACATGGTGCCCAGCGTGCTCTGCCAGCTCAGCTCCCAGGCCTCCTCCAGGTGCACCGGCTCGAGCTGGAAGGAGGGCACGATGTACGCCTCCTCCAGCGAGGAGAAGTCCTGCGGCTCCAGCTGGAAGGGCCCCGGGCCGGACAGCTCGCGCGGCACTTCGGGGTCCCACGGCTCGCCCTCCAGCAACAGGCCCGGCACCTCCGGCTGCACGTTGGGCTTCATCTCCGGGAAGAAGCGGCAGCCGTACACCATCAGCTTCTGCGCGTAGACCTGCTCGCCGCCGCCGCGCACCCACAGCACCAGCGGCAGGCGCACGCCGCCCAGGCCCCGGTACGTGTCGTTCTCGAGCACCTTCTGCACGAGGAAGGTGCCATCGGCCAGCCGCGCCGCGCCCGGCCCGGGGAACAGGTTGATCACCAGCTCGCCCGCCTTGGTGACACCGCGCGCCAGCTCCACGCGGTTCTCCTTGCAGGTCCGGTCATCCGGATCGGCACAGGCCCACAGCGTGTAGTCGAGGTCTCGGCCATCCCCGGCCGGGTCGGGAATGAGCGCGGTGAGGCGTACCGGACGCACGAGCGTGTCGGCGAGCACGGCGGGATCCGTGGAGCACGTCTCGGCGAGCAGCTCCGGAGGATCCATCCGGATGCCGAGCACGCGCAGGTCCTTCACGTTGGACGGGGAGTCCTCGGACCCCACGCAGGCGGAGCACAGCAACAGGCCCAGGAGGGCGGCGGACAGGTGACGCATGACTCAGAAGCTCCCCTTGACGCCGATGACTGGGAGGACCGGGATGCCGGGCACCTCGAAGGTCTCTCGGAAACGGTAGTCATTGAAGGTCGCCTCCACGTTGGAGGCGTTGTAGACGTTCTGCACGTCGATGTACGCGGCGAGCGTCCAGCGATTGAAGAGCCAGCTCTTCTCCAGCCGCATGTCGAGCTGCTGGAAGGGCTTGAAGCGGATGGAGTTGGCGTCGCCGTACGTGCCGTAGAAGCGGTTGCGATCCGCGCCGTAGACATCGAAGACGTGCTGCAGCGGGGTGGTGGGCCGGCCGGTGACGTAGCGCATGCGAGCGCCCAGCTCGAGGCCATAGGGCAGCCGGTAGCTGGCCACCGCGGTGACGATGTGCGTCTGGTCCCACGTCGTCAGGCGGTAGTCGTCGCCGCCCGCGCGCCGCTGCTCCGAGCGGTTGAAGGTGTAGGCCAGCCAGCCGAAGAAGTTGCGCGTCACCGCGTGCCGCAGCATCACCTCCAGGCCGTAGGCGCGCCCCAGGCCCACGTTGCCGTACTGATAGCGGGTGATGGAGCCGTCGTCGTTCTGCACCGTCTGGCCCGGGGAGACGACCAGGTCATAGCGCCGGTTGTAGTAGCCGGTGACGTCCACGCTGAGGGCGTCGGTGAGTTGCTGCTCCGCGCCGAGGCTCGTCTGGAAGGCGCGCTCGTGGGTGAGGTCCGGGTTGCCCAGCGGCGCCTTCTCCAGGTTGTAGGCCTGGGGCGGCTGGCTGTAGAGGCCCACGCTGCCCTTGACGGACGTCTTCTCGGTGGCCTGGAAGCGCGCCCACAGCCGCGGGTCGGTGACGAAGCGCGTCTGGCCGTAGATGCGGGCGTAGGTGGCACGCACGCCGGGCGTCAGCGTCACCTTGCCCAGCTTGAGGTCCGCCTCTCCGTAGAGCGCACCATCGAAGGCGTTGACCACCCGCTTGAGGTCCTGCAGCTCCGCCTTGGGCTCGGCGCCGGGGAAGGCCGGGTACTGGACGCCGCCGAGCACGGGCAGCTTGCCCTCGGCCACCGTGTGCTCGAAGCGCGCGTCCGCGCCGACGTGCGCGGTGAGCCAGGGCGTCAGCTCCAGCCCCACGTCCTCGCGCCCACCGAGCGACCAGACGTTGGCGGCGAGCTTCGTCTCGCCGAAGCCGAAGCCGGCCAGGTCATAGCCCGAGTACGGGGTGAACACCGAGGTGAGGTTGCCGAGCCGGTACGTCCAGTTGCCCGTGACGCGGTGGAAGAGCGTGTGCACGTCCACGGTGACGTCGCGGTTGCGCCCGCCGCCCGAGGCCACCACGTTGAGCAGGTCGTCCGAGCCGAAGGCCATCAGGTAGCCGCTGTGACGGCCGCCCGCGCCGGGCTCGCTCCCGCGCTTGGGGCCGAAGTCCATGCGCACCTGGTAGTCCCAGTAGCGCGGCAGCACGAGCAGCGTGCCGCCCTCGGGGTCATCGGGCAGCACGAAGGGCAGGAGCACATCCACGTACGAGCGCCGCGCCGCGCCCGAGACGGAGATGCCGTCCTTGACGGGGGCCTCGAGGAAGAAGCCCGAGTCCAGCAGATCGATCTTCGCCGAGCCGTGCAACGTGTCGCTCGCGCCCTTGTGCGTGGCCACGTCCACCACGCCGCCCACCGCGCGGCCGTAGCGCGAGCTGAAGCCGCCCGGATAGAAGTCCACCCGGTCGATGAACTCGGCGTTGAGCACCGAGGGCCCGCCGCCCAGGTGGTAGAGCAGCGGCACCTGCACGCCGTCGAAGAAGGTGAGCGTCTGGTCCGGCGCCGCGCCGCGCACGATGAGCTGGCCGGAGATGAAGGGCGCGCGGGCCACGCCGGGCAGGTTCTGCACCACGCGGATGGGATCTCCGAAGGTCCCCGGCACCTTCTGCAGCTCCTGGCGCTCCAGGGTGCGGCGCACCACCTCCTTCTTCTCGCGCGCGCCGCGCACCACCGTCTCGAAGCCGGGGGCCTTGGGCATCAGGTAGAAGATGACCTCGGTCGTCTCGTTGGGCGCGAGCGTCTCCTGCGTGGTGAAGAGGTGGTAGTCGTTGGCCACCACGCGCACGTCACAGACGCCGGGTGTCACCTTCAGGGAGAAGTGGCCGTCCTCGTCCGAGAGCGACTCGGGGGCCTCGGGGTCGTCGCCGCAGCGCACCGTGGCCCCGGCCACGCGCGTCCGGCTGCCTCGCGCGAGCAGCTGCCCGGTGAGGGTGGCTTCGGGCGGAGGCGGCGGCGGAGCGGACTCCTCCACCTTCGGCGGCTGGAGGACGAAGTTGTAGACGTATTGGATTTGGATGGGGGCCGGCGCACCGTCGACCTCGGCCGGGGTGAACTGGAAGCGCCGCACCGCCGCGAGCGCCGCCTCGTCGAAGCCATCGCCCACGGGCGTCACCACCTGCGCGTCGGACACCTGGCCCTTCTCGTCGATGGTGACGAGCATCTCCACCGAGGCCGTCTTGCCCGCGGCGGCGGCCTCGGGAGGGAAGACGGCTTCCTCGAAGTGGACGAGCTCGGGTGCCTTCGTCAGCACCGGAGTATGGACACCCGCGTCCACCTCCTCCCGTCGCGCGCCGTCATAGGCCTGCGCCCACGCGTGCGCGGAGGAAAGGGAGAGGACGGCGAGCAGTAACCAGAGAGCGGAGCGGATGGGAGCCACGGTGGGGGGCATTTAAGGGGCACTTCCTTGCCAGACCACCAGGAATTCTATCCGTCTTCGCGCCCAGCACGGTTGCCTGCTAGCGGAAGACGCCGCCCGGGGGCTTCCAGAGCAGATAGCCGTGCTCCAGCAGCCAGGCGTCCGTCACGATGCCGTCCACGCGGGAGGCCAGCCGGAGGACGGCGTGGCGGAAGGCCTCGGGGGGCTCCAGCGGGCCCGCCTCGCGAGCCTCCTGCCACGCCGCCGTCCAGTCGGCGAAGAAGGCGTGGATGGGCTCTCCGGGCTTCACCCGGCGGCGGAAGTCCCGGGGCATCCAGTCGCGAAAGAGGACGGGCGCGAAGCCGCGGCTGAAGTCGGTGTGGAAGAGCAGCGCCTCGCGCGAGAGCCCCTCCGCCCCGCGCCGCAGCAGGTGCGTCACCAGCACGGCCCCCTCGGTGTCCGTGCTGCCCTCGACGAGCAGCCCGCCCTCGAGCAGCGCCCCGCCCAGCTTCTGGTGGATGCCGGGCACCTCCTCGGGGCGGTACCCGCGCAGCAGGTTCATGGCGCGCAGCAGGCGCACGGTTTCCCCCGGCCGCAGGGGCAGCTCGAAGCCTCCCCGCCGGAAGTCCGTGAGCGCATCGGCATGCACCTGGGCGGAGGCCACGCGCTCGGGCTCCAGCTCCACGCCCACCACGGGCAGCCCCGGGTGGAGCTCCCGGAAGGCCTGGGCGCTCTCGAGCGTGGTCCACGGGTGCTCGCCGAAACCGAGGTCCACGAAGGCGGCCCGGGCCCACGCGCCCTCGCTTCGGGCCAGCAGCTCGCGCTCCTGGTGGAGGAGGTACACGTCGAGTGCATGGAGGCGCCCGTGGGAGGTGCGCCCGCGCGTCTTCCTGTCGAGGGAGCTCATGGTGGCGGCGCGGGACTATATTCGGGTCATGCCCGCGACGGCCCGGCCGGGCTCAGGCTCGGGCGGCCACCATCGGCGTCACCTCGGCCGGTGCCAGGGGCTGGGGCGGCGTACCGAAGAGCGACTCCTCCTCGTGCTCCATGTCCAGGGTGACGGCGTGGGTCAGGGCCTCGACGAGCTCCCCGAGCCGCTTCGTCGCATGGATGCTCTCGAGCCGCGCGTTGATGGAGACAATCAGCTCGCGCTGATGGACGTGGTTGTGCTGGAACGCCGCGAGGTGCTCGGCGTCTGGGGCCTGTCCCTCGCGATGCATCTCCTCCAGGAGCCGCTCCTCGTCCGCCATGTGGCTCAGCAGCCCACGGACGAGCTGGCGCGCCCCGTCACGCAGCAGCTCCGCGTGGGCGCCATCGCCCTCCGCCACCTGCCGGGCCAGGTCGCCCACGTTCACCAGCAGCGCGCGAAGCATGTGGTGCTGGGCCAGCACTTCCATCTTGTTTTCGTCGAGCGTCATGCCCTGAAAGATTGCAAGGCCCAGGCCGCCTCCTGCCCTCCAGGCGGAGCGCCCGTGACGGGGAGGGAGATCGCCCCGGACGCGAAGATTTTGCGTTCCCTGCACCCGGCCGGGCGCAGCTTGTGCCGAGCGCCCTCGAGCGAACGTCTGGCTTCACCCCTCGAGAAGAAGCGCTGCACATATTGCCGGTGAAGGGGGTACACTCCGGCGCTCTCATCCAGAGACCCGGAAGAGGGGGGACTTTCATGATCGCTACCGCCGCGCTCCAGGCCAACCAGCCCGAGTTCGAGTTCAAGGCCGGCCCTCATGCCATGGGGGAGTTGGCCGTCGTGGGATTCGAGGCCGACGAGACGGTCTCCCAGCCCTACTCCGTCGAGGTCACCCTGGCGACGCCGCCGGACGTGCAGGTGGACGAGAAGGCGCTGCTGGGCCAGAGCGCCCTGTTGCTGGTGCAGCTCGGGGATGGAACGGCGCGCTTCTTCAACGGCATCGTGTCACGCGTGGTGCGCTGGGACGCCAACCGGGGGCCGGAGCGCCAGCGCTACCGCGTCACGGTGGTGCCCCGGCTGTGGACGCTGCGGCACACCCGCAAGAGCCGCATCTTCCAGGAGATGACCGTCCCGGACATCGTCCACAAGGTGCTCGCCGAGGGCACGGTGGAGCACGAGCTGAAGCTCAATGGCTCCTACGCCAAACGCGACTACTGCGTGCAGTACCGCGAGTCCGACCTGGACTTCGTGTCCCGGCTGCTCGAGGAGGAGGGCATCTTCTACTCCTTCGAGCACACCGAGGAGGGGCACAAGATGGTGCTCAACGACGCCTCGCTCACGAGCCCGGCCATCGCCGGCGAGGCGAAGCTCGTCTTCCGCGAGCGCGGCAACATGGTGGCGGAGAAGGAGTCCGTGCACGAGTTCGCCGCGCGGCTGGAGGTGCAGCCCGGCGCCGTCACCCTGCGCGACTTCGACTTCACCCGGCCCTCGTTGGACCTGACCACCGCGCACAACGCCAGCGAGGGCGAGGCCGCGCTCGAAATCTACGACTACCCGGCGCGCTACGAGGACACGGGCGTGGGCAAGGGGCTGGCCAAGGTGCGCATGGAGGAGCTGCGCGCGCGCGCCGAGCAGGTGAGCGGTGCCAGCAACTGCCGGCGCCTGCTGGCGGGCCACACCTTCGAGCTGGACGAGCACCCCTCCTCCGCGCACAACCGCGGCTACCTGCTGCTGTCCGTGAGGCACTCGGGCCACCAGCCGGAGGTGCTCACCCACGGGCAGGCGGCGCACGACACCCGGGACAGGGAGGGCTACCGCAACGAGTTCCTCTGCATCCCCGCCTCGGTGCCCTACCGTCCGCCGCGCGCCACGGCCCGCCCCACCATCGCGGGCGCCCAGACGGCCATGGTGGTGGGTCCCTCCGGCGAGGAGATCCACACCGACGAGCATGGCCGCATCAAGGTCCAGTTCCACTGGGACCGCGAGGGCAAGAACAACGACAAGAGCTCGTGCTGGATTCGCGTGAGCCAGGCCTGGGCGGGGCCGGGCTGGGGCGCGCTGTACCTGCCGCGCATCGGGCACGAGGTGGTGGTGGAGTTCCTCGAGGGAGACCCGGACCGGCCCATCGTCACCGGCAGCGTCTACAACGGGCAGAACCCCTCCCCCATCGCGCTGCCCGACAACAAGACGCGGAGCACCCTGCGCTCCAGCTCCAGCCCCGGCGGCGATGGCTTCAACGAGCTGCGCATCGAGGACTCGGCGGGCGAGGAGGAGATCTACCTGCACGCCCAGAAGGACTTCAACATCGTCGTCGAGAACGACAAGACGCAGCTGGTGGGCGGCAACGAGACGCTGCTCGTCAAGAAGGACCGCAGCCGCACCATCGAGGGCAACCAGTCGCTCGAGGTGAAGAAGAACGACGACAGCGTGATTGGCGGCAACCAGTCGCTGGAGGTCGTCAAGGATCGCTCGACGACGGTGATGGGCAACCACACCGAGTCCGTGGTGGGAGACCAGTCCATCTCGGTGGGCCAGAACCAGAACGTGACGGTGGCGATGGCCTCCGCGGAGACGGTGGGGCTGGGGAAGATGCTCAACGTGGGCGGGGCCTATGCCGTCACCGTGGGCGGTGCGCTCAACCAGCTGGTGGGTGGCCTCAAGTCCGAGCAGGTGGGCGGCGCCAAGGTGGAGGTGGTGGGCGCCAAGAAGTCCGAGACGGTGAAGGGCTCGCGCACGCTGCAGGTGGGCGGGGACCTGTCCGAGCAGGTCGACAAGAACCGCACCCTCAAGGTGGAGAAGGATCTGCTGGTGAGCGTGGGCGGCAAACACAACCACGCCGTGAAGGACAGCTACACGCTGTCGGCCAAGGAGATCTCCCTGGTGGCGCAGGAGCAGTTCACGCTCAAGGTGGGCTCGGCGACCCTGCAGGTGAAGAAGAACGGCGACGTGGTCATCAAGGGCGCCAAGATTGAAATCACCGCCAGCGGCGACGTCGTCATCAAGGGCTCGAAGATTTCCGAGAACTGAAGGGCAGTCGATAAGTCGCTCGCCAGCGGTGAGCCAGAGGGGGCTGGATCAGGAGCGGCAGGGGGAAGGGGCGACTCGAGCGCCCATGCGGTGGTGCGTAGCAGCGCCAAGCCGGTGTTCTTCTGGCAGAGGCAATCGCGAGCGGGCCTTCAACATGCAGCCTGGAGGGCTCGGCTGCGCTCGAGGGCCGCGGGGACTGGTGCAACGACACCCCACTCCCTGCTGAATCCCGTACACCCACAGCGCCAACAACAGCCGCGGGCTTGTCACCGGGCGCCCGGGGTGTCCCTCCACCGCCTTGGCCTCCGCCCTCTGGATCACCCAACTTGCGAGCTCCGGGATTTATCGAATGCTCTTGAGTCGAGCAGTCCCCGGCCCGGGGTGGAGGCCTGCCCGCCAGGCCTCACCCAGCGAGGCTACGCAGGGTATCCCTCGTCAGGATTCATCCAGGCAGCGGGTGACAGCGGCAGCTGATTGGACGGCAGGCGCGCCAGACCGGGGATGTTCGGGTACTCCCGGTGCGTGGGCAGACCGCTCAGCTCCGCCATCCTCACCAGCGCCAGGCCATTCATGAACACCGCCCCGTCCGTCCGGCGAGCCTCCTCCGAGTGCACGTCCCGCTGGCGGAAGGAGCGGGCCCGCGCTTCGATGACTTCGCGCAAGGCCTCGTCGAACCCGGCCGCATCCCGATGGAACAGGGCGCGGCACACGTCGAAGTACGGGGTGTGCTCCCCCTCGAGCACCCGCTCCCAGCGCTCGAAGAGGGCCGGAAAGCCGTGGGGAGCCCCGGCATGCAGGTGCAGGAAGTACCTCTGCAGGAAACGGTGCAGGAGGAAATCGTCCTCGTACTCGCAGGTAGGCTCGTGGGTGTCCGTCGTCAGGCGTGCGACGTCCGCGGCCAGCTTGAGCTGCCCCGCGACCACCGCATCCACGAAGGAGAAGTTCGCGCTCGCGCACGTGGTGGAAGGATGCACGGACAATCCCCCCGCGACGAGCTGGACGAGGTGGAGCCGCACCAGCGCGGACTTGCACAGATGGACCTGGAAGCGATCGGCCCGGGCCTCGGCGAGCAGCGAGCACAGGGCGAGCCGGTGGTACATGAGCGCGGCCGCGCCGTAGGCCTTTCCGGAGCGCTTGGCCACGCCTCCGTGCTTGATGATGCGCAGGGCCTGCTCCAGGGAGAAACGGGCATTGTCCTCGATCGTCTCCAGGTCCATCGGCATACCCAGCTCCCAGGCTCAGACGAGCCGGCACCTCTCGCCCATGGCGGTATATTTCATTCCCGTGATGCCGTTCTGCTCGAAAGCGGCGCGCAGGTCGTCCCGGACGATGAGGAAGCGGGGAATGATGTTCAGACGAAAGAGCTTCGCCTGCGGGTCCACCTTCTCGGGATCGAGCTGGAGTTGGAAGAGCGCCTCGAAGGTCCCTGGCGAGATGATGGACTTCTCGCCCCGGGTTTTCTTCATGTCGGCCCAGTCCCTGCTGCCAATGACGTTGGCGATGAAGCACTCCGGGGCGACGACCCGGCCCTTGTGATTGTAGAGCGCGAACGGGAGGAACTCGATCTCGGCCCCGGACTCCTGCTCGAGCAACGTCTTGAGCTTGCCGGTGACCATAGGCATCAGGAGGGTATTGGGAATGTAATCGGGGATGACCAGTCCCCGATGTTCTCTGGACATTTCCAGCCGGACCCCCGCTGGAAAATGCTCCCCCATCCGCTCGCCCTCCGTCGCCCTCCAGCCCTTCTTGTCCAGGGGCCTGGGGAGCTCATCGATGCGGCAGTTCTGGTCGCTGTAGTCAGCGGAAAGGATGAAGTAGGCGTGCGTGGCTGCGGTCATGGAAGACTGAATCGAAAGGATGGGGTTGGGCGAAGTAGCAGAAGGGAGGATCGAACCCGATGCCAGGCGCCTAGCCGGACGCTGAAGCAGTGTCCCGGGGCTTGAAGACGTCATCCAGCGTGTTGGAAGCCTCGGCGGTCAGCCCCATCCGGATGCCTTCCCGGCGGATGACCCTCCGGAGCTGTTTCGAATGGTTCTCCAGCTGGGACTTCCAGCTGTTGTTGGGAGCATCGGACACCTCCGGGTGACCCTCCTTTTTTTCCTGCTGCTTGCTCGCGGCGTCGCGCACCCTCTTGACGCGCTTCTGGACATCGACACTGTAAGCGCCGTGGCTGTTGTTGTGGGCGGGAAGCAAATAAACCCTGGCGAACGCCATCCGCCTGGGCAGGATGATGATGTTGATGCCCTTGTTGATATTGTATTTGAGTTGCTGCAGCAGGCCGAGGTCTTCCTTGAAAGCCTGATAGAGCACATCCGTCGGGATGATGTGGTGCGCCTCGTGCGACCAGGGCTTCTTGGACCCCCCCCAGAAGTTCTCACCACCCATCCCCATGTCCCAGGCTCCGGGCGTCAGGAGGGGGTTGTTCTTCTGGGCCCGCTGGGAGAGATGGACGGCCTTGGCCTGGGACTCGAGCCGCTTCCGGGCCCGGCTTCCCGCCCGCTCGAAGCTCGGGTTGAACCAGCTCTGGTTATTGGCGACGTGGTACTTGATGGCGTTTTCTTTGTGATTGTGTCCCTCGAAAAGACACCGGGGCCGGTAGTTGGGAGGGCGCCCTCCCTGTTCCCAGACACAGCGCGTGACACACCCGTTGTCCTCTCCCTCCTGATGGCTGTCCTTCGTCTTCAGCTTGGAGAGGTGCTGGTTCTTCTCGGCTGTCTTTGCCTTGTCCTCGGCCTTCTTGGCCGCCTTGGAGGGCTTCTCGGCTTCCTTGAGGGCCTCCTTCGCCTTGGTCTTCCCCTTCCCTTCCTGCTGCGCCTTGGCGTAGTCCTGCTCGGCCTGTTGCAGCTTGCCCTCGGCCTTGTCAGCGAGTTGGCGAGTCTGGTTCGCCTCCTGCCTGGCCTGACGAGCCGCATCGGCTCGCTGCTTGTACTCCTCGAACGCACGCCGCATCGCTTCACGGTTGCTCATGGATTCACCTCGATCCTGACGGCCGGACAGCTTCGATGAGCAGAGCGCCGCGGGCCTCGTCATCCCCTTGTAGCAAGACGAGGGCACTGCGGCTGCCCGCATGGTCGCGAACGAATCCCCGGACGGCGAGGCACACGGAGGCGGCACCGGTCGCGGCGCCGATCTCCCCGAAGGATGCGGGCGGGTACCACTGCTGGAAGACCTCGGGCAGATGCGACTGGCCCAGACGGACGAGCGCGCCACCGAAGTCCCGGGACCGGAAGTCATCCCCGTTGAGATTGACGATGACGAGACCGGGCCGAGCCTGGCTCTCACGGAGACACGCCTCCGCCGTGGTGGCGAGGGCCACCCCCTGCGGCGCCACTCCCGTGAAGCGATGGAACGGCTCTTCCGCGGTCGCCACGGGTCCCAGCAGGGCCTCGGTGCGGGCACCACGGGCGCGGGCAGCATCGGCCCGTTCCAACAGGAGGAAAGCGGCCGCCTCTCCTGGGAAGAAGCCGGAGGGCTGGTCCTCCGTCCGTAACAAGCCCAGCTCGTAGGCGTCCGCCAACGCGGCACCATGCACGTACGAGTCGATGCCACCCACGATACACCGGTCGAGCTCCCTGGCCAGCAGCCGCGCCACCGCCTGCTCCACGGCCCGGGAGAAGGCAGCCGGCCCGCCGAAGAAACAGGCCCGGAGCGAGGAGTGGATGGACAGCCCGTTCAACGACAGCAGCGCCGACATCAGGTGCGTCGTCATCTTCTCCCGGAGTCGCTGCTGTTCCGCGAAGTGCGCCTGAAGCTCGTCCCACGCGACCTCGTCCGGCGCGGGGCCCGCCAACAGCCCGGCCTGGAGCCGCTGGGTGGCATGGAAGTCTCCCGGCAGGCACACGAAGAAGCCCGTGCGCGGCGGGACCGCCGAAGTCAAGCCCGAGTAGCCGACCAGATCCGCCAGCGCCGCGTTCCCGAGCCGTATGAGCCGCCCGAGCCCCTCGAAGCCATCGGTAAGGCCACGCACGGCGTGCCCCTTCAAGGGAATGCTCTCCAACGTCTCGATATCCGGCTCCTCGATGTCGAGCGGCATCCAGCGCGTCACGCCCGCCCGCGCCGACGCGCAACTGGCCACCACATCCAATCCGATCGAGGTGGTCAGCCCCAGGCCGGTGATGGCGATGGCGCCTGGAGACACGGAGGGAGCAGGGTGGGAGGACATCATGCGGAGAGCCTCGTCACGAGCGGACCCGAGGACAGGAAGGGAGCCGCGGTGCGGAGCAGCTCCAACGCCGCGAGCTGGTGGCGCGCGAAGGTCCGTGTGCGCAGCTGGACAGCCCCCTGGCTGCGGAAGGCGGCCTCCAGCGCCAGGACATGCCGCCGCCGCATGGGCTCCGTCCAGAGCCCCTGGAGCAGGACAGCCGGAGTCCAGGGCCGCCCCCGCAGGTAGCGCGTATGAGCATTGAAGCGGCTCCTGGACTCCGTCCACCAGGCACGCACCGCCCCCACCTCGGCACGGGGCAGGCCCGGGCCCGGCTCGGGATGCCGGAGCGGGCTGGAGGGCTCCTCCGGCGCTGTCTCCTCACCCGTCTGGGGCTGTTCCCCAGACACGTACTGGCCCTCGAGCACGAGTCCCGTGATGGCGCAGAACGCCTCGGCCGCGAGGTGGCCCACCCTTTCATCACCGAAAAGCTCCAGGCAGGCCTCGGCTCCAGACACGCGTCCACCAAACCCGAGCGCCCAGAGGACGTCGGGACGAAGCGCCTCCACCTCGAGCAGGCCTTGGAGCAAGTCCAGCTCCCCGGCGTCCCCTCCTAGCGCGAGTAGCAACAGGGGTGTCTCCAGGTCCCGGCCCCGCGCCTCCACCACCCGCCGACAAAACACCCACGCATCCCGCTGCCCCTGGAGCAGTCCAACGACGAGGGCGGCATCTCGCACGGTGGATTCGGAGGACGAGAAGAAACGTTGCAGCACCCTCGGCTCCAGGCGGACCCGGAGCCGCGCCGCGGCACGGAGCGCAGCGGCGGACACCCGCGGCTCCCCTTCCACGAGCAGGTCCGCCAACGCGAGCTCGGGAGGGATGGCGTGAGCGCCGAGCACATCCAGCGCCAGGGCTCGGAGCGGGATCTGGCGTTGGAGCAGCACCGGCATCAGCCAGGGCGGAAGGGCGGCGGTGTCGAGCAGCTCAAGTGCTCGCTGGAGGACCGTGAGCACCGCGGGACTCGCGTCCTCGAGGGCCGTGAGCACCGCATCGCGCCCTCTCCGTGACGAACCGTCGCAGAGGAGCGCAAAGGCAGCGGAAGCGAGGCGCTCGGGCTCATCCGAGGCAAGCGCCGGTAACAGGAGTCGCTCGGCCACCGCGTCCCCTCCCAGCACGAGCGCATCCAGACGCGCCAGCAGCCGCTCCTCGCTGGCAACGACTTCGGGCAGCACCTCGTCGGGCGCGGAGAGGGAACGCTCCCACCGGCCCCAGAAGAAGGCAGCCTCGTCGAGGTGCTCCTCGTAGATGTCCCAATTCAGGATGAGGTCGGCACGGTAACTCATGGCTCCTAATTGATTTCGACAGAACCACCCTTGATGCGGTTCTTACCGCTGGCGCGCGTCTCCACGAAGGTGCCCTGGATGACGACCCTGCCGTTGCGCCTCAGGGTGATGCTGGCCGCACCACAGCGGATGACGACCTCCTCCTTGCCCTCGATGGTCACCCGCTGACCATCGACCCAGGCCTCCACCGGCCGGCGCGGTGCCTCCTGCGCCTTATCGAGCAGCTCGTCCGTAAGAGGACTCGGGCTTGGCTCCTGGATGAGCCCCACGACGAAGGGGCGGCGAGGATCCCCATTCTCGAAGAGAAGGAGCGCCCGCTGCCGACGAGTCGCCGCGGCCCGCAGTGCCTGGGAGTCCACTGGGGCAGCCAGTTGCGCGGCCACGGGTCCATCAGCGTTGCCCTCGAAATCGACCAGCGGCCTTCCAGCGTCGTCGATGCCGACGACGCAGCCGGCGCGGCTCCCCAAGATGGGCTCCCGGCTCTCCGTACGAGCCGCCAGTTCCTGAACCTCCGACTCCGAACTGCCCGAGCGTGTTCCCATGTCGAAGCCCTCCTCCGGTCCGGCCTACAAATCCTTGTCACAAACGCCGCAGACCGCATTGTCATCGTCCTTCCCGATGCCGATGACAGGCGGCTGAATCAGGGGGAAGGGTGGCGTGTTCTTGTCGTTGTGCAGCATCAGGTCCATGGCACGCGCCACGTTCTTGCCCTCGAACTTCACGTCGAAGGAGAAGTTGACGAACTCGGCCTTGCCCTTGGTCTTGCTGGAGGCCACGCCACCACCCGCGGTGCCAGCCTCGTCGCCCGTGCTGGTGCTGAAGTTCGAGTCCTTCACGCACACCGGGTTGCCCTCCACCGAGACCTTCTTGGTGCCCTGCGCGGTGTCCGAGGACTTCGCGACGTTGGGATAGGGAATGGGGACGGGCCCGCCCGGGCTGGGCGTCTTGCAGACATCCGGAAAGGCCGTCGAGACCCCGTTGGAGTCCTTGGTCACCACGGACATCTTGTTCACACCAACGGTATTGGCCATGTGGTTTCTGTCCCCCTCAATGGGCGTTCACGGACGACAAGGAGATGGTCCGCACGTCACGCACTCCCCCGGGCAGAGAGATATTACCCCGCCACAGCAGCAGGACGCGATGGGCGTCCGTGTCGAGGATGATGGTGTCCAGGCGCATCTCGGGCCGCATGTCCGCGCCACCTGCGGCGACGACTGTAACTTTCGGTGCTGGCTGGCCGGGCAACGCGAAGCCGAGCCGGCCCCGGGACGAGGCATTGGATAGAGTGACGGGCTCGTTTCCCTGGAGGTAGCCCGAAGCCACGAGCCCCGGTGGCGCGGCGTTGAAGAAGCGCCGGTCGAAATCCCTTGGCAACAACGGCTTGCGTGTCTTGGACCACGCCTCGTCGTAAGTCCCCGCGTAGGCCGTACGCGGCTGCCAGTGCGGTGAGGTGAAGCCGAACCCCACCGGAGGGACGCGCTGCCCGAACTCACGAAGCGGAAGCGATGGATCCTCCAGGTTGGGCAACCGCAGTCCCTCCTCGAAGTTCCTCGGACTTGCCCGGAAGCCCACTCCTACGGGATTGCATGGCTCGAAGGAGTGCTTCTTCGGGTCCGGGTTCGTCCGGTCCCAGCCGCCGAAGGCACGCTCCCAGAGGAGCGGCATGCGTTCAAAGGGCAACGGCTTCGTCATGGAGACCTGACCCAGGCTCTTGAACCATGTGCGCTCCCCCACCACCCGGATCACCTTCTTCAGCGGTCCCACCTGCAAGGACACCAGCACCTCGGAGGCATCATTCTTCGAGGGATATGCGTGGCCGATGAGGACCACGTCCGTGGCCGGCTTGATGAAGGCGCATTCCGGCTCGTACTTGTCGCTGGACTCCCCTGGCTTGCCCCAGGGCTCTCCACCCCAGTTCACCGGCACCTGCTGCTCGGCGAGTTTCAGCCCCGTGTCTCCCAACTCATAGGTGGCCTTCACCAGCAGGAGGAGGACGGGCCTCCCTTCCTCATCCGCAAGCCCCATGAAGTCGAAGACGAACGGCGTCGTGTTCTCGACCGCTGGATGTCCCATGCGAGTGCCCTCACCCGTCCAGGGGATCGGTGGTCCGCACCACCTTCATTCCCGACGCCCGGAAGCGCCGCATCGCCTCCTCGGCCACGCGCGGGAAGTCCAGCCCCGGAGGCAGGGGCTTCAACGGGGGCGCCGGCACCGGGCTCATCGCATCCTCGAGGATGTGGATGCGCCCCATCTTCGAGCGGTCCGTCGCCTCGATGTGCTGCTGGAGGTCCATCAGCGTCGACAGCACGCAGTGCGACTTCGCCTGCCCGAAGACGTACACCCGGTCGAACGTGAGCAGGTGGTCGAAGAGCTCCTGGTTGAACTCGCCCACCTTGCGCCCCCCCGGCAGCTCCGTCACCTCGGGCGACAGCACCGAGTAGTTCTCCGTCAGCGGCTCCTCGCCCTTCTGCTCGAAGCGCGTCTGCGTGTCCCGCGCCACCGAGTGGAAGAGGCTCGCCTCCATCACCGACGGCAGCAGCGCGTGGCTGAGCCCCCCGAGCAGCGCGTGGTACGGCCACACCGTCAGCACGTACCGGCCCGTGGCCTCCAGCCGCTCGCAATACGCGAGGCTCTCCTCCGGGTGGCGCGTGGCCCTCCACTTCCCCGCGCGGAGGTCCGCCGACGTAATCGGCGTCATCGGCGGCGGCGGCCGGCCCTCGGCGTCCTGCCACCACGCCGGGTGGAACACCTGGAAGACGCGGTGGGTGTCCAGCGAGAACACCAGCCCGGTGATGCGGGCCAGGTGCGCGTAGAGCCAACGCAGCGTGCGCTGGGTGTCCTCCACCGCGCCCGGGACGAAGAGGCTCGCCTCGGGCTGGCAGAACGCCACCTGCACGTCGATGCCGAAGGCGGCGATACGCACGCCATCCTCCCGCGCTGGCTTCACCTGGTGCGCCACCGCGTAGCGGCGGGCCTCCTCCGTCACCTGCGCGGCTCGCTCCAGGTACAGCGAGCCCACGCGCTTGTCGTCATGGAACTCGGGGATGGGCAACGGCATGGCGTCCTCCGGGGAATCTCAAGCGGGGTGCGCGGCGGCGCGCGGGAAATGGCGCTGGCGCAGCTCGTCCACCAGCGCCTGCGTGGCCGGCGTGTACGCGACGCGGAGCTCCTCGGCCCCACCCGGCGCGGGAATCGAGGCGGCGATCTCGGGCGTGGCACCGGAGAGCAACTCATAGCCCTCAGGCACCGGCTCGCCCTCCTGACCGATGAGCCCGATGGGCCCCGAGCCGCTCCGGCGACGGAACACCACCGGCGCGCCGGGGATGCTCTGCTTGCCCTCGGCCAGCTCGTTGCCGAACTTCATCGTCGGCACGTGGCCCGTGCGCGACAGCTTGTACACCGCCGCCACCCGGTCGCGCGTGTAGGGGCACGCCATGGTGCGCGCCACGATGAAGCCACCGTAGCCGTAGAACTGCTTCGAGGGCTCCCAGCCGTACTGGCTCCGCAGCGCCTCGAACTCGCGCGTGGCCTGCGCGTCCAGTCCGTCCTCGAGGATGAGCACCGGCTTGATGCCCTCCTCCTTCGCCCGCGACACCGCCAGCGTGTACTGCTTCTTCTTGTCCCCCGAGTCGAAGCGGATGGAGTCCCCCGCGTTGGGCTCCTCGTGGACGAGGCGGAACGCGGTGGGCAGGCCCGAGGTCACCGTGTCGTAGGTATCGAGCAGGTAGCTGGAGCGCTCCGGACGCCGCTCACGGATGGCGCGGAAGGCCAGCTCGTCCGAGCCGTAGCGCTGCACGTGCTCATGGCCCATGGTGCCCACCGGAATCATCCCCAGCTTCTGCGCCCCGAACACGTTGCTGGTGCGCGTCACGCCGGCGTCCTTGCAGGCGCGCAGGGCGATTTCATGCTGCTCCAGGCACGTGGCCGCGCGCAGGCCCACCTCGAAGATGCGGCTCGGGTCCTGGACCGCATCCACCAGCTCGCGCACCACCGCCAGCACCCGGGCGTAATAGCCCTCGGAGTCCACGGTGATGGGCACCGGCTTCACCCCCACCGCGTCGAGCGTCTCCAGGGCGATGCGCTTCTCCTCCTCGCACGACAGCACCGCGATCGCCTTCGCGAGGGCCTCGCGGTCCGCCAGCGCCTGCGTGGCCACCTGGATGCGGAAATTGAGTTGCAGGAGCAGCGGCTCCAACCACGACACCAGCGCCGAGGGCCCCGTCAGCGTGAACACCGGCTCGCGCGGGTAGAAGCGGGCGCCCCTGGGCAGGGCACGGACGACCAGCTTGTGCTTCTGCTGGATGGCGGCCTTGAAGCCCGCGCCCATCTCGTAGCTGTTGCGCGCCAGGTAGACGTAGTCACTCTCGCTCGGCTCCGGGAGCAGCGCGCGCACATGGGACTCGAGGTCCAACGGCACCACCTGCTGCCCGCCCTTGCGGTGCGAGTAGTAGAACGTCTCCCGACGCAGCGGCCAGCCGGCCTCCGCCATGCTGAACTTGTAGCCGTCCGTCGCGAGCAGCGAGCTCCCCATGTATTGCCTCCAGGGAGACGACTCTAACCAATGGGCGCGAAGGGTGCTTGAATCCAACCCGCGATGACGGACGCGCGGCGCCGCCTGCTGTACACCCTCCTCCTCAGCCTCGGGCTGCACGCCGGCTTCTGGCTGTGGATGGAGTCGTGGCGTTCCCCGCTCGCGGAGCAGCGAACCCCTCCGGCCCCTGCCCAGGCGACGCTCCAGTTCGTCGAGGTGGAAGTGGCGCCCCCGCCCCCGCCCGAGCCTCCGAAACCCTCACGGCCTCCCCCGTCGAAGCCGCCCCGCCGCGCGCCCCCCGAAGTCGCGCAGGCGACAAAGCCCCCGCCCCCGCCTCGAGAAGCGCCCGCCCCCACTCCGGTCGAGCCCCCCACCGTCACCGAGGCCCCGGCGTCTCCCATGGCAAATGTGCCTCGGGCGGACGCGCCTCGTGCGGACGGTCCTGGCCTGGGCGTCTCGCGGCTGCTGCCCTCGCCCTCGCTGTCGTGGAGCCCGGAGCGGGGCGTCGATGTGCCGGACGCGGGCGTGCCCGTCCCCTCCACGCCGGAGGAGAAGGTCGCCGACATGGTGATGGATGGCGTGCGCCGCGGGAAGGTGGATCGAGGCCTCGTGCACCCCTATTTCTCCGCGCTGGGCAAATCCCTGCTGAAGCACTGGGACGCCGAGCGCGCCGTCACCGCGAAGGGCGTCCAGGGCTTCCTCGGCCAGACCCGCGGCAACTCCAAGGAGTGGATGAAGGTCTGGTCCGATCGCGCCTCGGCCTACGCCAACACCGGCTCACCGCTCAACGAGGACACGCCCGAGGCCTACGACCGGCTGCCTTCAGGAGGAGACGCGTTGCTCGAGGCGCGCCGCACGCTGCGCAAGCAGATGAAGGAGCAGTTCCGAGCCACCCGCCGCGCCACCGTGCGCGTGGTGCAGGACACCGAGGGAAGACTGCTCAGCGTGGAGCTCGTCACCCCGAGCAACGACGTGCAGGTGGACCGCGAGGCCATCGCCGACATCCGCGCCGCCGCGGCGAGCCTCCCCGTTCCGCCCCCCGAGGCCCTCCAGGGCCGCACGCACCTGGTGAGCCTGTGGCAGATCGAGCTCATCATCTCCATCAGCCCGCCCGTGCCCACCGTCAGCGTCGAGTTCGACGCGGAGATGAAGCTCGCGGACATGCGGCTGCCGCTCGACCGGCGCCTCTACAAGCGCGTGCGGCTGCTCGAGGTGCGTTAGTTCCGCGCCGTCGGCTCCAGCGGCTTGTCCTCGGAGAGCACCCGCTGGCCCGCCTGGCCATCGACCTTCATCTCGAAGCGCGGCTAAGCCATAGGAACTAAGTTCTTTCAGGGGGTAGCATCGCCGCTCGGTAGGAGTGAGGAGGGGCGATGACCCCTGAGCAGAGTAGCATCCGGCTGACCCCCAAGCAGCGGCTGGTACTACAGAGGGCCATGCGGCAGAGAGGCCAGGGGGGAGTGGCACTGCGGGCCAGCGTCGTCCTGCTGAGTGCGCAGGGGCAGAGTGCAGCCAGCATTGCAGCAACCCTGGGGCTGAGCGCGCGCACGGTGTACGAGTG
>NZ_JBJMQO010000001.1:0-10940 GCF_045802675.1 Archangium sp. | reverse complement strand
CGGGCCCGGAGTCGTGGGGGGGGTGATGGTGGCGTCGGAGGAGAAGTAGAGCTCCACGTCGGTGGAGTCACTCTGGGTGCCCTGGTTGCACACCGTCACGGAGGCAGTGAACTGCTGGCCGGACATGACACTGGCGGGTCCGCTCACCGACTGGATGATGAAGTCGGCCTTGTTGCCCACGCCCATGCGCGTGCCGGCGAGGGCGTTGTTGTCCTCGATGAGCTCGGGGCGGGAGTTGCTCGGGTCGGCGGCAGCGCCGAGGTACCAGGCTCCGTTGGAAGGCACCCAGGCGGAGGTGGACATGGAGAGCGTCTGGCATTGGCCCGGATTGAGGAAGCTGGTGGGCATACGGCCCAGGGGCTGATCCGTGGTCGGGCCCGGAGTCGTGGGGGGGGTGATGATTGCATCGGAGGAGAAGTAGAGCTCCACGTCGGTGGAGTCACCCTGGGTGCCCTGGTTGCAGACCGTGACGGAGGCGGTGAACTGCTGGCCGGGCGTGGCACTGGCGGGTCCGCTCACGGACTTGATGATGAAGTCGGGCCCCATGGATGCGGCCTGCCGCAGCGCTCGTCGCTCCAGGGCCCCTTCATCCGCGGACTTTCCGCACGCCCCCAGCGACAACAACACCACGGCCCCTATGACTCGGGTCCCCCAGACTGCTGCTGTCATGGCTCGTACTCTCGCGTTTCAGCCTGTCCGGCATGGTTTTTCGGAATACCTGCCTGGCAAGAATCGCAGGTTTTTCACGGAGAGTCAATTAATGAGGGTGTACTGTTACAGCTCGATGACAACAGCGATGGGCCCGGTGGGTTGGTTGGAGATGCGGGGGGGATGGCCTGAAGCCGGTGAGGATGGGGCTCGTCGAGCAGCTCCTCGATGTCTGCACCGTGACGTCCGGCGCCTCGGGGAGGAGCTGGTTCAGGAAGATCTCCGAGTGCTCGCGCCCGTAGGTCCCATCCACGATCCAGAGGTGCGCGACGATCGCGAGCCGCTTGTCATTGGCGGCACGGAAGAAACGGCGGAGCTTCTCGACGTGCTCCGGCTTCTTCACGTCCCGCGGCCGGGTCCTTTGGGTGAAGTCTTCATGTGAACACCTTCGTGGATTGACGAACGGGTGCGTCAATCTCGGTCGGCCCGAGCACGGATGCCGACCCAAGGTCTTCACGCTATCGAGAAGTTGATACCAGCCCCGTGGAGGGACGCGCCCGTGTGGAGTAGCCGTCACCCCTACGCGCCAGCACCCATGGTCGGGCGCGACGTCTCGGGCGCCGCCGGCATGCGGGCACGTCCGCGCTTCGCCGTGAGCGGCGCCTCGACGGCATGGTGGAACACCACCGCCGCCCCGATGCTCAGCAGCCAGGCCCCCACCATGCCTCCGAGCGCGGCGCCTTGCGACCCCGGCCACTGCCTCGATACGGCGGCGTTGACGACGAGGCACACCGGGAAGTGCGTGAGGAAGAGGCTGAACGAGATGCGCCCCAGGTAGGCGATGAGCGGGCTGCGCGGCCAGCGCTCCAGCAGCCCCGTCCTCCACGCGCCGTAGATGAGGAGTGCCGTGGCCGTCGCCACGAGCAGGCGCGGACGCCAGTCATGCACGCTCGACGCGACGACAAGCGCCGCGTACGTCCAGAACAGCGCTCGAGGCAGCCGTCCCGCGAGCGTCCATTGCAGCACCATGCCGAGGAAGTAGCTGCCGAAGAAGTAGATGCCCCAGCAGTCCAGGCTCGAGTGGCGGTTGAAGCCAAACAGTGACGCCAGCGCGAGCGGCCAGAACAGCCCCTGCGCCGCGGTGAAGCCGCTCACGGGCTTCCACCTCCCGAGCGCGCGGGCCAGCTTCGGCGCGAGCGCGAGAATCAGGAACGTGAGCAGGAAGAGCTGGAAGTCGATGGCCAGGTACCAGATGCCGGCGGTGAGGGCCTCGTACTCCAGGATGTCGTGCAGGAAGAAGACGTGCGCGAGCACCTGGGGCAGCTGGGGGGGCGCGGAGATGGACTCGTGGTCCATCCACCCGCGCGCCACGGCGTTCGCCGCGATGGCCACCCCGAGCACCACCAGATAGGGCAGCCCGGAGCGCCGGTAGCGGTGCCACGCCGCCGCTCCGAGCGCCCGCACCCGGGGCGCCTCCTCACGCGAGGCCGCACGGGCCGTGAGCAGTCCACCGAGGACGAAGAACACCTGCACGGCCATCCGCCCGTATTCGTAGAGCGCGTCGATCAACCCGGGCGCGAGCGGATAGGCCACGTCGGACAGCGGGCCGTAGAAGGCCAGGTGGTGCCAGACGATGAGGTGCGAGGCGACAGCCCGTAGCAGCTCGAGGAACGGCAGCCGCGACGGGCTCGGGGTTTCAGTGGAAGGGGACACGGCGGACGGGGGGAGGGGAGTCGTTGCTCAGCCAACCGCGGACCGCGGGCGGCGGACCTCGGGGGTGCTCTCCGGGCGGGGGACGTTGAGCTCGGTGGGGGCGGGGGTCTCGGTGGTGATGAACCGCTCGATGAAGGCGAGCGAGGACTCGACCTGGTCCACCTGGATGAGTACCAGGTCTCCGGGCCGCACCTGACGCAGGCACATCTCGATGGCGCGCTGTTCACCCCGGGCCTCGACCACCTCCTTCAGGCGGCTGCCCCGGGCGAAGCCCTCGCGCAGCAGCGCGAGCACCGCGCCGTCCTCGCGTCCACGGTTGCACGCGTCCTCGAACACCACGGCCCGGTCGAACGCGTTCGCGATGATCTCCGCCTGGCGGATGATGTCGACGTCACGCCGGTCTCCGGCCGCCGTGAAGACCGCGGCGCGGCGCGAGTGCGGCATGCTTCCGAAAGCCTCGATGAGCGCCAGGAGCGCGTCCGGATTGTGCCCGTAGTCCATGATGAGCGTGGCCCCGGCGTAGGAGCGCACGGTGAAGCGTCCCGGCGTCTGGTCCGAGGTGCCGCTGAACGTGGCGAGCGCCGCGCGCACCACCTGCGGGGACAGGCCCAGCGACCACGCGGCGGCCACCGTGGCCAGCACGTTCTCCACCTGGAAGCCGACCCGGCCGTTGTGCGTGAGCGGGACGTCCTCGAGCTCCACCAGGCGCTCGCGGTGCGAGCCCTCGGCCAGGAACAGGGCCCCGTCCTGCGCGAAGACGCCACGGCCACCCCGGGCCAGGTGCGCGGCCAGTACCGGCTGCGCCGCCTCGCGGGCGAAGAAGATGACCTTGCCCGTGCACCGCTCGGCCATGGCGGCCGTCAGGGGATCGGCGGCGTTGAGCACGGCGCTGCCGGCCGGGGACACGTTCTCCACCAGCGTGCCCTTCACCGCGGCGAGCTGCTCCACCGTGTCGATGCCGTTCATCCCGAGGTGATCGCCCTCACCGATGTTGGTGACGATGGCCACGTCACACCGGTCGAAGCCGAGCCCCTCGCGCAGGATGCCGCCGCGCGCCGTCTCCAGCACCGCGGCCTCCACCATGGGGTTGAGCAGCACGGCCTTCGCGCTCTTGGGCCCGCTGCAGTCGCCCGTGTCGATGCGGCGGCCGTCGATGTAGATGCCGTCCGTGCACGTCATGCCCACGCGCTTGCCGGACGTCTTCAGGAGGTGCGCCATGAGGCGCGTCGTCGTCGTCTTCCCGTTGTTGCCCGTGACGGCGACCAGCGGGATGCGGCCCTCGTCACCGTCCGCGTAGAGCGTGGCGACGATGGCCTCGCCCACCGGTTGGGGCCTGCCCTCGGAGGGCTGCAGGTGCATGCGCAGGCCAGGGGCCGCGTTCACCTCGACGATGACGCCGTTCTGCTCCTCCAGCGGACGGCCGATGTCTCGGCAGACGACGTCCACGCCCGCGATGTCCAGGCCCACCACGCGCGCGGCCTCCACCATGCGCGCGGCCACCTCGGGGTGCACCTGCGCGGTGACGTCCGTGGCCGTGCCGCCCGTGCTCAGGTTCGCGTTGCGGCGCAGCACCACCAGCGTGCCGAGCGGCGGCACCGAGGCCGGCGTGTAGCCCTGCTCGGCCAGCACCGCGAGGCCAATCGCGTCGAGCCGCAGCTTGCTCAGCGAGGTGGCGTGGTCCTCGCCCCGGCGTGGATCCAGGTTCGCCTCGGCGACGAGCTGCTCGATGGAGCGGACCCCATCTCCCGTCACGCGCGGGGGGTGGCGCACGGCGGCCGCGACGACGCGCGAGCCCACCACCAGCAGCCGGTAGTCATCGCCCGGCGCGAACTTCTCCACGAGGATGGACGAGCCCTCCTCGCGAGCGGCGGCATAGGCCGCGAGCACCTGCTCCCGCGTGGACAGGTTCACGGCCACGCCGCGTCCCTGGTTGCCGTACTGCGGCTTCACCACCACGGGCAGGCCGATCTCGCAGGCCACCGTCCAAGCCTCCTCGGCGCTCTCCACGGGCTGGCCCTCGGGGACGGGGACGCCCACCGAGCGCAGGAGCGTCTTCGTCAGCTCCTTGTCCTGCGCAATGGACTCGCCGATGGCGCTGGTGCGGTCCGTCTCCGCCGCGAGGATGCGCCGCTGGCGCGAGCCCCAGCCGAACTGCACGAGGCTGCCCTCGTTGAGCCGGCGGATGGGGATGCCCCGGTCCTTCGCCGCCTGGACGATGGAGCCGGTGCTGGGCCCCAGCCGGATGTTCTGGTCCAGCTTGCGCAGCTTCTCCACGGCCGCCGCCACATCGAACGTGGCGCCGGAGACCGCGGCGGTGAGCAACTGGCGCGCGGCCTCGAGCGCGTCGCGGCCCACCTGCTCCTCGCGGTACTCGGCCACCACCTTGAAGGTGCCGGGCTCGCGCAGGGAGGCCGTGCGGCCGAAGGCCACTGGCGAGCCCGCCATCGTCTGGAGCGTCAGGACGACGCGGCCCAGCACGTGCGCCAGCGAGTCCACCGGCGCGGGCGGACCGAACACCCGCGAGCTGCCCTCCACGGGCGCCGCGGACAGGTCCAGCGACGGCAGCCACTCGCGCAGCCGGGTCTCGAGGCCCGGCTGCTCCGCCACCGGGCGGCTCAGCTCACCCTCCAGGGCGACCACTGCTTCCAGGGCCGTGCATCTGCCCCAGATGTGGGGGCC
Source organism: Archangium sp. (assembly GCF_045802675.1). Taxonomy (GTDB): domain Bacteria; phylum Myxococcota; class Myxococcia; order Myxococcales; family Myxococcaceae; genus Archangium. The sequence goes on along the minus strand of NZ_JBJMQO010000001.1, from coordinate 5,900 downwards.
GCGCAGTGCTCGAACGGTACGAATCTCCATGGGTGACTCCCTCATATGCCTTTCAGACCGCCCGGGACTGGCCCTCGGCCGCGCGGATCAACGCCCGCGCGAGCTCGACGGTGGGCTCGGTGCCCCTGTCCTCCGTCTGGAGGACGACCAGTTCTCCGGCGCGAGCCAGACGCATGGCCGTCTCCACGGCCAGGCGGTGTTCAAGAATCTCGATGATGTCGGTGACACGGCCGCCAGCGGACAGGCCCTGGCGCAACAGCGCGGTGAGCTCGCCTTGTGCGCGGTCGTCGGCCGAGCCGTCCTCGTAGACGATGACGCGGTCGAACGCCCGCGCGAGCCGCTCGCCTTGCAGGACGATGTCCTCGTCCCGGCGCGCCGCTCCCGCGGAGTACACGATGGTGCGGTGCTTCTGCGGGAAGTTCCCGAGCGCGTCCACGAGCGCCGACAGCGCCGACGTGTTGTGGCAGTCGTCGACCACCACGGTGGCGCCGCGGTGTTCGAGGACGTTGAAGCGTCCCGGAGCATCCGTCGTGTCACCGCGGAACGTGGCCAGCCCGGTGCGCAGCGCCTCGGCATCCAGCCCGAGCGCCCACCCGGCGGCCACGGCGGCCAGCGCGTTCTCCACCTGGAAGGGGGCGCGCCCACCCGCGGCCATCGGCAGCTCGGCCACCGGCGCGAGGCGTGTCTCCTGGGAGCCCTCGGCCAGCGTGAGCCAACCGTCGCGGACATAGGCCGCGCGCTTGCCCTGCTCGCGGTGCGCGGCGAGCACGGGCTGCTCCGGGTCCAGCGCGAAGAAGATGACGGCGCCCTCGCTCAGCTTCGCCATGTCCGCCACCAGCGGGTCATCCGCCTTGAGGACGCTGGCGCCCGTGGGGAGCACCACGTCCACCGGGCAGCGCTTGACGGTGTACATGTCGTCCGGCGTCTGCACGCTGTTGCGCCCGAGGTGGTCCGCCTCGCCGATGTTGGTGACGACGGCGACGTCGCACTTGTCGAAGCCGAGGCCCTCGCGAAGGATGCCGCCGCGCCCGGCCTCGAGCACCGCCGCCTCCACCTCGGGATGCAGCAGCACCTTGCGCGCGCTGCGAGGCCCGCCACAGTCGCCGCGCTCGATGAGGCGCGCGCCCACCCAGATGCCGTCCGAGCAGCTCATGCCCACCCGGCGTCCCGAGGAGCGCAGCAGGTGCGCCACCAGCCGCGTCACCGTCGTCTTCCCATTGGTGCCCGTGACGCAGGCGATGGGGATGCGGCCGTTCTCCCCCTCGGGGAAGAGGCTGGCGATGATGGCCTCGCCCACGGGCCGCGGCTTGCCCACGCCCGGCATCAGGTGCGCGTGCAGGCCCGGGCTGGCGTTGACCTCGACGATGACGCCGCCCTGCTCCTCCAGCGGGCGCGAGATGTCCTGCGCGACGACATCCACCCCGGCGATGTCCAGCCCCACCATGCGCGCGGCGAGCACGACGTGCGCGGCGGTGCTCGGGTGCACCTCGTCGGTGACGTCGATGCGCAGGTTGCCGTTGCGCTGGATGAGGACGGTGGCGCCCTCGGGCGGAACCGAGTCCGGCCCACAGCCCTGGTTCTCCAGCAGCAGCCTCGTGGGCGAGTCGAATTCGATTCTGGCCAGCGGGGACGAGTGGCTCTCTCCCCGGCGCGGATCCGAGTTGAGCTGCGCCTCGACGAGCTGGCGCACGGTGCTCCGGCCATCGCCGGTGACGAAGGCGGCGTCGCCCCGGGCGGCGGCCACCAGCTTGTCGCCCACCACCAGCAGGCGGTGCTCGCTGCCGGGTGCGAAGCGCTCCACCATGACGCCGCTGCCCTCGGGCACGGCCTTCTCGAAGGCCGTCTCCACCTGCTCCCGGGTGAAGAGGTTGGTGAACACGCCGCGGCCATGGTTGGCGTCGCGAGGCTTCACCACCACGGGCACGCCAATGTCCCCGGCGGCGTCCCACGCCTCGGCGGCGTTCTGCACCACCTGGCCCTCGGGCACGGGCACGCCCGCGGCGCGCAGCAGCTGCTTCGTCAGCTCCTTGTCCTGGGCAATGGACTCGGCGATGGCGCTGGTGCCGTCGGTCTCGGCCGTCCAGATGCGGTGCTGCTTCACGCCATACCCGAGCTGCACCAGGCTGCCCGCGTTGAGCCGGCGCGTGGGGATGCCGCGCGCCTCCGCCGCCGCGACGATGGCGGACGTGCTCGGCCCCAGGCACACGCTCTCCACCACGTCGCGCAGCTTCGCCACCTCGGCCCGCACGTCGAAGGGCTTGTCCTGCATCGCCGCGAGCACCAGCTCTCGCGCCGTGTACAGGGCCGCGCGAGCCACCTGCTCCTCGCGGTAGCGCACCACGACGCGGTAGACGCCTTCCTCGCTCGTCTCGCGCGCCTTGCCGAAGCCCACCGGCGTGCCCGCCAGACTCTGCAGCTCCAACGTGATGTGCTCGAGGATGTGCGCCGGATAGGTGCCGGTGCGCAGCCGCTGGAGGAACCCGCCGCGCTCTCCAATGCTGCAGCGGTGCTCCATGAGGCTCGGCAGCCAGGCCATCAGCCTGTCGGTGAAGCCGGGCACACTGTCCGAGGGCGTGTCCTTGAGGCTCCCCAGGTCCACCCAGGCCTCGAGCACCGGCTTGCGCGACCAGATGTTCGGCCCGCGCAGCGTACGGATACGGCGGATGACCAGGAGATTGTTGGTTACGCTACAATCTTGCACGCGCTTCTTGCATGCAAGAAGCGGAGCACTACGGGGAGCCCCTCGGGTGCGGCATGGGAGCAGCTCTTTTGGACGGAATCACGGAAGCAAGCCGCCGAGCCATCGAAGCGCGTCTGGAGCCCGGCGAGTCGCTCATCGCGCTCCTGGCCACGGACCTCGACGAGCGTCTGCATTTTCGCGAGAGCGTGCTCGCGCTCACCAATCGCCGACTCCTCACTACCGGTGCGAGCGGCGCCGAGGGCGAGCCGCGCGCCTGGCCCCTGGAGCGCATCGTCTCGCTGAAGACGCGTGACCGCGGAGGTCTCGGCGCACTCGAAGCGCTGAGCGAGTCGGAGCGGTTGGGGCAGTGGTTCTACACGGTCGGGCGCGCGCGCCCGGCGGTGGAGCTCGTGCAGGCTTTCGAAGCCCTGCGTTCGGGTGCACCCGTGGTGCGGCCCGAGTCCAGCGAGGACTCCGAGATTCCCGAGGCCGAGCCGCACGAAGCCGCGGCCCATGTCGGCTCGTTGTTGAGACTGCAAAGGTTCGCGCGGAGGCACCTCGGAGCGCTCTTCCTGGGCGTCGTGCTGACGATGGCGACGACGGCGGCGGGGCTCGTGCCGCCGTACCTCACCTGGCCGCTTGTGGACGAAATCCTCGCCCCCTATCAGAGCCGTGTGGAGGAAATCCGCAGCGACGCTCGCCTGTCGAGCGAGCAGCGAAGCGAGGCACTGCAACGGGTGCGCGAGGAAGCGCGAGGCCCGTTCGGCCGGGTTCCCACGTACCTGCTGGCGATGGCGGTGGCGGCGCTGGCCGCGTGGGCGCTGGGGTGGGCGCAGGGCTGGGTGTTGGCGCGGCTGAGCGAGCGCATCAGCGCGGATCTGCGTAACACCACGTACCAACACCTGCAGAAGCTCTCGCTGGACTTCTTCAGCGCCAAGCGCACGGGAGACCTGGTCTCTCGCATCAGCAGCGACACGGACCGGCTGTGTTCCTTCCTGTCCGACAGCCTGACGGACTTCGTCACGGACGTGCTGATGATCGTCAGCACCGGGGCGATGCTCTTCTATATGGATCCGGTGTTGGCGGCGGCGACGCTCGGCACGTTTCCGGCGGTGGCGTGGCTCACGTACTACCTGCGCGAGCGGCTCTCGCACGGCTTCCTCCACGGCAGCCGCGCGTGGGGCGAGATGACGAGCATCCTCGCGGACACGATTCCCGGCATCCGCGTGGTGAAGGCCTTCGCGCAGGAGCAGCGCGAGGCGGACCGGTTCCGCGCGGCCAATGACGCCATCATCGCGGCGAACGACCGCGTCAACCGCGTGTGGACGTTCTTCTGGCCGATGGTGATGCTCTTCAACCAGGTGGGGCTGCTGGTGGCGTGGGCGTTCGGCGCGTGGCGCGTCCATGATCAGCGGATGACGGTGGGCGTGCTCACCGCGTTCCTCGCGTACATCGCGCGCTTCTACTCGCGCCTGGAGTCCATGACGCGCATGGCGGGTGGCACCCAGCGGGCCGCCGCGGCGGCGCAGCGGATTTTCGAGATCCTCGACCGCGCTCCGAGCGTGCCCGAGCCCGCGCGTCCCATCCACCCGGGACGTCTGCGCGGTGACATCGAGCTGCGCGACGTGCACTTCCGCTACGGGGCGCGGCAGGTGATGGAGGGGGTGTCGCTGTCCATCCGTGCCGGGGAGATGATCGGCCTGGTGGGCACGACGGGCGCGGGCAAGAGCACGCTCGTCAACCTCGTGTGCCGCTTCTACGACGTGAGCGAGGGCTCCCTCCTCGTGGATGGCACGGACCTCCGCGCCTTTCCGGTGTCCGAGTACCGGCGCAACATCGGCATCGTGTTGCAGGATCCCTTCCTGTTCTACGGGACCCTCGCGGACAACATCGCCTACGGGCGGCCGGACGCGACGCGCGAGGAGATCATCGCGGCGGCCCGGGCGGCCCGCGCCCACGACTTCATCCTCCAGCTCCCCGACGGCTACGACTCCATCGTCGGCGAGCGGGGCCAGACGCTCTCGGGCGGCGAGCGCCAGCGCATCTCCATCGCGCGCGCCATCCTCATCGACCCGCGCATCCTCATCCTCGACGAGGCGACCTCGGCGGTGGACACACAGACGGAGCGGCAGATTCAAGAGGCGCTCGACAACCTGGTGCGCGGCCGGACGACGATCGCCATCGCGCACCGGCTGAGCACGCTGCGCAAGGCGGACCGCATCGTCGTGCTGGAGCACGGGCGCATCATCGAGTCCGGCAACCACGAGGAGCTGCTGGCCGTGGAGGGGGCGTACGCGAAGCTGTGCCGGGCGCAGATGAGCCCGGTCCGCGAGGTCATCGCCGAGGACGCGGCCGGCGAACTGAAACTCACGGGGACCTGAGCGAGCGATGCGAGACACGAGCAACGAAGGGCCCGTCGTGCGCCGGGGAGACAGCGAGATGCGGGAGGAAACCACGAAGCAGGCCATGGCGGAGTCCCCGGAGGTGGCCGCGCGGGTGACGTACCTGCCCCCGGAGGGCGTGAAGCCGCCCGGACTGAGCCAGGACGCGCGGGGCGGGCTGAGCCTCATGCTGCCCTCGGGGGAGGTCTTCACCGACGTCGTCCCCGTGCGGTGCTTTCCCTTCTCCGAGGCGGACGGGTGGATTTCCTTCTGCGACGAGCGGGGCAGGGAGGTCTTCTGCCTGGCCGACCCGGGCCTGCTGCCCCCGAAGGCGCGGGCGCTGCTGGACGCGGAGCTCGCGCGGCGCGAGTTCGTTCCGGTCATCCGGCGGATTCACGGTGTCTCCGCGGGCGCGGAGCCGACGACGTGGCACGTGGAGACGGACCGCGGCGAGACGCGCTTCCTCCTGCCGAGCGAGGACAACATCCGCCGTCTGGGGCCCTCGGGCGCCGTCCTCACCGACACCCACGGCGTGCGCTACCGGGTGGCGGACCTGAAGGCGCTGGACGCGCACAGCCGCAAGATCCTCCAGCGCTACCTCTAAGCCCCCGGACATAGATGTTGATCACCTTCTTCGATTGAGCCGGCGGCGGTAGCGGCGGAAGGCTCGCCGTACCGCCGTCATCAACTCTGGGAGGGTGGCGTAGCTGCGCTCAGGCAGTTCGTAGCTCTTGATGACGCCAAAGACCGCCTCCACCTCGTTGAGTTCAGGTGCATAGGCGGGCAGGAAGAAAAGCGACAGCCCCAGGCGATTGAGCAAGGGCCTTGCCCGCTGCACT
>NZ_JBJMQO010000100.1:0-23818 GCF_045802675.1 Archangium sp. | reverse complement strand
TTTGCCGGACCGTCAGCGCACCATGGTAGGGCAGGGTGTCGCTGGTGATCTGGCAGTCCAGATCCGCTTCCGTGAAGCCGAGAAAGGCCGGTTCGAGCTCCGGCGGGGTGGGGCGTGGATCAGCTCGACCCGAGCGCGCGCGGGGCGCCGTCGGTGGACGACTGGAAGGACGAGCTGAACGTGGAGCTCGCCGAGGCCGACCTGGCCTTCCTCAAGGAGGTGGCCACGTTCTGCCGCGAGGAGCGCATCTCCGCGCCCGAGGGTGACGCGAGCGCGCTGCTGGAGCTGTTCCAGAAGGGCGTGCCGACGGGGCATGCGCTGGTGCTGGCGGCCTCGGAGGTGGACGCGAAGAATCCGCTGGTGAAGCTCGCGGCGGACAAGGGCCGCGTGGTGGAGCGCAAGGTGGCGGCGCGCCACAAGGACTTCGAGATAGAGCCGCTCGCCCAGGAGTTCCTGCGGCCCTTCAAGAAGAAGCTGGGCAAGGGTGCGGCGGAGCAGCTCAAGGAGCGCATCGGCGGCAACGTGCGGCTGCTGCAGTCGGAGCTGGAGAAGCTGGCGACGTACGCGGAGGGCTCGGTCATCGAAGCCGCGGACGTGGCGATGCTGGTGGCCCACACGCGCGAGGAGGAGTTCTTCGAGCTGTCCGAGGCCCTCCAGAACCGCAACCTGAAGGCGGCGCTGGACTACACGCTGGACGCGATGGGGCAGGGGGTGCACGGGCTGCAGCTGCTGGGCGCGGTGGCTTCCGTCACGCGCGGCATGCTGGAGAACCACGAGCGGCTGGAGAAGTTCGCCGGAGGCGCATTGCCGCGCTCGTTCCCGGACTTCAAGTCCCGTGTGTTCCCGAAGGTGGAAGAGGAGGCCAAGGCGGCGAAGGGCAAGGCCCCTCATCCGTACGCGGCCTTCCTCGCGATGCAAGGGGCGGCACGCTACAAGCGGCGCGAACTACTCGACGCGCTGGTGGCGTGCGCCGATGCCGACCTGGCGCTCAAGTCCTCGGCGAGCGGCAAGCTCGTCATCGAGCGGCTGCTCTGGACTGTCTGCGGGAGCGCCTGACGGCCGTGCTCACTGCTCCAGGGGCGCCTGGGGCCCTGGGACGATGTGCGCGATGTCAGGATCCACCCCGTCCGTGGGGGTGGGGCGCTCGGCCTTGAGGCGCTTGCGCTCCTCGCGCTTGGCCTCCTTGTCCTGATTGCGCTCCTGACGAGCCCGCTCCTTCTGTCGCTTGTTGAATGTGACGGTCATAAGACTCCAAGGGAGAGAGTGTGAGAGAGGCCCGTCTCCCCTCGAGACCGGGCCTGTGCTGACAGTCCTGATGCACGAGCACGAGCGCTCGCCGATGGACCGGGCGGCCGATCGGCCCCCTGCCCCCTCACGGCACCGACTCGGGTCGGAGCGCAGAGGGCCTCAGATTTAATCACCGCGGCCCGAGATGTCATCTCGACGTGCCCGGTGTCCATCATCCAAATGAAAACGGCCCAACCTCGCGAGGAGACTGGGCCGGTTCCGGTTCCTGCCGACGCGTCTTAGACGGGGCGGACGTTCTGCGCCTGCAGACCCTTGGGGCCGCGGGCCACGTCGAACTCCACCTTCTGGCCCTCGGCCAGGGTGCGGAAGCCGTTGGCCTGGATCGCGCTGTGGTGGCAGAAGAGGTCCTCGCCCCCGCCCTCCTGCGTGATGAAGCCAAAGCCCTTCGCGTCGTTGAACCACTTCACGGTACCAGTCGCCATTTACTTGTCTTCTTTCGTGTCCGGTCTCACTGAGTTGAGGCCGGCGGCCACTCCCTTGTGGGGCGGCCATTGCCGTGTGTCACGTTTCGAGGCGCGTGCCTAGGGGACACTCTCCGAATATCTCCGAAAAGTGCCCCCCGTGACTGGCGGCTGGGGAGGTAACCCCCGGTTCCGGACTTCCATTCCGTGCCCCGGCGGAGGCCTCATCGGGACGATTTTCGAGTACGCCGCTTGGGGTGGCGTGCTCCACCCCGAGGCGGGCTACATGCTGCACCGCGGTCTCGCGACGCTCCCCATCCGCGTGCGTGAGGCACAGCGGGGCGCCTGGTTCCTCGCCGAGCGCCTCGCCTCGCATGCGGCCGTGTCCCGCGTCTGGTACCCGGGGCTCGCGAGCGGCGATCCCGAGGGGCTCGTGGGCCGGCAGATGCGCGGACCGGGGTGCCTGCTCTCGTTCGAGCTGTCGGGCGGTGGGAAGGCGGCGCGTGGGCCTGGAGAACCCCGAGGACCTCTGGGCGGACCTCCAGCGCGCGCTGGATGCGGCGCAGTCGCTCGAGCGGCTGACGGCGTAGCGCCCGTCGCCGGGGGGAAGAGGGAAGAAGTGCTGCCCGAGTGAAGAAGCCGTTGGTTTGGGTGACCCATCCAGGTCAGGGCGGATTTGAACCGCGATCGTTTTTCAGACGATTTACCAAGGCGTGTTCGGCCTCCTCGGCCGGGCAGCTGAACTCAGGGACGAAAGGGCCCGGAAAATCCTGACACCGGGCCCCTTCCGCCTCTACACGCGGGGCATGCGGTCCACGTTCGCGCGCTCGGGCAGGGGGACGAACAGGCTCTTGGCCCCGTAGGCGAGCACCGACAGCGCCGTCCCCGGCTGCAGGAACGACTCCAGGCCGTCGCGCATGTGCAGCACGCGCAGGAACTGGTGGTAGACGTCCGCGTCCACCGAGGTCAGCTCGATGAGCCGGCCGAGGAACCAGTGCATGACGCCCACGCCCGGAGGCCGCGAGCCCGTGGCCTGCGGGTAGTGCATGTCCATGATGGACGTCATGAACCAGGGGATGCGGATGACGCCCGGCAGCTTGCGCCGGAACTGCTCCGCTATCCCGGTGAGCCCTCCGGACGTACTCAGCCCGCGGTCGCGGATGAGCTCTCCGAGCAGCTTCGCGCCCAGGCTGGCCGTCGTCATGCCCTGGCCGAAGATGGGGTTGAAGGAGCACACCGCGTCGCCCGAGACGATGAGGCGATCCGGGAAGCGGGGCAGCCGCTCGTAGTGCAGCCACCGGCTCGTCGGAATCTTGTGCGTGACGGGCGCCGACAGCGGCTCGGCGTCCTGGATGTAGTCGTAGACGCCGGGCCTCGGCAGCGAGCGGGCGAACTCCAGGAAGCCCTGGTCATCCGTGGGCGCGTGGTCGCCGAAGTACCCGTTCATGCTGACGATCCACCGGTCCCCCTCCACGTTGGAGATGAACCCCGCCCGCCATCCGTCCGGCGAGCGCGGGTACTGCACCAGCAGCTTCCACTCGTCCTTGAAGCTCGCGGGACGCTTGTAGTACCGGCTCGTGTACGCCAGGTCGATGCCGACCTTCTCCTCCTCGGGCTGGCCGTAGCCCAGCTCCTCCAGCCACCGCGGCGCGCGCGTGCCGCGGCCGCTCGTGTCCACCACCAGATCCGCCTCCACCGTCTCCTCGCCGTCCGGGCCCTTGAGCTTCACCCCGGTGACGCGCTGCTTCGCCGCGTCCGTGCTCAGCTCCTCGACGGTGACGCGCTCGCGGAAGTGCACGTTCGGCAGCGCCTTCACCCGCTGGAACACCGTCCACTCCAGATAGGGGCGGGTGCACAGCACCGTTTCAATGCCGCACTCGGCGCGCACCTTCCACACGCCGAAGTGCTGCCAGGCGAAGTCCCGGCTCGAGTCGATGACGTTGATGCCCTCGCTCTGCATGTCCCGCGTCAGCCCGGGGAAGAGCTCCTCCAGCACCCGCTTGCCGGCCTCGAGCAACACGTGGACGTGCTGGCCCTGCGGGGCGCCCTTGCGCGGCTGCGGTCCCTCGGGACGCTCGTCCCGGTCGAGCACCGTCACCTTGTCGAAGTAGTCCGCCAGCACGCGGGCATTCACCAGCCCGGCCATGCTGCCGCCGATGACCACCGCATGCCCGTATTTGCGTACGCTGTTGCTCATGACACCTCCCTCCATTTCGGAGTGTGGGTCCCTATTAGGGACCGCCCCGTGCCCGGGGGGCAAGTTGGGGAGGTAGACCGTGGCTCTGGCGGCCGACGTCAGCGGTCGTGGAGCAGGTGTGTGACGTCTCGATACGGCTCCTGACATGGCGCCGCGTCGGCCGTCAGGTAATGCGCCACGCGCCCGGGCTCGAGCGCGACGAGGGCCGACGAGCGCGTCCCATACTCCGGCGTGTGGATGCACAGCGCCTGGTACTGCCGCATGCGCTCGCGCAGCTCAGGAAGGCCCTCCTCGTCGGGGAGGAGCTCCGGTGCACGCTCGGGCAGCAGGTGGTCCGCCAGCAGCGCCTGGAGGGCCTGGACGGCCTCGGACCAGGGCTTCCGGGCCGCCTTCTCCGCCAGCTTCCGGGCCCTCGCCACCTTGGGCAGCGCCGGGGAGTCGAGCACGTCGTTGGGGAGCACATGAACGCCCGGCGGCACGTCCTCCTTCCACATGCGCTCGGCATCCGGGCGGGCATACGCCACCCGGAGTTTCACGGCGTCCCCGTAGAGCAGGTTGAAGGGGTTGTACTCCCGAGGGTCCAGGCCCGCGAGGTAGCGCTCGACTCCCTCCACGCTGCCAGTCTGGAGGGCGCACATTACGACCTCTCCCCTGGAGCGAGGGGCCCGCGTCAGGTTCGCCGCACCCCGCTGGTTCGTCAGTCCGACGAAGAAACCGCCGTCCGTGACCCCCATCCACGTCCCCTGACGCTCCAGGTCCCGGCCACCGACGATTCGGGGCGAGAGCGACAGGACGTGGGGACCGGCGGCCGGGCGGGCGTAGAGCTCATCCCGATTGGCGGCGAGCAGGAGCGGGTAGTCGGGGTGGGCGTGGCGGAGGATGGCGATGGTGCACATCGTGTGGGGTCGATAATAGCTCCGAGGCCCCGGTGCACTCCGCGCGTACTTTCATTCCCGATGACCGGAGCCCACCGAGCGGCTAATGTCCGCCCCCCCTCAGGAGAACCCATGGCGGAGAGAATCCTCGTCACCAGCGCGCTGCCGTATGCCAACGGCCCCATCCACATCGGCCACGCCGTCGAGTACGTCCAGACCGACATCTTCGTGCGCTTCCTGCGCTCCTGCGGCAAGGACGTCGTCTACTTCTGCGCGGACGACACCCACGGCACTCCCATCGAGATCAACGCCGCGAAGCAGGGCCTCAAGCCCGAGGACTTCGTCGCCCGCTGGTACGACTCGCACCAGGCGGACTTCCGCGACCTCGGCGTCAGCGTGGACTACTTCCACTCGACCAACTCGCCGGAGAACAAGCACTACGCCGAGTACATCTACGGCAAGCTGAAGGAGCACGGCGACATCGAGAAGCGCGACATCGAGCAGGCCTACTGCGAGACGGACAAGCGCTTCCTGCCGGACCGCTTCATCAAGGGCACCTGTCCCAACTGCAAGGCCGCCGACCAGTACGGTGACGCCTGCGAGAAGTGCGGCAAGGCCTACGCCCCCACGGACCTCATCGAGCCGCGCTGCGCCCTGTGCGGCACGCCGCCGGTGCGCCGCAAGTCCGTGCACCTGTTCTTCAAGCTGTCGCGCCACGCGGACTTCCTCAAGGACACGCTGCGCAAGCCCGGCTTCGTCAACCAGGGTCTGGCCACCCAGCTCCAGGGTTTCTTCGAGGCGGGTCTGGCCGACTGGGACATCAGCCGCGACGGGCCGTACTTCGGCTTCTCCATCCCGGGCGAGACGGACAAGTACTTCTACGTCTGGCTGGACGCCCCCATCGGGTACATCGCCACCACGGAGAAGTGGGCGCAGACGACGGGCAAGGCGAAGAGCGCCCTGGACTACTGGGCCGAGAACAGCGACGCGCGCATCATCCACTTCATCGGCAAGGACATCGTCTACTTCCACGCGCTCTTCTGGCCCGCCGTGCTCAAGGTGGCCGGCCTCAAGCAGCCCGAGAGCGTGAAGGTCCACGGCCATCTCACCGTCAACGGCGAGAAGATGAGCAAGAGCCGCGGCACGCTCATCCCCGTGCGCTCCTACCTGGAGCACCTGGATCCGAGCTACCTGCGCTACTTCTACGCGGCCTCGCTGGGCTCGGGCATCGAGGACCTCGATCTGAGCCTCAAGGACTTCCGCCTCCGGGTGAACGGGGAGCTGGTGAACAACATCGGCAACCTCGCCAACCGCAGCCTGTCCATGCTCGCGGGAGCCGCGCTGGAGAAGCGGCTCGCTCCCGCCACGAAGGAGGGTCCCGGCAAGGCGCTGGTGGAGGCGGCACTCGCCCGCGTTCCCGAGGTCCGCGAGGCCTTCGAGAAGCTCGAGTACCGCAACGCCATCCGCATCATCACGGACATCTCCCAGTCCGCGAACGGCTTCCTCCAGACCGCGGCGCCCTGGGCCAAGGTGAAGACCGACCCCGAGGCCGCTCGCGCCGACCTGAGCGACGCCGCCGAGGTGGCCTACCTGCTGGGCGCGCTGCTCACGCCGGTCATTCCGCGCGTGACGGAGAAGCTCTTCGCGCAGCTCAACGCGCCGGCGCTCACCTTCGAGGCGCTCGCCACCGCGCGCTACCCGCTGCTCGACCGCAGCCGGCCCGTGGGCACCCCCGAGCCGCTCCTGCCCCGTCTGGAGGAGGAGCGCGTCAACGCCATCCTCGGCCAGACTCCGGCCGCCGCCGCCGAGCCGGCCAAGGAGGGCAAGAAGGAAGGGAAGGGCGAGAAGAAGGCCGCCGAGCCCAAGCCCGCCGCCGAGGCCAGGGCTCCCGAGGCGAAGCCCGCCGAGGCCGCCGCACCGGGGGAGATCGAGATTGGCGACTTCGGCAAGGTGGTGCTCCGGGTGGGCAAGGTGCTCGCCGCCGAGCGCGTGCCGAAGGCGGACAAGCTGCTGAAGCTCACGGTGGACTTGGGTGAGGCGCAGCCGCGCACCATCTGCTCCGGCATCGCCGAGGCCTACCAGCCCGAGCAGGTGCAGGGCCGCAAGGTGGTGGTGGTGGCCAACCTCAAGCCGCGCATGCTGCGGGGCATCGAGTCGCGCGGGATGATTCTGACCGCGGGACCCGGTGGCAAGGACCTGTCCCTGTTGGATCCGGGTGACATGCCTCCCGGCTCCGAGGTGAAGTGAGCGTGACGGACGACTGGCGGGCCGAACGGGACCGGGCCCTCCTCGCCCTCGAGCGGGAGAGGGACCCGGCCAAACGCACCGAGGCGGCGGAGTTGCTCTTCCATCTGGCCGCCGAGGATGCTTCTCGCGCGCCCGAGCTGTCCGAGGCGCTCACGCGGTTGCTCGCCGATCCTCAGGTGGCCGTGCGCCGCATGGCCGTGGGCATGGCCACCGCGGTGCTCCCCGCCGACGAGCTGCCGGGCTTCCTCGCCGCGCGGCTCGCCGATGAGGAGAGTCTCGTGCGGGTGGAGGCCGCTGGGCGCCTTGCCGACCTGTCCCGGCCGGATTGCCGCGGGACGCTGGCCCGGGCCCTCGAGGACCCCGTCTTCGAGGTCCGCTTCGAGGCCGCTCGCGGCATGGCCTCGCTCAAGCACCCCTCGGGACTGGAGGTGCTCGTGCAGGCGCTCGACGAGGACCTGATGCGCTTCCGTGCGCTCGGGGCGCTCGCCGAGCTGGGGGATGTGCGCGCGCTGCCCGCCGTGCAGCGCCTGTTCCGCCGCTGGTTGCTGCCCGCCTTCGACAAGACCCAGGCGGCCGGAGTGCTCGCGAAGCTGGGCGACTCCGAGGGCGCGGGCTGGCTCGTCAAACGCACGGAGCGGCGGCGGTGGAACTGGGCCCAGGACCGGGCCCTCGCCGTGGAGCTGTGTGGCGAGGTGAAGGCGGACGGCGCGCTCGAGCGGTTGCGCGCCATCCTCGACGACAAGAAGGACAACTGCCGGGGAGCGGCGGCGCGAGGCCTGGGGCGGTTGGGAGACCCGAAGGCCCTGCCGTGGCTGCTGTCGCTGCTCGATGAGCCTGGAGTCCCCGAGGACTACCGGCTCGATGCCGCCGAGGGCTTGTGGCTGCTCGGCATTCCCGAGGGCCGGGAGCGGGTGCGCGCGGTGTTGCCCGCGTTCTCCCAGGAGGCCCGTGCCGAGCTCTCCGAGCTCATCCAGGAGATGCCATGAGGCTGGTTGATTCGCACTGCCACTTCGATCGCGCCGACACGGCGTATGTGAATGCCGCGCTGGAGCGCGCGCGCGCCGCCGGGCTGGTGCATGCCGTCATCGTCGGCCAGTTCCAGGGCCCCGGAGACTGGGGCATCGCCCTGGAGGTCGCCGCCGCCCATCCAGAGTTCCTCACGCCGACGCTGGGGATTCATCCGCACGAGGCGGCCCGGGCCACCGCGGCGGACCTGGAGCACCTGGAGCGCACGTGCGCGCGCCCGGAGATTCACGCCGTGGGCGAGGCGGGACTCGACTACTACTACGACCACTCGCCCCGGGAGGAGCAGGCGCGGGTGTTCCGGTGGCAGTGCGCGCTGGCGAAGCGGTTGGGCAAGCCGCTCGTGGTGCACGTGCGCGACGCGCATGACGACTGCGAGGCCATCCTGAAAGAGGAGGGCGTGAACCGGGGCGTCATCCACTGCTTCACCGGGGACACGGACGCGGCCCGGCGCTACCTGGACCTGGGCTTCATGCTGTCGCTGTCCGGAGTGGTCACCTACAAGAAGACCGAGGCGCTCCAGGACGCGGTGCGTTTCGCCCCGCTGGAGCGGCTGATGGTGGAGACGGACAGCCCGTACCTGGCGCCGGTGCCGTACCGGGGGAAGAAGAACGAGCCCTCGTACGTGGTGGAGACGGCGAAGAAGGTCGCCAAGCTGAAGGGCGTCTCCGTCGAAAAGGTGGCCGAGGTGACCACGGCCAACGCGGCGGCGCTGTTCGGCTTCACCGTGGTCGCCCTCAACGCGGACTGACGCTCTGGGAGTCGGGCGCGAGCCCCTGGAGGGGCGTGTCCCGGCCCAGGGCAATGAAAGGCGCCCAGTAGTGGGGATGGGGCCGGGTCTCCCGGAGCGCACGCATGGCCTCGCGCAGCGCCGTCGAGCGCCCCTGTCCCGCGAGCAGGTTGCGGTAGTAGGCCTCCATCAACGTGCTCGTCGTCTCGTCGTCCACCTTCCAGAGACTCGTCACCACGGTCTCCGCTCCCGCCACGAGGAAGGCCCGGCGCAGCCCATACACCCCTTGTCCCAGCTTGACGTCGCCCCGGCCGGTGTCACAGGCGGACAGCACCACCAGCTGGGTGCCCCACAGGTCGAGGCCCGCCAGCTCCAGGGCCGTGACCAGCGCGTTGTCGGACGAGGGCGGGGTGGCTCCGCGGGTGGAGGACGCTGGTGCGCCCGCTCCGGCGAGGAGCAGGCCGGAGCGCAGCAGGGGCTCCGCGGGGCGCGGGGCGGCGGAGCTCTCGCCCAGAGCACCGAAATGGCCGACGCCGCGAGCGCCCTCGGGCGTGGGGGCGTCCTCCAGGAAGAAGCCGTGGGTGGCCAGGTGGAGGATGCCGGGCGTGCCCAGGTGCAGCAGGCGCTGCTTGGTGGCCTCCGCGCCCAGGAAGAGCTGGGCCTGGGGAAGCAGCCGCTGAATGGCCTCGGCCTCCCGGCGGGTGCCGGGCAGGGGAGTGGGGTGCCAGGCCCGCTGCACCGGCTCCTCACTCAGTGTGGAGAAGAAGCGCTCGAGCGAGGTGGAGCGTCTGGTCGGCGCTGACGCCCCGTCCGCGGGAGGGGCGGAGGGCTGGAGCGGAGCGCTGAAGTCCGGGTCGGCGAGGACGACTACGGAGGCCGCGGGGGCTGCCTCCTGGGGGCGCGGCAGCAGGTCCTTGCCGGAGGTGAGGGAGGTGAAGTCGAAGGCATCCACGAGGTAGCGCTGGCCGTCATGCAGGGCATCGAAGGGCACCAGGGCCAGCTGACCATCCGGAGAGAGGAAGAGACGGCGCGTCTTCCCCAGCAGCGGAAGCAGGGGTTGGAAGGCGAGCCGGTAGAGCGCCTGGGCGTGAGCCTGGAAGGCGGCGTCCCGGTTGGCGAGGGCCACGCGCAGGAGTGAGGCGGCCGAGTCGATGGGCTCGGCGGGGCCCAGATCGAGGGCGCGCGTGGTGGCGTCGGGGAAGAGCACCAGCGCCAGGTAGCGCTGCCGTGGCTCGGGAGGAGTACCGGGCCCGGGCACGAGGGGGCGGTCCACGTAGGTGATGAATTCGACAAGGGCACCGTCCTTGGGGAGGGCCCGGGCGACGCGGTCGACGATGTCCGCGGGAGACGGCAATGCGGTCCGCGCGCGCAGGGGGGCGGAGCGCCTCGCGAGCTCGGCTTCGAGGGCATCTCCCCGCTCGGCGAGCTCCTGGAGCTGTCGTTGATGGGCCGCCGGTGTGAGCGAGCCAGGGCCCTGGTACGAGAGCTCGGCCAGTTGGGTGCGCAGCCCGCGCAACCGCTCGAAGGTGTCGCCCTCCTCCGTGCCCAGGCTCTGGTAGACCGCGCGGGAGATGTCGGCCGTCTCTTCCACCGAGCGGCCCTTGAGGAGCAGGACGGCGCTCAGGGCCAGGCGTCTCACCTGGGCGTTGTCTGGATGCTGGCGCAGCAGCGCATAGAGGCGTTCCTCCTCGGCGCGCAGGAGTTGGAGCAGGCTGGCCAGGCGCGCCTCGGAGAAGCCGAGTGCCTCCTGACGCAGGCGCTGCTCGGACGCGGAGAAGGCGCGTGTGAACAGCGGAAGGGCCGCGCCGAGGCGATGCCGGGCCAGCCCGAGTGCGGCGAGGTTGTTGAGCGAATCGGCGATGTAGGGATGGTTCTTGTCGAGGGCCGCTTCGCGAATGGTGAGCGCGCGCCGGTAGAGCGGCTCGGCCCGGCCGTACTGCCCCTGCTTCCAGTAGAGGAGGGCGAGACTGTTGATCGCGTCGGCGACGTCGGGATGGTTCTTGCCCAGGGCCGCTTCCCAGATGGCGAGCGCGCGCTGGTAGAGCGGCTCGGCCTGGCCATACATCCCCCGTTCCACGTAGACGTTGGCGAGGTTGTGGAGTGAAAGGGCCAGCTCGGGATGGCTCTTGCCGAGGGACTCTTCCTCAATGGCGATCGCGCGTTGGTAGAGCGGCTCGGCCCGGTCGTACAACCCCTGCCTCCAGTAGAGGCTGGCGAGGTCGCCGAGCGTGGGGGCGACCTGGGGATTGTTCTTGCCGAAGGACTCTTCCTTGATGGCCAGCGCGCGTTGGAAGAGCGACTCGGCCCGGTCGTACATTCCCTGTATCACGTAGAGGTTGGCGAGGTTGTGGAGCGAATCGGCGACGTGGGGATGGTTCTTGCCCAGGGCCGCTTCCTGAATGGCGATCGCGCGTTGGTAGAGCGGCTCGGCCCGGTCGTACATTCCCTGTCTCTCGTAGAGGTGGGCGAGGTTGTGGAGCGCATCGGCGACGTCGGGATGGTTCTTGCCCAGGGCCGCTTCCCAGATGGCGAGCGCGCGCTCCAGGAGCGGCCCGGCCCGGCCGTACAATCCCTGCCTCGAGTAGACGATGGCGAGGTTGTTGAGGGATTGGGCGACGTCGGGATGGTTCTTGCCGAGGGCCACTTCCCGGATGGTGAGCGCGCGTTGGTGGAGCGATTCGGCCCGGTCGTACAATCCCTGTTTCACGTAGAGGAGGGCGAGGTTGTTGAGCGAGCCGGCGACGCGGAGATGGTTCTTGCCGAGGGTTTCTTCCCGGAGGGCGAGCACGCGCTCGTAGAGCGGTTGAGCCCGGTCGTACAGCCCCTGCTCGTGGTAGAGGTTGGCGAGGTTGTTGAGCAAGGAGGCGACATCGGGATGGTTCTTGCCGAGGGCTGCTTCCCGAATGGCGAGCGCGCGCTGGTAGAGCGGCTCGGCCTGAGCGTACTTCCCCTGGTCTGAGTAGAGGAGGGCGAGGCCGTTGAGCGAGGAGGCGACGTCGGGATGAGTCGCGCCGAGGGCCTTCTCCCGAATGGCGAGTGCACGTTGAAACAGTTGCGTGCCCCCTTCGAGGTCTCCCTGAAGCCCGTGTAACTTGCCGAGCAGGTTCAGACAGTTGGCGACTTCGGGATGCGTGCCCCCGAGTACCGCTTCCCGCAGTGCGAGCGCCTGTTCGCCTCGCGCCATGGCCTCGGCGTACTTGCCCGCCGCGTCGAGCGTCTTCGCCTCGTCATAGGCTTTCTGGGCTTCCTGCAGCCTTGCGTCCGGTGGCGGCTCCCCGGCCAACGCCGTTGCCGCACAGCACAGAGCAAACACAGCCATCCACTCGCGAGCCCACCGCATGTTCTCCCCCCTTTGGGTGCGGTCAGAGCGTACCCCGAATCGCTCGAAGGGCTGCTGGACGCGGCGCGCGCTTAGTAGGTGCCCGGAGTGAACGAGGCGAGCTCGCGGCGGCCGAACTGCGCGAGCACCACGCGGCGGCGGCGCCCGGACTCGTTGCTCGAGCCGGCATGCCAGACATGGGCGCTGAAGACGATGACGTCTCCCGCGCGGGCCTCGAGCAACCGCTCGCCGGGGTGGACGGCCTGGGGTTGGGCGTACGCGCCGCGAGGGACGCGGGCCCAGCGGTGGCTCCCGGGCACGATGCGCGTGGCGCCATTGTCCCGGGCCATGTCATCGAGCACCCAGAACGCATTGGCGAGGAGCTGGCGCTCGGGAGGGGTGGGGGTGCCCCAGTCGACATGGAGCCCCTGGCGCCCGTGGCCGCGAGGCGGCGCGCGGCCGTGCACCCAGCGCACGTGGACGTCGTCCTCGAGCAGCGCGCCCACCGCGGCCATGACGCGAGGATGCGTCTGGCAGACGGCGAAGGCGGGCTCTGTATCGAGGTGGGGCCCCCAGTTCGTGTTGGCGCCCTCGTTGGGCAGGGAGGCGGCGAGCCCCTCCCAGGCGGAGTGCATCGCCGCGAGCTCTGTCGCGGACAGCACGCCCGGGAGCAGCAGCCAGCCTTCGGACTCGAGCTGCCGCCGTTCGTTCAGGTCCATGCCGCACAGGATGCACCCTCACGTGACGTGAGGGTCAAGTCCGCGCGTGTGGCTACACCGCGGCCGTGGAGATCGACGGCCTGCGCGCCGCGACCTGTTGGGCCAGCTGCTCCAGGTCCTTGCTCATCTGCGGCATGTCCAGCAGGAGCGCGTCCGGGTCGTAGCGGAAGTCGGCCTGCGGGAAGCCCAGCAGCGTCTGCATGGCCTGCTCGCCGCTCTGTCCCGCGACGGTGGCATAGACGAGCTGTCCCTGCTCCAGGTGCAGGTAGCCCTCGTGCACGTGGTGCTTGAGGTAGAGCCGCCCGGACTTCCTTCCCGTCCCCAGCAGCTTGAGCAGCTCCGGCGCGGGCATCTCGTCCAGGCTCCCGCGCACCTGGCGCGCCGGGCCGTTGTTCTGGATGCGGTCGTCGTACAGGGTGCGGATCGTCTTCGCCGCCGCGTCCGGGTCCGCGGGAGCCAGCACCGCCGTGGCGCCGCCCATCATCAGCCGCTCGCGCGTGCCGGGGTCCGGGTCTCCGAGCACCACCACCGGCAGGCCCGCGTGCTCCGGAGAGGCTCGCACCGCCTGCAGCAGGGCCAGCACCTCCTCCAGCCCGAACTTCAGCCCCACCACCAGCACGTCGCAGTCCTGGTACCTCAGCGCGTCGTACGCCCCGTCCAGCAGCGCGAGCGCGTGCACCACCAGCCCCTGCTTCTGCGTGGACTCGAGCAGGTCCGTGCGCGTGCCTTCCTCCGGCTCCACGACGAGGATCTGCCGCCCGTCGTTGGCGATGCGCTGGCGCAGCAGCTCGCCGCTCTGCACTCGCAGGACGATGTCCGCCACCAGCGGATCGTACAGCTTGCCCGAGTGCTCGCGCAGGTGCTCGAGCGCCTGCTCCTTGGTCAGCACCTTCCCGAGCGCGTTGGCCGGGTTCTTCGTCAGCTCCAGGTAGCTGTCCACCGCCGCCAGGACGCGCGCGCCCAGGGTGATGTCGTCGCCCTTGGCCCCCTGGGGCGTCCCCGAGCCGTCATAGGCCTCGTACATCTGCGCGAGCATGGTGTTCACCTGCAGGGGCAGGTTCACCGACTCGAAGAGCTTCACCGGCACGCGGCAGTAGCGCTTGGCGTCGGCCAGCCACTCCGGGTTCACCGCGTTGCTGGCCACGCAGAAGTGCCGGTCCGCCGGCTTGCCCAGGTCGTGCAGGAAGCCCGCGATGGCCACCGCCGCCACGTCCTTGGGCGCCATGCCCAGGTACCGCGCCACGAGCGCCGCCTGCCTCGACACCTGCGCCGAGTGGCCCCGGTGGTGCTTGCGATCCCGCTCCTGCATCGTGACGAGGATGTTGAGCGTCTCGATGTAGTCCTTGTCCGTCACCGAGCCGCGCGAGCCCAGCAGGACGTCGCTGCGCGAGGTGTTGGGCCGGGCGGCCTGACCCGGGCGCACCGGACGCAGCCGGTTGTCCGTGTCGAGCCGCAGCTGGAGGCTCGCCCTCGGCATGGTGGCCCCCGCGGTGCTCTCGTAGGCGGTGGCCATGGTGGACACATCCGCCCGAGTCTGAGCGGTCACCACCTCCAGCGAGGCGAAGGCCGTGGTGTCCCCGTAGTAGTGCTTGCGGATGGCGGCGGCGATGGTGCTGCGCAGGCCCACGTACGCGTAGACCTCGGTCATGCCCGTCACCAGGGCGATCTCGTCGAGCAGCTTCTTGTTCTGCGGCTCGGCGGCCACCACCGACAACAGCTTGCGCTCCGGGTCGATGGCGAGCGGAAGCACGTTGTTGGCCTCCGCCAGCCGCACCGGCACCTTGTCCAGCACCTCCGTGGGAATGCGGGCCTTGGCCAGCTTCTCCGCGGAGACGAAGCGCGTCTGGAACTCGGCCGCCAGGAAGCGCAGCAGTGCCGCCTCCTGGAGCAGGCCAATCTCCACCAGGCAGTCCCCCAGCCGGTGGCCGGTGATCTTCTGGTGCTCCAGGGCCTTCTGGATGGACTCGCTCGTGACGAGTCCCGCCTCGACCAGCCGCTCGCCGAGTTTCTTCGCCATGTTCAGCCTTCCGAGTCGGAGCCCCCATCCGGCTTGCCGGGCGGCTCCGTCTTCGTCAACACGCTGAAGGGTTTGAAGGTCAGCTCCTTGGGCACGTTCACCGGATCGCGGGGCGGCTTGGGCTCGCGCTGCTCCCGAGGCTCGCGCTGCTCCCGAGGCTCGCGCTGCTCCCGAGGCTCGCGCTGCTCCCGAGGCTCACGCGGCGGCCGGGGCTCGCGCGGCTTCTCCTGCCGCTCGGGACGCTCCGGGCGCTCGGGACGCTGCGTCTCGCCCGCGGGGGCGCCAGCCGTCTTCTCCGGCCGCTCCTTGGGCTTCTTGTCCTTGCCCTTGCGGCGGCCACCGCCCTCCACGGGTGCCCGGCCGCGCACGGTGGGCACCGGACCCTTCCAGAGCGAGCGGTCGTAGAGCTTGAGGTTCTCCGTCCACTTCTCGTTGGGATCGCGCTGCATGGCCTCGACCCACGAGGCGATGCGCGAGTCCAGCGAGTCCAGGGCGTGGACGATGTGCGCCTCGAGCGTCACCGGCAGCTTGGGCGAGCCGTACTCCAGCCGGCCGTGGTGCGCGAGCACGAGGTGCGTGAGGTGCTGCTCGAGCAGCGGCGGGAAGTTGGGCAGGGAGAGCGTCTTCTCGCGAATCTTCTGCGCCGTCATCACGAGGTGGCCGACGAGCTTGCCCTCGTCGGTATACTCGAAGCCCTTCTCCGGGGAGATCTCCGCGACCTTCATCACGTCGTGGAGGAAGGCGCCGGCCATCAGCAGGTCGCGGTCCGCCATGGGGTAGTGGTCCGCCACGCGGAGGGTGAGCCGCATCACCGACAGGAGGTGGTCCGCCAGTCCGCCGCGGTAGGCGTGGTGCACGCCCTTGGCGGCCGGCGCGTGCGGCAGTCCCGCCGAAATCTGCGGATCGTCCAGGAAGGCCAGCAGCAGGGCCTTCACGTTCGGGTCGTTCACGCGCTCGGTGATGAGCTCGCGAATCTGGCCCACGGCGCGGGCGCCACCGGGGCCCTCGCCGCCGGTCTTCGGGGCGGTCTCCTCGCGGTTCTCGCGGCGCTCCTCTCGGCCCGGGCGCTCCTCGCGGGCGGGGGCGGCGGCCTTGGCGGCGGGCTGCTCCTCGCGGGCGGGGGGCGCCGCCGGGGGCTCGAACTCCTGGGGATCCAACGGTCCGGGGTCGAGCTTCTCGACGGCCTCGATGACCACCTGGGGCTTGCCGTGGAAGGCGATGACATTGCCCCGCACGAGCACGAAGTCACCGGTGGAGAAGGCGGGCTCGAGCTCCTCGACCTTGTCGAAGACGCGGGCGTCGATCTCGCCGCTCTTGTCCACGAGCACCACGGAGAGGAACGTCTTGCCGCTGCGCGCGGTGACGCGTTCCTTCTTGGTGACGCGGAAGACGGTGTTGACGGAGTCCTTCTCGCGCAGGTCCTTCGCGTACACCTTGCGCACCATTTCCTCGGAGGCGCCGGTGGCGGGGGAATCGTTGGGGGAGGGATTGGACGGATTATCGGTCGTCATACGCGGGGGCGGACACTACCACCACCCAGGCGGTTAGGATGGGTTCATGTCCCTTCTGCCCACTCTCTCCCTGCTCGTCCTGTTGACTGGTGCCGCTGAACCGGCCTGGCAACAGGTGACCCGTGACGACGGCATCATCGTCCAGGCCCGGACTCCCGAAGGGGGCTCCGTCTCCGAGGTGAAGGCCACCGCCCTCGTGGATGCCCCTCCCCAGGACGTCTGGCGGGTCATTCGTGACTACAACAACTACACGAAGACCATGCCCTATACCGAGGAGAGCCGCGTGCTGGCCTCGGAGCAGGACGGGAAGGTCATCGTCTTCCACTGCCTGGTGAACGCCCCGCTGGTGGACAAGCGCGACTTCATCATCCGCATCGTCGACGACTCGGACTGGAAGGAGGGCAAGGGCTTCCTCAAGACGTCCTGGACGGTGACGACACAGGGCGCGCCCCCCGAGAAGGAGGGCGTGGTGCGTGTGAAACTCAACAATGGCTATTGGCTGCTGGAGCCGCGCGAGGAGGGGAAGAAGACCTTCGTCACCTACTACCTCTACACGGACCCGGGGGGCTCGCTGCCCAAGTGGATCGCCGACCGGGCGAACAAGACGTCCGTGCCGGACGTGCTCCGGGCCGTGCGCAAGTACTCGACGCGGAAGTAGCGCGTCAGCTCGCCTCCAGGGCGATGGCCGACAGGTAGTCGGTGCCGGGGAAGCCCACCAGGGTGGGGTGGTCCGGCGGCAGGCCGAGCCGGGCGAGTCTCACGCCCATGCGCCCCTCCTGCTCGCAGGCCTCGGCCACCAGGTCATCGAAGCCGCCGATGAGCAGGGGCGGGTGGTAGCCCACGACGACGAGCGCGCCGCCGTGCCGGGTGACGCGCAGGCCCAGGCGCACCTGCTCGATGAAGGTCTCCGGGGAGGTGGCCTCGGGGGTGTCCAGCAGCACCAGGTCGAAGGTGTCGTGGAGCCCGCGCAGCACGGTGAGGGAGTCCCCCCTCTCCACCCGGAGCCGTCCGAGCAGCCCGTTGGCCTCGCCATTCTCCCGGGCGAGGTCCGCCGTGTCCGCGTCGCTGTCGAAGGCGAGGATGGAGCGGGCGCCGTGGCGGCCGGCGTGCACGAAGAGGCCTCCCACGTGGCAGCTCGGGTCCAGCACCCGCGCGCCCTGGGAGAGCCGGGCGATGAAGCGGCGCAGCTCCCGCTGATCATACGGGTAGCCCACGCCGGGGCCGTAGGTGAGGTCCACGGTGAAGCGGGCGCCCAGCTCCAGCACGCGGCTCCAGCGGGGCGGGTTGCCGTAGAGCGTGTGGGGCCGCTGGATGGGCAGGCCGAGCTGCCGGCGCCGGGCGGTGTCGTTGCGCAGCAGGACGGACTCGGCGCCGCTCACCTCCACGAGGGCGCGCGTAATCTCCTGCAGGCGGGCGTCCATGGCGCGCGTGAGCGTCTGCACGACGAGGTGCGTGTCGTAGCGGTCCACGATGAGGCCGGGGAGCGCGTCGCCGTCGTCGTTGATGGAGCGGCAGAAGCGCGGGTCATCCACCATGCGCGCGCGGCGCTCGAAGGCGTGGCGCACGTGGCGGGGGATGAGGCCCTCGGCGGATTCGTCCGGGAGCCCCAGCCGGCGCACGGCGTAGGAGGCCTCGAGGTCCACGTCCGCGAGCCCCAGCACCTGTCCATCCTCGTCCCGGAGCTGCACGGCCTCGCCCACGGAGGGCGTGCCTTCCATCGAGACGATGTCCTCGCGGCGCACCCAGGGGGCGCCGTGCTTGAGCCGCCGCGCCGCCTCGCGGGAAAGATAGGTATTGAGCAAGGCCGTCCTCCCCCTGGCGCGAGCCCCATGCCGCGCCTGTGCCTCCAATGGGGGGAAACATGCGGCGGGCGGCGAACGGGTGCGGGGAGGGCGGGAGTGCCCCCCTGGAGGGCAGGGGAGCGGGAGAGGGGAGGGCGGCTTCGGCCGACGCCTGCCTGAAGACGGCTGCACCTCCTGACGAGCAGGCGCGTGGCTGCCGGGCTCCGGAAGCACTACACTTCAAGAGGCGGCACGTGGGATGTGCGGCAGGTTCTTGAGCGACGAGCCGGAGCGGGTGCGATGAGCGAGCAAGCGGAAAAACTTCTGAGTGAAGCGCTCAAACTGCCCACCTCCGAGCGTGTTCGCGTCGCGGCGGAGCTGCTCGCCAGCGTGGAGGGTGAACCCGAGCCCGACGCCGAAGCCGCGTGGGCGGCGGAGATTGATCGCCGTGTACGGCGCGTCGAGGCCGAGGGGCCGAAGGGTGACGACTGGCAGGACGTTCACGCCCGGATCGCCTCCCGACTCCGCTCGAAATGAGCCGGAGGATTCTCGTCGAACCCGAGGCCGAAGCGGAGTTGCAGGCCGCGGCCGAGTGGTACGAGGCGCAGGGGGCGGGCCTCGGCTTCGAGTTGCTCGCGCAGGCCCAGGCTGCCTACCAGCGCATCGCGGATGGGGAACATGGAACCCACGTCCCGGGTGTCCAGACGGGAGCACGGCGCATGCCAGTCTCACCTTTCCCGCTCTGGATTGTGTTCATCGAGCGAAGCGGAACCGTCGTGATCGTCGCCTACGCGCACGAGCGAAGGCGGCCCGGATACTGGTCCACGCGCATACGCGAGTCGTAGCCAGGCCGTGAGGAGCGGCGGAGCACGGAATCCGGGCTCACAGGGCGTGGGAGGCTCAGTCCTGCCTGGTGGCCGGCCGCCGCCGGACGGCGCTGACGGTGAGCCACATGAGCACCGAGCTCATCGCCAGCGCCAGGACGATGCCCGCGCCCCGGAGGCCCCAGTCGTCCTTCATGATGAGCCGCAGCGAGGTGAAGCCCAGCACCACCGCGACGACGACGCCCGCCTTCTGGGCCCGGGACATGAGGCCCGTCGAGGGGCGTTTGGCCCGGGCGAGCACCGGGATGCTCGAGGCCTTGCGCCAGGTGGAGTGTCCGTCCTCGAGCACTTCGTCCTCGGGCCCCACCAGGCCCTGGGTATACGCCTGCTCCACATCCAACATCGTGGGGTAGCCCAGCTCTCCATCCGGCGTACGTACGCGGTAGCTCATGGTGCCCTCCCGGCGCTCTGTCAGGACAGCTCGGTCGCAATCTGCTCAGCCACTCGCAGCCCATCAATGGCCGAGGAGACGATGCCGCCAGCGTAGCCGCAGCCCTCGCCCGCGGGGTAGAGCCCCTTCATCGACACCGACTGCAAGTCGTCACCGCGCGTAATCCGCACCGGGGAGCTCGTCCGGCTCTCAATCCCGATGAGCTTGCCCTCGTCGCTGATGAAGCCGCGCATCTTGCGGTCGAACGCCTTGAGCGCCTGCTTCAGCGAGCTGGTGAGGCCCGGCGGGAAGAGCTTGTTGAGATCCGTATGGGCGAGCCCCGGCCGGTAGCTCGTCCCGCCCGGCTCCTTCTTCACGCGCCCGGCGAGGTAGTCCGGAATCGTCTGCGCGGGGGCGTAGAACTTCCCGCCGCCCAGCTCGTACGCCTTGGACTCCCAGTGGCGCTGGAACTCCAGGCCCGCGAGCGGCCCACGGAAGCCCTCGCGCTCGAAGTCCTGCACGGACACCGTCACGACGATGCCCGCGTTGGCGTACTTCGCGTTGCGGCGCGAGTTGCTCATGCCGTTGGTGCACTGCAGCCCGTCCTGCGTGGGCGTGGGCACCACGATGCCGCCCGGGCACATGCAGAACGAGTAGACGCCGCGCACCTCGCCGTCCACGTCCAGGTTCTCCGCCAGCTTGTAGTCGGCCGGGGGCAGCTTCGGGTTCTTCGCCGCGCTGCCGTACTGGATGGAGTTGATGAGCCCCTGCGGGTGCTCGGCGCGGAAGCCGAGCGCGAAGGGCTTGGGCTCGATGACCACCTGGCCGTCCGCGGCGAAGCGCTCGTAGAGCTCGCGCGCCGAGTTGCCCGGGGCGAGCACCACCCGGTCGCTCTCCAGCGTGCGCCCGTCCGACAGCTTCACGCCCGCCACCCGGCCATCGCGGTAGAGCACCTCCTGCACCTTGTGCTCGAAGAGCACCTGGCAGCCCCCGGCGATGAGGTCGTCCCGCAGCTTCGCCACCGCCCCCGGCAGCAGGTCCGAGCCGATGTGCGGCTTGCCCTCGATGAGGATGTGGTCCGGCGCGCCGCAGCGGGCGAACGTCTCAATCACCTTGCGCACCATCGGGTGGTTGATGCGCGTGGACAGCTTGCCGTCCGTATACGCGCCGGCCCCACCCTCCCCGAAGTTCATGTTGCTCTCGGGGTCCAACGAGCCGTCCCGCATCAGCTTCGCCACATCTTTCCGCCGCGACACGACTTCCTTGCCGCGCTCGATGAGGATGGTGCGAACGCCGCGTTCCAGCAGGCCGAGCGCCGCGAAGAGTCCCGCGGGCCCGGTGCCGATGATGAGCGGCATGCGCTCCGGCTCCTTCACGCGCTGGGGCGGCTCGGGAGGAGGCGGCGTCTCACTGACGTCCGGCGGCAGCCGCTTGGGCGCGCGGCCAGGGGCCAGTTCCACCTCCAGCGTATAGATGTAGCGGGGGCTGCCTTTCTTGCGCGCATCCAGCACCGCGCGCACCACGCGCACGGACGCGAGGTCCGAGCGAGTGACTCCGAGCTTCTCGGCCGCTCGCTGCCCGAGGAGCTCTTCCGGCTCGTCCAACCACAGCCCGATGTTGTTCACCCGATACGCCATGCGCTGCTCTTCTCCTGAAGCCGGGGAAAGGGGCGCGTATCTGCGCCGTCCGAGCCCCTGAATGCAAGCTGTTGAACACCTGGGAAGCGGCCGGGTGCGAACTTGACGATGCACCCCACGCATGCCTCCCCCCTGGGCTGGGAGTGGGGTGCGAAGGCCCCTTCGCATCTCCGGACAACCCCGTCAGGCCGTTGATTCTCGCAACACCCCGATGCGAATGGGAATTCGTTTGGAAGGCGACGGGTGGCACGCGGGTTGAAGACGATACCGCCAGTGATTACGCGGTCCCACCGCCTACGGAGGACACGTCCTTGAGCACCGACAAGCAGGGCACCAAGATTCTCGCCCGTACCTTCTTCAACCAGCTGCGCGCGAGCGGCTACACCCCCATGCAGATCATCGGCATGGCCACCGAGCTGCTGGACCTGGTGACGGAGGACCTCAAGGGAGTGGACAAGAACGTCGTCCAGCCGACGCAGGAGGCCCGGCCGGACTTCCGGCAGGAGGCCTGAGCCCCTAGAATGGCTGAGTCCCCGGGGAGCAGCCGGGTTCCGGGCAGGTCCCGGGGCTCGAGCGCCCCCCAGGTGGCAACCGAAACCGGCCTCGCGCCGGTTTTTTTGTGCCCGGAATCCGCCGGGGGGCCCTACCGGTGGCCCTCGCGCTCGCGGCGGCGCTGGCGGGCGGCGGCCCCGGCGACGACGAGCAGGCCCGCGTCCATGGCGGTGAAGACGGAGCTGGCCGTGCGCAGCGAGAGCGCCCCGAGCAGCAGCGCACCTCCGAAGAAGGCCACCCGGTCCACCCAGACGGAGCGCGGTTGGGGCAGTACCAGCACCGCCACGCACAGGGCGAGCGGCAGACCGAGCGCCACCTGCCGGGCGATTTGAGGCCCGCTGCTGACGACCGTCTCCCAGTTGTGCACGAGGATGGCGGCGAAGATGACGACGGTGCCGGTGGCGAGCACCAGCACGCCCGCGGCGGCCGCGTCCTTGGTGAGGCGGGCCTTCTCGTCGAAGTGCCGGGTGGCGAGGTCCACCAGGTGCTCGAGCGCGCTGTTGAGGATTTCGGCGAAGAAGATGAGGAGGACGCAGAAGATGAGCGTCACCTTCTCCGCGAGCCCGAGCGGAATGCCGCTGCCCACCAGGCCCACGAGGAGGGCGGAGACGAGGTGGACGCGCATGTTGCGCTGGTGGACGGCGGTGTGGATGAGCCCGTTCCACGCGTGGCGGAAGGAGGCGAGCATTCCGGAGCCGCCATGCGACGCATAGGCGGGCGGGCGCTTCTGCTCGGGAGGCGGAGGCTGGGACAGGGCTGGAGAACTCATCACGGACAGGTTAGCGGGAGAGCAGGCAGGCACCCACGGTTTGATTGGTCAGCCCTCGCGCCGGGGCCTAACGTCCGGCCCCTCATGGCCCTTCCTGCTCACGTCCGTACCGCCGCCTGGGTGCTGGTCTCGCTGCTCTGCCTGCCGGGCACGAGCCGGGCCCAGGAGGACGCTTCCTTCTCGAATGATTGTGGCCTGGAGCCTCCCGGTGCCGTCTATGTCCCGCTGCCCGGCCCGAGGCCCCACGAGACACGGTGGGGGCCCTCGGAGCCCGCCCTGGTGCGGCGCGAGGACCGTCTCGGGGGCCGGGTGTCCGGGCTCTCGGGGGTGCCGCAGACGCGCATCCGCTCGGGCGCCCTGTCGGGAAAAACGATCTACCTGAGCCCGGGGCACGGCTTCTATCGCAGCGAGCCCCTGGGCCGGTGGGCCACCCAACGCGGCAACACGAACGACGTCGTCGAGGATCTCATCTCCATCGAGACGCTCAACCAGTACCTGCTGCCGATGCTCATGGGCGCGGGCGCGACGGTGATTCCAGTGCGCGAGGCGGACCTCAACCCGCACATGGTCATCCTCAACAACGGGGGCACGGGCTACGCGGAGCAGGGGCCGGCGGAGCTCTTCTCCGGCTCGACGCTGGCGGGCTGGGGTCCGCCGCCGGTGCCCATGGGCAACGCGGTGCGGCCCTTCGAGCTGGGGGGCAACCGGCTGATGACGGCCGCGCCCACGGCCACCGCGAGCGCCACCTGGACGCCTTCGATTCCGGCGGATGGCTACTACCACGTGTACGTCTCCTACAGCGCGTACCCGGCCCGGGTTCCGGACGCGCACTACGTGGTGAAGCACGCGGGCGGCGAGAGCCACTTCCGGGTGAACCAGCGCCGCCACGGCGGGACGTGGCTGCTGCTCGGCCGCTTCTACTTCCGCGCGGGCCAGCACCCCGAGACGGCCTCGGTGGTGGCGCTCAACGACTCGGCGGAGCCGGGCAACGTGTCGCTGGACGCGGTGCGCTTCGGTGGTGGCAGCGGCGCCATCGGGGACGCGACGCTCGGCGTGCTGCCGCGTCCCCGCTTCGAGGAGTGCGCGCGCTACCACACCCAGTTCAGCGGCGCGCCGCCCTCGGTGTTCGCCCCCTCGGGGGTCAACGCGCTCTCCAACGAGCGCAACGACGACGTCTCCTCTCGTCCGCGCTTCGCGGCCTGGTTGCACGAGGACGGAGAGGACGCCGTCTACGTCGCCTGGCACACCAATGCCTCCACCACCGGCAATGTCCGGGGCACCGAGGCCTACGTCTACGGCCCCAACCCCGTGGATGGCTCCTACAACTTCACCGGAGTGCGTGGCAGCGAGGTGCTCGCCCAGAATCTGCTGGATGAGCTGAAGGCGGATCTGCAGCGGGAGGTGCAGCCCACCTGGACGGTGCGCAGGCTGCGCTCGGCCAACCTCGGCGAGGTGAACCCGGCCCACAATCCGGAGAT
>NZ_JBJMQO010000099.1:0-52279 GCF_045802675.1 Archangium sp. | reverse complement strand
TTTGTGGAGCGGATCGATGCCCGCGCGCACCGGGCGCTGGTCCACCACGGCGGTGAACTCCACGTCGCTCCCCGTCACCTGCACCTTCTTCAGGTAGAGCGGCTTGCCCTCCTTGTCGAGCACGCCCACGTCCAGCCAGTCGGCGAGCTTCAGGGGCGACTCGGTGCCCGTGCCGGTGGCCTCCATCTTCTGCGCGTGGGCGGTGACCTTCACCTCGAACTTCCCGCCGGCCAGCTCGGTGTACGTGGCCTTGAGGGCGCGGTTCTCGTAGAGGGTAATCCGCTCGAAGAAATCGCCGATGAGGTACTGCAGGTGCTCGGGGGTCACGGCGCGCAGCTCGGCGAGAAACTCCGGCGAGTTCGTGAAGGGCGGCTGCTGGAAGGCCTTCTTCTTCAGGTACGAGGCCAGGGCGCGGTTGACGTTGTCCTCGCCCACGTAGTCCTGCAGCGCGTACATCACCAGGCTGCCCTTCTTGTAGTGGACGTAGGCCTGGTTCTCCACGCGCATCAGCGGCATCTCGCGTTTGCGCTCGAAGGCGCGCCCCTGCAGGTAGCCATCCAGCTCGTAGCGCAGGAAGCGGCCCATCTTCTCCTCGCCGTACTTCTTCTTCATCACCATCAGCGCCGAGTACTGGGAGAGCGTCTCGGCCATGAGGGTGGAGCCCTGCACGTTGCCGCCGATGACCTGGTGGGCCCACCACTGGTGCGCCACCTCGTGGGCCGTCACGTAATAGGGGTAGTCCACGTCCTCGGGGTCCTTCGGGTCCACCTTGGCGATGAAGCCGATGCTCTCGGAGTACGGAATGGTGTTGGGGAAGGACTGGGCGAAGGAGGCGTAGCGGGGGAACTCGAGGATGCGCACCTGCCGGTGCTGATAGGGCCCGAAGTTCTTCGTGTAGTAGTCGAGCGAGTCCTTCACCGCCTGAATCATCCGCTCGACGTTGTACGCGTGGCCCGGGTGGTGGAGCACCTCGATGGCCACGCCGTTCCACGCGTCGCGCTTCACCTCGTAGCGCGCGGAGAGGAACGAGTAGAAGTTCAGGATGGGGCTGTCCATCGTGTAGTGGAAGTAGCGGCGGCCGTTCTGGGTCCACTCGCGCTGGAGGTAGCCGGGTGCCATGGCGATCTGGTCCGGGGAGGTGCTCACCGTGGCCTCGAACGTCACCCAGTCCGAGTCCGAGGCGATGTACGTGTTGCGCCGGGCCTCGAGGTCGTTCACGTCGGCCATGCGCTGCACCTTGGGCGCGAGCCCCTGCTTCTTGCGCGCCTGATCATCGCTCAGCTCGTAGTCTTCCACGTAGCCGAGCCTCGGCAGGAGCGTGCTGTGCAGGAAGGTGCCGTTCTCCACGAGCGCCGTCTGCGCGCCGCTGTTGCGGAAGCCGTGCGGCTCCAGGCCCAGCTCGAACTGGAGCTCGGCCGAGGCCCCCGGCAAGAGCGGCGTGGGCAGCGTGTAGGTGAAGAAGCCCAGCCGCGTGTCCTGCTCGGAGGGGGACTCGGCGCCCGCCACCGCCAGCCGGTACACCTTCACCTCGGTGGGCAGGTTCACGTAGACGGTCTTCACCGGCTCGGCCGTCTTGTTGACGAGCCCGAAGGTGCCCCGGGCGCGCATGCGCGGCTCCTCCGGGAAGAGGTCCACCGCCACCTTCACCGAGACGATGCGCGGCTGCGCCACCTTCGCGAGCGGCTTGTAGTGCTTCTCGTAGTCGGCGGCCTCCGCCTGCTGCTCCTTCTCCGGCTTGAAGGGGTTGAGGCGGTTGGTGTTGTGGAAGATGAAGGCCCCCGCGGCCAGGGCGCCCACCACGGCCACGGAGAGACCCACGCGCACTGGCAATGAAGCCCGCGCGCCGGCCAGCCGCAGCCGCCAGTGGGCCTGGCTCTCCGTGCCTCGTACCCAGAGCAGGTGCGTGACGAAGGCGAACGCCAGCGCGACGAGGGCCCAGTACGCGCGAAACCACACCATCTGCGCGAGGAAGGGCCCGTAGCCATTCATGTCCGAGTAGGTGGCCGAGGGCGAGCTGCCGTAGTTGTAGAGGTTGTGCTCGAAGCCGAGCGCCGAGGCGAACTGGCTGGCGAGCAGGTAGAGCACCATCACGAAGTGGCCCACGTACTTGTTGTCCACCACCACGTGGACGAGCACCGCGAGCAGGCACAGCAGCCACAGGTCCACCAGCCGGAAGCCGAAGAGGTCCGCGACGTAGAGGCCGGGCTCCAGGTGGGTGTAGCCGTGGAAGAGCTGCACCAACACGCCGCACACGAGCAGCACGGCGCTGAGCAGCACCTGCACGCCCATGAGCGCCAGCAGCTTGGAGAGGAAGGGCAGCCACCCCGGCACGGGCAGCGCGTCGTAGAGCTGGTGCATGCGCGCGTCGCGCTCGCGCCAGATGAGCTCGCCCGAGTAGAAGGTGATGATGATGAGGTGGAAGAGGCCGAAGCCACCGCCCACCACCTCGAGCACCATGTACGTCACCGGATAGACGGAGGTGCCGTAGATGGCGCCGAGCATGCGCGAGGTGCCGAAGACCATGATGACGCCGGCCAGCACCATCACCAGGAAGTAGACGTTCTTCACCGTCTCCTTGAGGTCCAGCCACGCCAAGCGCGGGAGCAGCCGCAGGAAGGTGGCGCCCCGGAAGTCGCGCGTGACGGAAGGCGACGCGAGCGGCGCCCGAACGGCGGCGGTCTCGGCGGAGGACTCCGCGCGGCCGCCCGCCAACGCGTGGGACCGCTGGAAGCGCAGGAGCGTGAAGCCGAGCATGGCGGCGCCCAGGCCCACCCAGAAGAGGCGGTTGAGGAGGAGCCAGCCCTCGAGCGGCACCAGACGGACGTTCTTCTCCGCGGGCGTCCAGTACTCCATGGACATGCGCAGCGCGTTCATGCCGAAGGGGTCCAACAGCGAGGCCAGCCACTTCGTGTCCAGCTCGCGCAGCAGGTTGCCGGAGATGAGGTAGCCCACGAGCAGCACCACGCTGGTGACGTAGACGGGGAGCATGCGGCGGGTGAGCGCGGCCATGCCGAAGAAGAGCGCCCCGGTGAAGAAGACGTTGGGCAGGATGCTGATGAAGTAGGGCCACAGGTACGAGCCGGGCACGGTGGGGCCCACCAGCTCCTCCTGCAGGAAGGGCATGGTGGCGCCGAAGCGCGCGCCCAGGCCGATGCTCGAGAAGATGAGGACGAGCGTGAGGAAGGCGCCCAGGAAGCGGCCGAGCAGGTACTGCGTGCGCGAGATGGGCGTGGTGAAGAAGAGCGGGTGCGTACCGTGGGCGAAGTCCTGGTGGACGGACTGGCCCATCACCCCACCGGTGACGCTGACGCCGCACAGGCCCAGCATGGTGAAGACGTTGACCAGCGTGAAGGGCGAGTTGGCGAACACCTTGCCGCCGGCGCCGACCACGACGTTCTTGAAGGCGCCGCCCGCCGCGTTCATCGCGAGGCAGGCGAGCGCGAAGAAGACGCCGAAGTACACCCAGGTGGACAGCAGCTTGAGCCGCTGGCGCAGCTCGAAGAGGGCAATGGAGAGCATGGGTGGCGCCTCAGCTCGCGGTGGCCTGGAGGGAGGGAGCGGCCTCGTGCGCGAGGTGGCCCTTGATGGCGGCGAAGTAGGCGTCCTCGAGGTCCGCCACGGCCGGCGAGAAGGAGGCGTCCGGAGCGCTCGCGCTGAAGACGTGCACGAGCGTGCGGCCCATCAGCAGCCGGTGGGAGATGACGGGCAGCTCGGCCTGGAGCTTGGGCAGCTCCGCCTTGTCCACGAACTTCTTCCAGATGCGGCCCTCGAGGCGGGAGATGATGTCCTCGGGCGCGCCGGTGAGCAGCACCTTTCCCCCGTTGAGCACGGCCATCTGCGGGCACAGGTCGCGCACGTCCGAGACGATGTGCGTGGACAGGATGACGATGACGTCCTGGCCGATTTCACTCAGCAGGTTGTGGAAGCGCACGCGCTCCTCGGGGTCGAGGCCCGCGGTGGGCTCGTCCACGATGAGCAGCTTGGGGTTGCCGAGCAGCGCCTGGGCGATGCCGAAGCGCTGGCGCATGCCGCCGGAGAAGCCGCCGAGCTGCTTGCGGCGCGCGTGGTGGAGGTTCGTCTGGTGCAGCAGCGCGTCCACCACCTGCTTGCGCTCGCGCGCGCTGGAGATGCCCTTGAGGGTGGCCAGGTGGGAGAGGAGGTCCTCGGCCGTCACCTTCGGGTAGAGGCCGAAGTCCTGGGGCAGGTAGCCGAGCACGCGGCGCACGGCGTCCTTGTCCTTCAGCACGTCGATGCCACCGAGGAAGGCACTGCCGCTGTCGGCCTCCTGGAGGGTGGCCAGGGTGCGCATGAGCGTGGACTTGCCCGCGCCGTTGGGGCCGAGCAGTCCGAACATGCCGGGCTTGATGGTGAGCGTGACGTCCTGGAGCGCCTGGGTGCCGTTGGGGTAGCGCTTGGACAGGTTCTGGATGCGGAGCTCCATGAGCCCTCCGAAGTGAGGAGGGCATCATGACATCACGGGTTGAGACGGACGATCTCCTCGTTGAGTGCGCCGGCGAAGCCCACCCA
Source organism: Archangium sp. (assembly GCF_045802675.1). GTDB lineage: Bacteria > Myxococcota > Myxococcia > Myxococcales > Myxococcaceae > Archangium. The sequence continues at coordinate 47,752 of NZ_JBJMQO010000099.1, read as the reverse complement.
GGCGAGGTACGGCGCCATCATCCACGCGGCCCCCGGGTCCACCTTGCGCGCCGTCGCGGTGTACGCGGCGAGGCTCACCCCGAGTGCGGCGAGGTCCGCGAGCGCCCACCGCTTGCGATGCTGGCTGAAGAAGAGCGGGGTCCACAGGGCGTTGAAGCCGAGCTGCATGCCCCACAGCGTGAGCGCCCACGAGCGCTTGGGCCCGGCGGGCCGGTTCCACACGCGCCACGCGGAGAAGGACATCAATCCGTACAGCGCCGTCCACACCGGCCCGAAGACCCACGCCGGCGGCTGGAAGGGAGGTTTGCGCAGCCGCTTGTACCAGAGCTGCTTGCTGCTCGAGGCACGTCCGCCCAGCAGGGCCGAGCCCGCGGAGAGCGCCCCGAAAGCGCCCAGGGCCAGCAGCGACTCCTTGCGCAGGGACGGATTGCTCAGGTTCGTCAGCGAAGGGCTGTCCAGGTTGTATGGCTCACGCATCGTGCGTTTCCCCCATCGCAATACCGTGCGGAGCTGGGTGCCCCCTCTCCCGGGAGGGAGAGGGGATATGTCCGCGAAGCTTCCTGTCGGGAATCAGGCCGGGGCTCCGGCGGCCTCTTCGCCGACCTTCGCCTCGAGCATCGTCCCCGCCACCAGCCAGCTGCGCACCAGCGCCAGGTGCTCCTGCTCCGCGTCCAGCGCCTGCTGGAAGTCCTCGGCGATCTCGTTGTGCCCCAGCTCGCGCGCCAGCTGGATGAGCAGCTCCCAGCTCGCGTTGTCCACGAGCTCGGCCGTCAGCAGCCCGTCCAGCGCCTGCAGCAGGTTCACCCGCGGATCCACCAGCATCTTCGGCACGCCTTCGGACATGTTCGCCTGCAGCTCCGCCGCGGGCGTGAGCGCCGTGGGGTCTCCCCCCAGCTTCTCGATGGTGTGCTTCACCAGCGCGAAGTGCGACAGCTCATCCCGGCGGATCTTCTCCAACTGCTCCCGCGAGGGCCCGCCCTCCCACGTGCCGAACACGTCCAGCTTGGACAGGGCCGCCTCGTACAGCCGCACGCCGGTGCGCTCGAAGCCGGCGCGCTGGCCCAGCTTGTCGATGAAGACCGTGGCCCGGCTGCCCTTCATCAATTTCACCGCCGCCTTCACCATTCCCTTCGGCGTCGGCGGTGGCACCGAGCCCAGTCCGTCCACCTCCCGCGAGAACTCCTGGCGCACCTTCCAGATGGCCGAGGCGTCTCCCTGGCTGCTCGGTGGCCGCTGCTCGGCGCCCTCTATCTCCTTCTTGCTCTGCACCGGGTGGGCGGTGATGCCGGTCCGGTTCAACCCCATCTTGCTCGCCTTGCGCTCCATTATTGGATCCTCCCTTCGGCCACGGTGCCCACGCGCTCGGCCTCATCCGAGAGCTCGGTGCCCGGACGCCAGCGGTAGCCCGCGGAGGCGATGTCCGACGGCGAGCCCTCCGAGTTGATCATCTCGCGGTAGCGCAGCGTGCGCTCGTGCTCCTCGGCGCGCGGCACGAACCCGGTGCCCTTGGCGCTCAGGCCCTCCTCGTCGCGCAGCACCTTGCGCACGAACTCGCGGTGGGTGTCGTAGCCGATGGGCTCGGGCAGCTCCCTGGGCAGCACCTCGGCCGGGTCGCGGCCCTCGAGCTGCTGGAAGAGCCCCATCACGTAGTGCAGGTGTCCCAGCTCGTAGTCCAGGAAGCGCTGCCACACGTCCTTGAGGACGGGGTTCGACTCGTAGTGCAGGCAGCTGTAGTAGTTGTAGACCTCGTTGGCCTCGTGCAGCAGCCACTTCTCCACCCACGACTCGTCCGGGTCGCACAGCGACTCGTACTGCGTGACGTGCTGCTCCTCGATGGAGGCGATCTCCGCGTAGAGCATGCGCGCCACCGGGTCCGTGAACATGGGCCCGATGTTCATGTAGTAGGTGTGAACCTGGTTCTCGGCCGAGACGATGGTCAGCGCGTTGAGCTTGCTGATCGCATCCGCGGCGCGCTTGTCGTAGGACCGGCGCACGTCGTCCAGCGGGTGGCGGTGCTCGAGCACCGTGGGCCGCCCGGGGATGATGTCCGTGTAGCTCTGGATGATGTAGTTGGGGTCCCTGCCCGTCAGCCGGTCGTACAGCGCCGAGTAGCGGTAGAGGTGATCGAAGTCCTCGAGCATGCCGAAGCGGTAGGTCTGCGCGAGGTACGGGTCGGGCTCGTGCTGGGCCACGCTCGCCGTCACCTCGATGGCCGTCTGCTCGTAGCCGAGCGTGGTCTCGAGCGGATTCTGGTTCGGCGGGTTCATCCAGTTGACCAGCGTCTGCTGGTGCTGCTCCACCCGGCGGATGAGGGCCAGCGACTCGCGCAGCTCGCGGTTCATCCGCGCGCAGGCATGGCTGAAGCGCACCGACTCGGATTCGATGCCGTTCATCAGGATGACGCGCACCCGCGTGAAGGCGTCGTCATCCAGCTTGCTGAAGGTGCGCCGCGTGAGGTCCTTCCAGGTGAACTTCTGGCGGTCCAGCGGGACACCCTTCTCCTTGAATAGATCCAGGGCCACTTCCAACTCCTTTGAGTTGCTCGGGGGTCATGGCTGGCCGGATGGTCTCCAGGCCCCTCGGGTTCGCCGGTAAAGCTCCGACTCACCTCCAGGGGCGGCAATGGACCCGGGATAGATGCGGCCATGGAGCCGGGCTCCTCCGCCTGGGGTACACGAGGGGCTGCGACGGAGTGCCCGCCCGGACGCTCCACGGACGGCCGGGCACGAAAAAGCCCGCCGGGTCATGAGGACCCAGGCGGGCTGGCGAAACCGCGGTGCGAGCGAGCGCGGCTAGTTCTTGCTGTCGTCGCCCTTGTCGTCGCCCGACTCGTCCTCGAGCTCGTACTTCTTCACCTTCAGCACGGGGTTGAGGCGGTAGGCGCAGGTGCCGGTGCCGGACAGCTTCTCCGAGTCCTTGAGCTTCAGGCTGATGACGGCGTGGTGCTTGCCACTGGCCTCGATCTTCATCGCCTTGAAGATGCCCTCGATCTTCACGCCCGGGTTGATGGCGCTGGCGGGCACGATGAGATCGCACACGGTGCCGTCGGTCTCCTCCACGGCGCCCGCGATGCGGTACTTGTCCGAGCCCTCCGCCGCGGTGCCCTTCAGCTTCAGGCGCATCTGCGTGATCTTCCCCTCGGGCACGGCGAGGTCGCCGAGCGGCTTCGTCGCGTCGTTGCGCACCGTCATGAGATCGAAGGAGTGCTCCTCGGACGACACCTGCTCCCAGTGCTTGGAGGAGTCCTCGATCTTCGAGCCCTCGACCTTGTCGTCGTCGGCCTCGTCCGTCTTGGTGGCCACGTCCTCGACGTGCACCCAGATTTCGCTGACGGTCACCGTGACCGACTTCACCGTGGTGAGGTCCACGGACTCGCTGAGCGAGGAGCGGACGGAGGAGAGCGTGGTGTTCTCGGCCGCGTCATCGCTGTTGATGTCGAGGCTGAGCGAGCCACCGCCACAAGCGGCGAGGAACAGCGGGGCAACGAGCAGAAAATTGCGCTTCATGTGAATGGTCCTTCCTACGAGTCCGGCCCTGAGACGGGAAAAGGACCCGGCCATTCATCGTCCGGCCACGGCCCCGGGGGTACCCTCCACGGGGCCAACGTGGGCGGATGTCAGCGCGTGACGGCCTGGCTGAGGGCGCGGTGCACGGCCTCGAGTGCCTTGCGGGCCTCGAGCAGCTCGGCGCGTTCGGCGGTGAGCGAGGCCACCTGCTGGGCCAGCACATCACGCTCGCCCTGGAGCGAGTCCACGGCGCGGCGCAGGGCGGCGGTCTCGTCCTTGGCGGACTCCAGCTCGCTGGCGAGCCGCTCCTCCTCGAAGAGGCTGTCGGCCAGGGCCTTCTTCGCCTCGGCGACGGCGGCCTCGAGCGTGGTGCGCTCCTGGGCGGAGGCCTGCATGGCCTGACGCGCCTCCTGAAGGGAGAGCAGGGCCTCGTCGCGCTCGCCCTCGAGGGCGGCCAGCTCGCGCTCGAGATCGGCCAGCAGCTTTCCCCGGCCCTCCATCTCGGTGGCGAGCCTGCGGGCCTCGTCCATGCGCAGACGGGCCTCCTCGGTGGCCTTCTCCGCCTGGCGCCGCGACACCTCCAGCTCCTGGGTGAGCGAGAGGTTGAGGCCCTTCACCTTGGTGAGCTCGGTCTGAAGCGCGGAGATGCGCTCCACCGCGCGCAGGCCCGCCTCGGCGACGCTGGCCGGCAGGGGCTCGGGGCGCGGGTTCTCGCGCACCGCCTTGAGGCGCTCCTTGAGGCGCTCGCGGCGGGCGGTGGTGTCCAGGTCCTCGCGGGGCGAGGCCGGCGTCTGCACCTCCACCTCGTCCTCGGGCGCCTCGGCATGGGCCACCGGCGCGGCGCGCACCGGAGCGGCGGCCTCCACGGCGCGAGGCTCCGGGAGCGAGGGCGCGCGCAGGGCGGCCTCAATCACCTCGGAGGCGGAGGGGCGCGGGGCACGGGCGCGCTCGATGCGGGCACGCACCTCGGCGGACAGGTCGTTGGCGGCGGCCACCGGCTCGGGAGCGCGGACGGGCGCGGCGGAGGCCACCGGCTCGGGCTCGGGCTGCTGGGCCACGGGCTCCTGGGCGAGGGCCTGCTCGGGCTCGCGCGGCTCCTCGGGCGCGGCGGGGTCGACGACGCCGGTGAATGCTCCCAGACGGAGGCGCGGCTTGGCGCGGGACACGTTCTGTTCGAAGGCCTTCTTCATGGGCGAGCCTGAAAGCGGAAGAGGAGGAGGGGGACGTCAACCGGCCTGCTGCGCACCGCTATCGCTACCGGGAGTCGCGCCCACCCGCAAGCGCGGAAGCACGTTCTGGATGAGGGCCTCGATGTCGTTGGCCCCCTTGGAGTTGGGGTCGGCGACGAAAACGGGCCGGCCCTCGCTGGAGGCCTGGGCGAACTTGGTGCACTGCCGGATGATGGTGGGCAGCAGGTACTCAGGGTAGTGCGTCTGGAGGGCCTCGAGCGCCTCCTTCGCCAGCTTGAAGGTGGCGTTGAAGGAGTTGACCACGATGAAGACGTGGTCCAGCACGTGGTTGAGGTCCTCCTCCAGGCTGTTCACCGTCTCGAAGAGCAGCTTGAGGCCGTGGAAGGAGAGGAAGTCGGCCAGCACCGGCACGAACAGGTCGTTGGCCGCCATCAGCGCGTTGAGGTTGAGCAGGCCGAAGGAGGGAGGCGCGTCGAAGACGATGACGTCGTATTGGGCCTCCACCTCCTTGAGGGCGTTGCGCAGCTTGAACTCGCGCCCCGACATGGGCATCAGCGCCAGGTCCACCGTGGACATGGTGAGGTTGGACGGGACGAAGTGCAGGTTGGGCAGGGCGCTCTTCTGGATGACCTCGCTCATGGGCGCCTTGCGCACCAGGACGTTGAGGAGCGTCTTCTCGAAGTCCTCGCCCTCGAAGCCCAGGCACTTGGTGGCGTGGCCCTGGCTGTCGAGGTCGACGATGAGGACGTTGTAGCCCAGCTCCGCCAGGCGCCAGGCGTAGGAGGTGGACAGGGACGTCTTGCCCGTGCCGCCCTTGAAGTTGAGGAAGAGCTGCTTGCGGCGGCCGAGCGACGGCGGGAAGGCGCCCAGCTGCGAGCGCAGCGCCCACACCTCGGTGCCGGAGTAGCTGTCCTGCTTCAGCGCCGAGGCGATGGACTTCGGTGGCAGGCCGAGCATCTCGGCCACCTGCTTGGAGCTGTACGTCGGCGCATCCATGAAGAACCCTTCGTCGAATCCCGGGGGGGGCGCATACCTTGCCTCAAGCGGCGAAGTATTTGAGCCCCCTCCTTATGATCGCCCCCCTGGCCACCAGCAGGGCGAGCGCCTCCTCCGCCAGCTCGGGGGGTGCGGAGATACCGGAAGCCAGCTCCCCGAGCGAGCGGCCCCGGATGGCGGCGCGAATCTCCGACATGAGGGGGCCGCACAGGGCCTCGGCCGGAGAGGCCGGCGTGCGCGAGGTGGGGCGCGGGGCGGGCTGGGTCGCCGCCTTGGCGGGAGCGGCGGAGGTGGCGGCGAGCCGGACGGCCTGGGTGGAGCTGCGCACGGGCGCGGCGGCCGGAGCCGGAGCGTGGTGGGCCGAAACGGGAGCCGGAGCGCGCGGCGCGGGAGCCGGGGCGGGCGCGGGGCGCACGGGCGCGGCGGCTACTGGAACCGGGGCCGGAGACGGGACGGACGCCACGGGAGGCTCCACGGCGGGGCGCGCGGGAGCCCTCGGCATGAGCGAGGCGCGCACGGGCTGCACGGGGAGCCCGGCGAGCCGGCGGATTTCGCGGCGGCGGCGGCCCTCGTCCATGTCCACCACGGCGGAGACGTCGTGGCCGAGGATGCGCGAGAGGCTCTGCGAGGCCGAGCGGCGCACGCGCACCTCTCCATCCTTGAGGGCCTCGAGCAGCAGCGCGCGGGCGTGCTCCCCACTGCCGGCCCCGAGCGCCAGGGCGGCGAGGCTGCGCACCTCGGGATCCGGGTCGTGAATGGCCTCCTCGCCCAGACGGCGCGCGTTCTCCCCTTCCAGGCCGAGCGCGAGCAGCGAGGCGCGCCGGCGCACGGAGCGGTCCGGATCCTTCACCGCCTGCGCGAGGTGGGGCGCGGCCTCCTGGGGCGAGAGGGCCAGCAGCGCCTTGAGGGAGGCGATGCGCACCTCGGGCACGGTGGAGGACAGCAGGGGCGACACCACCGAGGCGCCCTGCTCCTTGCCCACCTCGGCGAAGGCGGCGAGCAGGGCCACCTGCACGGTGGCGTCCTTCTCCGCGTGCAGCGCGGTGGCCAGGGCGGGCGCGGCGGCCGGCTGGCCCAGGGCCTTGAGGCGCTCGGCGGCGCGCACGCGCGAGGTGGCATCCGGCGCCGACAGCTCGCGCACGGAGAAGCCGAAGAGCGACTCGTCACCGCCGCCCGAGAGCTCCGCCAGCTGCCCGGGGCTCACCGCCAGCCGCCCCTCCAGGAAGAGGCGCTGCGCGTGCTGCATCACGGGCGACACCCCCGCCGTGGAGGCCACCCTCGCGAGCGCGGGAGCCGGCTCCACCTCGGCGGTGCGCGGCGGCTCGGACGGCGCGGGCCACGGATAGGCGGGAGCGGACACCACGGGACGCTCGAGCGCCTCGCTGCGCAGCTGCGAGATGAAGGAGGCGAGGTCGATGCCCAGGCCGTCCTCGTCGTCCTCCTCGCGCTCGCGGTCCGAGGTGCGGATGCGGCTGGCCTCCAGCAGCTTGCCCAGCAGCTGGCTGCGCTCGGTGCGCAGGGCCTGGTTGAGGCGGGTGAGCTCCTCGCGATCGGCGCCCATGCGGCCCACGCGGACCTCGAGCTCGGCCACCTCGCGCCGCAGCACCAGCTCGCGCTCCTCCGACAGCGACAGCTCACGCCGCAGGTGCTCCAGCTCCTCGCGCGTGGACGTCAGCTCGTGGTGGAGCTGCTCGGCACGGGCCTCGAAGTAGACAATCTTTTCGAGTGCGCTCTTGAGCAGCGCGTCCGGACGCTCGTCGCTCACAGCCTGACCAGCCCTCCCTACCGGGGCACGCCTGGAGCCCTGGCGCGCCTGGGAACGCGGGGGACTCCGGTACCCGGGGACCCCCGGGAGCCCGCCACCCTATGTCAGAATGTGATGATAGGTAAACCCCTGAAATAGTTGGGACTTTTCCGCCGCGCCCCCCCTCGGGGGTTGACAATCGCGCCGGAGCCGATTTCTCGGGCCTCCGAGCGATCGCGGCCTTCCCTCCCCCTCCCCTCCCGCCCGGCGGCCCCCTGGACGGCCCGGCCTCCAGCCCCCGGCGGGATGTCGATTCATGGCCGACTCCAAAAGTTATCCGCTGACACGTTACTCCTGGAGTCATATAACCCAGGGAGTCAGTGGACGGAGCCGAGGAACAAGCATGGCGTCGAAGACTACTTTTCCAGTCAAGTCAGAGCAGACAACCCATACCCGGCGTACCCCACGTGGCGGGAAGGAATCCCCGGATCGGGGCAAACGAGAGGCGAAGCTGAAGTTGTCCAAGGCCCTGGGAGACGGGGCCCGCAAGGCGCGGCAGCAGGCGGGGCTGACCCAGGCGGACGTGGCCGAGCGCATCGGCGTGGCCACGGAGGTGTACGGGCGGCTGGAGCGGGGGTTGCTGATGCCGAGCGTCCCCACGCTGCGCCGGTTGTGCGTGGCGCTGCGCCTGCAGGCGGATGTGCTGCTGTCGCTCGGCACGGGCATCCCCCCCCCCTGGGCCGAGCCGCTCCCCCCGCCCGAGAAGGAGGGGCCCCAGATGCGGCGGCTGATGCGCCATGTGCGCAAGCTGAACCCCGCGCAGCTCCGGGCCCTGTCCATGGTGGCGGCCACGCTGCTGCGTGAGGGCTGAGCCACCCCGTCCCCCTGTCCCGGCCAGCCCCCGGTGGGCCCTCCTGGAGGAGGGACTCGCCGGGGGCCTGGGTGGTCCGCCACGTCCGGAGCTATGCTCCCGCGCCGTGCGCTCCGCAGAAGGACTCGACGACTACCTCCGCGACCCCGTCGGCCGCTACCTGATGGGGGAGAGCTTCCTGCACTGGTACGCCTCGCCCGAGGTGTGCGGCTTCACCGTGTGGGGCCGGCCGGGGGAGGCGCAGATTCAGCGGCTCACCCAGGTGTTGGACGTGGAGCTGGCGCCCGCGGCGCCCCACGTGTCGCTGGTGGACGCGCGCCGGGTGGAGGCCCCGGACGCCAACGGCCTGGCCGTGCTGGTGAAGTACATGGCGCCGCGCATCTCCGCCTTCTCCCAGACGGTGAAGCGCCAGGCGCTGGTGCGTCCCGAGGGCATGGCGGGCGCGGTGGTGGGCGGCTTCTACAGCCTCGTGAGCTCCGGCTACCCCACGCGCGCCTTCGCGGACCCGCTCGAGGCGCTCGCCTGGCTGGGCCGTCCCCCGGACGAGTCGCGCGCCCTCATGGACGAGCTCAACGATCTCGTCACGCGGCTGATGGGCCAGTCGCCGCTGCTCAGCGAGCTGCACCGGGTGCTGCGCCACCGGCTGGTGGACGCCACCCTCGCGGACGTGGCGCGGGAGCTGGGCATGTCCGAGCGCACGCTCCAGCGCCGCCTGCGCGAGTCCGGCACCTCCTTCCAGTCCGAGCTCAACACCGTGCAGGTGCGCATCGCCCAGGCCCTGCTGCTGGAGAGCGATGCGAAGCTCACCGCCGTGGCCGTGGAGGTGGGGTGTGCCTCGCTCCAGCACTTCAGCAGCCTCTTCCGCAAGATGACGGGCGAGTCCCCCAGCGCCTGGCGCGCCCGGCACCGCAAGGCGGGCTAGTCGTCCCCGGACCTGTCTGGCCTCCTGCGCGGCGCGCGTAGGGCCGGGCATGACGCGTGCTCTTCCTCCCGGCGAACCCCTCTATTACCGACCTCACGGCGGGCCTCCACCTCGAGCTCCCTGGCGGCCCGCCCGGCCGTCAGGGCCCTCTCAGGCCGCCGCCGCCGCCGCGAGCTCCGCCACCGCGGGCAGTACCAGCACGAAGCGCGCGCCGCCCTCGGGACGGTTCTCCGCGTGGAGCGTGCCCCCGGCGCGGCCCACGTACTCGCGGCACAGCGCCAGCCCCAGCCCGGTGCCCTTGCCCGGCGGCTTGGTGGTGAAGAAGGGCTCGAAGAGCCGCGCCTGTACCTCGGCAGACAGCCCCGGGCCGTTGTCCTCCACCTCCAGCCGCACCGTGCCCTCCACCCGCCGCGCCCGCAGCAGGATGAGCGCCCGGCGCGCGGGCACCGCCATCTCCACCGCGTCCGCCGCGTTGAGCAGCAGGTTCACCAGCACCTGCACCAACCGCCGCTGCCCCAGCCTCACCGGGGGCAGTCCCGGCGCCACGTCCAGCGACACCTCGCCCAGGCTGCGCAGGCGCACCGACGCCAGCCGCTTCGCCTCGCACATGGCGTCCTCGGCCAGCCCCTCCTCCGCCGACTCCCCCGTCTCCTCGCGCGAGAAGCGCCGCAGGTCCATGACGATCTGCTGGATGCGCAGCACGCCCTGCTGCGTCTCCGCCAGCACGTCCGCCAGCTCCGCCCGGTCCAGCACGGCCTCCTCGCACAGCAGCTCCTGCTGGAGGAAGCCCAGGTTGGACTTCACGAAGGCCAGCGGGTTGTTCACCTCGTGCGCCACGCCGGCCGCCAGCTGCCCCACCAGCACCAGCCGCTCCACCTCGGCGCGCTCGCGCTCGGCGCGCACCCGGCGGCGCTCGCTCTCGGCCAGCTGCTCCAGCACCGCCAGCCGCTCGCGCTGCGCCTCCAGCACATGCCGCTGCGCCGCCGCCTCCGTGTCCCGCATACGCCGGTACGTCTGCGCCGCGAAGTAGGCCAGCACCCCCACGATGCCGAAGCCCGCGACCTGCAGCGCCAGCTTGCCCCACGGCATTCCGGCCAGCACGTCCAGCACCGCCACCGTCACCACCGTCGCCACGCTCCCCAGCACCGTGGGCACGCGCGTGTCCGGGGTGAACATGGCGATGAGCAGGGGCACCGCGGCCAGCAGCGGGAAGTAGGGACTGTCCGGCCCCCCGGTGAAGTGGATGAAGCCCACCGACGCCACCAGGCTCACCAGCCCCGCGTGCACCCCCGCCAGCCTCGGGGAGAGCCAGTCGCGGCTCATCCCCAGGCCCAGCACCACGAAGCTCGCGCTCCAGCCGCATTGCAGCAGCACGAGCTCCCCCACCACGCGCCCCGACACCACGCAATAGGGCACCGCGGCCACCATGAAGAGGGCCGCGCAGACGAAGTAGTTCTTCCTCTTCACCCGGAGCAGCGCCTGCAACTCGGAGGAGTCCGCCGTCATCGGGGGCCGACTGTAACACTCCGGCCATTCCCCGGGTGGGGACGCGCCACCCCTCCGGAGAAGTCGGACCCCCAAAGGCCCCAGGGGGCCGGCACGCTCAGTCCGCGTAGGCGCGTTGGGCCGCCGGGCGCGCCAGGTGCCGCTGCATATAGGACTGGAGCCCGGGGAAGCCGGCGAGCGCCCCGAACATGTTGGCGAAGGAGAGCGTCGCGCTCACGAGCACGTCCGCCACGCTGAAGCTCTCGCCGACGATGAACTCGCGGCCGCCCAGCTCCTGGTCCAGCACGCGCAGCGCCGGCTCCAGCTGCTGCCGGGCACGCTCCGCCAGCGCCGGCTGACGCTCGGCCTCGGGCAGGAAGCGCGTGTGCTGGGCGAGCGTGACGATGGGCGGCTCGAGCGTGGCCAGGGAGAACATGCACCACTGGTAGTACTCGCCCCGGTCGTGCGTGCCGGGCGCCGGGGCCAGCTTCTTGTCCGCGTACTTGTCCGCCAGGTAGAGGCAGATGGCGCCCGACTCCAGCAGCACGCCGTTCGAGTCCTCCAGCGCGGGCACCACGCCGAGCGGGTGCACCTTGAGGTACTCGGGAGACTTGTGCTCGCCCTTGCGCAAATCCAGCCGCAGCAGCTCGTAGGGGATGCCCAACTCCTCAAGCACCCAGCGGGGACGGTGACCGCGGGTGAACTGGCTGTAGTAGAGCTTCATCATGGCTTCTCCGTGCGCCGGCGCGAGAGCCGCCGCGTCTGGCCCAGGCGGATGCCGCCGGGGGTCCCCTTCTTCGCCGAGCCCGTGCCCCCAGACAAGATGGGATCCGGGCACACCGAGCGCAGCCGGCACCCGCGGCACTCGGCCCCACTCCACACGGACTCGTAGAGCGCCGTCACCCGGTCGATGACGTCGAAGTCCTCGGTGACGAAGCCCATTTCGAAGTTGCGTACGTCCTCGCCCTTGGCCCCCAGCCCGGCCCCAGTGAGGTTGGCGCTCCCCAGATAGGCCCACGCCCCGTCCACCAGCACCGTCTTGAAGTGCACCCGCGGGCACACCTTCAGCTCCAGGCCGCCCTTCACGAGGCGCGAGCGCTTGTCGAACTCCGCCCGGAAGGGCCGGCTCGGCAGCTCCGCGTGCAACAGGCGCAGCGCCACCCCGCGCGCCGCCAGGGCGTCGAGCACCTCCAGCAAGGGCACGAAGCGTCCGGCCTGCTCCACGTACATGGCCTTCACGTTGGCCGTCGAAATCCACACCGACTCGCGCGCGTGCGCCAGCTTGCCCAGCACCACTTCCCGGTACAGCGCGCCGCCGTCGAGCAACTCCGCCTGGATGGACCGCATACCCACATCCTCGCACATCCCCGGAGGAGGGGCGAGCTTCCCCAGGGCGGGGCGGGAGCTGACTCCGGGTCATTGACAACTGACCGGGGCTCACTTAATTGATGACTCATGGTCAGCAACAGCGCGAAGCGGGCGATGCCGCAGCGGGCGCGGAAGGAAGAGGACAAGGAGGCGCGGCGGCGCCAGCTGCTGGACGCGGCGCTCGAGCTGTACCGGGCCACCTCGTATGCCGAGGTGAAGATGGCGGACGTGGCGGAGCGGGCGCGGCTGGCCAAGGGGACGGTGTTCCTCTACTTCCCCACCAAGGAGGCGCTCTTCCTGGCGCTGCTGGAGGAGCAGCTCTTCGCCTGGTTCGCACGGCTGGAGGAGACGCTGGCGCGGGGCGAGGGCCGGTGGACGGGGGCGCGGGTGGCGCGCACGGTGGCCGAGTCGCTGGAGGGCGAGGAGCCGCTCACCCGGCTGCTGGCGCGGCTGCAGACGGTGCTGGAGCAGAACGTCACGGCGGAGCAGGTGCGCGGCTTCAAGGAGCGGCTGCTGGAGGCGGTGGTGCGGGCCGGCGCGCTGGTGGAGAAGCGGCTGTCCTTCCTCGAGCCCGGCGAGGGCGTGCGCTTCTTCCTCCATGCCCACGCGCTGGTGGTGGGCCTGCGGCAGATGGCGGACCTGGCCCCCGTGGTGCGCGAGGTCCACGAGGCCGCCCCGCATCTCGAGCCCCTGCGCGTCGACTTCATCCGCGAGCTGACCGAGGCCCTCGCTGGCCTGCTGCGCGGGCTCGAAGCGCGCTGAGCCCCGAGGCAGGAGCGCGTCCAGGCGTGAACATTCCCATCGCCCCTCCCCGGCCCGTTGGCTAGAGAATGACGTAGAGCCCGGGAGGGGCACGGTCCGAAGCGAAGCGAACCCCAGAGGAGACGAAGCGATGCGCGTGGTGAGCATGGACGAACAGGCTCGGAAGAACCCCTTCCAGGAGACCTTCGAGCGCCTGCGGGCCCGGCGCTGGGAGCTGGCGCAAACGAGCGCCAGGGAGAGCATCGCGCGGCTCAAGAAGCTGCGCAGCACGCTCGTGGAGCGGCGCGAGGCCCTCTACCAGGCCATCCACCAGGACTTCCGCAAGCCGGCGGCCGAGGTGGAGAGCAGCGAGATGTTGATGGCGCTGGTGGAGCTCGACCACGCCATCAAGCACCTGGGCAGGTGGATGAAGCCGCGCAAGGTGGGCACGCCCGTGCTGCTCACCGGCACGCGCAGCGAGGTGCGCTACGAGCCCAAGGGCGTGGTGCTCATCATCTCGCCGTGGAACTACCCCTTCCAGCTGGCCATCGCACCGCTGGTGGGGGCGGTGGCGGCGGGCAACTGCGTGATGCTCAAGCCGAGCGAGAAGACGCCGCACACGGCCGCCTTCATCGAGCAGCTGGTGCGCGACGTGTTCGACCCGTCCGAGGTGGCGGTGGTGCAGGGCGGGCCGCAGGAGAGCCAGGCGCTGCTGGAGCTGCCCTTCGACCACTTCTTCTTCACCGGGGGCCCGCGCGTGGGGCGCCTGGTGATGGAGGCGGCGGCGAAGCACCTGGCCGGGGTGACGCTGGAGCTGGGCGGCAAGTCGCCCGCCGTGGTGGACGAGTCCGCGGACCTCAAGGTCGCCGCCGAGCGCATCGCCTTCGGCAAGTTCCTCAACGGCGGCCAGACGTGCGTGGCGCCGGACTACGTGCTCGTGCCCGCCGCGAAGGAGGAGGAGTTCCTCACGCGGATGCGCGAAACCATCGAGCGCTTCTACGGAAAGACGGAGGACGCCCGGAAGGCCAACCCGGACTTCTGCCGCATGGTGGATGACGGGCAGTTCAACCGGGTGAACCGGCTGATGGAGCGCTCGGTGCAGGGCGGGGCGCGCGTGGTGGTGGGCGGCACGGTGGACGCGGCCAGCCACTACATCGCTCCCACGGTGCTCGCGGACGTGAAGCCCGAGGCCCCCATCATGGAGGAGGAAATCTTCGGCCCGGTGCTGCCGGTGCTGCGCTACGAGCGGCTGGACGACGCGGTGAAACACATCCGCTCGGGCACCAAGCCCCTGGCCATGTACATCTTCAGCCAGGACCGCCGGGCGGTGGACAGGCTCCTCTCGGAGACCTCCGCGGGCGGCACCTGCGTGAACACGACGATGATGCACTTCTCGCACGCGGACCTGCCCTTCGGCGGCATCGGCGAGAGCGGTGTGGGCAACTACCACGGCGAGTATGGCTTCAAGACCTTCAGCCATGAGCGCGCCGTGCTGCGTCAGGGGCCGCTGTCGTTCCTGCACACCTTCTTCCCGCCCTACACGCAGAAGGCGAAGAAGATGGGGCGCATGGCCAGCCGTCTCTTCGAGTAGAAAGGCGGCGTGCTGACCGTCGACCCCCACCCGCTGCTGGACGTGGTGGCCTTCGAGGCCACCTTCCCGTCTGCCCTGTCCGCCTCGCCCTCGCCCGAGTGGCTGGTGGCGCTGCTCGAGCCGGACGCGCCGGCGCCCCTGAGCGCCGATGACGCCGTGCGCGGTGCGGTGAGGGACTTGCTGCGCCACGGCGGTTACAAGCCCACGGGCCGGGGCAAGCCGGCCTCGGAGTACCTGGTGCGGGCCGCGGGGGAGGGCTCGCTGGGCTCCATCAACGCCGCGGTGGACGTGTGCAACGCGGTGTCGCTGCACAGCGGACTGCCCATCAGCGTGGTGGACCTGGACCTGGCGAAGCCGCCCCTGCGCATCGGCCTTGCTCCCGAGGGCGCCTCGTATGTCTTCAACGCCTCGGGGCAGAGCATCGACCTGGCGGGCCTGCTGTGCCTCTTCGACGCCGAGGGCCCCTGCTCCAACGCGGTGAAGGACGCGCAGCGCACCAAGACGCGGGGCGACACGCGCCGCACCCTCACCGTGCTGTGGGGGACGAAGGCCCTGGCCGGACGCACCGAGAAGGCCTTCGGCTGGTACCGCGAGCTGCTCGAGCGGCTGGGCGCGACGGTGGAGCGGCGGTCCTGAGCGCCCCCGAGCTCGCTCCCCTTCTGGCGAATGGAGCACGCGCGTTGTCGGCGGCCTGGGGCCGGCCGGTGCTGCTCGGTGCGCCCGAGTTGCTCAAGGCCGAGTCCCGCGCCGTGGTGGTGCGCGCCCAGGCACGCGGCGGCCCGGTGCCCACCGTCATCCTCAAGCACTTCCCGGACGAGCTGGTGTGCGGGCTCGACGACTGGGCGGGCGCGGAATTCCTCACCCGCCAGGGCTTGGACGTGGGGCCCCGCTTCCTCGCGGGCGACGTGGCCGCGCGCCTCTTCGTGTTAGAGGACCTCGGGCCCGGGCGCTCGCTGGAGGACGCGCTGCGCGGAGAGGATGCGCGCGCCGCCACCGGCGGACTGATCGCCACCGCGCGGCTCACCGGACAGCTCCACGCCCGGACGATGGGCTTGAAGTCCGAGTACGACCTCGTCCGCCAGGCGCTGCCTCCCCGGCCCCAGCGCGTGCGGGTGGAGAACGCGCGCTACCTGCTCGAGCACGAGGGACGGCTGCTGCGCTGGCTCGCGGCGGTGGACGCCGAGGCCGCCCCGGGCATGCACGAGGACCTCGAGACGGTGGCGCGCACGCTGGCGGACCCCGGGCCCTTCCTCACCTTCACGCATGGGGACCTCGCGCCGGGCAACGTCCTCTTCACCCCCAACGGCCCGCGCGTGCTCGACTTCGAGTACGCGGGCATGCGCCACGCGCTGTACGACGCGCTGATGTGGCTCGTCACCCTGCCCCTGCCCGACGAGCTCGTGTCCCGCGCGGACATCACCCACCGCATCACCCTCTCGTCGCAGTGCGAGGCGGCCCAGGTGGACTCTCAGTGGGCCCGGGCCCGAGCCACGCTGGCCCTCGCGCGCACGGTGAATCTCTTCCAGTGGCTGCCCCCGCGCGTGCTGGAGGAGGACAGGGAGTGGGCTCCGGGCCTCTCCGAGCGCGCCGCCCTCCTGCACCACCTCGCGCGCTGCCACGCCCTGCTCGCGACCGCGGATGGCTTCCCGGGGCTCGCCCGCACGCTGGAGTCGCTGGAGTCCCGCCTGCGCGAGCGCTGGACGGTGCCGCCCTTCGTCTGGCCCGCGCTGCGTCAGTCCGGCTTCTGAAGTCGGAGGTGTCCGCCAGAATGGGAATCACCCATTGGAGGCGCTGATGACGTCCACACGGCTGGTGGTGGTGCTGCTGCTCGCACTGACCCCGCTGTCCACCGGCTGCGTGTCGCTGACACCACCACCCGGCCAGGGGATGAGCCTGCGCTATTCGCCACGCGAGGCCGCCGCGCCCGTGGCGGCAGCGGAGCCGAGCGTCGAGTCCCCGCGAGCCCTCGCCTACCGCCCCGAGTCCAAGGCACCGCAACGGCTACACCGCCGCCGGGCCTCGCGTGAGGCCGTGACGGCGGTGGGCCCGGACAGCGCGGAGAGGGACGCGCGGCAGAGCGCTCTCGCGGCTCAACTGGCGTTTCGCGGTGCCCTTCGCGAAGTGTCCGACTCCACCCGCCGCATCTCCAGCGAGCTCGCCCGGCTCAATGCCAGTGAGTGGGGCCTTGCCCACGGAAACGGGGTCTTCCTCCGCTACGTCGGTTACGGCTCCGGGCAACTGCGGTGGATGGAGGCCCAGCTCGCCGCCGCCACCCGGCTGGCCAACGCCGCTTCGGAGGTGGACGACCCCGACATGCAGCTCGCCGTGCTGCGCGTGGCGGGCCCGCGGCTGGAAGCCGCCATGCTCGGCTCGCTCGTGCTCGCCGTCTGGGTGGACTTCCTCAACCTCGCCGACGTCGCGCTCAAGCAGCACCTCTACCCCGTGGAGACGCTGTTCGTGGACATGTGGCACTGGCAGGAGATGCTCGAGCCCGCCATGACGGCGCTGTCCTCTCGGGAGCACGAGCAGGTGGAGGCCGCGGCGCAAGACGTGCCCCCGCTGGTAGGCCACTTCACGGACGAATTCGCGCGAGCCCAGCAGCGCATGCGCGTGGCAGCGGAGAACCTCCAGAAGGTGCTGGTGCTCAAGGAAGCCATCGAGACGGTCACCATGCTCTCGACGTTGAGGTTTTCGCTGCCCTCGGCGCCACCGTCCGCTCCCGCCCTGGTCGGCATCGGACTGGCGGTAGGCGGCGACGGGGTGATGGTGGGCACGCGCATTGTCGTGTCCGCCGAGTGGGTGGAAATGGTGCGCCACCTGGTTCGCGCGGGCGTACTCTCCCTGCCCGTCGTCAGCGCGGCCGTGCGGATTCAGGCGGGCGGGGTGATGCTGGCGCAGGCACACGGCGAGCTGCCCGGGGGCGTGCGCGACGCGCTGGGTGACGGGCCCGAGGTGGGGGCCATGCACGAGACGGGCAAGGCGGGAGCTGGCATGGCCGAGCCGCCGCGGCACCACGTCATGCCGAAGGAGTTCCGCGAGTGGTTCGAGAGGCGCGGCTTCACGGGCGAGCTGGACATCGACGAGTTCTGCGTGGAGCTGGAGCAGGCGCACCACGAGGCCATCCACGGTGGTGGCGACTGGAAGCTGGGGCGCACGTGGGCCGGCGAGTGGAACCGGATGATCATGGATGCATTGGGCCATGCCGAGACCAAGGCGGGCCGGATGTTGACGCGGAACGAGGTCCTGGAGATCGTCGCAGAGCGCATGCAGGAATACAGGATCCGCATGAACTTCATTCGGTGGAGAGGGCCATGAGCGACGGACGTGCTTGGCAGGGCAACATGAAGGCGCGCCTGTACGAGCGGGTCCGTAAACTTGGTTACGATTCACTCACCGCCTTCGCGAACGCTCGCCCCACTGCCTCTTTGGTCGCGCTTGCCGATGAGCTTGGGAAGGATGACATCGCCGGAGTGCAGGTGTTGAGCGGGCTCCTCGCCGAGGCCGAGCAGCACAAGCAGGTCACACGCTTCGTGCGCGATGTGCTCGTGCGCATGTTGTGCCAAAGTCTGCCAAACGGCTGGCCAGCCGTGCTGGACGACACCCATCGGTTCAAGGTGGCCAAGGCGCTTGGCTCGTGGTTTGCCTACACCCCTGAAACCCATAAGGAGCGCGCCGACAAAGCCGGTGATGCTCTCCTCGCCACGCCGCCGCCGCCCGGCTGGCGCCCGCTCGGTCCTGACGACGAGTTGCTGCGCACGCTCCTGCCCGACGAGGAAGTCTGACGGATGCTCCCCCTCCAGGGGAAATCTTCGCGAGGTTGAGCGCAACGGCCTCCTGAACGGTTTCAAGGGCCCTCGCTGGAGACCCCTCACGACCCAGGGGAAACACCCCTCTGAAGGCCAAGCTCCCGGATGATCGTGTCCACCACCGTGTCCGGGTCCGCCGAGACGTCCACCGGCAGGGCGTCCTCCGGCACCTCCAGCGCCGCGAGCTGACTGTCGAGCAACACGGGCGGCATGTAGTGCCCCTCCCGTGCCTTCAGCCTGCTGGCGAGGAGCGCCGGAGACGCATGCAGATACACCCACCGCTGCCGCGCCGCGTCCACCCTCAGCCGCTCCCGGTAGGCGCCCTTGAGCGCCGAGCACGCCAGCACCAGGTCCTCCCCGGCCTCCAACGCGCCGCGCAACAGCTCGCGCAGCCGCGCCAGCCAGGGCGCCCGGTCTTCATCCGTGAGCGCAATCCCCGCGGCCATCTTCGCGATGCTCTCGGGGGCGTGGAAGGCATCCGCGTCGAGGAAGCGCCAGCCCAGCCGGGCCGCGAGCCGCTCGCCCACCGTCGTCTTCCCCACCCCGGAGACTCCCATCACGATGACGACCACGCGCGCATCCTCCGGCCCTACTCCGCACGACACCTTTTGCACATCCACCGTCGCTGGGCAGGCAGAGCAGAAGATCCATCGAAACCAGCGAGATGTGGAAGTTTTGATCAATCCTCCCCGTGCCCGGCTGAACGATTTGAGCATCCCCTGAGAGCGTCCGGCCGGCGTGCGCTGGTGGTCATTGCAATCGCTTGATTTCCCGGCACCGCACACAGCCCACGACACCCTTCACGGATTCTCAAACCGCGCACTGCTGGAGCATGGACCTTGCAAGTGTTGGTTGATCTCCATGCACTGCGAGCATTGTTCGTCAGAACATCCCGCGAGTCTGCCGTGCGACGCCCAGAACACCTGGACCGGCGCCGAGTCCTCGGACTCGTCTCCGCAGGTGCCCTCGACGACGCCCGCCCTGGTGGACCTGCGAGGCCGCACCCTGGGCCACTACCGGCTGACCCGGATGCTGGGCAGCGGGGGCATGGGCACGGTGTACCTCGCCGAGCAGACCATCATCGGCGCCCGGGTGGCGGTGAAGGTGCTGCACCCGTACCTGGCCCAGGACGCCCGGCTGCGCGCGCGCTTCTACGCCGAGGCGCGCACGGTGAACCTCATCGGCCACCCCAACATCGTCCGCATCTTCGACATCAACGAGTCGGAGGACGGGCTGCACTACTTCGTCATGGAGTACCTGGACGGCACGCCCCTCTCGCGGCTGCCGCGTCCGGTGGAGCCGGGGCTGGTGGCGTGGCTGCTCGCCCAGGCCTGTGACGCGCTCGAGGCCGTGCACCGCAGCGGCGTGGTGCACCGCGACCTCAAGCCGGACAACCTCCTCATGATGGAGCGCCCGGGCGAGTCGCCCACGCTCAAGGTGCTCGACTTCGGCGTGGCCAAGGCACTGCACGACACCGTCGGCCAGGAGCAGACCTTGGCCGGTCAGGTGCTCGGCACCCCCGCGTACATGGCCCCGGAGCAGTGGGCCGGCCAGCCCGTGGATGGGCGCGCGGATGTCTACTCGCTGGGCGTGACGGGCTACCTGCTCCTCACCGGGCAGCTGCCCTATCCGCGCGGACAGCTCGCCGAGCTGGTGCTCTCGCCGGAGCCGCCGCCCCCGCTGCGCGCGCCCCACGAGCTCGTCCCCGCCGTGCCCGAGGGCCTCTCCCGCGTCCTGCTGCGAGCCCTCGCCCGTGCCCCGGGGGAGCGCTTCGCCACCGCGCTCGACTTCAAGAAGGCCCTGCTCACCGCCGTGCGTCCCGCGCCGCGCTCGCCGGGGCGCCATACCGCGCCCGCGCCTCATGCGGCCAACCAGGCGCCCATCCCCACGCTTCCACCCCTGCCCGAGCCCAATGATCCCACCCCGCCGCCCACCTGGACGGCCCGCGTGCGCCTGGGCGAGGGCGCCGGCTCCGTGCTGGTGCACTGCAACGAGCTGAGCCGCGGCGGCGTCTTCATGTGCTGCGCCCAACCCTTCCCGCCCCTCTTCACCAGGCTCTCCTTCACCCTGCAGATTGGCGGCGAGGAGCTCGAGTGCGTGGGCGAGGTGGTGCGGCATGTGGACCTGGCCCAGGCGCGTGCCTGGCGCATGTCGCCGGGCGTGGGGCTCCAATTCCTCAACCCCTCGCCCCGCCTGCGCGACTTCCTCACGCGGCTGCGCCCTCCGCGCCAGCCGTCCGCGGCCCCCCCCTCCGCGCCGCTCCAGGAAGCCCTCGCGCAAGTCTGAACCCCACCCGTGTCCACCCTCCGTCACCCCGGGAGCCGAACCGTCTCCTGCTGGACGGTGGCGTGATGGGAGCACGACGCGCGCTGTGCGCCGTGGATACCCTCATGTGCGCATGATGCGCGGAGCCGCTAGGGAAACCCGGGGGGGTTGGAGAGCGCTCGTGTGCGCTCTATTGCTCGTGAGTGCCTGCCGGGATCCGGCCAGGGCCTCGGGAACGGCGCTCTACGTCACCACCGAGTTCGACCCCACCCAGCTGCTCACGCAGGTGCGGGTGTGGGGCGAGGTGGAGGGCGGACAACCGTTTGGACCGCAGGTGCTCCCGGAGCAACCGGCGCGGCTGCTCTACAGCGGCGAGACACTGCGCGTGCTGCTGGGCGACGTGCCCAACGGCACGCAGGCGAGGGTGTCCGTCGAGGGCCTGCGCAACGGCACCCTGGTGGCGCGGGGTGAGGGCGTCGCGAGCATCCGCGACGGGTACGAGGTGGACGTCAGCGTGCGGTTGGAGCCCGTCTCCCCCGAGCCGCCCGGCGGAGGCGACCCGGATGGGGGGACGTTCTGCGTCGGGTGTGAGGGCTGCTGTGTGCAGGGCCAGTGCACGACGCGGACCTTCCAGACCTGCGGCACGGGAGGCGTGGCCTGCGCGGCGTGCGATGCCGTGCGGGCCGACACCTGTGACTCCCGAGGCGTCTGCGTCTGCGGCGCCAACCCGGCCTGCACCGGCCTGGGCGTGGACCGCTGCGTGGGTGGACAGTGCCGGTGCGGCAGCGGAGCGGCCTGCGGCGCGGGACAGGAGTGCGTGGACGGAGCGTGCCGCTGCACGGCGAATTCCTGCTCGGGGTGCTGTTCGAACAACCAGTGCGTGGCGGGCAACACGCAGAACGCCTGCGGCAAGGGCGGCCAGGCGTGCGTGAAGTGCAACAAGACCTGCCAGGCGGACCGGACGTGCAAGTGAGCGCCCCGAGGCGCGGGCTCACCGCACGGTGAAGGAGCGCGAGGTGCCCCGGTAGGGGCGCACCCGGCCATCCCAACCGGACTTCCAGTCGCCCTCGTGGACGAGGCGGTAGGTGCCCGGCGCGGCCTCCGGGGGGATGGTCCACTCGAGGATGACGTGCGAGCACGCCAGGGTGGGCAGGCAGTACGCGCGCCGCCACGTGTACTTCGTCTCCCAATCCCAGTCGTACGCCACGTCCCGCCACAGCAGGCCCGTGCGGCGCTGCACGCGCAGGTAGGTGCCCTGGGTGTGCAGGTTGTTCTTCGGGTGCCCGCCCCAGAAGCTGACGTGCACCGTGTCCCCGCGCGCGTAGGACGCGTGCGCGTCGACGAGCACGTCCCCGAAGTGCGACAGCAGCGGCTTGTCGTCGAAGAGGACGCCGGGCCGCAGCCGGGTCTGCTGGGAGCAGAGGTCGCGCGGCGTGGGGCCCGGAGGCAGGGGCGAGCCCTCGCGCAGGGCGTGCGCCAGCGCGTCGAAGTGTTGCTGGAGGGCCGCCAGCGTCCAGGGGCCGAAGTGGGTGGAGGCGCCCTCGTACTCCTGCCCGGCGTACTCCTCGCGCGTGGCGACGTAGCCGGAGTACGCGTTGGCCAGGCCGGCGATGACCACCTCCGTCACGCCCGCCGGTGCCAGCTGCGCGCGCACCGTCTCGCGCAGGCGGCGCCCCGCCATGGTGGTCAGCTCGAAGGGCACCGCCACCAGCGCCACGTTCCCCACGGTGACGAGCTGCAGGGGCAGCACCTCGGGACTCCACGGGAAGGGCTTCATCGCGCCCATCTCCAGGACGATGGGCTTCTCCGCCTGGCAGGGCGTGGTGGTGGTGGTGCAGGTGATGGCGCTCACCACGTCATGCATGGCCGCGCAGGTGGCGCCCTCGCCGCCCACGCCCGGCCCGTCCTCCGCGCCCGCCAGCATGGAGAGGCCGATGGCCGCCGGACAGGTGTGCCCGGCCATGCCGCCGGTGAAGGCGGGCTCGACCTCCACGTCGTCCATCTTCACGTACACGTGCCGGTAGTCCACCCCGCCGGTGAGGGGCGTGGTGGCGCTCGCCCAGAGCGAGGCGGCGCGCTCGTATTGCTTGCGGCCGGAGAGCTCCGTGCTCTCGAAGTCGTCCTTGCCGCCGCCGTCCTCGCCCCCGTGGATGTTGGGCGTCACGTCGCCCTCGTTGGCCTGCGCGAAGGCGGCCACGAAGGTGTCCCCGCTGTCCGTGTAGCGCGTGCCCCGGGCCTTCTCGAAGAGATAGGAGGCGTACCCCTTGTTGTCCCCGCTGATGTAGCGGTACTGCATGCCCATGGACGTGGCGTGCACCGCGAACCAGTTGATGAGCCCCACCTCCTGGCCCGACTCCTTCGTGAAGCGCAGCAGCGTCATCCGCTTGTCCGTGTCGTACGCGTAGCGCGCGCGCTCCTCGGGCGGGTTGAGGCGGTAGGCGTCCGGCGAGCGGTTGCGGCTCGTGTCCAGCAACTCCCCCGCCGCCAGGGTGATGTGGCCCGGCGCCAGGTGCTCGTGCGCCAGGACGATGGACTGGTAGATGCCGTTGACGATGACCTCGAAGTTCTGCGGCACGAAGCCGAACGTGCTCAGGTTGTAGAGCGCGTAGTGCGAGAAGCCTCCCGGCCCGCTGTGCGTATGGGTGGCGCTCACGAGCACGTTGTCCTCGGAGTAGAGCCGGCCAAAGGTGGCCCGCAGCCGCTGCACCACCTGCTGCTTCACGCCCTGGAACACCATGCCCAGGTCCGCGCTCACCACCACCACGCGCTTGCCATTGCACGGCGAGGCGATGACGAAGGCGCGCGAGCGCAGACGCTGGTGGATGCCCGCCGTCTGCTGCTCCAGCTCCACGTAGCCCAACATCCCCACCTCGGCGGCGGGGCCGGTGATGTCATAGATGCCGCTGCCGATGAGGAATGACTGCTGCCCGGCGCAGGAGCCTCCGAGCCCCTGCCCGCCCTGCCCCGTAGGGAGAGCGGCTCCGGCCTGGCCCTCGCGCGAGCCCCGCTGGCCGCACGCGGCGAGCACCACCGCCAGCACGAGCG
Source organism: Archangium sp. (assembly GCF_045802675.1). Lineage (GTDB taxonomy): Bacteria > Myxococcota > Myxococcia > Myxococcales > Myxococcaceae > Archangium. Next base: position 24,222 of record NZ_JBJMQO010000099.1, on the reverse strand, counting down.
CCCCCAGGCGCAGGACGGATGAACGACGCACACACACCTCCAAGACGGGCGGCGCGGCCCTTCTTGGGAGGGTAGGACTTCAGGAGACCATCGGCAGCGTCACGCGGAAGACGGTGCCCCGGCCCACCAGGGACGTCACGGTGATGCTCCCTCCGAGCGAGCGGACGATGTCCCGGCACACGGAGAGCGTCGGCCCGGGCTTCGCCTCGCGCTCGGTGTAGAGCGGCTCGAAGACGTGCGGGAGCTGCTCGGGGGGGATGCCGGGGCCGGTGTCATGCACCTCGACCACCACGTGGCCCTCCCCGTCCTCGCGCGTGACGAGGCGCACCTCGTGCTCCTCGGTGTCCCCGTTGTCGGGCAGCGAGAGCACCACGTGGAGGACGAGGTTGAGCAGGGCCTGGCGCAGCGCGCTCTCGGTGCCAGCCACGAGCGCCCGGGCGCCGTAGTCGCGCACCAGCCGTCCGCGCGAGCGCAGCGTGCTGCCCACCATCTGCCCCACCGTGTCGAGCAGCGTGTTCACATCCACCGGCCCGTGGCCCGACTCCCCGCGGAAGCTGCGCAGGTGGCCGATGATTTGACGCAGCCGCTCGGCGCCCTCGCGCACCTCGCCGGCGGCCTCGCGCCACTCGGCCACCTGGGGCGCCGGAGCCGAGCCGGCGATGTCCCCCATGCTGGAGAGCAGGTAGTCCAGGTTGGCGAGCATGAAGGCCAGCGGGTTGTTCATCTCGTGCGCGAAGCCCGGCACGAGCATGCCCAGCGTGGCCAGCCGGTCGGACTGCTGCAGCCGCGCCTGGAGCTGCCGGCGCTCGGTGGTGTCGGTGAGCGTGCCGAGCACCTCGCCCTGCCCGGTGGGCGAGCTGTGGGCGGCGAGCTCCACCCAGCGCGGGCCCCCGGAGGCCAGCAGCCGCAGCTCGAGCCGGAAGGAGGCCTGCACCCGCGCGGCGATGGCATCCAGCAGGGCGCGCACGCGCGGCCTGTCTTCCGGGTACACCATCTCCACCAGCGGCTGGCCGAGCACGTCCTCCACGGCCAGGCCGGTGAGCGACGTCCACGTGGGGCCCAGGAAGGTGAGGTTGCCCAGCCCATCCAGGTGGAAGACGACCTCGCTGAGCTGCTCGGCCAGGAAGTGGTAGCGCAACGCATCGGCCGACAGTCCCGAGCGCATGCTCGCGGCGAGCGCCAACATCCCCATCCGAGACGGTGCAACGGGCTCCTGGCTCTCGGTATCGAAGGCGATGGCCTGCGAAAGCTGCTGAAACCCCATGACCGCGCTCCTTTCCCCCGGGGAGACGGCTGCGGCTGCGAAGACGGATTCCCCAGCCGCTTCGTTCACGAGCATAAGGCCCGCGAATGAAACAGCGTCAAATCAGGGAGCGGATTCCGCTTCCGTTTTCTCAGGAGTTGACGGGAAACCCTGGAATAGTCGGACAGTTAGCCTTCGGAATCGTCAGGTGGTGGCCAGGAGGGGTCTGGAGCGCCGGAGCGGCGGCGCTCGCGGCGGTCGCCGATCACCCGTGCGGGGACGCCGGCGACGATGGCCCAGGCGGGCACGTCGCGGGTGACGACGGCGCCCATGCCCACCACGGCATGGTCCGCGATGCGCACGCCGTCGGTGATGCCGGCGTTGGCGCCCACCCACACATCCTTGCCGAGCACGATGCCGCGGGAGGTGACGGGCTGGGAGCGCACGGACCTGTCCGGGGCGAGGCCGTGGTCGAAGGCATAGAGGGTGGCGCCGGTGGCGATGCGGCTGCCCTCGCCGATGTGGAGGCCCCCGGCCCCGCCATCCAGGCTGACGCGCGCGTTGATGCTGACGCCGGCCTCGAGCACCACGGGCCCGTGCACGAAGGCATGGGCGGCGATGCTCACCCCGGGACCGATGATGCGGATGGGGCGGCCGGGCTCGGCGAACAGCGCCGCTTCCGGGGAGATGAAACAGCCCTCGGCGATCTCCACCGTTTCGAGCTCGCGCAGGTTGTCCTGCACCTCCTTCTGCCAGGCCTCGGCCCAGGCGCGGTGGCGCGGCTTGAGCGAGAAGTAGAGCCACGGCATCCACGAGAGGCGCTGCTTGTGCTGCTCACGTCGGCGGGCGTCGAGATCGTCCACGGCGTTTGACTACCACGACCGCGCGCGGTCAGCCCTTGGCGATGGCACGGGGGCGTTGGTCCAGGTCACAGCGCGTGCTATGGCGCCCGCCCTCCCCGGCTGCGGACCCCGGCCTCCGCGAAGACCCTCATGACGCCAGCAAGGCTCATCGCCTCGACCCTCAGCATCCTGCTCGTCTCCTGCGGCACCACCCGCTCGATCATCGCCCCCGCCGCCGAGGAGCTCACCCGTTACGTGCTCGTCCTCGAGGAGTCAGCCGGCGGCCAGATCACCGAGCACTGGCGGCGGGCCGAGGAGTTCGACCTCTCGTGGTACCGGTTTCCCACGAGCGCCCGTGAATCGACGTATGGACGCATCGTGCGCGTCGCGAAGACCTACCAGCGCGACTGTGATGCGGAATTCGATGATTGCGTCGACAACTGTGTGGCTCGTCCTCTTCCGCGGGGGTTCGGACACATCACAGCTGGGGGACGAGGGATGGGCGGTAAGAAACGATGGTGCCGCGAGCAATGCCAACAAGCTTACGATGATTGCCGGGAGTTGGAGGGCCGTCAGCGCCAGGAGTTCTCAGCCATGGACGACGCCGTCGACTGGTTGAAGCGCCATCACCAGGGCCTCCTGGTGGGCAGCATTGTCGTCATCGCCGGAGTGGCCTTCGTCACGGTTTCCGCTGGGGCTGGGCTTATCGTCCTCGCCCCCGCGGTGCTTCTGGCATCCTGATGAGCCCTGCGCGGCTCCATATCGTCAAGGCAGCACATGAGACCCAAAAGCCCCATCTTCGAGGCCATGAATCTCCTCGGCCTGATTCATGAGAAGACCGAGTCCGCGGAGGAGAAGGAGCTGCTTCTCACCGCGGCCGAGGCGCTCCGATTCATCAATGCGACGGGCCAGCAGTATGAATTCGATGACTACCGCCAGGAACTCAGGACCGAAGGGCCCGAAATGGTCGTCGCTTCTTTCGCAACGCGCGAAGAGGCGGAGGCGTGGCTGAAGAACCACCCCAAACCTCCCTACATGACCCTCGTGCTGATCGCGGACCAGTACCACCTCGTCAGGTATGACCGTGATAGCAACTTCCGCAAGCTGGTCCCCACTTACTCCGTCGAGTACCACTTCGAGGAGATGATGAAGGACGGCCGTCCACCGCCGCCTGTAGCCAGCTTCGACACCCGGGAGCAGGCCCGGGCGTGGTTCTACGGCCTGCCCGAGCGGCCCTCCCAGGCCGTCATCCAGCTTGGGGGCGAGCCCTACCTCGCGGCGTACCATCGCAACATCGACCATCTCGCCTTCCACCCCTTCTCCCTCTTCGAGCGGTTCCTGGAGTGGCGCAAGACGCTGAAGGAGAAGAAGGACACCGAGGAGCCCGAGCCGCACTCCCAGTAGAGCCCAGGCCCGCTCCCGCGTGCCTCCGGAGGGTCCACGGCCAGACAGGCGGCCCCCCGGAAAGAAAGCCTGGGCCGCTTTGCCGTGGTCGGGCATGGTTGGCGCGAGTCTCCTCTTTCGGAGAACGAACCCATGAAGGTTGCCCCGCCCCATCCCCAGGAGGATGCGCGCCTCGCCGCGCTGGATAGCCTCGAGATCCTCGACACCCTGCCGGAGGCCGGCTTCGACGACCTGACGCGTCTGGCCTCGCAGCTGTGCGGGACGCCCATCGCGCTGGTGTCGCTCGTGGACCACTACCGCCAGTGGTTCAAGTCCCGCGTCGGGCTGGACGCGCCCGAGACGCCGCGCGAGCAGGCCTTCTGCGCCCACGCCATCCTCGGCGAGGACCTCTTCGTCGTGGAGGACGCCTGGCACGACGAGCGCTTCCACGACAACCCGCTCGTCACCGGGGCGCCCCACGTGCGCTTCTACGCCGGCATCCCCATCCGGGGCCTCGGCGGCCTCAACCTCGGCACCCTGTGCGTCATCGACCACGAGCCGCGCCACCTCACCCCCGAGCAGACCGAGGCGCTGGCGGTGCTCGGACGCCAGGTGGAAGCCCAGCTCCTGCTGCGGCTGCGCGTGCGCGAGCTGGAGCGGCGCGAGGAGCAATTGCGCTCGCAGCGAGACACGCTCGCCAGCGTCCAGCGCCAGAAGGACGCGCTCATCCAGCGGGTGATGCGCGACTTCAAGCCCCCCCTCTCCAGCATCCTCACCAACGCCACCTTCACGCTCTACCGCCCGCACCTGCCCGAGGAGCTGCAGCGCTCGGCCCGTGACATCCGCGACGCGGCCGACGGCCTGCAGCGCACCGTGTCCAACCTGCTGGACGCCAGCGGCGGCGAGGACGCCCTCCCCCTCCACCCCGCCCTCTTCGACACCCACCTGCTGCTCTCCGAGGTGACGCGCGACTTCCAGCAGCGGCTGGTGAGCTCCCCGCGCCGCTTCGTCCAGGCTGTGAAGCTGGTGGAGCCCCTCATCACCGCGGACCGCGAGCTGCTGCGCCGCGTGCTCGTCAACCTGCTGGACAACTCCTTCCAGTACACCGCGCTGGGCAGCAGCAAGATTACGCTCGAGGCCTCCAACCCCGAGCCCGGCCTGCTGGAGCTGCGCGTGCGCGACGAGGGCCCCGCCATCTCCCCCTCCGCGCGCGCGCACCTCTTCGACGCCCACCTCCCGGACGAGCACACCCCGGGCTCCGGCCGGGCCGAGGGCGGCAACCGGCTCGCGCTCGCCTTCTGCCGGCGCGCCGTACAGGCCCACGGCGGGTGGATATGGGCCGAGGACAACCACCCCAAGGGCGTGGCCTTCTGCCTCCGCCTGCCCGTGCGCCCCCACGGGCCCCTCTTCACCCACTCCTGAGGGCGCTCAGGAGGGCGCTGTCTCTCCCCGGGACTCCTCGCGCAGTCCGGGGCTGCGCCGCCGCGCCGCCCGCGCCACCAGCGCCGACAGCAGCGCCCACCCCAGCCCCGCCATCCACCCGCCCAGCACGTCCGTGGGGTAGTGCACGCCCAGGTACACCCGCGTCACCCCGATGAGCAGCGTGAGGCTCAGCGCCACGCCCACCAGGTACGCCTTGAGCCAGCGCCGCTCCACCAGCTGCGCCAGCAGCGCCCCCAGCGTCAGGTAGACGATGGCCGAGAGCATCGCGTGCCCGCTGGGAAAGCTCTCCGTCAGCACCCAGGTGAGGTGCGGCACCACCGAGGGCCTCGGCCGGGCGAACACGCTCTTGAGCAGGCTGTTCACCCCCGCCCCGCCCACCGTCGAGCCCACCACCAGCACCAGCGTCCTCCAGCGCCGCACCAGCACGAGGAAGCCGCTCACCGCGAACACCACCAGCGTCAGCACCGACACGCTGCCCAGCGACGTCACATCCCGCGCCGCCTCCGCCACCCACACCGGCCCCAGTGGCTGCTCCGGATGGCCCGGGGTACGCAGCGCCAGCAGCACCCGCTCGTCGAAGTGTTGGGTTTCCTTCTCCCGCACCTCGTCCGACAGCTCGATGAAGCCCAGCCCCAGCGCCATCAGCCCGAGCAGCGTGGCCAGCAGGCCGAGCCCTCCCGTCCCCTTCCACCTCTGAAGGCGCTCGCGCAGATCGCCCGGTGAGAGTCCCATCCCCACACCCTAGGTGCTCTCCCACCGGAGCGCACCGGGCATCCGTGCGCTCCCCGACATTGCGCCGGCTCCTTTCGTGCTCCTGATGGCAGACGGGTCAGCTCGCACTTGGGAATGGCGTCGGGGATCACCAGATTGGGCACCAGCCTCATCGTGAGTCCTGTGTGTGCCGGGCACGTCAGCCGCTCGGAATAACCTTTGCCGAGCACCCCTTCCGGCAAGTTTTGGGAGTGAGATCCCATGTCCGCTTTCGCTTCCGTTTCCATTCCTCCGCCCACCTACAAGACGGGCCTCATCAACCGGGTCTTCTTCATCCGCTGGGAGCAGCCGCCCAGCCCCCAGGATTTGATGATGGTGGCCATGCGCTTCCGTGAGGCGTACGAGGCCTACCGGCAGCAGCTGTGCGTCGTCGTCATCACCGGGGCCAAGGCCCGGGTGCCCAACAGCGAGCAGCGCAAGGGCCTCTTCCAGCTGCTGGAGGACAACCGCAAGTACATCTGCGAGCTGCACCTCGTCATGGAGGGCAACGAGCTGCAGCACAACCTGCAGCGCATCATCGCCTCGGCGCAGCTCATCGTGACGCGCATCTACGACAACAACTACGCGCGCCTGCACAAGGACGCGGCCAGCATCGCGCCCTTCCTCTCCAACCGCCTGAAGTCGGACGGCAACCGCATCATCAACGATGCGCGCCTGCTGGGACTCGTCAGCTAGTCCCAGCGGCGGCGGGGGGAGGGCGCGGGGTGACTACCGCGCCATGCAGACGTAGTAGTTCTCGCCGTAGTAGTCGTTGCCGTCGGCCGCGAGCGGGCGCGAGAAGCCCAGGCGGCGCAGCGTGTCCACCAGCGCGTCCGGCTGGAAGAAGGTCACCATCTCGTTGGGGTCGGTGACCAGGCGGCGCGTGACGTCGGCGTGGTAGGCGGTGGCGGCCTGGAGCGCCGCGTCCCAGCGGCCCTCGGCCTTCCACTCCGCGATGGAATTCTCCATCACCTTGCGCAGGTCCGGCCGCTGCCGGGGCCCGGCGGTGATGACGACGCCGCCGGGCTTGAGGTGCTCGAGCGCCTGGCGCAACACCGCCTCCGGCTCGCGCACGTAGAAGAGGACGTTGTTGAGCACCACCGCGTCCGCCTCGCCCGGCACGCCCGCGGGGAAGGTGCGCACGTCCCCCTCCAGCACCTTCCAGCGGCGCCGCACCTCCTCGGGCGCCGCGGCCTGCCGGGCCAGCGCCAGCCCGAGCATCGCCGGGTTGTTGTCGAAGCCCACCACCGTGTGCCCGCGCTCGACGAGCGGCTGGCTCACCAGCCCCGTGCCACACCCCGCGTCGATGACGTACTTGCGGCCCTCGGTGTCGCGGAGGATTTTCGCCACCATCCGCCGGTAGCAATTGAGCTGGGAGCAGATGACGTCATAGCTCCTGGCGAACTCGGTCCAGATATTGTCGACCACGGTGGGGCCCTCGCTGGCTGCCCGGGGTTGTCTTCGGGCGCGGGCTCTCAATCTAAGGAGCCAGGAAAGAGCGGGGAGCCCCCCCAAAAAAACGGGCCCCGCGTCTTCCGCGAGGCCCGGGCACTGGGGTGACGGCAACACCCCGCGCTCAAGGTGGCTGGCTCAGTGCTTCTTCATCCAGCGGTAGATGGGCGCCCAGACGGACTGCTCCGCGTCGCTGGCGAGGAACAGGTCCACATGGCCGTAGTCGGCGACGCGCTGCGACTCCGTCAGCCGTTGCACCCGGACGATGGAGACGTCCTGGCTGCCCAGCAGGTTCGTCACCGCGTACTCGCCGTAGCGGCCGAAACCGCCCCCGGCCCCCACGTACAGCACCGGCACCTTCACCTCCGACAGGTGGTCGTCGTACGGCAGATCCTTGTCACCGCACTGCATCTGCTCGCCCTCGACGATTTCCGCGAAGTCCTGGTAGGGCCGCGCCGCGCTGAGCAGGGAGAAGAACTGCTCCGGCTGCACGTACTGCAGCCCCGTGGGCACGCCCTCGGGGCTGAACACGCCCGCGGAGAAGTGGTAGGCGGGCACCGTGGGGTAGATGCCGTGGTTGGCGTCCGTGAGGAAGGAGAAGGTGGCGGCGCCCACGGCGAAGCCCAGGTTGCGGTAGGGCAGCGGCGGCAGCGGCGGCTGCGCGACGGCGTCCGGCCAGTAGGTGGCGGCCTGGCCCACCTGCATGATGAGCACGCCCGCGCCGGGGCCGGACAGGTTGCCCTCGAGCTGCCCGGCCTGGCGCAGCTGCTGGGCCACGGCGGCGCGCGTGCACGCCCACTGGCGCTGCTGCTCGGCCTCGGGACCGAACTTCACCACCATGTCCACCGGGATGAAGCCGCTCACGCTGCGCTGGCCCGGGGGCAGCTGCGTCTCGGCGTTGAGCCAGGCGTAGGACACCATCGCCCCGCGGCTCCAGCCCAGCAGGTTCATCTTCCCGTAGCCGCTGCCCGTCGCCCGGCGCAGCGCGCGCGCCACCCGCAGGCCCGTGCCCACGTCCTGGGCGTGCGTGCCCAGGTTCCAGCCCGCCATGAAGGAGAAGTCCTGCGTCCCCAGCGGCACCTGCGTCCAGCGCAGGTCGATGCCCCACACGTCCACGCCCTTGCCGGCCAGGTACACGGCGATGGAGTGGTCCGCGTCCACCCCGCTGCCCGGCAGCGTGCTGGCCATGAAGGCGCCGCGGAAGTCCCAGGCGTCCCCATGCACCAGGAAGACGGACTCGGCGCTCTTCTCCGGCACCCCCGCGGCCTTCTCCTTCACCACGCGGTGCAGCGCGATGACGTCGTGCGCGTCCGGGCCCACCTGCAGCTTCAGCGTGTAGTGGTAGATGTCGCCCGTCACCTGCTCGCGCTCGACGCCGTCCACGAAGCGCGCGCCGTCCGTGCCCGCCAGGCAGCCGGGGCACCCGGTGGCCCGCAGCATGGACCGCGCCTGTCCCACTTCCTCGGCCTCGGCGGCCGGCGCCTCCGTGTTGGGAGTCTCGGCACCGCAACCCACCAGCGAGAGCAGGGCGATCGGGACGATGTGGCGGAGATTGAAGCGCATGAGTTCCTCAGCAAAGAGTTCTTCTGGACCAGAGAAGCAACGTTGCTGCCACCCTCCTGGTCCCACTTGCGCGAGACAGAGAGCAGGAACCGCGCCAACCCCCCAAGCCCGCGAAAACACAGGAATGCCCCGAGGGACATGCCGTCATGGATGAAATATGCCGCCAATAGTAAACAAAGGAAAGCCCGATTTTCAGAAGGAACCGAGATTCCGCGTCGAAATTGAAACTCATGCTTCAAGATTGAATCAGAAATCTTGCAATCTCGGCAAGCCATGACACCCATGTCTTCTCGGGAGGGTGCGGCACCGCGACAGCGGTGTCCGGAAGGCCGCGCGCGGGCCCCGGGCGGCCTCCCGGACGGCTTGTGGGCCCCCGGAGCCGGACCCACACTCCGCGCCCGGGAGGAGAACCCCCATGGCCTTCGCCACCATCGACCCCACCACCGGCCGGACGCTGCGCACCTTCACCGCCCACTCGCCCGGGGAGGTGGAGGCGCGGCTGCGGCTCGCCCAGGAGACGTTCCCCACCTTCCGCCACACCTCCTTCACCGAGCGTGCCGGGTGGATGAACCGGGCGGCGGAGCTGCTGGAGGGCGAGGCGGAGCGCTACGGGCGGATGATGACGGAGGAGATGGGCAAGCCGCTGGAGGCCGCGCGCGCCGAGGCCCGCAAGTGCGCCAGCGCCTGCCGCTACTACGCCGAGCACGCCGAGCGCTTCCTCGCGGACGAGCCGGTGGAGACGCCGCCGGACACCAGCTACGTGCGCTACCAGCCGCTCGGGCCGGTGCTGGCCATCATGCCGTGGAACTTCCCCTTCTGGCAGGTGGTGCGCTTCGCCGCCCCGGCGCTCATGGCCGGCAACGTGGGGCTGCTCAAGCACGCGCACAACGTGCCCCAGTGCGCGCTCGCCCTGGAGGATCTCTTCCTGCGCGCGGGCTTTCCCCAGGGCGCCTTCCAGACGCTGCTGGTGGACTCCAAGGCGGTGCGCGGACTGATTGAGGACGCGCGCATCAAGGCCGTCACCCTCACCGGCAGCGAGGGCGCCGGGCGCGACGTGGGCCAGCACTCGGGCCGGCAGCTGAAGAAGGTGGTGCTCGAGCTGGGCGGGAGCGACCCCTTCATCGTCCTGCCGAGCGCGGACCTGGAGCTGGCGGTGGAGGCGGCGGTGAAGGCGCGCCTCATCAACAACGGCCAGTCCTGCATCGCCGCCAAGCGCTTCATCGTCCCGGACCCGCTCTACCCCGAGTTCGAGCGCCGCTTCGTCGAGCGCATGCGCCGCGCCGTGGTGGGGGACCCGATGGAGCCGCGCACGGAGGTGGGCCCGCTGGCCACCGCGGGCATCCGCGACGGGCTGCACGAGCAGGTGGAGCGCAGCGTGGCCGCGGGAGCGAAGCTGCTGCTCGGCGGCCTCAAGCCCTCGGGGCCGGGCTTCTGGTACCCGCCCACCGTGCTGGCCCACCCGCCCCCGGGCTCGCCGGCCTACACCGAGGAGATGTTCGGCCCGGTGGCCGTGCTGTTGCGCGCCAAGGACACCCGGGACGCGCTGCGCATCGCCAACGACTCACCCTTCGGGCTGGGCTCCAGCGTGTGGACGCGGGACGAGGCCGAGCAGCGCCTCTTCATCGACGGGCTGGAGGCCGGCTCGGTGTTCGTCAACGGCATGGTGGCGAGCGACCCGCGGCTGCCCTTCGGCGGGGTGAAGGCCTCGGGCCACGGGCGCGAGCTGGCGCGCCACGGGCTGCTCGAGTTCCTCAACATCAAGACGGTGCGCCGGGTGTCCGAGGCCTCGACGGTGCCCCTGAAGACGCAGGCGCAGGCTAACGAGTAGGCACGCGCTCGCGGGGCGGGGCGTCGCGGTGCACCTCCTCGAGGGCCTCGGCCACCGCGTCCATCTCCAGGCCGAGCTGCTCCACGCTCCGGCGCAGCCCCGCGCCCGCCACGTCCGCGCTCGCCGCGTCCGCCGAGCGCACCCGCAGCACCTGCGTGTAGAGGTTCTCCAGCGTGTAGTACAGGCGCATGTGCTCGGCCTCCAGCCGCGAGGCCGACGTCGTCAGCTCCGCGCGCTGGCGCCGCTGCTCGTCCAGCAGGCCCAGCGTCTTCTCCAGCCGCTCCTTCACCACCGCGTCGGGCTCGGAGGCCACACGCGCCGCCAGCTTGCGGTGCTCCTCCTCCAGCCGGCGCTCGTCCTCGGGCGTGCTCAGGGCGCGCAGCTCGCGCTCCCGGCGCGCCAGCTCGTGGCAGCTCTTGCGCAGCCCCTCCACCGTCTGCTCCGGCTGGTGCACCACGTCCCGCAGCACCCCTGGCCCCGCGCGCAGCTCCGCGAGCAGCTTGTCGCACAGCGCGTTCACCCGCGCCGTCCTCGGGTCCTCCGAATCGCGGGGCGCCTCGCGCCGGGGCGCGGCCTCGGGCGGCACGGGCACCGCGTCCCGGGCCTCCTCCCGCGCGGGCGTGCCCTGTCCCGCTCCCTCCTGGAGCCGGGCACGCTCGATGCGCCGGGCCTGGCCGAGGATGCCCGCCGCCGATGAGCCCATGCCGAACGCCACGAAGATGAGCCACCACTTGCCGGGCACCGTGACGGCCATGCCCGCCAGCACCAGCGCCGCCAGCGCGAACACCCAGCCCATGAAGGGGTTGGCCTGCTGCTCGGCCAGCCGTTGCCGCTTCAGGGCCAGCCGCTCCTCGCGCAGACGCTGGCGCTCCCTGCGCCGCTCCCACTTGCGCTGCTGCTTGCGGCTGATGTGCTCCGCCGCCGAGCCCACGTGCTCGGCCCACTTCTCCACCCCCTTCGCCCACCGCTCCACGCCCCTGGCGTGCTTCTGCGCCCACTGCTCCATCCCCTGGGCGTAGCGCTCGGCCCACTCCTCCCACCCCTGGGCGTGCTTCTGCGCCCACAGCTCGCGCTCCCGGGCGTCGTACTGCTCCCACTGGCGCTTCCACTCGGTGTGGCGCCGCTCGCCCTCGGCAACCGCCGCCAACATGCGGCGCAGATGCTTCTGGAGCGGGGACTCGGGCGGGGGACCGGGCGGCTGCGGAGGAAAGGCCATACCGGAAACGATACACATTCCGGCGCGGATTCCACTTCTACGTGCGCGGAAGCAAAAGTTGCATCCGAAATGCACTTCCACGCGCGTAGAAGTGAAACCGGGCCCCTCCATTCCGCTTCTACGCGCGTAGAAGTGAAACCGGGCCCCGTCGAATCGTCCGCCCGCGCGCTCTCTCCCACATCCAGCGCGCACCTCCCTCCCTCACGGCCAGTAGGCTCCCTTGCCCACCCCCCACGTGCTTTCGAGGGATGGATGAAGCGGGCTCGCCTGTTCGCAGGGTTTGCCCTTCCCCGGCAGATGTTCCATGAAGAGGGCGCGGGTGGGGGGCCGTAAGGGGGCAGGAGTGCCGGTGTCGAGCAATGAAGCACACCCATTCGGACCCGAGGCGATTCGTGCCCTGCGCGGAGAGCTGAGCCGGGCGGCGTTCGCCCGCCAGCTCGGTGTCACCCCCCTTACCGTGTACCGCTGGGAGCTTCCCGAGGCCGCACCTCAGGCCCGTCGGCCGAGGGGCCGTGTGGTCGAGGTGCTGCGTCAGCTCGCCGAGGGCGGCCAGCCAACCCTGCCCCCGCCTCCTCTGGGAGCCAGCGCCCTCCAGCGGGAACTGTCGCGCGAGGAGAAGACCCGGCTGACCCCCTGCCTGACGCTCCTGCAGCGGGGCGACTGGCGAGCCGCGGAGAACGCCCTGCTGGGGATGCTGGCCTCGGGCGAGCTGCGCTCCACGGGCGCGCGCGCCCTGGCGTCGGCGGGCCTGGCCTATGTGTACCGCTGGGGCTTCGAGGACGTGCGGCGCGCCTTCACCGTGCTGCGGCCCCACCTGGACGAGGCCGAGACGGGCCTGCTGCCCACGACGGCCGAGGTGCACGTGCGCGCCATGGCCGCCAATCTCTTCGCCTCGCCGGACGGCCGCATCTTCGACGCGGGCAAGGTGAACGTGCACGTGGCGCGCGCGGAGGCGCTGCTGCGGCCCCACCACTTCTCCAGCGCCGAGGCGCGCTGCCAGCTGCGCATGGCGGAGCTGGCCGCGGCCTTCTACCTGGGCGCCCCCGAGCTCATCGCCCGCCAGTACGGGCGCCTGGAGGAGTCGCTCGCCGGGGTGACGGACCCCACGCTGCGGCTGATCGCCTCGCACGGGATTGCCCACGAGGCCGCCATCCGGGGAGAGGCCTCGCTGGCCACCCGGCGCTTCCGCGAGCTGGCCCAGAACGCGGCGCGCGCGGGCTATGATCTCCTCGAGGCGCGCAGCCTCGCCTTCCTCGCGCAGCGCCGGCTGGACGAGGCGTGCGAGCCCGATGAGGCGCTCGCGCTGGTGCGCCGCGCACGCGAGGTCGCCTGGAGCGGGCGGCAGGAGCGGGGCGTCTCCTTCATCTTCGCCGCGCGCGCGGAAGCCGACGCCCTGCTGCGACTGGGCCACCTCGCCGAGGCCGAGGCGGTGCTGGAGGAGGGCAACGCGGTGGTGGAGGAGCTGGGCTGGACCCCGCACCACCTGGTGCTGCAGCGCACCCGCCTCCTCTATCTCACCGGCCGCTACGCGGACATGCGGCGGCTGGCCTCCCGCCTCTCGGGCTATGACGGGCCCATCCAGCAGGCCCTCACCCGCGTCTATGGGGGCTGGGTGGAGGCGCTGGTGGACTGGGCCGAGGGCAACGCCCCGCGCGCCTCGGAGGGCTTCGCCACCACCCATGCGCGCGTCCTGGAGGTGGGCGGCTGGCCCTACCTGCGGCGCGACTGCGCCGTCTGCGAGGTGGGCACGCGCGCCGCCGCCGGGCAGCTCCCCGAGGCCCGCGCCGCGCTGCGCCGGGCCCGGGCCCTGCTCGAGCAGCACCCCTCCGCCTGGAGCACCGCCCTGCTGCACCGCCACGAGGGCTGGCTGCTCGCGCGCGAGGGCCGCCCGCGCGAGGCGCGCGAGAAGCTGGAGGCCTCGCTGGCCACCTTCACCCTCGCGGGAGACCTGCCGGAGATGGCCCTCACCCGCCGCACGCTCGCCCTGGTGGCGCGCATCACGGGAGAGCCGGGCGCCGAGACCTGGCTCCAGCAGAGCGAGGACGAGCTGCGCCGCTACGGCATCACCCCGCCCCCGGACTTCAGCGCGGACGTGCGCCTCGCCCAGGAGGCCCCGCCCCCGCCCCCGGACGCCTTCCCCCGGCTCGGCGCCGAGGCACTGGTGGTGCCCTTCGAGCGGCTCGCCGTGCGCGGCATGGGCGCCCCCCTCATCCAGCGCGAGCTGGTGGCGGTGCTCGAGGGGCTCTTCCCCGGCCTCGCCCCGCGCCTGGAGGAGCTGGACTCGCAGGGCCAGGCCACGGGGCTGCTGGGCGAGCGCCACGTGCCCGCCAGCGAGTGGGTGGAGCTCAGCGACGGGTGCGGCCGCCGGCTGCGCGTGGGCGTGGCCGGCCCCCTGCCCGCGGATGGACGGGCGCTGCTCACCGCGCTGGCGCGCCTGGCCGGCTTCGCCCTGGAGGTGTCCGTGCTGCGCGGCTTCGCCCAGGCCGAGCCCCCGCTGCGCGAGCCCGAGAGCGGCGCGCCCGAGGTGCCCGGCTTCATCGCCGCCTCGCCCGTCATGCGGCGGTTGAAGGTGGAGCTGGCGGGGCTGAGCGGCTCGCGCGCCACCGTCATCGTCACCGGCGAGTCCGGCAGCGGCAAGGAGGTGGTGGCGCGTGGCCTCCACCGGCTGTCCGCCCGTGCCGAGCGGCCCTATGTGGCCTTCAACTGCGCCGCCGTGCCGCGCGAGCTCTTCGAGGGCCAGCTCTTCGGCCACCGGCGCGGCGCCTACACGGGCGCGGCCACGGACCACCCCGGCGTCATCCGCGCCGCCCACGGCGGCACGCTCTTCCTCGACGAGATTGGCGAGCTGCCGCTCGAGGTGCAGCCCAAGCTGCTGCGCTTCCTGGAGAACGGCGAAATCTTCCCCCTGGGCGAGACGCGGCCGGTGCAGGTGGACGTGCGCGTCATCGCCGCCACGCACCGCGACCTCGGCCAGCTGGTGCGCGAGGGCCGCTTCCGCGAGGACCTCTACTACCGGCTGCAGGTGGTGCCCGTGCACGTGCCCCCGCTGCGAGAGCGGCGCGAGGACATCCTCGTCCTGGCGCGCCACTTCGTCGCCCAGCTCACCCCCGAGGGACAGGAGCCGCCGCAGCTCGGGCCGGACGCGATGGCCGCGCTGGTGGCCCACAGCTGGCCGGGCAACGTGCGCGAGCTGCGCAACGTCATCGAGCGCTCTCTCGCCTTCGGGCCGCTGCCCTCCCTCCTGGGCGCGGACCGGCTGCGCATCGCCGGCTGAAACGAAGAAGGTCCCGGCACCTCGCCTGGCGCCGGGACCCTCGAAAAGAACACCGCGGGCCAGGACAGGGGGCGAACCTGACCCGCGATGCATGGCTACAACGACAGCCTCTAAAAGATGCGCTCGTGGGCCGGAGTGGGGGGGCCTCCGACCCACGGAGCGCTTCGGGCACCAAGGCGCCCGAACTCGAAATCGTTTCCGACCAGACACCTAGCAGGGGGCGTGCCAACGATTTCGGGCCCCTGGAAGCGGATTGGAAATCATCCAAGGCCCTTCCAGGAGCAGGCGGGCATATCCACCCCCCCATCCAATGGAAGCCGGGGGGGTTTCCGGACACCCGGGTGGATACGAGCGCTGGAGGCCCAGGCGAGCATGCGGGGGGAGCGGCCGGGGACGAAGTGGGTTAGGGAGGGAGCCGCCGATGAGCTCCTCCGTGTCCTCCCGTGCCTACCGCCGCTTCAGCTGGTCCACCCTCGTCCTCACGCTGGCCGTGGTGCTGTGGGGCGCCTTCGTGCGCGCCACGGGCTCGGGGGCCGGGTGCGGAGAGCACTGGCCGGTGTGCAACGGCGAGGTGGTGCCACGCGCCCCGAGCGTGCAGACGCTGATTGAGTACACGCACCGGCTGACGAGCGGCCTGGTGATGGTGCTGGCGGTGGTGCTGTGCGTGTGGGGGCTGAGGGCGCACGCCAAGGGGCACCCGGTGCGCAAGGCGGCCGTCTTGTCGCTCGTCTTCATCCTGACGGAGGCGGCGGTGGGCGCGGGGCTGGTGCTCTTCAAGATGGTGGCGGGCAACGAGTCGCTCGCGCGGGCCTGGTGGATGGCGGCGCACCTCATCAACACGTTCCTGCTGGTGGGGGCGATGACGCTGACGGCCTGGTGGGCGGGAGGCCGGGAGCGGCTGACGTGGCGGCGCCAGGGGCTGACGGGGTGGCTGGTGGTGGGGAGCCTCGTGGGGCTGCTGGTGCTGGGCGTGAGCGGAGCCATCGCCGCGCTGGGTGACACGCTCTTTCCCGCGTCGAGCCTCGCGCACGGGCTGAGCCAGGACGTGTCACCGGGCGCGCACCTGTTCGTGCGCCTGCGGGTGCTGCACCCACTGCTGGCGGTGCTCGTGGGCGCGCTGGTGGTGTTCGCTGCGGGGATGGTGGCGAAGCTGCGGCCGTCTCCGGCGGTGAAGCGCGCGGCGCTGCAACTGGGCGTGCTGTACGCGCTGCAACTGGTGGCGGGTCTGGTGAACGTGCTGCTGCTCGCGCCCGTGTGGATGCAGCTCGTGCACCTGCTGCTCGCGGACCTGGTGTGGATGACCCTGGTGCGGCTGAGCGCGGCGGGACTCGCGCTGGGTGCCCCGAGGGCGGACGTGGCGCCGGCCTCGGAGCTGTCGCCCGGCTGAGCGCCGCACCAGCGCCCGCTCGCGTCACCCGCGCTCCAGCTCCTCCGCGATTCCCCTCAACGCCTCGAGGGCCCGCAGCGGCAGGCCAATGCCCCCGGCGGGCACCTGCGGCTCGCGCACGTTGATGCGAATCAACGTCCCCTTCCGGGCCGCCGCCACGCTCTCGCAGAAGCGCCGCACCGAGGGGATGGCCGTGCCCGCGCCGCACTCGATGACGGCGAGCGAGCCGGACGGCACCGCGTCCAGCCACCCGGTGAGCCGCTCCTCCTGCTCCCGGGTGCGCGCGTCGTTCCACCCCCAATCCCCGAACATGAGGATGTTGGGGCGCACGAGCGAGCCGCAGCGCGCACAGCCAGGCAGCGGCGGCCGGGCGCGGAACGTCTCCGGGTCCACCTCCACGGTGTACGGCGCCGCGGACGCGATGTCCGGACAGGAGCCCAGGCACTGCACGAAGTGGATGGAGCCGTGGACCTCGAGCACGCGCTCCCCGTCGAAGCCCGCCTTCTGGAACTGGCCGTCGACGTTGGAGGTGAAGACGAAGGCCCCGTGCCTCATGCGCGAGGCCCAGGAGCGCAGCAGCTCGAAGCCGGGGTGGGGAGCCGTCGCGCGGTACAGCCCGAGCCGGTGGCCGTAGAACCCCCAGGCGAATCCGGGGTCCCTCTCGAACCACTGCGGGTTGGCCATGGACGCGAAGTCGAGCCCGAGCTTCGCGTAGGCCGGATAGGCGCGCCAGAAGCCCTCGGTGCCCCGGAAGTCGGGCAGCCCCGAGTCCACGCCCATGCCGGCCCCCGCTCCAATGACGAGCGCCTGGGCGGAACGAAGCACCTCGGCGGCACGGCGGAACTCCTCACGCTTCATCGCAACCTCCCTGGCTCCCAGGGACGGTAGCAGTGCCGGAGACTCGCGTTGAGCCGGGAGACCCGTCAGGTCGCGTGGAGGGGTGGGTCTGACATCCCAGGTTGGGGCGGAGGACCCATAAAAAAGGGCCACGTCAGGGCCCGGGGAATGTCAGACCCATTGGGTATTAATTGCGCATGGCCGCCCGAGAGGGGGCCGAGCATTCAACCGCTACACCCAGGCCCTACCTGAGAGGGCCCACACCCAACCTGGAGCATCACGCCATGGCCAAGAGCACCTCCGCCCGCACCGCCGCCCGCAACCGTTCCGCCGAGCAGACCAAGGCCGCCTTCGAGGAGCTGGCCCGCAAGAACCGCAACAAGCCCGTGGTGCCCGCCAAGGAGCAGGAGGCGCGCCAGTCCCACGCCAAGAACGTCCTCACCGACGTCTCCGGCCTCACCGCCGAGTCCGCCGTCAAGAAGGTCACCGAGGCCGGCCTCACCATCAACAAGACGCTCGCCGGCATCAACGAGCAGGTGATGTCGCTCGTCGAGGAGCTCAAGAAGCTCGACGAGGCCATCCAGCTCAAGACGGACGAGCTGGGCGAGCTGCACGGCAAGGACATCGCCGCGAGCGCCGTGGACGTGCTCGTCGCCGAGTACGACCGCAAGAAGGAGGAGCTCCAGGCGGAGATGGAGCGGCTGCAGAAGGAGATCGCCGACACGCGCTCGAAGTTCGCCACGGACCTGGCGGCCGAGCGCGACGCGCTCGAGGTGGCGCGCAAGCGGGCCGAGGAGGAGTACACCTACGACACCCAGCTGCAGCGCAAGAAGGAGCAGGACGCCTTCGTCGAGCAGCTGCGCCAGCAGTCCGCCACCGAGCGTGACCGCAAGGAGAAGCTCGAGAAGGAGTGGGCCACGCGCGAGGAGGCGCTGAAGCTGCGCGAGAAGGAGCTGGAGGAGCTGCGCAAGCAGGTGGCGGACTTCCCCTCCGTGCTCAAGAAGGAGACGGACACGGCGGCGGCCATCGCGGGCAACCGGGTGAAGTCCGAGTGGGAGCTGAAGTTCACGCTCGCCCAGAAGGACGCGGAGACCTCCCAGCGCGTGTCCATCATGGAGATTGGCTCGCTCAAGGAGACCAACTCCAAGCAGGCGCAGGCGATTCAAGCGCTGCAGACGGAGCTGAACGAGGCCAAGCGCCAGGTGCAGGCCATCGCCGAGAAGGCCCTCGAGTCCGCCTCGGGCGCCCGCGCGCTCGCCGAGGTCCAGGGCGTCATCGCCAACCGCGACTACACCAAGGGCAAGTAACCCGGCTCATCTTGCGCGAGCGGGCACCCCACCCCCAGCTTCCAGGGACGGGGCCGCGAGAATCGCGCGCCGGGGGTTGCCCGCTTCCTCGGAAGGACTCCTGGCACGGCCAAGGCCGTGGCTCCCGGGCGTGGTCTCCACGCCCTTTCCCGGAGCTGCACCATGCCCACCCGTGCCCGGAAGACTCCGCTCCGCAACACCCGCTCCCTCCCCCGCTCCACCAGTCCCCGAGTCGCCCGCGCACCCAAGGGCTCGCGTGCCCGCACGGCCGCCCGGGAGAAGTGGGTGTACCTCTTCGACGAGGGCCGGGGGGACATGAAGGACCTCCTCGGCGGCAAGGGGGCCAACCTCGCGGAGATGACGCGCATCGGCCTGCCGGTGCCCCCCGGCTTCATCGTCACCACCCGGGCCTGCAACGCCTTCCTCGCCGCGGGCAGCCGGTTTCCCGAGGGCCTCTGGGAGCAGGAGCTGGCCGCGCTGCGCAAGCTGGAGAAGCGCGCGGGCCGCTCGCTGGGGGACGTGGAGAAGCCGCTGCTCGTGTCCTGCCGCTCCGGCGCGAAGTTCTCCATGCCCGGGATGATGGACACCCTCCTCAACATCGGGATGAACGACGCCGTCGCCGAGCGCCTCGCCGTGCGCACCGGAGACGCGCGCTTCGTCTATGACGCGTACCGTCGGCTGGTGCAGATGTTCGGCACGGTGGTGCTCGGCGTGCCCGGCGAGCGCTTCGAGCACGTGCTCGAGCAGCACCGGCGCCAGCGCGGCCTGGAGAACGACGCGGCCCTACCCGCCGAGGACCTGAAGGAGATGACCCAGGCCTTCAAGGGAATCGTCCGCGAGAAGACCGGCCGCGACTTCCCACAGGAGCCCGTGGAGCAGCTGCGGCTGGCCACCGAGGCGGTGTTCCGCAGCTGGAATGGCAAGCGCGCGGTGGACTACCGCAACGCGGCGGGCATCGCGCACGACCTGGGCACGGCGGTGAGCATCGTCACCATGGTGTTCGGCAACCGGGGCGAGGACTCGGGCACGGGCGTGGTGACCACGCGCAACGTGTCCACCGGCGAGAAGGAGATGGAGGGCGACTACCTGTCCAACGCCCAGGGCGAGGACGTGGTGTCCGGCACGCGCCCCACGCTGCGCATCGCCGCGCTGAAGGAGCTGCACCCGAAGCTCTACGCCCAGCTCGAGCGCTACTGCCAGAAGCTGGAGCGGCACTTCCGGGACGTGCAGGACGTGGAATTCACCATCGAGCAGGGCAAGCTCTGGATGCTGCAGACGCGCGACGCCAAGCGCACGGCGCAGGCCGCGGTGCGCATCGCGGTGGAGCTGGCCGGGGAGAAGCGCATCACCCGCCAGGAGGCCGTGCTGCGGGTGAAGCCGGAGCAGATTGATTTCTTCCTGCACCCGCGGTTCACCCCGGCCGACAAGAAGGCGGCCCAGGAGCGGGGGGACCTGCTCGCCAAGGGTTTGAACGTGTCGCCGGGCGCGGCCAGCGGCGTGGTGGCCTTCGACGCGGACACCGCCGAGCGCTGGAGCAAGGAGGAGAAGAAGGCCGTCATCATGGTGCGGCCCGAGACGAAGCCGGACGACGTGCACGGCATGCTGGCGGCGCAAGGCATCCTCACCAGCCGGGGCGGGCGCACGAGCCACGCGGCGCTGGTGGCGCGGCAGTTCGGCAAGCCCGCGGTGGTGGGCGTGTCGGAGATGGAGGTGGACTGCGAGAAGCGGCAGCTCACCGTGGCCGGGCGCGTGCTGCGCGAGGGCGACACCGTCTCCATCGACGGCACCACGGGCGAGGTCTTCGCGGGCACGTTGGAGACCGTCATTCCGGACCTGAAGGACCCGCACATCCTCGAGCTGCTGGAGTGGGCCGACGGCTTCCGCGAACTGGGCGTGTACGCGAACGCGGACTACCCGAGGGACGCGCAGCGGGCCCGGGAGCTGGGCGCGGAGGGCATCGGGCTGTGCCGCACCGAGCACATGTTCTTCGAGACGGACCGCCTGCCGCACGTGCAGCGGATGATTCTGGCGCGCACCGACGAGGAGCGGAACGAGGCGCTCGCGAAGCTGCTGCCCTTCCAGCGCGAGGACTTCCTCGGGCTGTTCCGGACGATGGATGGCCAGCCCGTCACCATCCGCCTCATCGACCCGCCCCTGCACGAGTTCCTCCCCAGCCACGATGAGCTGCTGCACGACGTCACCGAGCTGGAGACCCGGCTGGAGCTGCTGAAGGGCCGGATGGAAGCGTCCGGGATGGAGGCGGAGCTCGCCCGGAAGCGGCGCATGCTGGACGCGGTGCATTCCCTGCGCGAGACCAACCCCATGCTCGGCCTGCGCGGGGTGCGGTTGGGCATCCACCTCCCGGCGCTCGTGCGCATGCAGGTGCGGGCGCTCTTCGAGGCGGCCTGCCAGTGCACTCGCGAGGGCGTGCGCGTCTTCCCCAAGGTGATGATTCCGCTCATCGCGCACAGCAACGAGCTGCGCGTGGAGAAGGAGACGCTCGAGGCCGAGGCCCGGGCGGTGATGAAGGAGCAGGGCCTGGAGGTGGCCTACCAGCTCGGGACGATGATCGAGATTCCCCGGGCGGCGCTCACCGCGGATCAGCTCGCCCAGGACGCGGAGTTCTTCTCCTTCGGGACGAACGACCTCACACAGACGACCTATGGCATCTCGCGCGATGACGCGGAGACGAGCTTCCTCGGCGAGTACCTGCGGAAGCGCATCCTCCCGGAGAACCCCTTCGCGACCCTCGACCAGCGGGGCGTGGGAGCGCTCATGGAGCTGGCGGTGAAGCTCGGCCGGAGGACACGGCCCGGGCTGGACATCGGCATCTGCGGCGAGCACGGCGGAGACCCGAAGACGATTGAGTTCTGCCACCGCATCGGGCTCGACTACGTGTCGTGCTCGCCGTACCGGGTGCCCATCGCGCGCCTGGCCGCGGCCCATGCGGCGCTCGCCACCGCGAAGTAGCCCCCGGGCTTGGGGCGGAGGACGAGGCCCGTGCACAATGTTCCCCTCCCTGGAGTGCACGAGGCCCCATGCGATCCGCCCCTCCGCCGTCCTGCCGTCTCTTCGGCATCCTCGCCAGCGAGGCCCCGGTGGCCGTGCTCCTGCGGCGCGGCCCCACGGATTGGGTGGAGTTCATCCGCTGGGACACCGCGGGCGACACCTTCGAGCGCGGCCAGTGGTTCCACGGGCGCATCTACGAGCGGCGCGGTGACCTGAGCCCGGACGGCGCGCTGTTCGTCTATTTCGCGGCCCGGCACGGCGCGCGCCAGAGGGACTCCGACTACACGGAGACCTGGACGGCGCTCAGCCGGCCCCCCTGGCTCACCGCGCTCACGCTGTGGCCCAAGGGTGACTGCTGGGACGGTGGCGGCCGCTTCGACACCGCGCACCCGTGGCGCAGCGGGACGTACGCCCTGCACCTCAACCACTTCGGGCCCGTACCCACGCACCCGAAGCATCCCGCCCCCAAGCACCTGCGCGTCACCCCCAACACCCACGGACGCGGCGAGGACCTGCCCATCTACGACGACATCCTCCAGGGCAAGGGCTGGCGGCGTGAGGAGGCGGGAAACTCGAAGGGAGAGCTCCGGGCGCTGCGGGGCTCCCACGTGTGGACGAAGCCCGAGCCCCAGGGCCGGCTGGTGCTGCGCATGGAGCTCGAGTCGATCGACTTCCGCCGGCCCGGCGGTCCGCTCCACTTCGGCTTCGCGCTGCTGCGCGCCTCGGATGGCGAGCTCGTGGACGTGCTCGACGCGCAGTGGGCCGACTGGGACCAGGCCGGACGCCTCGTGCATTCGAATGGCGGGAAGCTCTTCGCCACCCGGGTGGCGGGCACGAAGGGGCAGCACCGCGACACCGTCGAGCTCGCCGACTTCACCGGGGACACACCCGCCCAGGTCATCGCTCCCGAGCGCGCGACCCGGTGGTAGGAAGCGTGGGTGGGCGTCCCGTGCCTCGCGCTCGCCGGGGGGCAACGCTCCGTGTAGGTTCAGCGCGCTCCCGAGGACTTTCATGGCCCCTCACACCGCTCCCCTCGCCCGCCTGCGCTGGCTGCTCGCCTATGTCGCGCTCCTCTCACTCACGGGCTGCTTCGACCTGCTCCAGGAGTTGTGGATTCTCCCCGATGGCTCGGGGCGGGTGGTGTTCGACGTGGGCCTGCCCAGGTCGTTCCTGGACCTGGCGCGGGCCCAGGGAAAGGACCCGCTCGAGCAGCTGCGCGTGGAGGCCCGGGCCACCGAGGAGGACCTGAAGAAGGACCCGGACGTGACGAAGTTCGAGTTCCGCGAGTACGAGGAGGAGGGGCAGCAGCACCTCGTGTATGACCTGACGGTGCGGGACGCCACGCGCCTGGGCGAGCTGCAGAAGCGGGCGATGGAGCACAGCTCCTCGATGAAGAAGCAGGGGAACGTGGATCTCGCCTTCCACATCGAGAAGCACGTTGGCCTCGGGGAGTACGTCTTCGTCCAGCGGCTCGGCGAGCCGGAGGGCGCGGCGGGCCCGGCGAAGGGGACGCGGAATCCCTCTCAGCAGGCGGCGCAGGACTTCGGGACGCAGATGGCCAAGGCCCTGCTGGGCAATCACTATTACACCGTGCGTGTGCATGGGCAGGCCATCCCCGAGACCAATGGCACGCTCAACGACAAGAAAGACACCGTGGAGTGGAAGTACAGCCTGGTGGACCTGGCGAGCGAGGCCCAGCGGGGCACGGAGCTGCGCGCGGTGGTGCAGGCCGCGCCTCCGCTCTGGCTGTGGCCGGTGGTGGTCGGCGTGCCGCTGCTCGTGCTGCTACTGGCGGTGACGGCGGCCGGGCGGCAGCGGGCCCGACGTGGCGCGTAGGGCCTGGGGGGATGCCTCCGGCGGGAGTGGCTGGGTATAGTGCCGCCCATGCTCAAATCCTGTCCCGCCTGGGTCGGCGTGCTCGTGAGTGCCGCGACCCTCTCGGTGTCCTCCCTGGCGTCCGCGGACCAGCCCATCCAGCCCGCTTCCGTGGTGACGACCAGCACGCAGGTCTCGTGTCAGGCCGCGAAGTGCAATCCCAACTTCCCCACGAAGATCACGAGCGAGCTCGCACAGTTGTCTCCGGACTACTGTGCCATGCCAGTCCAGGCCAACCTCGACTTCTACGCGTGGCGTGAGTTCATCGCGCTGAACTGGCCCGCCGATACCGGCACGTGCGAGGCGGATCTCGAGAAGACCATCCTCGACAGCACGGGCCCCCGCGTCTGGCAGACCTGGTTGTCGGGCGCCGAGGTCATGGTTCCCAACGGCTCCAAGCCCTCGGCCTGGTGCGCGGCCTCGCGGACGGCGCAAACCCAGACCTTCACGTACAAGGACACCCTGCAGCCCGTGGACGGGGTGTTGATCGACCAGAACGGCCGCTTCGCCCGCTACGAGGCCCGGTTGAACGAGGATACGTACAACTACCTCGTCGCCAACAATCTCTGGAACAAGGCCGGCCAGAAGAACGCGCGGATCAACATGCCGGCCGGTCCGAAGGACCTGCTGTGCAATGGCCAGTGCTGCGGTGCGACGGGCTCCATCCAGGTGAAGGCGTCCTGGAAGATCCTGGGCCCCAACGACGACAAGAGCCGCTTCTATACCCTGCAGGCCATTCTCCTCGACGACGGCTCGAAACCGGCGGCCGGCACGAAGACCCCCGAGCCCACGCTGATGGGCCTGGTGGGCCTG
>NZ_JBJMQO010000098.1:0-11701 GCF_045802675.1 Archangium sp. | reverse complement strand
GAGCTGCGCCGCGTCCTCGAGTCCAAGCTGCCCGCGTACATGGTGCCCTCGGCCTTCGTCGTGCTCGAGGCCCTGCCCCTCACTCCCAACGGCAAGGTGGACCGCAAGGCCCTCCCCACTCCGGATGGCCTGCGCTCGGAGCAGGACACCTTCAGCCCGCCGCGCACGCCCACCGAGGAGCTGCTGGCGGGAATCTGGGCCCAGGTGCTGCGCCTGGAGAAGGTCGGCCGTCAGGACGACTTCTTCGAGCTGGGCGGACACTCGCTCATCGCCACCCAGGTCATCTCGCGCATCCGTGAGACATTCGGAGTGGACCTGCCCCTCGGCGAGCTCTTCGAGGCCACCACCCTGGCCGTGCTGGCCGCGAGGATCGACACCGCCGTCCAGGCCGGCCAGAGCCTGCGGGCACCGCCCCTGGAGCCGGTGTCGCGCTCGGGCGAGCTGCCGTTGTCCTTCGCGCAGCAGCGCCTGTGGTTCCTCTACCAGCTCGAGCCGAACAGCGCCTTCTACAACATCCCGCTGGCCGTCCGCTTCGAGGGCCACCTGGATGCCGAGGCGCTACAGCGCAGCTTCGGTGAGCTCGTCCGCCGCCACGATTCGGTGCGGATGACGTTCCGGAGCCAGGAGGGGCGGCCCATGCAGGTTCCCCTCGCGGCCTCCGAGCTGTCCCTGGCCGTGATGGACCTCCAGCACCTGCCCGCGGACGCGCGCGAGGAGGAGGCGCGGCGTCTCGCGCGCGAGGAGGCGGGGCGGCCGTTCGATCTCGCCCGCGGCCCGCTGCTGCGCACCTCGCTGCTGAAGCTCGGGGAGCGGGAGCACGTGCTGCTCCTGACGATGCACCACATCATCTCCGACGGCTGGTCCATGGGCGTGCTCATCCGCGAGATGGTGGCGCTCTATGAGGCCCTGTCCTCCGGCCGGCCCTCCCCCCTGCCCGAGCCGGCCCTCCAGTACGCGGACTACGCGGCCTGGCAGCGGCGGTGGCTGCAAGGCGAGGCGCTGGAGACGCAGCTCGCGTACTGGAAGCAGCAGCTCGACGGGGCTCCCCGGCGGCTGGAGCTGCCCACGGATCATCCCCGCCCGGCGATGCCCACGTACCGGGGCGCGCGGCACTCCCGGCCCCTGCCCTACGCCCTCACCGAGGCACTCAGGGAACTCAGCCGGCGCGAGGGTGCCACGCTCTTCATGACGCTCATGGCCGCCTTCCAGGCGCTGCTCGCCCGCCACTCCGGGCAGCAGGACGTGCTGGTCGGAACGGACATCGCGAACCGCACCCGCGCCGAGACCGAGGGGCTGATCGGCTTCTTCATCAACCAGCTCGTGATGCGCGGACGCCTCGACGACGCCCCCACGTTCCGCGAGCTGCTCGCCCGCACGCGGGAGACGGCACTCGCGGCCTACGCCCACCAGGATCTTCCCTTCGAGGAGCTGGTGAGGGAGCTCAACCCCGAGCGCGGTGGCGGCCATGCGCCGCTCTTCCAGACGAAGCTCATCCTCCAGAACGCGCCGATGCCCGCCATCGAGCTTCCGGGGCTGACGTTGACGCCGCTGGAGGTGGAGTCGGGCGCGGCGCGGCTGGATCTCGTGGTCTCGCTGATGGAGACCGCGGACGGCCTCTCGTGCACGTGGGACTACAGCACCGACCTGTTCGAGCCCTCCACCATCGAGCGGATGGCGGGGCACTTCCAGCGGCTGCTGGAGGGCATCACCGCCCATCCCGAGCAGCGGCTGGAGGAGCTGCCCCTGCTGTCCGGCGAGGAGCAGCGGCAACTGCTGGTGGAGTGGAACGGCACTCGACAGGAGCTGCCGCGCGAGGCATGCGCTCATCGGCTCTTCGAGGCCCGGGCGGAGCTCACGCCCCACGCCTCCGCCGTTGCCTTCGCTGAAGAGGTCCTCACCTACGCAGAGCTGGACCAGCGGGCCAACCGGCTGGCGCACCACCTGCGCTCGCTCGGCGTGGGCCTCGAGACGCGCGTGGGCCTGTGCCTCGAGCGCTCGCTCGAGGTGCCCGTGGCCATGCTCGCCATCCTCAAGGCTGGCGGCGCCTTCGTCCCGCTCGACCCCTCATACCCGGCCGCGCGCCTGGCGTTCATCCTGGCGGATGCCGGTATCTCGGTCCTCGTCACCCAGGAGCGAATCGCCGACGAGCTGCCCACCAGCGCCCAGCTCGTGTGCCTCGATAGCGACGCACAGGGGATCGCGCTCCAGCCCGGCACCGCTCCGGTCTCCAGCGCCACCGGGGACAGCCTCGCCTACGTCCTCTACACCTCCGGCTCCGCCGGCACGCCCAAGGGCACGCTGCTGGCCCACCGCGGCCTGTGCAACACCGCCCTGGCCGCCGTCACCGCCCACCGCTTCCGTCCCGACAGCCGCGTCCTCCAGTTCGCCTCTCCCGCCTTCGACGCCTCCGTCTGCGAGGTCTTCTCCACCCTCCTGGCCGGCGCCTGCCTCGTCCTCGCTCCTCGCGAGGGACTGCTGCCGGATGTGCCCCTGCGCACGCTGCTGGAGAAGCAGTCCATCACCGCGGTGACGCTCACCCCCTCCGTCCTCGCGCAGCTCTCCGAGGAGGGCCTGCCCAGGCTGGAGATCCTCATCTCCGCGGGCGAAGCGCTCCCTCCCGCCGTCGCTCGCCGCTGGAGCAAGGGCCGCACCCTGCTCAACGCCTACGGCCCCACCGAGGTCACCGTCTGCGCCAGCATCAGCGGCCCGGTGGATTCCGAGCGCATCACCATCGGCCGGCCCTTCCCCAACGTCGAGCTCTACGTCCTGGACGGTCTGCTCCAGCCGGTGCCGGCCGGTGCGCCCGGAGAGCTGTACGTGGGCGGCGTGGGACTGGCGCGCGGCTACCTGGGCCGCCCGGAGCTCACGGCCGAGAAGTTCCTCCCCCACCCCTTCAGCGCCGAGCCCGGCGCTCGCCTCTACCGCACCGGTGACCGCGTCCGCTTCCTCTCCGATGGACAGCTGGAGTTCCTCGGCCGCGCCGACGCCCAGGTGAAGGTGCGCGGCATCCGCATCGAGCCGGGCGAGGTCGAAGCCGCCCTCCTCCATCACCCCTCCGTGCGCGAGGCCGTGGTGGTGGCTCGCGAGGACTCGCCGGGCCAGCCGAGACTGGTGGCCTACCTCGTCCCGGACGAGGGCCAGAGCCTCGAGACGGCCAGTCTGCGCGCGGCCCTCAAGGAGCAGCTCCCCGAGTACATGCTGCCCTCCGCCTTCGTCTCCCTGCCCGTGCTGCCCCTGACGAGCAGCGGCAAGGTGGACCGCAAGGCCCTGCCCGCTCCGGAGGGGCTCTCCCCGCAGTCGGCCTTCGTCCCCCCCGAGGGCGAAGTCGAGCTCGCGCTGGCCGCGGATTGGGCCTCGCTGCTCGGCGTCGAGCGCGTGGGCCGCCACGACAACTTCTTCGAGCTCGGTGGCCACTCCCTGCTCGCCACCCAGCTCATCTCCCGCGTCCGCTCCACGTTCGGGGTGGAGCTGCCGCTGAACGCGCTGTTCGAGAACCCCACCGTGGCCACCCTGGCCACGAAGGTGGAGCGCGCCGGACGGGCCCTCCAGGCGCCACCGCTCGTCTCCGTTCCTCGCGGCGGCCCGCTGCCCCTGTCCTTCGCCCAGCAGCGGCTGTGGTTCCTCGACCAGCTCGAGCCGGGCAGCGCCCTCTACAACATCCCCGCGGCCGTCCGGCTCGAAGGAGCCCTGGACGTGTCCGCGCTGGAGCGGAGCTTCGGCGAGCTCGTCCGCCGCCATGAGGCCCTGCGCACGACGTTCACGTCCCACCAGGGTCAACCGGTCCAGGTCATCTCCCCCGCCTCGGACGTGCACCTGACCGTCATCGACCTCCAGCTCGTGCCCCAAGGCGAGCGCGAGGCCCAGATGCTCACGCGGGCCAACGACGAGGCCCGCCGCCCGTTCGACCTCGCCACCGGGCCGCTGCTGCGCACCCTCCTCTTCCAGCTGGGCCCGCGCGAGCACGTGCTGCTGCTGACGATGCACCACATCGTCTCCGACGGCTGGTCCATCGGCGTGCTCATCCGCGAGCTGGCCGCGCTCTACGAGGCCTTCTCCACGGGCAAGCCCACCTCGCTGCCGGAGCCGGGCCTCCAGTACGCGGACTACGCGGCCTGGCAGCGGCAGTGGCTCCAGGACGAGGCGCTGGAGCAGCAGCTCGCGTTCTGGAGGAAGCAGCTCGAGGGCGCACCCGCGGCCCTGGAGCTCCCCACGGATCACCCGCGTCCCGGCGTGCCGTCCTCCCGAGGCGCGAGCCACCCCGTGCGCCTCCCCGGCGCGCTCTCCGAGTCCCTCAAGGCGCTCGGCCAGCGTGACGGCGCGACGCCCTTCATGGTGCTCCTGGCCGGCTTCCAGGCGCTGCTCGGCCGCTACTCGGGCCAGGACGACGTCTGCGTGGGCACACCCATCGCCGGCCGCCGCCACGCCGAGCTGGAGAGCATGCTCGGCTGCTTCGTCAACACGCTCGTCCTGCGCGGCCGGCCATCGGCGGACCTCACCTTCCGGGAGCTGCTCGCCCAGGTGCGGGAGACGACGCTCGCGGCGTACGCCCACCAGGACCTGCCCTTCGAGAAGCTGGTGGATGCCCTGCAACCCGAGAGGCAGCTCGGCCGCTCGCCGTTGTTCCAGGTGATGTTCGTTCTCCAGAATGCGCCGGCCTCGGCCCTCTCGGCGCCGGGACTGATCCTGCGTCAGGTGGACATGGAGGGTTGGAAGTCGACGTTCGAGCTGACTTTCTCCCTCATGGAGACGGCGGAGGGCTTCGCCGGGTTCATCGAGTACAGCACCGACTTGTTCGAGGCCTCCACCATCGAGCGGATGGCGGGGCACTTCCAGCGGCTGCTCGAGGGTGTCACCGCCCTTCCCGAGCGGCGCCTGGCCGACGTGCCGCTGCTGTCCGCCGAGGAGCAGCGGAAGTTGCTGGTGGAGTGGAACGACACCCGTGCCGAGCCCGTGGGCGAGCCGTGTGCCCACCAGCTCTTCGAGGCCGAGGTGGCTCGTTCGCCGGACGCGCTGGCGCTCCTCGCCGGTGACACGCGCCTGACCTACGCCGCGCTCGACCGCCGGGCCAATCAGCTGGCCCACCACCTGCGCGCCCTGGGGGTCGGCCCCGAGGTGCGCGTGGCCCTGAGCGTCGAGCGCTCGCCGGAGCTGGTGCTCGGCCTGCTCGGCATCCTCAAGGCCGGTGGCGTCTACGTGCCGGTGGACCCGTCCCTGCCAGCGGAGCGGCTCGCGTACCTGCTCGACGTGTCGGGCCCCACCGTGGTGCTGACGCAAGCGTCCCTCGCGGCCCGCCTCCCCGGTGGAGCGCGGCGAGTGGTGTGCCTGGACTCGGGCGCGGAGGAGCTCGCCCGTCATCCGGAGAGCAACCCCGGCGTGCGGCTGGAGGGCACCCACGGTGCCTACGTCATCTTCACCTCCGGCTCGACGGGCCGGCCCAAGGGAGTCCTCGTCGAGCACCGCGGCGTCACCAACACCGTGCGCCGCTCCATCCAGGACTATGGGCTGCGCCCCGGCCAGCGGCTGCTCCAGTGGGCCTCCATGGGCTTCGACGTCTCCGTGCAGGAGATCCTCTCCGCCCTGGGCAGCGGCGCCACGCTGGTGCTGAGCGCCCGCCAGCTCGTGGGACCGGAGTTGCTCGCGGCGGTGCGTGAGCAGGGCATCACCACGCTGACCCTCACGCCTCCGGCGCTCGCGGTGCTTCCCGA
The DNA here is from genome assembly GCF_045802675.1 of Archangium sp. Lineage (GTDB taxonomy): Bacteria > Myxococcota > Myxococcia > Myxococcales > Myxococcaceae > Archangium. Next base: position 5,996 of record NZ_JBJMQO010000098.1, on the reverse strand, counting down.
CGCGGAGCTGCCAACGCTGGAGACGGTGTTGATCGGTGGCGAGGCCTGCCCCGCCGAGCTGATGGATCGCTGGGCGAAGGGCCGCCGCTTCATCAACCAGTACGGGCCCACCGAGGCGAGCATCGCCGCCACCAGCACCGTGTGCACGCCCGGCTCCGGGCAGCCCACGCTCGGCCGCCCCTTCCCGAACACCGTCCTCTACGTGCTCGACGAGCGGATGCGGCCCGTGCCCCTCGGCGTCCACGGAGAGCTGTACATCGGCGGCCTGGGCGTGGCGCGCGGCTACGTCGGCCACCCGGAGCTGACGGCCGAGCGCTTCGTGCCAGATCCCTTCGGCACCGGGCCCGGCGCCCGCCTGTACCGGACGGGCGACGTCGTGCGCTACCGCGCCGATGGCCAGCTCGAGTTCCGCGGCCGCGCCGACACCCAGGTGAAGGTGCGTGGCTTCCGCATCGAGCTGGGCGAGCTCGAGGCCGTGCTCACCGGCCATCCCTCGGTGGAGCGGGCGGTGGTGTTGGCGCGCGAGGACGTGCCCGGCGACAAGCGCCTGGTGGCCTACGTCGTGGCGCGGCCCGGCCTGGAGCTGGACCTCGACGCGCTGCGCGGCTTCCTCCAGGACAAGCTGCCCGAGTACATGCTGCCCTCGGCCTTCGTCCCGCTGGAGGCCCTGCCCGTCACGCCCAACGGCAAGGTGGACCGCAAGGCCCTGCCCGCGCCCCAGGGACTCACGCCGCGGACGGACTTCGTCCCGCCCGAGGGCCAGGTCGAGTCCACGCTGGCCGCTGCCTGGGCCGCGTTGCTCGGCGTCGAGCGCGTGGGCCGCCACGAGAACTTCTTCGAGCTCGGCGGCCACTCGCTGCTCGCCACGCGGGCCATGACCCGGGTGCGCGACACGTTCGGCGTGGAGCTACCCCTGCGCACGCTCTTCGAGCACCCCACCGTGGCCGCGCTGGCCGCGAAGCTCGAGGAGGCCACCCGGAGCGGGAGTGCCACGAAGGCGCCACCGCTCGAGCGGGTCCCTCGCACCGGCAAGCTGCCGCTCTCCTTCGCGCAGCAGCGCATGTGGTTCATCGACCAGCTGGATCCGGGCACCAGCGCCTTCAACATCCCCACGGCCGTCAGGCTCCGGGGCGCGCTCGATCGCGCGGCGATGCAGCGCAGCCTCGACGAGCTCGTCCGGCGCCACGAGGCCCTGCGGACCACCTTCGCCGCCGAGGAGGGACGGCCCCACCAGGTCATCGCTCCGGCCAGCGCCCTACCCCTCGCGTTCTTCGATCTCCAGCAGGTACCGGAGTCCGAGCGCGAGGCCCGCATGCGCCGGGCGGTCATCGAGGAGGCCCAGCGCCCGTTCGATCTGATCGCCGGGCCGCTCCTGCGCGGCCTGCTGCTCCAGCTCGGCCCCCAGGAGCACGTGCTGCTGCTGACGATGCACCACATCGTCTCCGACGGCGGCTCCATGGGGGTGCTGATCCGCGAGCTGGCGGCTCTCTACGAGGCCTTCTCCACGGGCCGGCCCTCGCCGCTGCCGGAGCAGGCCTTCCAGTACGCGGACTACGCGGCGTGGCAGCAGCAGTGGCTGCGCGGCGAGGAGCTGGAGAGGCAGCTCTCCTGGTGGCGCGAGGAGCTCTCCAGCGCGCCCCAGACGCTGGAGCTCCCCACGGATCGCCCCCGCCCCACGGAGATGTCCGGGCGCGGTGGCCAGTATGACTTCCGGATGTCCCGCTCGCTCTCCAACGCGCTCGACGCGCTCGGCAAGCGCGAGGGCGCCACGCCGTTCATGGTGCTGCTGGCGGCCTTCAACACCGTGATGGCGCGCTACTCGGGACAGAAGGACCTGCTGATCGGCACCGACGTCGCCAACCGCACCCACGCCGAAACGGAGGGGATGCTCGGCTTCTTCATCAACCAGCTGGTGCTGCGTGCGCGGCTCGAGGGAGACCCCACCGTGCGCGAGCTGCTCGCCCGCACGCGCGAGGCCTCGCTGGCGGCCTATGCCCACCAGGAGGTGCCCTTCGAGGAGCTGGTGCGAGCGCTCAACCCCTCGCGCAACGACGGCCGCGCGCCGCTGTTCCAGGTGAAGTTCACGCTCCAGCACGCGCCCACGGGCGCCCTGACGCTGCCGGGGCTGACGCTGGAATCCGTCCCCATGGAGACCCACTCCGCGAAGCTGGATCTCCTCGTGGTGGTGGGGCACGGCGAGGACGGACTGTCCTGCACGTGGGAGTACAGCACCGACCTCTTCGACCGCGACACCGTGGCGAGGATGGCGGGCCACTTCCAGACGCTGCTGGAGGGCTTCGCCGCGAGGCCGGACGCGCGGCTCTCCGAGCTGACGCTGCTCTCCGAGGGCGAGCGCCGTCAGTTGCTGGAGTGGAGCGGACCGCGGCCCGGCTTCCGCGACGACGCCTGCTTCACGCAGCTCTTCGAGGCGCAGGTGGAGCGCACGCCGGACGCGCCCGCCGTCACCTTCGAGGACGAGTCCCTCACCTACCGCGAGCTCAACCGCCGCGCGAACCAACTGGCGCACCGGCTGCGGGCCCTGGGCGTGCGGCCGGACAGCCGGGTGGCGCTGTGCCTCGACCGCTCGCTGGAGCTGATGGTGGCCGTGCTGGGCATCCTCAAGGCCGGCGGCGCCTACGTCCCGCTGGAGCCGGAGACCCCCGCCGAGCGCCTCTCCGCCATCCTCGAGGAGGCGCAGGTCGCGGTGGTGCTCACGAAGGAGGACTTCGCCGAGGCCATCCCCGAGGTCGGCGCGCGCGTGCTGTACCTGGACTCCGAGTGGGACACCATCTCGCGCAAGCAGAGCCCGGAGAACCCCGCGCCGCAGGCCGGGCCTGGACACCTCGCGTACGTCATCTACACCTCGGGCTCCACCGGACGGCCCAAGGGCGTGGCCGTGGAGCACCGGCAGCTGTGCAGCTACACGGCCGCCGTGCTGGAGCGGATGAATCCTCCCGCCGGAGCGAGCTTCGCCACCGTCTCCACCATCGCCGCGGACCTGGGCAACACCATGGTCTTCCCCGCGCTGCGCACGGGCGGCAACCTCCACGTCCTCTCCAAGGACCGGGTGACGAGCCCCGAGGCGTTCGCCGAGTACTTCGAGCGCCACGGCATCGACTGCTTGAAGATCGTCCCCTCGCACCTGGCGGCGCTGATGTCGGCCTCCAGGCCCGAGCGGGTCATCCCGCGCAAGCTGCTCGTGCTGGGCGGCGAGGCCTCGAGCCGCGAGTGGATCGAGCGCATCCAGAAGCTGCGGCCCGGGTGCGCCCTCCTCAACCACTACGGCCCCACGGAGACCACGGTGGGCGTGCTCACCTGGCCGGTGCCTGTCACCGGGCTGCCCGCGCGACCCAACATTCCCACGGGCTTCCCGCTCGCGGGCGCGCAGGTGCTGGTGCTGGATGAGCGCATGCAGCCGGTGCCGTTGGGCATCGCGGGCGAGCTCTACATCGGCGGCGCTGGCGTGGCCCGCGGGTACCTGGGCCGCTCGGAGCTCACGGCGGAGCGGTTCGTCCCCAACCCGTTCGCGAGCGAGCCCGGAGGCCGGCTCTACCGGACGGGAGACCTGGCGCGCCGGCTGGCGGACGGGTCCGTGGAGTTCCTGGGCCGCGTCGATGATCAGGTGAAGATCCGCGGCTTCCGCGTGGAGCTGGCCGAGGTGGAGGAGGTCATCCGCCGCCACCCGGACGTGCGCGAGGTGACGGTGCTCGCCCGCGAGGTGACTCCGGGAGATCGCCGGCTGGCGGCCTACGTGGTGCCCTCGCTCCAGCGCGCCACCACGGTGCGGGGCAAGAAGCGCTACGTGCTGCCCAACAAGGCGGCGGTGGCCCAGCTCAACCGCAACGAGACCGACTACATCTACAAGGAGATCTTCGAGCTGCAGGCCTACCTGCGGCACGGCGTCACGTTGCACGACGGCGACTGCGTCTTCGACGTGGGCTCCAACATCGGCCTCTTCTCCGTCTTCGCCAACCTGATCTGCGACGCGCCGCGCATCTTCGCCTTCGAGCCCAACCCGACGGTGAACGAGCTGCTGCGCATCAACGCGTCGCTCTACGGCAAGAACATGACCGTCTTCGACTGCGGCATCGCGGCCGAGGAGGGCTCCGCCGAGTTCACGTTCTTCCCCGGCTTCTCGCTCCTCAGCGGCTTCCACGCCGACGCGGAGACGGAGAAGTCGGTGGTGAAGGCGTACATGCTCAACCAGGAGAATGCCTCTCCGGAGCAGCTCGCCGGCCTGAGCGAGGACGCGGATGCGCTGCTGGAGGAGCGCTTCGAGGCGAAGAGCTTCACCGCGCAGCTGCGCACGCTCTCGGACATCATCGACGAGCAGGGCGTGGAGCGGATTGATCTGCTCAAGGTCAACGTCGAGAAGAGCGAGCTCCAGGTGCTCTCCGGCATCCGGAAGGAGCACTGGGGCCTCATCCGCCAGATGGTGGTGGAGATCGACGTGAAGGAGAACGTGGAGCCCATCACCGAGCTGGTGCGGAGCCAGGGCTTCGAGCTGGTGGTGGATCAGGACGTGCTGCTGTCGGGCACGCAGCTCTGCTACCTGTACGCCATCCGGCCGTCGGACAAGGGGCGGCTCATCCCCGAGCAGCCGAAGGACGCGCACCTGCGCACGCTGCCCGTCCTGGAGGAGCCGTTCCTCACCCAGACCGAGCTGGCCCGGTGGCTGGGCGACAAGCTGCCGCCGTACATGGTGCCCTCGGCCATGGTGATGCTGGAGGCGATGCCGCTCACGCCCAACGGCAAGGTGGACCGGCAGGCGCTCCCCGCCCCCACCGCCGCCACGGACGAGCACGCGTTCGTCGCGCCGAGGAACCAGACCGAGGAGCAGCTCGCCAAAATCTGCGCCGAGCTGCTCAACATCCCGCGGGTGGGCATCCACGATGACTTCTTCGAGCTGGGAGGCCACTCGCTGCTCGGCACCCAGGTCATCTCGCGGATCCGCGCCACCTTCGGGACGGACCTGAAGCTGAGAGACCTGTTCGACACGCCCACCGTGGCGGGCCTGGCGGCGCGCATCGTGGACCTGCGGGCCGAGCAGGTGGACGAGTCTCAGCTCGAAGCACTGCTGGCGGAAATCGAAGGGCTCTCCGACGACGAGGTGCAAGCGCAGCTCGCCGGGTCCGGAGACGCATCCGAGGAACCGTCCGACACCGAAACCGTGAAGGCGACCAGGAAGACCTCCCATGAGTGACCTCCAGAAGCGTCTCGCCGCCCTGCCTCCCGAGAAGCGCGAGCTGCTGCTGCGCAAGCTGGGCAAGGCCGCGCCCCAGGCCACCATCACCCCGAGGCCGCGCGACGGCTCGTCCTTCCCGCTGTCCTTCGCGCAGCAGCGGCTGTGGTTCCTGGATCAGCTGGAGCCGGGCAGCGCGGTCTACAACATCCCCACGGCCCTCCGAGTCGAGGGCGCGTTGAACGCCCAGGTGCTGGAGCGGGCGCTCGAGGAGGTGGTGCGTCGCCACGAATCGCTGCGCACCCTCTTCAAGAGCGAGGAAGGACAGGCGGTCCAGGTGGTGCTCCCCGCGCCGCGGCTGCCCCTGCGGGTGGTGGACCTGCGCGAGCTTCCGGCGAGCGAGCGAGAGGCGGAGTCGCAGCGGTTGGTGGACGCGGAGATGATCCGTCCGTTCGACCTGGCGCGCGGGCCGCTGCTGCGCACGCTGCTGCTCCAGCTGGGCGACCGCGAGCACGTGCTGCTGCTGACGGTGCACCACATCGTCTCGGACGGCTGGTCCATGGACGTGCTCGTCCGCGAAGTGGTGATGCTGTACATGGCGTTCTCCGCCGGTCAGCCGTCGCCGTTGCCGCCTCTGCCCATCCAGTACGTCGACTATGCCGCCTGGCAGCGCGAGCAGCTCCAGGGCGAGGGGCTCGAGAAACAGCTCGTGTACTGGCGCAAGCAGCTCGGGGGCGCGCCGCGGCTGTTGGAGCTGCCCACGGATCGGCCGAGGCCGGCGGTGCAGAGCACCCGGGGCGCCAACCAGCCCGTG
>NZ_JBJMQO010000097.1:0-75796 GCF_045802675.1 Archangium sp. | reverse complement strand
GAGGGACTCTTCCGCACTCCGGACGGGCGCCTGGTGCCCGGCACGGATCGCACCCTGGAGCAATTGCAATCCGGTGACTGGGAGCTGCGCGGCGCCCACGACGAGGTGCTCGCGCCGCTGCCCACGCCGGAGACGAAGACGCCGGCGCTCTCGTCCGTGTACGCGCTCTCCAAGTACGACCAGGAGCGGTTGTGCCTCATCACCGGCCGCGCGTACAACATCCCCACCGTGGCGCTGCGCTTCTTCAACGTCTACGGCCCGCGCCAGGCGCTCTCCAACCCGTACACCGGGGTGCTCGCCATCTTCGCCTCGCGGCTGATGAACGGGAACGCGCCGCTCATCTTCGAGGACGGCCTGCAGCAGCGTGACTTCGTCAACGTGCACGACGTGGCCCGCGCCTGCCGCCTGGCCATGGAGGTGCGCGACGCGGCCGGGCACGTGCTCAACATCGGCAGCGGCCACGCCGTCACCGTGCGCGATGTGGCCAAGGCGATTGGCGAAGTGATGGGCAAACCACACATCCGGCCCGCCGTGACGGGCAAGTACCGTATGGGCGACATCCGCCACTGCTTCGCCGACATCACCCAGGCCCGCGAGGTGTTGGGATACGAGCCCCAGGTGGAGTTCCAGCAGGGGCTGGCCGAGCTGGCGCGGTGGCTCGAGGGGCAGGTGGCCACGGACCGTGTGGCCGAGGCGAGGGCGGAGCTCGAGGCTCGAGGGCTGACCGTATGAGCAAGACACGAGCGAAGAAGAACGGTCACGAGAAACGGGTGGTCATCTTCGGGGGCGCCGGCTTCATCGGCTCCAACGTGGCGGACCACTACCTGAGCGAAGGCCGCCGGGTGCTGGTCTACGACAACGTCTCGCGCGCCGGGGTGGAGAGGAACCTGCGCTGGCTCAAGGCGCGCCACGGCGAGCGGCTCAGCGTCGAGGTGGCGGACATCCGGGACGAGCGCGCGGTGCGGCGCGCGGTGCACGGCGCCGAGGAAGTGTTTCACTTCGCGGCCCAGGTGGCGGTGACCACCAGCCTCGAGGGCCCGGTGCACGACTTCGAGGTGAACGCGCGCGGCACGCTCAACGTCCTGGAGGCCCTGCGGGCCATGGACGAGCCGGCCCCGCTCCTCTTCACCTCCACCAACAAGGTGTACGGCGGGCTGCCGGGGCTGGAGTTCGCCCAGAGTGGCCGCCGCTACGAGCCCCGGGACGAGGGGACGCGCACCCACGGCATCAGCGAGCGCTGCCCGCTGGACTTCGAGAGCCCCTACGGCTGCTCCAAGGGCGCGGCGGACCAGTACGTGCTCGACTACGGGCGCTCCTTCGGGTTGAAGACGGCGGTGTTCCGGATGAGCTGCATCTACGGCCCGCGCCAGTTCGGCACCGAGGACCAGGGCTGGGTGGCGCACTTCCTCATCCAGGCCCTCCAGGGCAAGCCCATCACCCTCTACGGGGACGGCATGCAGGTGCGCGACATCCTCTTCATCGAGGACCTGGTGCGCGCCTTCCGCCTGGCGCAGGCGAACATCGAGCAGCTCAAGGGACAGGCCTTCAACATCGGCGGTGGCCCGGAGCGCACCGTGAGCCTGCTGGAGCTGCTCGAGCTGATCGCCCAGCGCACCGGCCGAAAGCCAGACATCCACTTCGAGCAGTGGCGCACGGGAGATCAGCGCTACTACGTGTCCGATACCCGCAAGTTCCAGCAAGCCACGGGCTGGGCGCCGCAGGTGGGCGTCGAGCAGGGCGTGGCCCGGCTGCACGCGTGGCTGGAAGCGCTGGCGGAGGAGCGGGCCATCCATCCACCCACCGGAGGAGCCTCGCTTGAAGCTTTCGCAGGGTAGCCCACGCGTGAGTACGCCGCCGCCCGTGAGACGGGTACTGATGACCGCCGATACGGTGGGCGGCGTGTGGACGTACGCGCTCGAGCTCTGCCACGCACTCGCCCGGTACGGCGTGCGGGTGGAGCTCGCGACCCTGGGAGCACCGCTGTCCCTCGCCCAGTGGGCCGAAGCGGGCGAGGTTCCGGGCCTGTCCATCCACGAGAGCCGCTACTCGCTCGAGTGGATGGACGACCCGTGGGAGGACGTCCGCGCCTCGGGGGAGTGGCTCCTCGAGCTGGAGGCGCGGCTGCGTCCGGACCTCATCCACCTCAATGGCTATTGCCACGGCGCGTTGCCCTTCCAGGCGCCGGTGCTGGTGGTGGCGCACTCGTGCGTCCTCTCGTGGTGGGAGGCCGTGAAGGGAGAGTCCGCCCCCGAGCGCTACGCGCGCTACCGCGAGGAGGTGGCGCGGGGGCTGCGCGCGGCCCGGTGCGTGGTGGCGCCGAGCGCCGCGATGCTCTCCGCCGCCGAGCGCCTGTATGGCCCCTTCCACGCGAGCCGGGTCATCGCCAACGCGCGCCGGGCCGAGTCCTTCCCTCCCGGGGTGAAGGAGCCCTTCGTGCTCGCCGCGGGCCGGCTGTGGGACGAGGCCAAGAACCTGTCCGCGCTGGAGGCCGTCGCGCCGCGGCTCCCCTTTGCCGTGAAGGTGGCGGGGGAGACGCAGCACCCGGGTGGCGGTGATTCGGCCCGGGCCCATCATGTGGAGCCGCTCGGGCGCCTCACGCCCCCGGAGCTCGCCGGGTACATGGGCCGCGCCGCCATCTACGCACTGCCCGCGCGTTACGAGCCCTTCGGCCTGTCCGTGCTGGAGGCCGCGCTCGCCGGCTGCGCGCTGGTGCTCGGCGACCTGCCGAGCCTGCGCGAGGTGTGGGGCGACGCCGCGCTCTTCGTCCACCCGGAGGATGGGGAGGGGCTCGCCCGGGCCCTGCGCAGCCTGATGTCGAACCCCGCCGAGCGCGAGCGCCAGGCCGGACGCGCCCGGGCCCGTGCGCTGACCTTCACGCCCCGCCGCATGGCGGAGGCCTACCTGGAGCTCTACGCCGCGCTGGGCACGCGGCCCTCGGAGACGCGGGACGCTCCCGCGCTCCACGCTTCTTGACGACCGGAGAGCCAACCGCCGATGCGCATCGTCTTCTTCTGTCACTCCCTCCTGTCTGACTGGAACCACGGCAACGCGCACTTCCTGCGGGGCGTGGTGACGGAGCTCGCGCTGCGCGGCCACCAGGTGCGCGTGTACGAGCCCGCGGATGCGTGGAGCCTGCAGAACCTCCTGGCCGAGCCGATCGGCGCGGAGGCGCTCGCCGAGGTCCGCGCCGTCTACCCGCACGTGGTGCCCGAGCGGTACGCGCTCGACACGCTGGACCTGGATGCGGCGCTCGAGGGCGCCCACCTGGTCATCGTCCACGAGTGGAGCGCGCCGGAGCTGGTGAAGCGCCTGGGCGAGCGGCGCAAGGCCGGAGGCACCTTCCGGCTGCTCTTCCATGACACGCACCACCGCAGCGTGAGCGCCCGCGAGGAGATGGCCCGCTACGAGCTCACGCACTACGACGGCGTGCTCGCCTTCGGCGAGGTCATCCGGCGCATCTACCTGGACGCGGGGTGGACCCGCCAGGCGTGGACGTGGCACGAGGCCGCCGACGCGCGCGTGTTCCGCCCGCAGCCGCACGTGCCCCAGGAGCGGGACCTCGTCTGGGTGGGCAACTGGGGCGATGACGAGCGCACCGCGGAGCTGCACGAGTTCCTGTTGGACCCGGTGAAGGCGCTCGGCCTGCGGGCCCGCGTGCACGGCGTGCGCTACCCGGACACGGCGAAGGCGGCCCTGGCCGAATCGGGGATTGAATACGCCGGCTGGCTGCCCAACCACCGGGCGCCCAGGGCCTTCGCCCAGGCGCGCGTCACCGTCCACGTGCCGCGCCGGCCCTATACGCGGGCCCTGCCCGGCATCCCCACCATCCGCCCCTTCGAGGCGCTCGCCTGCGGCATTCCGCTGGTGTCGGCGCCCTGGTCGGACGCGGAGGGGCTCTTCACCCCGGGCCGCGACTTCCTCGTCGCCAATGACGGCGAGGAGATGCGCCACCACCTGCGCGCCCTGCTCGCCGACGAGGGCCTGCGCCGCGAGCTCGCCGAGCACGGCCGGCGCACGGTGCTCGCGCGCCACACCTGTGGGCACCGGGTGGAGGAGCTCCTGCGCATCTGCCAGCAGCTGGGCCTCGACGCCTCCGAACTGAACCCGCTTGCACGGGAAAGGGTCATCGCATGAGCAAGGGTCTTCGCATCGCCTTCTTCGGCTCCAGCCTGGTCTCGGCCTACTGGAACGGGGCGGCCACCTACTACCGCGGCATCATCCGCGCGCTGCATGAGCTGGGGCACCGCGTCACCTTCTACGAGCCGGATGCCTACGAGCGCCAGCAGCACCGCGACATGGCGGACCCCGACTGGGCCCGCGTCGTCGTCTACTCCGCGCAGGGCACCGAGGAGCTCGAGCGCTGCCTGAAGGAGGCCAGTGACTCGGACGTGGTGGTGAAGGCCAGCGGCGTGGGCGTGTTCGACGCGCTGCTCGAGGCCCGCGTGCTGGAGCTGCAGCGCCCCAGCACCCAGGTGGTGTTCTGGGACGTGGACGCGCCGGCCACGCTCGAGCGCGTGGAGAAGGACCGGAATGACCCCTTCCGCGCGCTCATCCCCCGCTACGACCACATCCTCACCTACGGCGGCGGCGAGCCGGTGGTGAGCGCGTACAAGGCGCTCGGGGCGAAGGAGTGCGTGCCCATCTACAACGCGTTGGATCCGAGCACCCACCACCCGGTGGCGCCGGACGCGCGCTTCTCGGGCGACCTGGCCTTCCTGGGCAACCGGTTGCCGGACCGCGAGGCCCGCGTGGAGGCCTTCTTCCTCGAGGCCGCCAAGCTGTTGCCCGGCTCGCGCTTCCTCCTCGGCGGGAGTGGCTGGGGAGACCGCTCGCTGCCGGAGAACGTGAAGTACCTCGGCCACGTGTACACGCAGGACCACAACGCGCTGAATTGCTCGGCGCGGGCGGTGCTCAACATCAACCGCGACAGCATGGCGCGCTTCGGCTTCTCGCCGGCCACGCGCGTCTTCGAGGCCGCGGGCGCGGGCGCCTGCATCATCACCGACGCCTTCAAGGGCGTGGAGCTCTTCCTGGAGCCGGGGAGCGAAATCCTCGTGGCCCACTCGGGCGAGGAGGTCGCCGAGCACGTGCGCCGGCTGACGGCGGCCGACTCCCAGCGCATCGGCCAGGCGGCGATGAGGCGGGTGCTCTCCGAGCACACGTACGCGCACCGGGCCTCGAAGGTGGAGGAAGTGCTCGGGTTCGAGAAGGGCGGCGATCACGAGCGGGTGGCTTGAGTCATGGAGACGAAGCGGATGCGGATCGTCATTCTCGGGTTGTCCATCACCTCGAGCTGGGGCAACGGCCACGCCACCACCTACCGGGGGCTCGTGCGCGAGCTGGTGCGCCGGGGGCACGACGTGCTCTTCCTCGAGCGCGATGTGCCCTGGTACGCCTCCAACCGGGACCTGGCGCGGCCGCCGTACGGACGCACCGAGCTGTATTCGAGCTTCGAGGACCTGAAGGGCCGCTTCGCGCGCGAGGTGCGCCGCGCGGACCTCGTCGTGGTGGGCTCGTACGTGCCCCAGGGCGTGGACGTGGGCGGCTGGGTGCAGCGGACCGCCCGCGGCGTCACCGCCTTCTATGACATCGACACGCCGGTGACGCTGGCGAAGCTCGCGCGCAAGGACTTCGAGTACCTCTCGCCCGAGCTGATTCCGGGCTACCAGCTCTACCTGTCCTTCACGGGCGGGCCCACGCTCCAACACATCGAGCGCGAGCTCGGCTCTCCGGCGGCCCGGGCGCTCTACTGCAGCTGCGACCCCGAGCTGTACGCGCCGCAGCACCGCGAGCCGCTCTGGGACCTGGGCTACCTGGGCACGTACAGCGATGACCGGCAGCCGGTGCTCGACCGGTTGATGCTGGAGGCCGCACGCGAGTGGAGCTCGGGCCGCTTCGTGGTCGCCGGGCCCCAGTACCCGGCCACGATTCAATGGCCCGCCAATGTGTCGCGCGTGGAGCACCTGGCTCCGCCCGAGCACCCGGCCTTCTACAACTCGCAGCGCTTCACGCTGAACGTCACGCGCGCGGACATGGTGAGGGCGGGCTACTCGCCGAGCGTGAGGCTCTTCGAGGCAGCCGCGTGCGGCGTGCCCATCATCAGCGACGAGTGGGCGGGGCTCGACACCCTCTTCACCCCGGGGAAGGAGATTCTCATCTCCCACTCGGGCGAGGAGACGCTGCGCTACCTCCGGGAGGTCTCGGAGGAGGAGCGGCGGGCCATGGGGATGAAGGCGCGCGAGCGGGTGCTGGCCGAGCACACCGCGGCCCACCGCGCGGAGACCTTGGAGCAGTACGCCCGGGCCGTGGGTGAGGGCCGCGAGCCATAGAGGGTCACATCAGAGGCGCGCTTGCCACGAGGCGGCGGCGCCCGGGCGTTGGGGACGGGAGGTGGGCGTCATGAAGATCGCGGTCATTGGAACGGGGTACGTCGGGTTGGTGGCGGGCACCTGCTTCGCCGAATCGGGTCATGACGTCACGTGCATCGACGTGGACCCGAGGAAGATCGAAGCGCTGCGGCGGGGACGGGTTCCCATCTACGAGCCGGGCCTCGAGGAGCTGGTCCACCGCAACATCGCCGCGCGGCGGTTGCACTTCACCCAGGACCTGAAGGCCGCGGTGGGGCCCTCTCAGGTGGTCTTCATCGCCGTGGGCACGCCCGAGGGCGACACCGGGCGCGCCGACCTCCAGTACGTGCTCAACGCCGCCGAGCAGGTGGGCCAGGCGCTGCGCCACTACACGGTCATCGTGGACAAGAGCACGGTGCCGGTGGGGACGGCGGACCTGGTGTCGGCCGCGGTGGCGCGCAACACGCAGTACGAGTTCGACGTCGTCTCCAACCCCGAGTTCCTCAAGGAGGGCGCGGCGCTCGAGGACTTCCTCAAGCCGGACCGGGTGGTGATTGGGACGAATTCGGAGCGGGCGCGGAAGCTGATGGGCGAGCTGTACGCGCCCTTCGTGCGCACGGAGAACCCCATCCTCTACATGGATCCGCGCTCGGCCGAGCTGACGAAGTACGCGGCCAACGCGATGCTGGCCACGCGCATCTCGTTCATGAACGACCTCGCGGCCCTGTGCGAGCGCGTGGGGGCGGACGCGGAGCTGGTCCGCAAGGGCATGGGCTCGGACAAGCGGATTGGCTACTCGTTCCTGTACCCGGGCATCGGCTATGGCGGCAGCTGCTTCCCGAAGGACGTGAAGGCGCTGATGGCCACGGCCCGGGACGTGGGGCTCGAGTTCGACCTGCTGCGCGCGGTGGAGAACACGAACGCGCGGCAGAAGCGCTGTCTGCTGTCCAAGGCGCTGAAGCACTATGGGGACGTGTCCAACCGCACCTTCGCGGTGTGGGGCCTGGCCTTCAAGCCGAAGACGGACGACATGCGCGAGGCGCCCTCGGTGGAGCTCATCGAGGGTCTGCTGGGCAAGGGCGCGCGGGTGCAGTGCCATGACCCGGTGGCGACGGAGGTGGCGCGGCGCTACTTCGGCGAGCGCGTGCTGTACGCGCCCACGTGCTACGACGCGGCCGAGGGCGCTGACGGGCTCTTCCTGGTGACGGAGTGGAACGAGTTCCGGCACCCGGACCTGCGGCGGCTGAAGACGCTGATGAAGAGCCCGGTCATCTTCGACGGCCGCAACGTCTTCGACCCGCGGCGCGCGCGGGAAGAGGGCTTCACGTACTTCGGCATCGGCCGCGGCCACTGAGCAGGCCGGGACCGCCGGGAGGCTCTCGCCAGGCGTCCTGCCCAGCCTCGAGATTCGAGCCCGCTCGGGGAGCCCTACCGCTCGGCGCGCAGGCTGGCGGTGTCGATCACGAAGCGGTAGCGCACCTCGCCCTTGAGCATGCGCTCGTAGGCCTCGTTGATCTTCTGGATGGGGATGAGCTCGATGTCCGAGGCCACGTCGTGCTTCGCGCAGAAGTCGAGCATCTCCTGCGTCTCGCGGATGCCGCCGATGAGCGAGCCGCCCAGCTTGCGCCGGCGCATGACGAGCGGGAAGGCCGACAGCGGGGTGGGGTGCGTGGGCACGCCGATGAGAATCATGGTGCCGTCCACCTTCAGCAGGCCGAGGTAGGCGTTGTAGTCGTGCGCGGCGGGCACGGTGTCGAGCACGAAGTCGAACCGCTCGGCGAGCTTCGTGAAGGTGTCCGTGTCGGAGGTGACGGCGAAGTGGGCCGCGCCCAGGGCCAGCGCGTCGTCGCGCTTGGAGGGCGAGGTGCTGAGCACGGTGACCTCCGCGCCCATCGTCTTCGCCAGCTTCACCGTCAGGTGGCCCAGGCCGCCGAGCCCCACCACGGCGACCTTGTCACCGGCCTTCACGCCGTAGTGGCGCAGCGGCGAGTAGGCGGTGATGCCCGCGCACAGCAGCGGCGCGGCCCTGTCCAGCGGGAGCGACTCGGGGATGCGCACCACGTAGTTCTCATCCACCGTGATGTGCGTGGAGTAGCCGCCCTGGGTGGGCGCGCCGTCGCGCTCGCGCGAGCCGTAGGTGCCCACCGCGCCCGGGATGCAGAACTGCTCCTCGCCCTGGCGGCACGGGGCGCAGTCACGGCAGGAGTCGACCAGGCAGCCCACGCCCACGGCATCGCCTACCTTGAAGCGGGTGACCGCACCGCCGGCCTTCGCCACCCGTCCGACGATTTCATGGCCCGGCACCAGCGGGAAGACGCCCACTCCCCACTCGTCGCGGGCGTGGTGGAGATCCGTGTGACACACGCCGCAGTAGAGGATGTCGATGAGCACGTCGTGGGCGCGTGGCTCCCGGCGCTCCATCGAGAAGGGCGTGAGGGGAACTCGGGCACTCTGGGCTGCGTAGGCTCGGGCGATCGGCATGGGCTCTCCAGAGAAGGCACTGCATGCGACACGAGGGGTCGTCTCACGCGACGCTACCAGAGGGTCCGTTGCCACGAGCAAGTGAGCCCCTCGGGAAGGAGGCTCTCGCTGCAGCCGCAGCCGATGATTTCCCATTCGTTGTAATGCAGCACACCGAGTGTTCCCCGGGCCGCACTGCACGGCGTGGGTGTGTCACCGGCTCCGGAGCGAGAGGTCCGCCGCGCGAGGTCCTCGCGAGACGAGGTCCACGCTCCTGCCCAGCAGCCGCTCGAGGTGCGCGAGCACGGCGTCTTCCTCCGGTGCACTCTCCTCGAGCCGGGGCGCGGCGTGCGCGAGCCACCGTGCGAGCCGGGCCTGCCGCTCCAGGGAGCGTTCCGGGGAGACGGCCAGCCGCGTGACGAGCCCGGCCTCGGTGCGCCGCGCGAGGAGTCCGGCGTCCTCCGGCGGGAGCTCGTGCTCGTAGCCCGCGCAGACCTTCCAGGTGCGCAGCCGCTTCAGCGAGTCCAGGTGCGTGATGGCCAGCGCATCCACCCCGCCCACCACGTCGAGCGCGTACCGGGCCAGCACCGCGTCGAACCAGCCGTAGCGCACGCCGCCCTGCCACGCGTTGGGGACGTTGTGCTCGGAGACTCCGGGCCGCAGCTCCGCCGTCTCCGTGGGCAGCGGCCCCGCGCCATGGCGCACCGAGTGGCTGCGCAGGACTCCCACTCGCTCCACGTCCACGTCCAGCCCGCTCTCGGCGATGAGCGCCAGCGCGTTGCCGGCGGTGCAGCACGACCAGGTGGTGAAGGGATGGAAGCCATGCCACTCGTCGAGCAGCACGCCCTGCGCTCCCTCGAAGACGGTGGCCGGGGAGTTGGCCATCCACGTGCGCAGCGTCGAGTCCGGTGCCACCAGCCCGAGCGTCACCAGGGGCGCCGACTGCTCGAGCCAGGCCTCCATGACGGCTCCGTGCTCGAAGAGGGCCCACTCGCGCGCGGCCTCGGGCCCGCCAGGCGCGGTGCCCCACAGCGCGCGCAGCTCCTCGTGCTTGCGCTCGCGGAGGCGCTGGAGCTTGCGCTTCACCCGCGCGGGCTCGCGCAGCTCTCCGGCGAGCACCGTCTCCTCCGGATGCTCCAGCGCGTCCTGGACGGTTTCGCCCACGCCCACCCCGCAGCTGCCATGGCGAGCACCACCCCGGGCCAGCTCGCGCAGGCGGTTGGCGGCCTGATGGAAGGGCGTGATGACGCGGGCGCGCTCGCTGACGCGCAGGCGCGAGAACACGTCCTCCACGCCCTTGCCTTGCAGCGCCCGCCCCTCCAGCAGCAGGGCCGTGGGGTGGACGAGGACGTGATGGGACAAGAAGGTGCGGACGCCCGGAACGAACGTCCCCGCGCCGAACTGCGCGAAGGTGTGGTGCCGGCCGTCGGACGTGACGACGTTGTGCCCCGCCTGGGCGCCGCCGTTGTACCGGACGACGACGGTGGCTCCCGTGCGCCGCACCAGGAAGTCCGTCAGCAGCCCCTTCCCCGCGTCACCGAAGCCGAGGTCGATGACGATGGAGGCACGCGGCCGGCGCGGCTCCTTCATTTGACGAGGCGCAGCAGCCGCTTCAGGACTCCGTCCCCGGCCGGAGCGCCGGAGAGCGCGGGCCCACCGGTGCGCCCCAGGGCCTCGGCCAGCGGCGTGAGCGCCCGGATGGCGGCGGCGAGCCGCTCCCCGGGCACGTTCGCCTCCCGCATGACGCGGCCCAGCTCGTCCACGTCCTTCACCAGCCCCTCGTAGAGCGAGATGGCTCCCGCCGTCACGAAGCAGATGTCCTCGGGGGACTCCATCACCAGCACGTGGTCTCCGAGCAGCTCGCGCCACCGGCGCTCGCACTTCTTGCGGCGCGCGAGGTCCGGAATCACGAAGAAGGGCACGAAGGTCTTCTGCAGCTCGGCGATGATCTCCTCGACCTTCAGGTCGTCATCGAGCCGGTCCCCGACAATGCCCTCGACCATGTGCTTGGAGAGGAGGGGGTAGGGCAGCTCGTCGCCCGTCATGAAGAGGTAGCCCTTCTTCTGGCGCTTCACCCAGCAGTCCAGCTCGGTGTGCTGGGCGAGGAAGTAGAGGCCGAGCTCATACGTCTCCTGGCCCGTGCCACCGCCGCCGCCCTCGACGAAGCACCAGGTGAGCCACTGGTCCATCAGCTCGGCGGTGGACTCGAACTGGCCCACCTGGAGCGGCGCGTTGTCGCTCGTGGCGTCGCCCACGGCCATGAAGAGCAGCTGCGGATCCGTCACCTTGCAGTCGGTGAGGACCTTCATGAACTTGGGCAGCAGCTGCGTGGCCAGCAGCCTGGGAATGGTCCCCATCGAGCCCGTCACGTCGAGCGCGAAGACGACGCTCAGCGAGTTGGGATGCTCGGCGCTGTCGCGGCTCTCGCGCACGCGCACGCCCTTGGGGTTCATCAGCGGGTGGCAGTTCTTCTGCTGGAAGACCTGCTGGGTGGGAACCTGGGCGCGCCCGCGAAGGAGTGCCTCGTGTGCCTCGTTGCTGTAATTGCCGTAGCCCATCGTCCGTGCTCCTTCGTCTCGGCGGGTGGCCGCGTGCTCACGGCATCGCGAGCGGGTGGAAGCCCGGCCGGCCAAAAACCCTGGCGCTCACTTCACCAACGCGCTCGCGAAGTGTCCAGGCATCCCCCCCGGATTCCCCGGCCCCCTCTCCGGTGGCGGCGTGCCGTACGAGTGCCGCCAGGGCGCCGGGCACGGAGTCCGGCACGGTGCCTCGCGAGGGCTCGCCCCCGAGGAGCGCGGCGATGCAGCGCGCGCTCATCATCAGGTCGGCCTCGGGCGTGAGCGTCTCCGAGCGCAGGAGGCTCTCGGGATAGAAGCCCTCACAGCCGGTGCACACGGCGCGCAGCCGGGCTCCCGGGCGGTCCGCGCAGCTGAAGCCCACGAGCCGGGCGCCATGCTCCCGGTGCTGGACGAGCAGGTGCTGGGGCAGCACCGCGCCGTGCACGACGCCCGAGCGGTGGAGGAACGAGAGCGTCTCGAGGATGCGCCGCCACATCCAGATGGACACGCGCGGCTCGATGCCGGTGGGGTACGCGCGCCGCACGGCCTCGAAGGTGTGGACGAAGCCACTGGGCCAGCGCAGGGCCATGGCGCGCGCGCCCGCGTGGGGCCCGTCGCGCAGGACGCCTCGGGCCACGGGTTGTGGCAGGCGGGTCGTGAAGGTCGCGGCCCCGTCGGCGGTGCTGCGCTGGAGCTGCTCGAGGACGTCCCATTCGTGCTCGAAGAGGGGCGCGTCGTCCGGGTTGCGGAGCACCTTGAGGAGCACGCGCTCGGTGGGCCAGCGGGCCCGCTCGGCGACGTAGACGTCCGAGAGCTCCCCGCGCGCGATGAGCCCGCCGGGCGCCCAGTGGCTGTCCCCGAGCGTCCACCAGGTGGAGTAGCCGTGGCGGGCGGGCTGGTTCCAGGCCTGGAAGGCCTCGCGGAAGCGCGCGGCGGAGACGGCCGCCGGGTCGAGCTGCACCGTGACGCCGCAGAAGGAGCACGTGACCGAGCGCGCGAAACGGCTCGGCGGCGTGAGCGGCGCGTTGCAGTGCGGGCACTTCAGGACTCGCTCGGCCATGGCGGGTGGCAGGCTACCACCACCCTCCGGGCCGGCGAGCGGCCTCGGCTAATGGCCCGCGTCCTTCGCGGGAGCCGGGGCGGCGGGGGGCTTGGGCGCGGCGTCCTTGCCGTTGCCGGAGAGGGCCTCATCGCCCTCGACGAGCTCCTTGTCCTCGCGCAGGAACTCCTGGGCCACCTGGTTGACCTCCTCGGGCTTGAGGCCGGTGAGCACCACGCTGGCCGCGCGCGTGCGCGTGACGAGCGCCGTCTCGCCGAGCGCCTCGTGGATGCGCATGAGCGCGATGTGGATTTCAGGGTCGAACGGGTCGGCCGCGAGCGCCTCCAGGTAGGTCTGCCGGGCCTTGGGGTAGTCCTTGCGGAACAGGAGGATGCGGCCCAGGTGCACGCTGGTGCTCGGCGAGCCCGGGTGCAAGCGCAGCGAGCCGCGCAGCACGTTCTCCGCCTCATCCAGCCGCCGCAGCTCCAGCAGCGCCAGGGCGTACTTGTTGGACACGGACTCGTACTTGTCGCCCACCAGCTTGTGCGCCTTGGCGTACTCCTCGGCCGCGGCCCGGGTGCGGTTGCGCTCGCGCATCAGCTCGCCCAGGTGCGCGAACTTGCGCGCCGGCACCTCCGTCACCTCCGCGAAGTCGCCGAAGGAGATTTCCCGGCCCTTCTTCTTCTCGTCCTTGTCCTTGGCGTTCTCCTTGAGCACCACCTCCTCGCGCGGCAGCAGCTCCTTGGGGAAGGACTGCTTCTTGATGTGCGCGAGCCAGCTCTTCTCGAAGAGCGGGAAGGGCATGCCCGTGGCCGCCTCCACCGACTTCTTGTCCGTCTTGCCGTCGCGCAGCCCGAGGATGATTTCGCGCAGGCCCTTGTTGCCCTGCGTCTCGTAGACGTAGTCGATGGCGAAATACACCTCGGCGAAGGCCGTGGCGGCGTCCTCGGCCGTGGGCAGCATGGCGATGGACGGGTGCATCTTCTCGAAGGGGATGAGCTTGTCGTCCTTCACCCGCCGCCCCAGCAGCGCGAGCGTCGAGGGGGTCATCGCCAGCCCCGGCTTGCCGCGCCAGCGCGACTCGAGGAACTTGGCCAGGCCCTCGTGCAGCCAGATGGGCACCGTGTTGTGGCTCATCTGGCTCACCACCAGGTGGATGTACTCGTGCGCGAGCGTGTCCTGCCAGTCGTAGCCGCGTGCCACCGCCTTGGGGCTCGTCACCATCAGCTTGTTGAACTTGCAGATGGCGATGGTGCCCGTCGTTTGAATCTGCTGGTAGGTGAGGGTGCTCACCTTGGACAGCTCGCGCGCGTTGTTCACCACCTCGACGCGAATCTTCCCCGGCGGCCGGTGCCCCAGGTCCTCGGCGAGCGCGCGGTGGATGGACTCCAGCGTCTCCAGCGCGTAGGGCACCAGCACCTCGTCCTTCCCCTTGGGGTAGTAGAAGATGAAGTGCTCGCTCTCCGCGTGCGCGTGGTCCTTCACGATGGCCTGCGTGTCCTTGGCGAGCCGCAGGTAGCTGCCCGGCTTGTCCTCGATGTTGGCCGCCTTCAGCTGCTCGATGGCCTCGGTGTAGTGGCCCTCCTCGAAGGCCACGCGGCCCTGGAAGTATTTGAGCGGCTCCACGTCCTCCGGGACGATGCCCTCGAGCGCCTGCAGCTCGCGCCGCGCTCCCGGCACGTCCCAGCCGTCCAGCGCCGCCTCCACCTTGCTCAGGCGCTCCTTGGCCTCGGCCTTCAGTGCGTCCTGGGCCCTCGCGGGCGCCAGGGGGAGGAGGAGGGCCAGGGCGAGGAGCAGGGAGGGGATGTTCTTCCAGGCCATCACTTCACCAGCTCCTCGTAGTAGCGCTTCACCTGGTCACGGTACTTCTCCGGCGCGCCCTGCTTCATCGCGTCCAGCAGGTCCTTCCGGAACTCCTTCGGCGCCTGGTAGGCCTCCTCGTCCGGAATCTCCACCTTGTCGCGCGGGTCTCTGCCGTTGCCCTCGCGCTTGCCCATGCCCATGGGCAGTGGCAGTCCGCGTCCCTTGCCCCGACCCCGCTGGCTCTCCTTCATCTGCTGCTGGAATTGCTTCAGCCCCTCCAGCGCCGCCTGCTGCTCGCCGTAGCCCCGGTTGGCGTCCTTGCCCTCCATCCGTTGCGCGGCCTCGCCCATCCGCCGGCCGACCTCCTCCATCTGGTCCCCCGCCTCCTGGCCGAACAGCGGCGCCATCTGCTCCATGTCCTGCATCTGCTGGCGCAGGTCCTTCGCCTTCTGCTCCAGCTGCTGCTGTTGCTGGGCCAGCTGCTGCAGCTGCTGCTTGTCCTGCTGGCTCATCTGCGAGCCCGGCGGCGGGAAGAGCGACTGCAGCTTGCGGTTCACGTCCTCCACCGACTTGGCGTCCTTCTCCAGGCGCTCGGCGAGCTGCGCCGACTGCTGGCGCACCTCGTCCGGGTTGCCGTACATCTCGTCCAGCGCGCGCTGCTGCTCGCCGTAGCTGGAGAGCTGCTGGGCCGCCTCGGAGGCGCGCTGGGCCGCCTCGGCCGCCAGGTCGTAGTCGTCCACCTTCAGCGCGTTCTTCGCGTTGTCCAGCTCCGCCTGCGCCTCCTCCAGCGGACGCGAGGCCCGGCTGTTGAGATCCTCCGGCTTGAGCTGCTGGTAGCTCTTCTGCACCTGTTCAATCTGACGCTGCAGCTCGTCCTTCATGGCCTTGCCGCGCTCGGACAGCCGGTCCTTGTTCTGCTTGCGGGCCTGGTCGCGCAGCGCCTTGGTGGCGTCGGCCACGCGCTGCTGCTCCTGCGCCGTCTTCTGCAGGTCGTCCATGAACTGGCCGAACTTCTGCGACAGCTCCGGGTACTGCTCGTTGCCGAACTCGTCCTGGGCCTCGTTCAGGCCGTTGAGCATCTCGTCCATCTGCATGGACAGCTCCTGCAGCTTGGCGAGCGCCTCGTCCGTCTTGCCCTCGCGCATGAGGCGCTCCACGTCGTCGAGCGCGCTCTGCATGTCCTGGTCCTTCATCATCTCCTGAAGGGCCTCGGCGTTGAGGTGCTCGTCGCGGATGCCCTGGCGCATCTCCGACATGCGCTGCATCAGCTCGTTGATGCGGTTGCGCACCTGCTGAATCTGCTGCATCACCTGCTCGCGCACCTGCTCATCCGGGTTCTGCTTGTACTGCTCGATGAGGTTGGCGAGCTCGCGGCGCTCGTTGGCCAGCTGCCTGGCCAGCTCCTGCAGGGCCTCCAGCTTCTGGCGGTCCAGCAGGGACTCCAGGTAGAGGATGTCCTTCTCCAGCTCGGCGACTTCATCGGTCACGAGCGCGCCCAGGCGCTCGCCGGTGCCGAAGTCGTCGCCGGCCCGGCGCTGCTGGGTGCGCAGGTAGATGCGGCGCAGGTCCGAGGTGGCGCGCACCTTCTGGCCCAGCGTCGCGGCGATGTTGGAGAGCGCGCCCACGAGCTCGGCCGGGTTGTCGCGCTCGCGGCTGAGCTCCTGGGCGAGCGCGCGCATGTCCGCCACCAGCGTCAGGCCCGCGGTGTCCACCGACTGCGCGGCGGCCACCTTCTGCGGCTCCCTCACGCGCTCGCGCTCCGGGCCCTCCAGCCGGTCGGCGAGGTGGTCCACCATGCGGCCCCAGAGGGCCTCGGCCTTCTCCAGGGCGGCGCGCAGGTGCTCGGCGGCGCTGTAGACGCGCAGCACCTGGGTGCGGCTCACGCCCCGCTTGGGGCCCTCCACCGCGTCGTTGTCCTTCGCCTCGATGAAGTAGGAGATGCGGTCCCCCGGCTGCGCCTTGAGCGTGCCCAGGTTCCACGTGTACGTGCCCTTGTCGCGGCGGCCATCCTCCTTGGGCAGGGCAATGCGCGTCTCCTCCTTCGCGCCCGGCGTGCGGAAGACGAGCGCCAGGCCGTTGAGGCCGTAATCGTCGCTGGCCTCGTACTTGAGCGTCACCTGCTGGCCGGGGTCGACCTCGATTTCCGCCGCGGGCGTGAGGAGTTGCACCTGGGGCGGGGTGTCCGCCTCCACGTTGAGCGGGATGTCCGGCCCGGTGGCCAGCGCCTTGCGGCCCGCGCCGTAGAAGACGAAGTGGTAGTTGCCCGGCTTCTTCGCCACGAAGCTGCCGGAGAGCTCGCGCTTGCCGGTGACGGTGAGCGGCAGCGTCTCGCCGTTGACGACAATCTCCGCGCGCTCCACCTCGCGGTCCGAGCGCGTCTTGAGCGTCACCTCGGTGCCGGCCGGTGCGCTCACCTCGCCGTTGGTGCCCGGCACGGTGCGCTGGGCCAGCCCCGTGTAGGCGGGGTAGCGGTACGTCAGCTCGATGTCGCCGGTGATGGGCTCGCGCTGCTCGGGCAACGCGGCGAGGCGCGCGGACTCGAGCGCCTTCTCCAGGCCCGCGCGCCACTGCGCGCCCGCCAGGCCCAGCACCACCGCGAGCACCAGCACCACGCCGCCCAGCGCCAGCCCCGCCTGCTTGAGGCGCGAGCCGTCCACCACCGTGCCCGCGTCCACCTGTCCGGCGCGCAGGTCCATCTGGCGCAGGAAGGCCTCGGCGAGCTCGGAGGAGTGCTGTGGCTGGGCGGCCTGCTCGCGCGAGAGCTCCACCGCGGCGAGCACATCCAGGGACAGCTCCGGCCGGCGCTCGCCGATGAGGCGCGCGGTGCGCAGGTCATCGCCCACCGTGCGCACGGAGAGCCCCACGCCAAAGGCACCCGCCACGAGCGCGCCCACCACCGGGGCGAGCAGCAGCATCCACCGGCCGGCGGCCGGGGCGGCGAGCGCGAGGAAGCCCGCGGCCACGCCCAGCACGAGCAGGGTGGCGGTGCCCAGCAGCGCGCCCTGGAGCCACAACTGGCGGCGCTGGCGGGCCCGCACCGCGGCGAGCAGCCGCTCCACGCCATGCGAGCGCGGCTCGGGCTCCGGGGGCGGAGCGGGAGGCTGCGGGGGAAGCGGAGGGGGGAGCTCCGGGCCTGGGGTCTGCGGGGATTCGAGATTCACGCTGTCACGTCCGCTCGGTCGTGTGGCAACCCATGGCCGGGCCACCTATTT
The DNA here is from genome assembly GCF_045802675.1 of Archangium sp. GTDB lineage: Bacteria > Myxococcota > Myxococcia > Myxococcales > Myxococcaceae > Archangium. The sequence goes on along the minus strand of NZ_JBJMQO010000097.1, from coordinate 58,377 downwards.
CCCAAATCTGTAGCAGGCCCCGGCGTGCGGCGCGTCCCCCAGGCCACCGGGCGGGGGGCTGGAGCCCCCGGGTGTCCTCCGGTGGAAGCTTGCCCGGGGGGGCGGCGGGCGCCAGAGGTTCAGCGGCTGGCGCTCTTGGACGCCGCGTCCTCGCCGTCCCGCTCCGAGGGCTCGGACCCCTCCCCGTCCGGGGTGCCGTTCACCGGCTCCCCCGAGGGCGAACCGGCGCCCAGCTCCTCGGCGATCGCCGTCAGCACGTCCTGGGCGTTGATCAGGCGCGTGCGCGACATGCGGGTGATGGCGCGCTGCACGGCGGACTCCACGGTGCCGGCGGAGGGCACGTCCAGGGCGCGGCCCGCCTCGGTGAGCGCGAAGAGCGCCTTGCGTCCGTCGAGCGGATCCGCCTTGCGCTCGAGCACCCCGCGCTTCTCCATGCGCTTGAGGACGCCCGTGAGCGTGCTGGGGTGCACGTGCATGATGTGGGCGAGCCGCCCCGCGGTGATGCCGGGGAAGCGGCCCACGAGCCGTATCACCAGCCGTTGGGGGCCCGTCAGTCCGAGCGTGGCCTCCATGCGTTTGGAGGTGGATTGCAGGCCATGGTCCACGGCCCACAGCAGGCGCATGAATTCCAGCACTTCCCCGAGGGGAGGCGCGTTGCTCTTGTCGGCGGAGGTCTGTTCCCCGGCCTCGTCGATTGGCTTCATTTCTACAGTGTCCCCCAAATTCTACCTTGCTGTCGCGCGTCTCATCCTTGGACAGGTAGTGACGATGGCGGGGCGCTGCCGGGGGAAACCGTTGCCGGACGGGGGGGTGCAGGCTAGGGCGCAGCCGCCCCCTCCCGAGGACGGTCCATGCCTTCGTTTGGTCCCCTACCATCCCCCTCCCCAAGCCGGACGCGGATGCCGCGGTGCGTTGTCAGGCACTGCTGGACGGGAAGACGAAGCCGAGGGGAAGCCTGGGGAGGCTGGAAGAACTGGCCTGCCGGCTCGCCGCGCTGACGGGCAGGCCGGTGCCGCGGGTGTGACGGACGTGCCTCCTTCGGGTCACCAAGGAGCCCCTCCACTTCTACGCGCGTAGAAGTGAAACGGACCCCCTCCATTCCGGTTCTACGTGCGTAGAAGTGAAACCGACCCCCTCGATTCCGGTTCTACGTGCGTAGAAGTGAAACCGCTGGGGGCCGTGCGTCCGGGACCCGCACTCAGATGGTGAAGTCGCCGAGGAACACGTTGGCCATGCGCACGTCGGCGTGGACGTGGTCGCCCTCGACGACGCCCAGGTTGTCGAACTCGGAGCGGGGCACCTCGACGGTGACCATTTCGCCCGAGGGCAGCTTGAGCAGCACCTTCACGTAGCCGCCCACCGACTTCAGCCGCTCGACCAGCATCGTGCTCGGCCCACTGTCGCCATTGGCGGGCTTGGCGATCTTGATGTCATGCGGGCGGACGAACGCATGCACCGCCTCGCCCTCGCGGGCGCTCTGGGGCGCCTTCACCACGAGCGTGCCCACCTCGGCCCGCCCCGAGCGCACCAGGCCGCGCAGCACGCTGGTGCCGCCCACGAACGAGGCGACGAACGGGGTGGCCGGCCGGTCATAGATTTCCTCGGGCGGCCCGGCCTGGGCCACGCGACCATCCGAGAGCACGACCACGTGCTGTGAAATCTCCAGCGCCTCCTCCTGGTCGTGCGTGACGAGCAGGGTGGTGACACCCGTCTGCTCGTGCAGCTCCTGCAGCCACTCGCGCAGCTCCACGCGCACGCGGCTGTCGAGCGCGCCGAAGGGCTCGTCCAGCAGCAGCAGCTTGGGGCGGATGGCGAGCGCCCGCGCGAAGGCCACGCGCTGCCGCTGTCCTCCGGAGAGCTGCCCCGGGTAGCGCTGGCCCAGCTCCTCGAGCTGCACCAGGCGCAGCATCTCGTCCACGCGCGCTTCGATTTCAGCGCGGGGCTGCCGGCGCGTCTCCAGGCCGAAGGCGATGTTCTGCCGCACCGTCATGTGCTTGAAGAGCGCGTAGCTCTGGAAGACGACGCCGATGCCGCGCTTCTGCACGGGCAGGTGGGTACAGTCCACGCCCTCGATGCGCACGGAGCCGGAGTCCGGCAGCTCCAGCCCGGCGATGAGCCGCAGCAGCGTGGACTTGCCCGCGCCCGAGGGCCCCAGCAGTGTGGTGATGGCCCCTGGCGGCGCCTGGAACGACACATCCGAGACGGCCGGAGTCCCCGCGGCGGTGAAACGCTTGGTGAGTTGCTCGACGATGACGCTCATGGGGACTCGGCCCTCCACTCGACGTACTTCTTGACGGCCAACGTCACCAGCGCGAGCACCGTGAGCAGCGAGGCCACGGCGAACGCACCGGCGAGGTTGTATTCGTTGTAGAGAATCTCCGCGTGCAGCGGCAGGGTGTTCGTCACCCCGCGCACGTGCCCCGAGACGACGGACACGGCGCCGAACTCGCCCATCGCGCGCGCGTTGCACAGCAGCACGCCGTAGAGCACGCCCCACTTCACCTTGGGCAGCGTCACGCGCACGAAGGTGCGCCAGCCGCTCGCGCCCAGCGACAGCGCCGCCTCCTCCTCGTCCTGCCCCTGCGCCTGCATGACGGGCAGCACCTCGCGCACCACGAAGGGGAACGTCACGAACACGGTGGCCAGCACGATGCCGGGCACGGCGAAGATGATGTGGATGTCGTGCTCATCCAGAAACGCGCCGAACCACCCCTGCCGGCCGAAGAGCAGCACGAAGACGAGGCCCGCGATGACGGGCGACACGCTGAAGGGCAGGTCGATGAGCGTGAGGAGCACGTCCCGGCCGGGGAAGCGGAAGCGGGCGATGAGCCACGCGGCGGCCAGCCCGAAGCCCAGGTTGAGCGGCACGGCGATGGCGGCGGCCAGCAGGGTGAGGCGGATGGCGGACCAGGCCTCGGGCTCCACGATGGCGGCGAAGTACGCGCCCACGCCCTTCCGCAGGGCGTAGGTGAAGACGGCCACCAGCGGCACGACGAGGAACACGCCGAGGAAGGCGAGCGCCAGGCCGATGAGCAGCCAGCGCACGGGCGCCGGGCCGGAGACGGGGCGCCGGTGGCGGCGCGCAGCGTGCGAGGTCGGGTGCATGGCGGGACTCCTACCCGGGCCGGGCCTCGAGCCGGCGTTGGCTCCAGCGCTGCAGCAGGTTGACGGCGAGCAGCAGCGCGAACGAGGCCCCGAGCATCACCCCGGCGATGGCCGTCGCCCCGGCGTAGTCGTACTGCTCCAGCCGCGTGATGATGAGCAGCGGGGCAATCTCGGTCTTCATCGGCATGTTGCCGGAGATGAAGACGACGGAGCCGTACTCACCAATGGCGCGGGCGAAGGCGAGCGTGAAGCCGCTGAGCAGCGCGGGGAAGACGCTGGGGAAGAGGACGCGGGTGAACACCTGCCAGGGCGTGGCCCCCAGCGTGGCGGCGGCCTCCTCCACGTCCACGTCGATGTCCTCGAGCACCGGCTGCACGGTGCGCACCACGAAGGGCAGCCCGATGAAGGTGAGCGCCACGACGATGCCCAGCGGCGTGAAGGCCACCTTGAAGCCGAGCGCCTCCAGGTACTGCCCATACCAGCCGTTGCGCGAGTACAGCGTGGTGAGCGTGAGCCCCGCCACGGCGGTGGGCAGGGCGAAGGGCAGGTCCACCAGCGCGTCCACCAGCGCCTTGCCCGGGAAGTGGTAGCGCACCAGCACCCAGGCCACGAGCAGGCCGAAGACGGCATTGGCCAGCGCGGCGAGGAAGGCCGCGCCGAAGCTCAGTTGGTACGCCGCGAGCACGCGGGGCGCGGCCACCGTCTCCCAGAACTGGCCCCAGGAGAGGGTGAACGTCTTGAGGAAGAGGCCGGACAGCGGCAGCAGGACGATGAGGCCCAGGTACAACCAGCTCAGCCCCATCGTCAGTCCGAAGCCCGGCAGGACGCGGCGTCGTGCGCTCGAGGACATGAAGGTGCGGCTCCGGCTACTGCGCCTTGGGGACGTAGACCTGGTCGAAGGAGCCCCCGTCGTCGAAGTGCTTCTTCTGCGCCTGCTTCCAGCCGCCGAACACCTCGTCGATGGTGAACAGGCTCACCGTGGAGAAGTGGCTGGCGTACTTCGCGGCCACCGCCTGCGAGCGCGGCCGGAAGTGGTGCTTCGCCGCGAGCTCCTGGCCCTCCTCGGAGTAGAGGTACTGCAGGTAGGCCTCGGCCGCGGCGCGCGTGCCCTTGCGGTCCACGTTGCGGTCCACGATGGCCACGGGCGGCTCGGCGAGGATGCTCACCGAGGGGACGACGATCTCGAACTGGTCCTTGCCCACCTCCTGGGTGAGCAGGAAGGCCTCGTTCTCCCAGGCGATGAGCACGTCACCGAGGCCGCGCTCGGAGAAGGTGGTGGTGGCGCCGCGCGCCCCCGAGTCCAGCACCGGCACGTTCTTGAAGAGCTGGGTGATGAACTCGCGCGCCTTGGCCTCGTCGCCGCCGGCCTTGCGCTGCGCGTAGCCCCAGGCGGCCAGGTAGTTCCACCGCGCGCCGCCGGACGTCTTCGGGTTGGGGGTGATGACGGCCACGCCGGGCTTGAGGAGGTCTTCCCAGTCGTGGATGGCCTTGGGGTTGCCCTTGCGCACCACGAAGACGATGGTGGACGTGTAGGGCGAGCTGTTGTTGGGCAGCCGCGACTGCCAGTTGTCCGGCAGCAGGTTGCCCTTGTCGTGCAGCATGTCCACGTCGTACGCGAGCGCGAGCGTCACCACGTCCGCGTCCAGCCCGTCGATGACGGCGCGCGCCTGCTTGCCCGAGCCGCCGTGCGACTGCTTCACCACGAGCTTCGTCCCGTTCTTCGCCTCCCACTGCTTGGCGAAGGCGGCGTTGACGTCCGTGTAGAGCTCGCGCGTCGGGTCGTACGAGACGTTGAGCAGGGTGATGGGCTCGCCCTGCGCGGCGCCCGGCTTCGAGCAGCCCTCCAGCGCGGGCACGGCGGCGAGCAGCAGGGACAACAGGGGAGCGGCGAGCTTCTGCGAGAACAGCGGCTTCATTGAGATACCTCGAAACGGAAGGGTGGCGGCGAGGTCTCGGTGGGTTCGAGGCCCATGAAGCTCGAAAGCCCACCGTCCCCTCGCGGGTGAGTGGTGGGCTCTCCAGAGCACGCAGCCGTCAGCCCTCAGGCCTCCGGCGGGCGGGCGCCCACCCCGGTCTCCCAGGACAACACGATAGGTTCTGGGGGCCGGGGACGTGCATGAACAGGACACAAAGTGCCCGGGGGGCGTCCGTTTGTCAAGCGGTTCATCCGCTATAACGGACGGCCTCCCCCGGGCACCTGGGGATCAGAAGCTGGCCTGGAAGCGGCCGAACAGGACGAGCTCCGAGGGCTTGTCCGCGCCGTTGGCGGCGCCGCCCTCGAAGGTGGTGTGCTCCAGGTCGAGGCCGATGCGGTTGTTGCCACCGATGTACCAGTTGGCGGCGGCGCCCCAGCCCTTCGCCACGCGCGCGGAGCGGTTGGGGTCGGCGAAGCGCGGGAAGGCGTCGGGGTCGACGTGCAGCTCGGCGTAGCGGGCGGCGAGCTCCACGGCGCCCCAGCTTCCCTCGGAGGGCCGCAGCGGGTGGGTGGGACGCACGCCCTCGAAGCCCGGGGTGCCCCCGAAGAGCACGTAGGAGGCCTGCACCTGCCACGTGTCGTTGCGCACCCGGACGCGCTCGTCGGTGCCGCGCCGCAGCTCCTGGGTGGAGGTGACGTACTCGGCGAGCAGCCCCAGGCCGCCGTAGTAGTAGTAGGCCTGGGGCGACAGGCGCAGGTGCGCGCCATCGGCGACGACGGTGTCCGCCGCGGTGGTGCTCGACAGGTAGCTGAAGAAGACCTGCTGCCCCACGGTGCGGTAGGGCGCCAGGCCCGTGGCGGACGGGGTGCCGTGCTGGCTGCCGCTGCTGCCGGCGATTCCCAGCCCGAGCCCCTTCAGGGGCGTCCACTCGGTGCGCCGGAACGGGTGCGAGAAGACGCGCGCGGCGAGGTCCACGTTGTCGTCGAGGTTGGCGTCCACGCTGGCGTCATCGGGCGTGCCGTTGAAGGCCCCGACGGCGTACGTCAGCACGCCCCCGGCGATTTCCCCGTGCAGCTGGATGCCCTCGTCGCGGTTGGGCACGAGGTTGGAGGGCAGGTTGCGCTCGACGAAGACGATGTTGCTGTCGGACTGGAGCTGCTCGAGCCCCATGGAGGGCGGCTTGTACTTGCCCACGCGCAGCCGCAGCTCGGGCCGGGGGCGCAGGTCCACGTACGCGTCCTGGAGCGTCGTCGTGCCGCTGCCGAAGTCCGGCATGATGCGGAAGTCCACCAGGCCGAAGAGCGTGCCATCGAGGATGGGGCGCGCCCGCCGCACGAGGAAGGTGTTGACCGCGGGCCGGTCCTTCTCGCTCGCGAAGTAGCGGCCGTCCGCCTGCACGTAGCCGCGCAGCTTGAGCTGGAACTGCTTGTCCGCCGACGCGAGCGTGAAGCCCTCCGGCCCCGCGCTGACGACCGGCGGAGCGGCCGGAGCGGGCGGCTTCGCCTCGGGGGCGGGCGGCGGCGTCTCCGCCTTCGGGTTCTCCGGCTTCGGCGTCTCCACCGTCGCGTCCGGCGGCGTCTGCGGCGCTCCCGCCGGGGTCTGCTGCGCTGCCGCGGCTCCGGGCAGGGCCAGCCAGGCCGTGGCCAGCACCGCGCGCGGCAGCGCTCCACGGCGGGGAGACTTCGATGACTGCTTCGTCCAGCTCGACTCGTCCAAGGTGCTACCTCGTTTGGGGGAAATCGGCCCGCGAGCGCTCCGAGGGGATTCGAGGACTCCAGGTACTCGAAAGCCCACCGTTCCCTCGCGGGGGGTGGGCTTCGTGTTCCGCGCGGCCTCGGCTCTCAGGCTTGCGGTGCGCGAGCGCCCACCCCGGGGGACCGACAGCAACAGAGCACTGGGGGCGTGGGGATGGGCATTGGGAACGGGAGCCAAGGTGCCCGGGCGTCATCCGTTTGTCAATCCATTCGTCCGTTATAGCGGACGCCTCCCGCGCGGCGCGTGGGGGGGTTGGGGCCTGGGCGTCTCACCCCTTATCGTGCCGCGCCCGGGCTCCAGGGGCCTGGGAGGGAGCGGCACATGGCGGACCAGAAGAAGAACCTCGGGCGCAGGGTGGAGCTCGACTTCTCCGCGCTGGACCAGGAGGCGACGAGCCCTCCCTGGAGCGTGCCGCCCCTCGAGCTGGACGGCGACACGCGCGCGGCTCCGCTCGAGGACAACACGACGCGGCTGAAGGCGGCGCCTCCGCCCGTGCCCGTGGAGGAGGAGCCCCTGCGCACGGCGTTCTCCACGCGGGCGGTGCTGATCGCCGACCTGCTGCGCGACACCTTCTCCCGGCGCTTCTTCGGCCGCGCGCCGTACCGCGTGCTCCGCGTGGACGAGCCCGAGGGGCCCAGCACCGCGGGAGGGCGCCTGGCGCGGCAGTCCATCTCGCTCGTGGCGCGGGAGGGCTCGGCGCCCTCGGTGGTGTGCGGCTGGGTGGATGCCTCGAAGGAGGAGGCGCAGCTGCGCGGCTACGAGTCGGTGGCCCGCCGCTACGAGTCCCACCATGGAATGGAGCTGGACCTCGCGCCGGAGCACTACGAGCGCTTCCTGGAGGACCTGGTGCAGGCGCTGATGTCGGGCGGCATCAAGGTCCGGGTGCTCGTGCTGGACGAGGAGGCGCTGGCGCTGGTGCAAGGGGCGCAGCCGGGGAGCCCGTCTCCGAAGGCCCGGGGGCGACGTGGGCCGGGGCGCCGCATGTGGGTGCTGACGTTCATCCTGGGGCTGCTGGTGGGGCGGATGGTGCCCTGGGCGGCGGTAGATGCGGCCCTGTCTCGGATTGCGGATTCCGTGCGGGCCACGTTGGCGGGCCGGGCCGACCGCTGAAGTCAGGTGCGGGTGTTCATCCGCGCGAAAACATGGCAAGAGGCGCCCTCCCATGAGGCGCCTGTCCGCTGGCATCGCATTCCCCAGCCGCATCCCCGTGCCCGGGGCGGCCACGTTCGACGCGGCGGACGTGGGCCGCGCGACGTTGCCGTCTGCGCGCCGCTCGGGCGGGTTGGGGTCCGCCATCACGGACCCTCTCGGGTGGATGGAACTGTTGGGTGCGACGCTGTTGGCGGTGGGGCTGGCGGGGGGATGGCGCGGGGGCATGGTATTCGCGGGGGTGACGGCGCTGACCGCGATCCAAGGTGCGTGGTGCGTGCAAAGGATTGGGGGGATTACGGGAGACACGATGGGAGCGAACACGGAAGTCTGTGAAACGCGGGTGTTCGTGGTGCTGCTCGGGCTGGGGGAGGGGTAGGCGATGATGGACTGGCGACTTCCGAAGGGCGTGACGCGCATGGTGCTGGTGCGTCACGGTCAGCCGGTGGAGGAGACGCGGGGCCGGTGCTACGGGCGGCTGGACGTGGGGTTGTCCGCCACGGGCCGGATGCAGGCCGAGCGCGCCGCGCGCTTCCTCTCCGAGGCGCCCCTGCTGCGCATCTACGCCAGCCCGAGGCAGAGGGCGCTGGAGAGCGCGGCGCCGCTGGCGGAGCTCAAGGGGATGGCGGTGGATACGGAGGAGGCGTTCCGGGAGATTGATTTCGGTCTCTTCGAGGGCCTCACGTACGAGGAGGCGGAGAAGCGCTACCCGGAGATTTACGCGGAGTGGATGGCCCACCCGACGCGAGTGCAATTTCCCCAGGGCGAGAGCTACCGGGAGATGCGCGAGCGGGTGAGGTTGGCGGGCCATGCGCTGCGCACGCGGCATGCCGGAGAGACGTTCGTGCTGGTGTCGCACGGCGGGGTGAACCGGACGCTGCTGGCCGAGGCGCTGGGCATGCCGGACGAGAACCTGTTCCGGTTGGAGCAGGGGTACGCGGCGGTGAACATCATCGACTTCTACGGGGACGAGCCCATCGTGAAGTTGATGAACGTGACGTTCGGCTGAGCCCGCTCGCGCGGGGGCACCTCTGCCAGGGGGGTGCATCGATGGCGGACCGGGGAGTCGGATAGACTGGCCCGCCATGGAAGCCGCCGCCCCCCGAGTGCCGCACTCCGCCCGGCTGTTGCAGGAGTACCTGGACCAGGACGTCGTCCCGCGCGAGATGGCCATCGCCCGCTTCATGCGGGGGATGACGCTGCTCAGTTGCGTGGCCGCGCTGCTGCTCGCGGGAATGATTGGCTGGGGCCTGGCGCTGTGCATCGCGGGGCTGACGGGCGGGCTGTGCGTCTACTACGCCCTCATCCTGCGCACGCTCCAGCAGGGCGGCTTCCACCCGGCGATGCAGTGGGTGGACAGCGCCCTCACCGTGTCCATCCCGGCGGTGGTGTTCACCATGGACGTGTACTTCCACGGGCCCGCGTACGCGCTCACCGCGCCGCCGTTGGTCGCCTGGGGCGCGCTCATCGTCGTGTGCGCGCTCCGGGCCGGCAAGAAGCTGGCGTATGGGGCGGCGGCGCTCGCCGCGCTCGAGTACCTGGCGCTCTACCTCTTCGTGGCGCAGCCCCGGCTCCCGCCCGACTCGCTGAGCACCCTCTCCTTCCCCATGGTGCTGCTGCGCTGCGTGTTCCTCTTCTCCTACGGGCCCCTGACGGCCACGCTCGCCAGCGTCATCGTGGCCAAGGCCGAGCAGGCGCTGCGCGCCATCCGCGAGAAGGACGTGATGGGGAAGTACTTCCTCCACGAGCGGCTGGGCGCGGGTGGCATGGCCGAGGTGTTCCGCGCCACCTATAGCCCCGAGGGCGGCTTCGAGAAGCAGGTGGCCGTCAAGCGCATCCTCCCGGCCTACGCGGACAACGAGGAGTTCCTCGCCATGTTCCGCCGCGAGGCCGAGCTGGGCTCGCTCCTCATCCACCCCAACATCGTGCAGGTGCTCGACCTGGGGCGGCACCAGGGCACCGTCTTCCTCGCCATGGAGTTCGTGGAGGGCATGCCGCTCAGCTCGCTGTTGCTGCGTCTCGGGGTGCGGCGGCTGCCCTCGGCGGCGGTGGCCTACGTGGGCGCGGAGGTGGCCGCGGCGCTCGCGTACATGCACGGCCGTACGGACTCCCGGGGCGAGCTGCTGGGCCTGGTGCACCGCGACCTCAACCCGCCCAACGTCCTGCTCTCGCGCATCGGTGAGGTGAAGGTGTCGGACTTCGGCATCGCGCGCGCGGCCAACCGGCTCGCCCTCACCCAGGCGCAGACGGTGCGCGGCAAGGCGGGTTACATGGCGCCGGAGCAGGCCTTCGGCAAGCCCCTGGATGGCCGGGCGGACCTCTTCGCCCTTGGCCTCACCCTGCACGAGGCCCTCACCGGCCAGCGCGCCCTGCAGGGCGAGACCGAGCGGGAGCTGATGGTCGCCTCCACCCAGCAGGAGCTGCTGCCTCCCTCCCACTTCGTGGCTGGCATCTCGCCCGCGCTCGACGCCATCGTCATGGGTCTGCTCGTGCACGACCCGGAGCGGCGCACGCCCTCGGGCGAGGTGCTCCAAGGGCAGCTCATGGCGCTCACGGGAGACGAGGCGCCCTATCCCCACGGCCGGCAGCAGTTGATCGATGCCCTGCGTCAGGCCACGACCCAGGCCGCCCTGCCCGTGCAGCCCCTCCAGCTCACGCCCGACATGGCCCTCACCGAGCACGCCGACGTGCTCGAGCTGCCGCCCCGCGCCGCCCGCCGCTGAGCCGGGCCCGTGGGTGCGAGAGAAGGAGAGGAGGCCCGGGGCTCGCGGCCTCCTCCCTCCCGGGTGCTCAGGGCTTCGCCGCCGGAGCCGCAGCCGGAGCCGCGGCGGCGGTGAGGTGGACCGCGGGCAGCTCCACCGGCACCTTCTCCGCCTTCAGCGTCGTCGGCCCCTCCAGCGTCAGGTGCGGCTTGAGCTTGAGGAACTGCTTCTTGCCGAAGCCCTTCACCCGCACCAGCTCCTCGATGCGCTTGAAGGCCCGCTTCTGCCTGCAGGCGACGATGCGTTGCGCGGCCTTCGCCCCCACACCCGGCAGCACGTCCAGCTGCGCCACCGTCGCCTCGTTGAGGTTCACCACCCCCGTGTAGCGCGTCCGCGTCCTCCCGCTTGCCGCCTCCGCGCTCCCGGTGCCGAGCAGCACCAGCCCCAGCACCGCGGCCACCACCGTCCCCATCACCCGCGCGCTCACGAGTGGCCTCCCACGGGCAGCGAGTCCAGTCCGCCCTCGAGCCCGTAGCGCCCGCCACCGCCCGCCTGCACCGTGTCCTTCTTGTCCCCCGCCTCGCGCACGTGCAGCTTCCCGTCCAGCGGCAGCACATCCAGCAGCACGTTGAGCGAGCCGTCCTTGTTCACGAAGGCGCTCCCCGCACGCACCCAGATGCTCCCGCCCTTGCCCTCGCGGATGGAGAACACCGCCAACCGCTTTCCCGCCGTCAGCATCTCGACCACCTTTGTCCTTCTCCTGCGCGCCTCCATGGCGCGGTGGCCGCTCCCTGAGCAGGCGCCGTGCCAGGAGGGTTTCCCTCGGAGGCCACGCGTGCGGGGCGTACGGCCGCGCGCGGTTCGTCCCGGGCACGGGACGGCGTGGGTCCTCCCGGCAACCTTCCCCGCCCGTCCGCGTTCCAGGTGACAGCCGGCGGTGGAAAGGGCTGGCGAGCACCCGCTCCCACGCGGAAGATGCGCGGCGGGGCCGGAGTCTCACCGACAAGGAAGAGCACGTTCATGCGCTCCCGCATTCTGGGTGTCGTGGTGTTGTGGCTGCTGACGGGTTGTTCCACCCCGGCGCGGATGCGTCCCTCGCCGGCCGCTCAGGTCGTCGTCTCGAAGGACGGGCGCATCGCCGCCGCCGAGGACAAGGGGGTGCGGCTCGTGGCGAGCGCGGACACCTGGAAGGGGGACCCCTCGGATCTCCCGAGCACCCTCACGCCGGTGGAGCTCGCCCTGGAGAACACCAGCGGCCGTATCCTGCGCATCCAGTACGAGGGCTTCACGCTCGTGGGCGGGGCGCACTACGCCGCGCTCCAGCCCAACACGCTGGCCCGGCCTGGCACCACCCTCCGGGGGCCGACGGCGCCTCCCAGCTACAACCCGCAGGGCCGCTTCACCCGGGATCCCGAGGTCATCTGCTACTCCTGTGGAAACACGGGGCTGCCCACGGTGGACATGCTGCGCCAGGCCTTCCCCGAGGGCGTGCTGAAGAACGAGTCCTCGTGGACGGGCTTCCTCTACTTCGAGAGCCTCGGCGCCGATGAGCGCCAGGTCACGCTCGAGGCCCGGTTGGTGGACGCGAGCACCGGTGAGACGTTCACCACGCTGCGCATCCCCTTTCAGGTGCTTGCTTCCTCCCACTGAGCACCTGTGCCGCGTCTGTCCTCCCCGCGCTCACCGCCCCAGGGGGGACTGGCCCAGATCGCCCTCCATGCACACCGTGTCCGTCACCCCCGAGTGTGCTGGAGGGTAGTTCCGTGCACCTGAAGTTCTCCGTGCTCGCCTCACAATTCCTGGAAGATCCCCATTCCGTGCGGCGCGCGGTGTGCTGGCCGGTGCTGGTGTGGGAGGCGCCTCCGACAGGAGTGCGCCCCCTGTTCACCCGCAGCACGATGACGGGCTTGTCGGTGCGCCGGCCCACGGTCGCCGAGCCGCTCGTGCTCGAGGTGCGCAAGAGCTTCGGTTCCACCTCGCTCACCACGGGAATCACCCTGGGACGTACGCCCGACAACGATGTCATCGTCGAGGACCCCACGGTGTCCCGGGTGCACGCCACCTTCAGCGAGGAGAAGCAGACGGGCGTCTGGTACGTCACCGACGACGGCAGCCACAACGGCACCTGGCACAACGGCACGCTGCTCATTCCCGGACGGCCCACGCCGCTCTTCGATCGGGCCTCGCTGCGCTTCGGGGACATGCTGGCCACCTTCCTTCAGTTCTCCGCCTTCAATCAGTTCATCCTCGACTGGCTGGCGCGCCATTCCCGGGGCCCGCGCGTCTCCCTCGGCGAGGGTGGCTTGACGCGCGGGGGTTGAGCCCCTAGGAAGGGCCTGCCCTTGGGTGCCCATGCCGGGCCTTCAAGAGGGAAGCCGGTGTAAGTCCGGCGCGGTCCCGCCACTGTGACCGGGCAGCCAGCCCGGGAGTCAGGAGACCTGCCCAGGGGTGTGGGCGTGATGCGCCCGCGTTTGCCTTCTCTCTTCGACGGAGAGAGCGGAAGGCGGGTCCATGCGGTGGTTGCACCTCGCCGGGCGGTTGCTCTGCCTGGCGCTCAGCACGAGCGGATTCGCGCGGGCCCAACAGGCCTCTCCCCAGGACCCTTCGGCCTCGGACGCCCCCGCTGGCGAGCCCTTGCGCATTCCCACCGTCGAGGTGGAGGAGAAGCCGCTGGCGCCCGAGCCTCCGGACTCGGCGGCGCGGAGGGACCCGAGCGGCGCGCTCACCGTCATCCGCGTGGAGGAGTTCGGCGCGGCGGCCCGGGACACCGCGGAGCTGCTGACCACCGCGCCCGGCGTGACGGTGCAGGACCTCGGCGGCTACGGGCAGAGCAAGAGCGTGGTGGTGCGGGGCGCGTCCGCCAACGGCACGCTGGTGCTGCTCGACGGCATTCCGCTCAACGGGGCGGGAGGCATCGCGGACCTGTCGCGCGTGCCCGTGGCCCTGGCCGAGCGCTTCGTGGTGCTGCGCGGCGGGGCGGGCGCGCGCTACGGCTCGGGAGGGCTGGGCGGGGCCATCAACATCATCACCCGGCGTCCCGGCGCGAAGGCTCGCCTGGCGGGAGAGCTCACCTACGGCAGCTGGGACACGGCGACGGGGTGGCTGTCGGCGGAGGGGCCGCTCGCGGGCGGTGAGGCGTTGTTGCTCGTGCATGGGGGCACCTCGGGCGGACGCTTCCCGTACCTCTTCGACCCGAGCCCCACGCTGCCCGGGGACGCGCTCCTCGAGCGGCGGCGCATCAACAACGACGCGCGAGGCGCGGGAGGCCTGCTGCGGCTGCGGCACGCGCTGGGCGGTGGCTTCTCCGCGGACGTGCTGGGCGAGCTCTCCTTCGACGAGCGGGGGCTGGCGGGCACGGCGCAGAATCCGAGCGAGGACGCGCGGCAGTCGGGAGCCCGTGGCTCGGCGAGCGTGCGGGTGTCGGGCACGTTGCCGGGCGGAGTGCGGACGGACGCGCGCGCGTACTACCGGCGGGACGGGCTGGCGCTGTCGGGTGGGCCGTGGAGCCAGACGAGCCCGCAGGTGCAGCAGGTGGGCGGGGTGGAGTGGGAGGGGCAGGTGCTGCTGGGCGGGTGGCACTCGGTGTCCGCGCAGGTGGGCGTGGGCGGCGAGTCCGTGACGGCGGCGGTGACGAGCGAGGCCTCCAACGGAGAGCCCTCGTGGCTGCGCGCCAGCGTGATGGCGATGGACGAGGTGCTGCTATGGGACGGGCAGCTCACCGTGGCGCCCTCGGTGCGGGTGGAGCGGGCGGGCCCGTACACGCTGCTGTCCCCGAAGGTGGGGGCCACGGTGCTGCTGCCCTCGGGCTTCGAGCTGCGCGCCAACGCGGGCCGCTCGCACCGGGCGCCCTCCTTCCTGGAGCTGTACGTGCGCCAGGGCACGCTGCTGCCCAACCCGGACCTGCGCCCCGAGAGCGCGCTGTACGCGGATGCGGCGGTGGTGCACCGCTCGGAGGTGTCGCTGGTGTCGGTGGGCGGCTTCGCGAGCCTCTACGAGGACCTCATCTCCTACGAGGCCTATCCACCCGGCGCGGCGCGGCCCTACAACTTCGCCAACGCGCGCGTGATGGGGCTCGAGGCCGAGGGCGAGTGGCATCCGCATCCATGGCTCTCGGGAGCCTTGAGCTACACGCTCACGGTGTCGAGCGACCTGCAGCGAGACAGCCGCTTCTACCTGCGCGAGCTGCCCTACCGGCCGAGGCACAAGCTCGCGGCGCGAGTCCTGGGCGGGCCGAAGTGGCTCACGGGGCGGGTGGAGCTGGTGGGGCAGTCGGCGCACGCCCTCTCGCGGGACGGGGCGATGTCGCTGCCCGGGCGCGCCTTCGTCCACGCGGGCGTGTCGAGCACCTGGGGCTCGCGCCCGGAGCTCACCGTGTCCTGCGAGGTGAAGAACCTCTTCGATGCGCGAGCCGAGGACTTCGTGGGATACCCCCTCCCGAGCCGCGGCGTGTACCTGTCGGTGGCGGGGAATTTCGGGCCAGGTGACGCACCATGATTCGCGCGGTTCTTTTCCTGGTGGCGCTGTGTCTCCTGCTCGCGGGGTGCCCCGACGAGGGCCCGCTGTGCTCCGAGGGCCAGTCGCGCTGCGGTGGGACGTGCGTGGACCTCTCCAGCACCTCGTCCGATTGCGGCGCCTGTGGCGTGGCCTGCGCCGCCACGGAGGCCTGTGTCGAGGGCGCGTGCCGTTGCCGCTCGGGCGCCATGGTGTGCGGTGGCCAGTGCGTCGTCACCGCGTCGGACCCCGCTCACTGCGGCGGCTGTGCGGGAGCGGGAGGCACGGCCTGCGCCGCCGGCCAGGTCTGCGAGCGGGGACAGTGCAAGGCCGCCTGTACGCTGGCGTCCTCCGAGCGCTGCGACCGCTCGTGCGTGGACCTGAGCACGGACGCCTTCAACTGCGGCGCCTGCGGCAACGTGTGCGCGGACTCGCGGAGCTGCCGCGGTGGCATCTGCACCTATGACGTCGTCGCCACGTGCTTCAACACGGGGCAGGTGGTGGGCCTCCAGGCGGGACCGGACGTGAAGGGGCCCTCGGTGGCGGTGGGCACGAGTCCCCAGACCGTCGCGCGCCTCCAGGACGAGCTGCTGGTGCTGGATGCGTCCATGCGGCTGCTCCAGGCCCGGCTCTCCGATTATGGCGAGCTGCCCGAGCGCAACACCACGGGCCTGGTGCCCAACCACCTGCTCGTGCGCGACCCGTACGTCTTCATCCTCAACTCCACGAGCAACACGCTGCAGGTGCTCCGGCGCGACGAGGAGCCCGCTCCCGGCCCCGGCCCGCGCTTCCCCGACGGCATCACGCTCACCAACGTGGGCAGCGTGAACTTCGGCGCGAACACCAACCCGTATGGCTTCACGCTGGAGGGCGCGGATGCGTACGTCACGCTGCTGGGCAACCTGCAGACGGCGCCGTCCGCGGGCGGCAAGGTGGTCCGCGTCTCGGTGGCCACTCCCAGCGCGCCGGCCATCACGGACACCTTCGAGCTGCCCACGGGCGAGGCCCTCAAACCCTTCGAGGGCCACACCACCGCGCCGGCACCCGCGGGCATCGCCTCGCGTGGGGGCCGGGTGTACGCCGCGCTCGGCAATCTGGACCCTGGGGACTTCTCCGTGGGAGGGCCCGGGTTCCTCGCCCGCATCAACCCGGTCACCCGAGCGGTGGACCTGCTCGAGCTCGGCGAGGGCTGCCTCAATCCCTTCTGGGTCGCGCCCGTGGGCGAGCGGCTGCTGGTGAGCTGCAGCGGCGCGGCGGCCTATGACCGCGACTTCAACCTCATCGACGTGCGAGGAACCGGGCTGGTGCTGCTCGATGCCGGGGACCAGGTGGTGGCCTCGCTCGCGCTGCGGTGCGCGGAGGGGACCTCGTGCGCGCTGCCCTCCGCGGGCCGCTTCTCCCTGGTGGGCAACCGCGCCTACGTGGGCGACAACAACGCGGGCCGCGTCTTCGTCCTCGAGGTGGTGGGGGACTCGCTCGTCGAGCGGCGCGGCCTGGGGCCCGGTGCCGAGCCGCCCATCCTCGCCTGCCCTCGGAGCAATGGCCCCTCCCTCGTCGGTGACGTCGTCGCGATTCCCTGAGCCCCCCATGAAGACCCGTCTCGTTCCCTTCGTCCTGCTCGCCGCGTTGTGCCTCGTCACCGCCGCGCGCGCCGCTGCTCCCCAGGGCGGCCCCCGCTTCCTGGGCCCCAAGCCTCCCGAGAAGGTGAAGCGCGTGGTGACGCTCGCTCCGTCGCTCACGGAGACGGTGCTGGCACTGGGGGCGGGGAGCACGCTCGTGGGCGTGTCCCGTTTCGATGAGGCGAAGGAGGTGGCCGGCCTGCGCCGCGTGGGCGGCTTCGTGGACCCCTCCGTCGAGGCGATCATCGGGCTCCGGCCGGACCTCCTGCTCGTGCAGCCGAGCCCGGGCAACCAGCGGCCGGTGGAGAAGCTGGCCGAGCTCGGTGTGCCCGTGCTGCTGCTGCCGCTGCACACCGTGGCCGATACGCTGGCCGCCCTGCGCGCGGTGGGCAAGGCGCTCGGGAAGGACAAGGAGGCCGAGACGCTCGTGCAGCGCATCGAGTCCACCCGTGCCCGCATCCGCGAGGCCGCCAAGGGACTGAAGCCTCCCCGCGTCCTGTTCGCCTATGGCTTCGAGCCGCTCGTCGTCGCCGGGCCCGGCTCCTTCGCGGACGAGCTGATGCGCGACGCGGGAGCCCTCAACGTGGCGGCGGACGCGGGCTCGGAGTACCCCGTCTACTCCGTCGAGCACGCGGTGATGGCCGCACCGGACGTGGTGGTGGATGCGGCGGACGTGGACGTGGGCAAGGACAAGCTCACCGCGATTCTCTCCCGGTCGCGCTGGGTGGAGGTGCCGTCGCTGGCGCTGCTGCAGCCGGGGCCCTCGCTGGGACGCGGGCTGGAGGAGCTGTTCCAGCTGTTGCACCCGTCCGCGAAGCCCGGCACCGGGACCGTGCGCTGACCATGCGCGCGTGGGCGAGAGGCAGCGCGGGATTCACCCCGGCACGGGCGCTCGGGCTGTGCGGGGTGTTCCTCGTCCTGCTGGCCGTGGCATTCGTCATGGCCACCTGCTTTGGCGACGAAGCCATCTCGCTGCGCAGGGGCTTCTTCGGGACGCCCTCCCCGGAAAACGCGGACGCCGTCATCTTCTGGGCGGTGCGCCTGCCGCGAGTGCTGCTGGCGGCCATCGTCGGCGCGGGGCTCGCCGCCTCCGGTTCCACCCTGCAGGGAGTGCTGCGCAATCCGCTGGCGGATCCGTTCGTGCTTGGTGTGTCCGGAGGCGCGGCGCTCGGAGCCACCATCGCCCTGGCGCTGGGCCTGGCCACCGTGGACGCGGTGACTCCAGGCCTCTGGGGCGGGCTGGCGCGCCTCTCCGCTCCGGCGCTGTTCGCCTTCCTGGGGGCTGGAGGGGCCATGGCCTTCGTGCTCGTCACGAGCCGGGGCCACGGTGGCCGAGCCCCCTATGCCGCGCTCCTCACCGGCGTCGTCTTCAACGCCTTCGCCTCCGCCGCCATCACCGTCATCAAGACGCTCTCCGGCCCGTACCGGCTGGGGGAGATCCTCAACTGGCTCGTCGGGACGCTCGGCATCGAGGACCTGAGCACGCTCGCCCTGTCCGCGCTCCTGCAGGCGGCGGCCATTGGCGTGATGATGGCGCTCTCGGGGCAGCTCAACCTGCTCACGCTGGGAGACGAGGACGCGGCCTCGCTCGGAGTGCCCGTGGCCCGGACGCGGGTGTGGTTGCTGCTCGCGGCGAGCGCCAGCGTGGCCGGGGCCGTGTCGCTCTCCGGGCTCGTGGGCTTCGTGGGACTCATGGTGCCCCACCTGCTGCGGCTCGCCTTCGGGCCGGACCAGCGGTTGCTGGTGCCGCTGTCGGCGCTCGGGGGCGCGGTGTTCCTCATGCTCGCGGACCTGCTGGCGCGAGTGGTGTCTCCGCTGTTCGGCGGCGGGCTGGCCGTGGGCGCGGTGACGGTGGTGCTCGGCGGGCCGCTGTTCCTGCTGCTCCTGTACCGGCAGGGCCGGCTCACGGTGGGTTGAGAGGCGGGCGCCGGCTCACAACCTCCGCCAGGCGTGGATGAGCTCGGGCAGCAGCGACAAGACGAGCACGTTGAGCCCGATGGACCAGGCCACCAATCCCTTCCACCAACGTGCTTCCACGTGCCGGGTGCCCAACGCCATGAGCACCCACAGCACGGGCAGGAAATCCAGACTGAAGCGCTGCGCGTTCAGCTGCACCCAACCGTTGTTGTAGTAGTGCAGCATGTGGACGAGCGAGACGCCGACCATTCCCCAGGCCGCCCATCGCAAGGGCCGCTCCGGCCGCGACGCCAGGGCCACGAACAGGAAGGGACTGGCCAGGGTGAGCGACGTGCCCATGCCATCCATTCCCTGGAGTGCCAGGTTCCGGGGCCCACCGAACAGGAAGTGCGGCCCTTCCAGGAACATGTGGAAGAAATTGAAGGGGACGTAGGCGGGATGGAACAGCCCGTAGCGCGCCACGCGCTCGGCCAGGAAATCCGTCAGGGGCATGCCCGCGTAGCCCGTGTTGAAGGGGTTGCCGAAGCGCAAGGCATTGAGCAGCAGATACACCCCACCACAAACGCCCGCGAGCGTGAGTGCCAGCACGCCCTCGCGCACCTGCCGGCGGCGGCCCGCCTCCGTGTGGCGCCACCACACCACCAGGACGATGAAGGGGATGAGATAGACGCAGAGCTGACGGGACAGGAAGGCCAGCCCCGCCCACAGTCCCGCCCTCGCGCCTCGCGCGGAGCCCAGGGCCTCGTCCAAGGCCAGCAGCGAGCACGTCACCGACACCACGTGCGCGAGGAACCAGACGGCCTCGCTCTGCACCACGCAGTACCAGAAGGCCGTCCCCGCCAGGAGCGCCGCCACCAGCCAGGGGCGATCCGGCTCGGGGATGTCCAGCCGCCGCAGCACCCGCCAGGCCAGCCATGCCGCCAGTCCGGCCAGGACCAACGCCACGGTGCGGTAGGGGGCGCGCTCATGGCCGGTGAGCGCCACCACCGGCAGGAGCACCAGGGAGGGGAACGGGGGAAAGGCGACGTAGTAGCGGCCCGCATACAGGCTCAGGTCCTCCACCGGGCCCGGCACATCCAGCCGGCCTTCCAACCAGGCTTGCGCCTGCATGCCGTAGAGGTTGGGCCCGGCGTAGCGGTTCAAACGCAGGCTCATGCCCAGGGCGAGCAGCGCCAGCAGGATGAGGAGGATTTTGCGCGAGGAGGGCGGGAGAACCATGGGCGGGCGGCGCGGGTACTTACCACAGCCACCGCCGCCCGATGCGTGCGCCGGAGAGTCGCGGCGCTGGTCGTAGTTGGGTGGAGGCACGGGCGTGCAGCCGTTGTCAGGAACGAAATTCCGCCGCGTCTTTTCTGGATGAAAGGAGCGGTGACCATGACCACGGTGACGAAGCAGAGCCCGATGAACCTCGAGTCCCTGAACGATACTGACACTGGCATCGACGCGCTCTCGCGTACCGGTCTGGAATCCGCTCTGGACCTGCTGCTCGGCGGACTCGAGTCGCTGGGTGGCCGACCGCCCGGACCCTGAACCTTCCGCGTCCTCGTCTTCACGGCGAGGCACGGGACTCAGGGGCCGGGCTCCCAGAAGGGACCCGGCCCTTTGCTTTTCCGGGTCCTGCTTTTCCCCATGCCGGAGTAGCCCAACTCGGTAGAGGCCCCAGATCGAGAGTCTGGTGGTGGCGGGTTCGACTCCCGCCTCCGGCACTCGCAGTCGAAACACCTGCCGCGGTAGCCCAACCTGGTAGAGGTGCTGCGCTCAGAACGCAGAGGTTGCGGGTTCGAATCCCGCCCGCGGTACTCCAACAACATGCGGTCGTGGCCGAGAGGCAGAGGCCCCTGAGCGCCACTCAGGTGTTACGCGGGTTCGACTCCCGCCGACCGCTCTACGCAGTTCAGCACCGGCTCTCCTGCCTCGTTCGTCTATCGGCGAAGGACACCGCACTCTCACTGCGGAAAGACGGGTTCGACTCCCGTACGAGGTACTCGCAACACACAAGCTCCTGGATGCGATTGGATCGCAGCACGGCCGTCTACCGTGTGAACTGGGTTCGATTCCCTGCAGGAGCGCTCCTGGCAGTCCCGCAGTCGAAGCACATGCCGCGGTAGCCCAACCTGGTAGAGGCACTGCGTTCAGAACGCAGGGGTTGCGGGTTCGACTCCCGCCCGCGGCACTCCAACAACATGCGGTCGTGGCCGAGAGGCAGAGGCCCCTGAGCGCCACTCAGGTGTACGCGGGTTCGACTCCCGCCGACCGCTCTTCACGGGCTTCAGCCCGCCGAGGGACGGAGCCGGCTCGCGGCCCACGTGGCGTCCACGGCCACCTGGGCCACGGTCTGCAAGCCGAGCTTCTCGGCGGACTCCCAACCGCGGTCCCGGTTGAGGTCCGTCTCCACCTTCGCGGACTGTTTCGGGTAGGCCACCCAGAGCACCGTGGTGGGCGTGAGCACCGGGCCGAGCTCCGCCATGCGCCGCGCGAGCTCGGCGCGGTTGTGCACGAAGGCGAGGATGAAGGGGGCTCCGGCTCCGAGCTTCGTCCGCACGCGAGCGCCCGTGGGCAACTCACCCAGCAGCGTGGCCGCGTCCCCGGGAGCGCCGAGCACCACCGCCTCCATGCCGGCCTTGAGGAGCATCTTCTGTCCCAGCGGTTTGGTGCTCGGAGCGGGCCGGGCCGGCTGCGCCTCGGCGGTCTTCGCGGTGCCGCGGGGGGCGGCCTTCTTCGCGACAGTCTTCTTCGCGGCGGACTTCTTCACCGCCGTCTTCTTCGCGGCGGGACGCTTCGTGGGCTTGGAAGGAGTGCGGGCCATGCGCGTGTGCTTAGCACGCACGGCCCGGAGAAGACGTCCCGCGCTACTTCGCGATGTCGAAGAACGGCAGCTCGCCGAGGAAATCGCCCTTGCCCACGTCGACGCCGTTGTGACGGAGGATCGAGTAGGCCGTCGCGGCGTGGAAGTAGAAGTTCGGCAGGGCGAAGGTGATGAGGTAGTCGGCCGCCTTCAGGCCCTTGCCCGGCATGAAGGGCAGGGTGATGGTCCGCTCGGCCGCGCCCTGGAACTGCTCGGGCTTGAGCGTCTTCAGGAAGGCAACCGTCTTGTCGACGCGAGCGCGCAGCTCCTCGACGGTCTTCTCGGTGTCCTCGAACGCCGGAGGCTGAACGCCGGCGAGGCGCGCGGCGAGGCTCTTGGCGTTGTCGGAGATGACCTGGATCTGCCGGGTCAGGTGGAACTGATCGGGCGAGAGTCGCGCGGTCAGGAGCACGTTGACGTCGAACTTCTTCTGGTCGGCGTGCGCCTGCGCCTTGTCGAGCCAGCGGTGGATCTGGCCGAGGGTACGGAGGAGCTGCGGCACGGTGATGTCGTAGAGGTTCATGGTTGTCTCCCTTGGGGTGCGGGAGACTTAGCACTTCGCTCCACAGCCGGGCGTACTGTCTGTGCGAGGTGGAAGGAGCATTTGACAAAGCCGCCCCATCGCCATATCCCGCGCCCCGTCTTCGGTTCCTCCACACGGTCGTGGAGGCCCGAGGGAACCCGGTGAGAGTCCGGGACTGCCCCGCAGCGGTGAATGGGAACGAACGCCGTCACGACGCACTGGTCCTCCCCCGAGGGCTGGGAAGCGACGGCCAGTAGGACAGGTGGCCTCGGTGCGAGGCCACGGTGCCCATGAGTCCGAAAACCTGCCGAGGACCCGTGCCGGTGGCACGGAACGACACCGAGGCCTCCGAGGGGAGGCAGCGGGTGCGCCGCCGTGCGCGTCCTCTGTCGAGGCGTGCCCGCTCGTGCATCCCGCTGCCGCTATCCCTCGCAGGCATTCCGCCCGAGGGGGCGAGGAGCAGGACGCGATGAAGACGGCGATGAAGGTGGCGCTGGGCGCCTTGGCGATGGGGCTGCTGTTCACCGGGTGCGCGGACGAGTGCGTCGACCCGTACGACTGCAACAACAAGAAGGGCGCGGCCCCCGAGGGGCAGCGGTGGGTGTGCGAGTCCAACAGCTGCGTGGCGCGCGACGTCACCAGCCCGGGCACGGATGCCGGTACCGACGCGGGCACGAACACGGGCACCGATGCCGGAACGGACGCGGGCACGGATGCGGGCACCGACGCGGGCGTCTCCTGCGCGGATCTTCCTCATGACGCGAAGCTCGGCACGCTGCAACTCCAGGCGGGCTACTCCGCCGCCGAGTCCGCCACGCTCCCCGCGGGCATCGACTCGGTCACGGCCGTCAAGAGCGGCTCCGAGTTCAAGCTGTACGGCCTGAAGGGTGCGGACAAGAGCCTCTATGCGCTCGGCACCTGGCCGGCCGTCGCGCTCGGCGACTCGGCCCTCCAGTCCGTCATCGCGGAGGAGGATCGCACCCAGACGACATTCCTGAGCGGCTTCCTGGCCAACGATGGGACCCGGCTGCTCGCCGGTTATACGAAGAGCGGCGCGGGCTTCCCCGGCAAGGTGCTCGTCCATGACACGGCCACCCCGGCCAACAGCACCTGGCGCTCCGCGCCCGGCAACTTCACCGCCGTGGGCCTCCCCGGGGCCTTCTTCATCAACGGCGGGGGCCTCGAGGGCTCGGCCGACAGTGGCAATGCCGTCTACGCGCTGAAGACGGACGCCACGCCCTACACGGCCTTCAAGCTGGCCACCTTCCCGGCGGAGGCTCCCGCCAGCGGTAACGTGGCGCTCGCGAGCAATGACGTCGCCGTGTTCGGCTACAGCCTCCCGGACCCGGCCGGCCCGTTCAATCCCTACATCAACCACCTGCTGGCGGTGGCTCCCGCGACGTACTCGCCCGCGCTCTCCGCCGGGACGACGCTGGCCCTCACCACCTCCAACGCGCCGGAGATCTACGTGGGCACGGACATCTTCTCCACCGCGGGCTTCGGCGATGGCGTGGCGATCCACCGGGGCTACTTCGATGCGTCGTTCGCGAGTCACACGCATGACGTGTCGCGCGTCGAGCTGGCGGTGGGCGGCATCGACCCGAAGGTCGTCACCCCTGGCGCGCTCGAGTCCGTGCTCACCACCCAGAACACCTGCACCGACGTGGTGGCCATGACCTCCATGGGCGCGGATCTGCTCGTGGGCGTGAGCGACAAGAACGGCAGCCGGCTCGTCCGCCTCCAGAAGCTGCCATAGCCATGAAGACGCACGGCACCCTGGCGCGCTGGAGCGCCTGTCTCGCCGCGTCCCTGCTCGCCACCGCCTGTGGGGGTCCCTCCGAGGAGCAGAAGGAGGACCCCCCGGCGCCCGTGGTCTGCGCGAGCGAGAACAACCCGTTCGCCGACAAGGTGGTGTCCTTCACGCCCGGCGAGTCCGCCGGCTTCGGCCAGGATGGCTACCCGGACGTCGTGCTCGGGCCTCCCCACGGTGGAGGCTCCGGCATGGGCTCGCTGGACGTGCTCTCGCTCGGACGGGGCGGGGAAATCGTTCTCGAGCTCACCGATATCGGCGTGGTGGACGGGCCCGGCGTGGACCTGCTCGTCTTCGAGAACCCCTTCGGCAACTTCATGGAGACGGGCATCGTCGCGGTGAGCGAGGACGGCCAGTCGTGGCACACGTTCCCCTGCAACGCCACGGATTGGGCCAACGGCTCTCCCGGGTGCGCGGGCGTGAAGTCCGTCTTCTCCTCGCCGGACAACGGCATCAGCCCCACGGACCCGTCCGTGGCGGGGGGTGATGGCTTCGACCTGGCCACCCTCGGCGTGGCCCGGGCGCGCTTCGTCCGCATCCAGGACACCGGAGAGAATTCGTACGGATTCACCTCGGGCGGCTTCGACCTGGATGCCCTCGCGGTGGTGAACGGCTCTCCCATCTGCGAGTGGAAATGAGCTCCGGGGCGGACGGCTCCAGGCTCGAGCGGCGGGCCGTGCTCGGCTCGCTGCTGCACGGCACCTGTGCCCTCGCCGCCTTCTGCGCCGGTTGCGGTCCCGACTGGCGCGAGGCCACCGTGCTTCCCCCGTCCACGGATGCCGGGGCCTGCGGCGTCACGCCCGGTTCTCCCGGGGAGGGCTGGGTGGAGGTGAAGCTCTCCGAGCACCCGGCGTTGCGCGAGCCGGGGGGCTCGGTGGTGGTGCGGCTGCCGGAGGCGCTGCTCGACGTGGTGGTGATGCACACCGCGTCGGGCTGCTTCGCCGCCGTCTGGCACATCTGCACGCACGGCGACTGCTCCGTCTCCTACGTGCCCGGCGAGGCGCTCCTGGAGTGCCCCTGCCACGGCTCGCGCTTCGGCGAGGATGGCCGGGTGCTGCGCGGCCCCGCCACCCGTCCGTTACACGCCTTCCCGGTGGGGCGGGTGGGGGACTCGCTCTGGCTCCACCGGCCACGCTGACGGCTCGGCGCGGCCCGGGGGCTCCCGAGTCCCAGCTGGATTTGACTCCGCGTGTCAAGGAGGGGCCCTCGCGGGCCTTCTTGGAGTCTCTCGTGTCCGGCCCTGCGCGACTGTGGGGCCGGGTCGTGTAATCTCCCCGCCGCGATGTGGCAGATCATCATCAACGGCCCGGGTTACTTCGACACTGCCTACGAGCTGCCAGAGGGCATCACGCACCTCGGCCGCGCGGATGAGAACGACATCGTCCTCGGCGGCGACCTCGTCTCGCGGCGCCATGCGCGCCTCGTGGTGGCGGGCGACAGCCTGCGCATCGAGGACCTCGGCAGCCGCAACGGCAGCCGCGTCAACGGCTCGCCCCTGCAGGGCACCATCGACCTGCAGCCCGGCGACACCATCTCCCTGGGCGAGAACACCCTCTCGGTGCGCCAGCCCCACCAGGTGGAGAACGCCGCCACGGAGATGGTGGACCTGGGCGCCGGAGGCGTGCGCCGCTTCGGCCACGGCGACGACGTGGGGCCCTCCGTCATCCTCTCCAAGAACATCAAGAACGTGGACCTGCTGCGGGCGCTCGACAACTTCTCCAGCCCCTTCGATGCCCCGCCCGCCACCGCCGCCCCCGTCGCGCCGGTGCCGTCCGCTCCCCGCGGCGCCTACGAGACGCTCGTCCTCCTCTTCCACACCGCCGAGGCGCTCGCCACCGCCACCAGCCTCACGGCCTTCCTCGAGGCCACCATGGACCGGGTGCTCGAGCGGATTGAAGCCACCACCGCCGTGGTGCTGCTGCGCCACCCCACCGGCGTGCTCGTGCCCGCCGCCGTGCGTCACCGCGGCAAGCTCGCCAAGGGCGAGGTGCCCGTGTCCGATGCCATCATCGACTCGGCCCTGCGCCAGGGCAGCGCGCTCCTCGTGGGCGACGTGCGCGATGATCGCCGCTTCGCCGGCCGCGAGAGCGTCATCCTCTATGGCGTGGACCGGGTGCTGTGCATCCCCATCGGGCTCGAGGCGCCCTTCTCCGGCGTGCTCTACGTCAACACCTCGGCGAAGAACGACACCGAGCTGGAGGTGATGCTGGATGCGTGCACCGCCGTGGCGCACCTGGTGGCCACCGGCGTGCAGAAGTTCTCCGCTGCTCCGGCCGGGCAGGCCCTGCGCCAGAACCTGGAGCGCTTCCTCGCGCCCGAGCTGGCCGAGCGCCGCGCCTCCGAGCTCCAGGGCTCCGGCGGCAAGCTGCCCGGGCTGGAGGAGCGCAACGTCACCCTCGTCCACGCCGAGCTCGTGGGCTTCGGCGCGCTGTGCACCCGCATCGGCGCCGCCCGCGCCAGCGTGCTGCTCAACGACTTCCACTCGCACCTGGTCGGCATCGTCTTCAGCTTCGAGGGCACCCTGGAGGGCTTCCTCGGCGAGTCCCTGCGGGCCGTCTTCGGCGCCCCCTACCCCAATCCCGACGACGCCGTGCGCGCCGTGCGCGCCGCGCTCGCCCTGCGCTCCGACTGGGAGCGCTACATGGCCCGCCGCCCCATGGACGAGCGCTGCGAGCTGCGCTTCGGCATCAACACCACCCGCGCCCTGGTGGGCCTGGTGGGCCTCGAGTCGCGCCCCGCGTACTCCGCCGTGGGCGAGGGCGTGAACGTGGCCTCGTGGCTCGCCGCCACCGCCATGCCCGGCCAGGTGCTCATCACCGGCAAGACGCTCGCCGTCATCGGTGCCCGCTTCGACGTCGTCCCCCTCGGCGAGCGCCTCATCCGCGCCCCTCGCGACAAGGTCGCCGCCTTCGAGGTCATGGACGAGGACGTCCCCCAGCTCACCAACCCGGGTGTGCGTTGAGGTGCGTCCAGGTAGGGGGAGGTTGGATTGAGACTCGCACTGGAAGCCGCCTCCATGCGAGCATGCACCTCCCCCCCGCGAGCATGAGCGCCCAGCACCCGTGAACCCGTCGTCCTCGAATGCGCGACTGCGTCCGTTCCGGCCGGTGCCTTTCGGCCGCTACACGCTGCTGACCCAGCTGGCCACGGGCGGCATGGGCGAAATCTTCCTCGCCCGGCTCGAGGGCACGCAGGGCTTCGAGAAGCTGTGCGTCATCAAGAAGATATTGCCGCAGCTGGCGGCGGACCCCGAGTTCGTCGAGCGCTTCGTGGGCGAGGCGCGCACGCTGGTGAAGCTGTCGCACGGCTCCATCGCGCAGGTGCTGGACATGGGGCTGCACGAGGGCGAGGCGTACATGGCCCTCGAGTACGTGGACGGCAAGGACCTGCGCAAGGTGGCCGGGCGCGCGCGAGACAGGCAGAAGCCGCTGCCGGTGACGTTCGTCCTGTTCGTGATGGGCCGGGTGCTGGACGCGCTCGCCTACGCGCACCGCAAGAAGGGCGATGACGAGGGCGAGCTGAACCTCGTCCACCGGGACATCTCGCCGCAGAACATCCTCATCTCCTACGAAGGGGAGGTGAAGGTCATCGACTTCGGCCTGGCCAAGAGCCGGCTGAGCGCGGCGAAGACGAACCCGAGCATCATCCTCGGCAAGTTCCTCTACATGTCGCCGGAGCAGGCCCGGCACCAGCCGGTGGACCGGCGCAGTGATTTGTACGCGGTGGGCCTGTGTCTCTACGAGCTCATCTCCGGAAAGAACCCGTTCGACGTGCTGCCTCCGGGCGAGCTGATGTCGGCGGTGGCGCAGCCGGACATCCCGCCCCTGACGCAGTGGGTGCCGTCGGTGCCGTCCACGGTGGCGCAGCTGGTGATGAAGGCGCTGGCGGTGGAGCCGGCGCAGCGCTTCCAGACGGCGGAGGAGCTGCGCGCGAGGCTCAACGCGTGCCTGCTGGAGTTGGACCCGGCCTCGGGCCCGGAGAGCGTGAGCCGGTACATGCACGAGCTGTTCGGCTCGGAGTACCAGGCCGAGCGGCGGCTGCTCTCGAGCCTGCGCGAGGTGGGACGCGCGCCCGAGCCGGAGCCGGTGGTGATCGGCATGCCGGAGGGGGCACCGCCGAGGCCCGCGGCGACGCTGCCGGCGAAGACGATCCGCCTGGACGGCGCCGTCGAGGCGCTCTCCTTCAAGCCCACGCCGCGCACGCGAGAGGGTGGCCCCGCGCGAGACGACGGTGAGACGCGGCCGGCCGTGGTGGTGGACGAGCCCACGCGGCCCGCCGTGGACGTGGAAGCCATCGAGGAGTCCAGGCGCGAGGAGCCGAGGCGCGAGCGCTCGTCGCCGCCGGGAGGCTCGCCCACGGTGGATGTGTCGGGGCTCACGGCGCCCGCCACGCCCAGGGCTCCCGCTGCTCCGAGCGCTCCACGTGCGCCCGCCGCGCCTCCGGTGATGTCGGCGGAGCCGGGCTCGGGGGCGGGACGGTTCCCGGGTGCGCCGTCGGGTACGCCGCCCGGTTCGAACACTCCGACGCGCGAGGTGCAGGTCTCCGCCGCCATGCTCCGGGCTTCCGCGCCGCCGGGTGTGCCGGCTCCCCCCGCGCCGCGCGCCGCCCCCGTGGCGGCTCCGCCCGGCCTGGTAACGCCGACGCGCGAAGTGCAGGTGTCCGCCGGGCCCATTCCTTCACCGGCCTCGCTGCCCGCCGTGCCCATGCCGCTGCACACGCCTCCGGAAGTGGTGGCCATCGAGGACACCCCGATGTGGTCCGAGCCGCTCCACGCGGATGAGGACTCGCACGCCCTCGCGCCCGCGGAGGAGCCGTCCGCGGAGGAGCCGGATCCCGCCTCGCTGCCCTTCGAGACGCAGCAGCCCGACGAGTCGCGCGTCCTCGGTACCGCGCTGGACGAGGGCGCGGTGGACGTGCGCCTGGAAGACACGCACCCGCGCATCCAGATGCCGCGTCCGTCGCGGGACGTCTATCACGAGGACACGCAGCCTCGAGCGGTGGTTGATCCGCAGCTGCGCCGCGACAACGCGCCCGAGGAGGAAGAGGTCTCGCAGGGGGGCCGGAAGATTCCTCGCCGCCGCGTGACGTCGACGGGCATCCCCGTGGCCGCCCCGCGTCCGACGTCCTCCTCCATGCGGGAGGTGGGCAGCAGCACCGCTCGGGGCACTGCACAAGGCGCGGCGAACGACGAGGCGCCGCCGCCCGTGGCGCAGGAGATCACCCGCCGCACGGCCATGCCGGCCCGGCCGGGGCGTCCCCTGCTGTGGGCCGCGGTGGGGCTCACGCTGCTGGTGGTGGGCGGTGGCCTGGGCGCCGTCGCCTTCCTCATGCAGCACTCCGATGAGGAGCACGTGGAGCCCCCGCCCGCGCGTCGTCTGACTCCACCGGGCAAGAAGGGGGCACAGGCTCCGTCTCCTTCCACTCCGCCTGCCCAGGCCCAGAAGGCCCCCGAGCCGCCGCCGTCCGCTCCGTCCGTGCAGGCCGGGAAGCTCGCCGAGGCCCCGCCGCCGTCCGCCGCGCCCGCTGCCTCGGCCGAAGCGCGGTCCACCGCCGCCGCGGGCGACTCCGCGCGGGGAGGGACGCAGCCGCCCGCTCCCACTCCGTCGGAGGCGCTCGCCGCGGCGCCCGAGACGGCTCCGGCGCCCGAGACGGCTCCGGCTCCGGACACGGGCTCCGCTCCGGCCGAGTCCGCTTCGGGGGAGTCCCTGCTCGCCCCGCTCGCGCCTCCGTCCAGCACCCGGGCACCGGCTCCCAGCAAGCGGGTGCCGCCACGCAAGCGCTCCGCGCGCACCTCGTCGACGCTCCAGAAGGAGTGGGCCAAGACGCGCGGCGCCTACAAGGCGCTCACCCGCGTGTACGCGTGCGAGAACCTCGACTTCCTGTGCAGCCGCTACCAGGACCTCGAGGCCGAGGTGGTGGGCATGGGAGACGTCGAGAACGCCCAGCTGCTCGGCAAGGTGAAAGCGCTGTACCGCGAGCTCCAGAAGAGGAAGGGCGGCTCCTGAGCCGGGCCCTCGCCGCCAACGCGCCGTGGAGACCTTGCTCGACATCCAGGGACTGAGCGCCGGTTACGGGCCCTCGCCGGTGCTGCGGGACGTGGACTGCGCGGTGCGCACCGGGGAGCTGTGGGTGGTGCTCGGGCCCAACGGCACGGGCAAGAGCACGCTGTTGCGCGGTGTGCTCGGGACAATGCCGTGGACGCGCGGAGTCATCCGGTTGTTGGGGCGGGAGCGGAGCGGGTGGGAGGCGCGGGAGCTCGCCCGGAACGTGGCGTGGGTGCCGCAGGGCTTCGAGCCCGCCGAGGGTTTCAGCGGGCTGGAGCTGGTGCTGATGGGGCGCAGCCCGCACCTGGGCCTGTGGGGCCTCACCTCGGCGAGCGACGAGGTGCTGGCGCGGCGGGTGCTGGAGGAGCTGGAGGTGGCGTACCTGGCCGAGCGTCCCTGCGAGGCCATGTCCGGAGGCGAGCGCCGGATGTTGCTGTTGGCGCGCGGGCTGGTGCAGCAGCCGAAGCTGCTGCTGCTGGACGAGCCCACCGCGTTCCTCGACGTGGCCCACCAGGTGGGGGCGCTGGAGCGGGTGCGCGCGCGGGTGGACGCGGGGCTGGGCGCGGTGGCGGTGCTCCACGACGTCAACCTCGCGGCGGCCTTCGCCACGCACGTGCTGCTCATGCGCGACGGGCGCGTGCTGGCACAGGGCCCCACGGCGGACGTGCTCCAGCGCGAGCGGCTCGAGGCCCTCTATGGCGTGCCCATGGAGATGGCGAGCGCCCCCTCGGGAGCGCGCCTGTTCGCCCCGCGTGCGCGGTGGACGGCCGGGGGGCGCTGACGCGTCCTCAGTGCTTCAGTTGGTCCATGGCCAGCTTGCGGGCGTTGTCCGGGCCCGCGCCCACGCCGAGCGGAGCGGGTCTGCGCTCGCGGGGAACCGGCTGCGGCTGGCTGAGCTGATAGGGCCCCGCGCCCTCGCTCTCCCGGCGCGCGGTGTCCGGGTGCCCCTGCCAGCGCTCGGGCATGGTGAGCCCCGAGCCTCCCTGTCCGCCCTGGGACTCGAGGCCACTCTGGGCCTCGGAGGCGGAGGGGGGCTTGTACTTCTGTTGAATGGGCGTGTAGGGCCTGCCCACCTGTTGCGCGTCCTCGGTCTGCCGGGAGACGCAACCCGTGGCGAGCGCCCCGCCCAGTCCCAGAACCAACGTCCATCCCAACCAGCGCTTCATCGTCTCTCTCCTGGCGGAAATGCGTGCTCGTTCGTCCCTTGAAGGTAGGGATGGCGAGGAGGGCGACCACGCCGGGAAGGAGCGCCCGCCCGGCTGGCTGTCCAGGGCCATGGCCCGACTGTCCGGCGGTGGAACTCCGCGTGACGCGAGGGTGGCGCGGCGGGGGGCGCGTGAGAGGCTCGCGGCTTCAACCTCGAGCGAGCGTATGGACACCTCTTCGCAGGAGGGCGGGCGGATACGCCGTCAGGTGCTTCGGTTGGAGCGGTGGGCGCTGAAGCTGCTGGCGGTCACCAACCGCCTGCGGTTGCCGGGGCCCTCGGTGCTGCCGGTGGCGGGCGCGGTGGTGGGGCTCTACAGCGGGCTGGCCGCGGGGCTCTTCGCCAACCTCATCGCGCTCGTGAGCGGGCTGGTGCTGGGCTTCCCGCGGCTGATGGATGGGCGCGAGGCGCTGACCCGGGCCTTCTCCGAGGCGCGCTGGCACTCCGAGTACCTCATCGTCGGCGGGACGCTGGGGCTGGGAGCGCTGGTGCTCGCGCGCATCATCCTGCCCGGAGGCCCGCGCGACGAGGTGAAGCGCCGCTTGGAGGTGCTGGGGCTGCTGGTGCTGGGGGCGCTGTCGCTCTACTACCCGCTGGTGGCGATGACGGTGGTGAACGCGGTGCTGGGCCAGCACGAGGACGTGGGCCGGAGCATCCAGCGCGTGCAGCCCTGGCTGTTGCCGCTGCTGCCCATGGTGGGAGGCCTGGTGGTGGGCCGCGTGCTGTACAAGCACCCCGAGACGCACGGCCACGGTGTTCCCGAGGTGGTGAAGGCGGTGGAGCGCGAGGGCCGGCTGTCGGGGAGGGACGGGCTGCTCAAGCTGGTGGCGAGCGCCATCACCATCGGCACGGGAGGCTCGGCGGGGCGCGAGGGGCCCATCGTGTTCGGAGGCGCGGCGTTCGGCTCGGAGGTGGGGCGCACGCTGGGCTTCACGCGGCGCGAGCTGGCCATCCTGCTGGCGAGCGGCGCGGGAGCGGGCATCGCCGCCTCCTTCAACGCGCCCATCGCCGGAGCGCTCTTCGCGATGGAGATCATCCTGCGCGAGTTCCAGCTGCGCGTCTTCTCGCCCATCATCCTCGCGAGTGTGACGGCCACCATGGTGGGCCGGGGCGTGATGGGGGACGCGGCGATGATCCGGCGCGTCACCTACAGCATGGTGAGCGGCTGGGAGATCGTCTTCTACGGGTTGCTGGGGTTGGTGACGGGGCTGCTGGCGTACGCGTTCATCCGGCTGATGCACGGCCTCGAGGAGCTCTTCCACGGGAAGAAGCCGGGGCGGGTGAGTGCCTGGCTGGGACGGCGGCCGCTGCCGCTGCGGGCGGCGTTGGGAGGCCTGCTGGTGGGGTGCATGGCGCTGGTGCACCCGGTGGTGTGGGGCACGGGGCACGAGTACATCAACGAAGCGGCGGTGCGGGAGCTCTCGCTGACGCTGCTGGCCACGGGGTGCGTGCTGAAGCTGGTGGGCACGTCGCTGACGCTGGGCTCCGGGGGCTCGGGAGGGACGTTCTTCCCGATGACGGTGATGGGGGCGCTGGCGGGAGGAGCGTTCGGGGAGGTGCTGCACGCGCTCGCGCCCGGAATCACCGCGCCGAGCGGTGCCTACGCGATGGTGGGCATGGGCGGGGCGGTGGCGGCGCTCACGCGCGGGCCGCTCACGGGGCTGATGATGGTGTACGAGCTGAGTGGCAACTACGCCATCATCCTGCCGCTGATGGTGACGTGCACACTGGCGTCGGCGCTGTGCCATGCGTTGGTGGAGCGGCGGGCGGGAATTGATCCGCACGCGTTGAGGCGGATGCCGGTGCGCTCGCTGGTGGCGTGGATGGAGCCGGTGGGGCCCGATTTGCCGGCCCCGGCGTTGCGCGAGCGGTTGCTCACCGCGCCGGTGGCGGCGTTGCCGGTGCGAGGCGCGGACGGGCAATTGCTGGGGGTGGTGACGGCGAGCACGCTGGGCGAGCGCTGGCGGCAGGCGGAGGGCGAGTCCGGGGTGGCGGCGCTGGTGGACCTGGTGCGGCCGGTGTCTCCGGATACGCCGGTGGGCGAGGCGCTCGCGACAATGGACACGCAGCTCGTGGATGCGCTGCCGGTGCAGGGGGACGGACAGGTGGGGGTGGTGACGCGAGCGGGGCTCGAGCGCTTCCTGCGAGGCGAGCTGCTCAAGCCCCGAGCCGAGCCCGCCTTCTCCCCGACGGAGATTCCGCGTTAGCCGGAGGGGTGAAGCGCGGGCGTATGATGCGGGCGGCTCGTTGGAGGGTGCCGCTTTCACGGGGAGCACACATGCGCTGGCGACAGGTGTTCGCGTTCACGTGGCTGATGGTGGTGGGGACGGCGTGCCCGGAGACCTGGAGGGAGGGCGGCACCCTCGACCGGGCGATGGAGAAGGACATCGAGGAGGAACTGCACCGGCACAACTGCTACCTGAGCGAAGAACAGTGGAAAGCGGCCTGTAGGATTCCTGCTCAGTGGGAGCGAAATGGGTGCCCGCACCAGTGTCAGTTCAGGGTCGCCGAATGATGCGCTGGCGCACGCCCCTGCTCGTCGTGCTGAGCCTCCTCCTGGTCCTGCCCCTGGCCTGGGCCCTCCATGTGGCTCTGTTCAGAGGATTGCGTCCATCCCCTGCATCGAATGTGGCGCCGATGTTGTCGGTCGAGGAGCGCCGGAGCCTGATGACCTACGAGCGTCCCTGCGGGGGAGCCAGGGAGTGCCAGCCTCCACTGGGGTGCCTGGTCAATGCGCGGGTCATGGGGGCGTACTGCACGGACAGCAAGTGCATGACGGATCAGCAATGCTCGGAAGACATGGCGTGCCGCACGCTGAGGACGCTGGGGGACGGTCCCGCCATCCGTTACTGCACGATCGTGGGAGGGCAGAAGGAGGGCGACACCTGCTTCGACCTGCCTGTGTCTCGTGAGACGGCATGTGAGCGGGAACTCTTGTGCCAGGGCGACCGGTGTGGGCGGCGGTGCCGGATGGACGAGCCCGGAAGCTGTCCCGAGGGTTTCTTCTGCCAGGAGGGGCCCAACGGCCCGTCCTGTGTGCCCACCTGCGAGGGCCGCGCGTGTCCCGAGGGACAGGAGTGCATCCGGCTGGAGGAGGGCGTGTCCATCTGCGCGCAGGTGTATGGCCAGAACTGCCAGCGCACGCCCTGCCCTGGCGGGCAGGAGTGTGTCATCCGGGATTTCCCCCATCACCCGCACGAGGTCTGGGGCACGTGTCTCATCTACTGTGACGAGGCGAATCCCACTTCCTGTCCCGAGGGGTTCGTCTGCGATATAGGGGCTTGCCGCAAGTCCTGCGACCCGGCCGTGCCCAAGGCCTGCGGCCCCCATTACAAGTGCTACCGCTACTCCGCGGAGTACGCCTGGACGTGCGACCCGGACACGTGAGTTCCCGGCGCGGCACCGTGCGCAACTCGCGCGTCAGTGCCCCACGGCGGGGGCGTGGCTGCCCGCGGGGCTGACGTCGAGCGCGATGACCAGCATCAGCACCACGCACGGCATGGCCATGGCGGGCGCGCCGTAGTGCAGGAAGAGCACTGTGCCGAGCATGCTGCCCGCCAGGAAGGCGAACGCGAGGCCCAGGTGCAGCCGCGTGCGCTCGAACTGCTCGGCGGAGGGCAGGTCCAACACCTTGTTCCACAGGCCTCGCAGGCCCCGCTCGCGGCCGCCGTCGCGCACCCAGACGACCATGCGCACCAGCTGGATGCCGATGTCCGTGAGCACGCCGGTGAGGTGCGTGGTGCGCACCACGGCGCCGGACACGCGCGTGACGAGCGCGTTCTGCAGGCCCATGGCGAAGGCCAGTCCCCACAGGAGCGTGGGCTCGTTGGCGTTGGGGTGCTCGTGGGCCCACAGCCCCACCGCGCCGAGCGTCACCGTCTCCACGAACAGGGCCGGGGTGTGGCGCCCGCGCTGCCGGTGGCGCGAGGCATCCAGCAGCGCCGCGGCGGTAATCGCGCCCACGAGGAAGGCGAACACCATCCGTCCGGCGACGAGCGCCCCGTCCCACCGCCCGCTCACGAGCGCCTCGCCCACCTCGGAGACGTGCCCCGTCATGTGGGTGATGTGAAAGCCGAAGGCGAAGAAACTGGTGGCGTTCACCGTCCCAGCCGCCCCTGCCAGCAGCAGGGCGAGCGTGGAATAGGCGAGGCGGCTGCGACGCGGTGTCGCTGCGCTGAAGGGCATGGCGCCGGGCAACTCCTGACGGAGGCGTTGAGAGGGGTGTACCACTTCCCCCACTTCCGCGCGGGGCTCCCAGCAGGCGCCGGGCGCCGTTCTCACCCGAGGTCTCGCTCGCCTGAACCCCGGGCGGGCGGGCCTATCCCGGCGGCCACTCCATGGGGCGCCCGCCGAGCACGTGCAGGTGGATGTGGAACACCGTCTGCCCCGCGTCGCGGTGGGTGTTCATCACCAGCCGGTAGCCGCTGTCGGCGATGCCGCGCTGGCGGGCCAGCTTCGCGGCGGAGAGGTACAGGTGCCCCACCGCCTCGCGGTGGTCCACGGTCAGGTCGTTCACCGTGGGGATGTGCTCGGTGGGGATGACGAGCAGGTGCGTGGGGGCCTGGGGGTTGATGTCCTCGATGGCGAAGCAGTGCTCATCGCGGTGGACGACCTTGGCGGGGATGTGGCCGTCGCGAATCTTGCAGAAGATGCAATCGGACATAGGCGCCCCGGCTTAGCAGCGCCGTGCGCCTTGGGAAATGGTCTCCTGGGCCAAAAGTTGGCTCACGGAAGGCGCGAGGACCAGGCGGGATCCGGAGCGCAGCGTGCGTACGGCAGCCGCACGAGGACGAAGGGGCCCTCGGAGGCCACGACCTCGCCGCCGCCCACGGCGCCGGGCACGGTGAGCACGTGGCTGAAGAGGCCGGACTCGCGCCCCGGCCCGTTGTGCGCGTAGAGGGGCACGTCGCGGTGGAAGTAGCTGTAGCCGCCCGTCCAGGCCAGGTGTGCCGCTTCCACTTTCAGGCCGCACACGTCCGGCAGCCGCCCCGCGGCGATGAGCAGCCGGTTGACGGGGCCGAAGTCGTCCCAGGCGCTCGCTCGGGGCTTCACGTCCTCGTACTGCCCCACGTCCCCGAAGGTGAGCAGCCCCACGCGCAGGCCGGAGAAGCCCGCCATGGCCACCAGCGCCAGGGGGAGGGCGAGCCGCACGGGCGAGGGCGGCAGGGCGCGCAGCACCGAGTCCAACCCCACGCCGGCGAGCGCGGCGAACAGGGGCAGCACGGGCACGAGGAAGCGCAGCTCCTTGTGGGGCTGCAGCGCGTGGAGCACGAAGAAGGCGGCGGCCAGGGCGAAGAGTCCCGTAGCCCGCCGGGCCGCGAGCAGCGACAGCCCCAGGGCCACGAGGGTGACGGCGCCCATGGAGCGCAGCAGCACCTGGCCGTAGTACGCGAAGGGCGCGGTGCCCCAGGCGGCGGCCTTGCCCTGCACGAGGTTGAAGTCCAGGTACACGCGGGCCGAGTGGAACCAACGGCCCCAGGTGAGCTTGTCGAGCAGCCCGAACACCAGGGCCCACCCGGCGAGCACGAGCAGGGCCTCGCGCGCGGCCCGCCAGTCGCGCCGGGCCGCCAGCACGCCGACGAGGCCCACGCAGAAGACGCCATTCTGCAGGCGCAGCAGCACGGAGAGCCCCAGCAGCGAGGCCCCGGCCAGCACCGCCCGGCGCGAGGCCCCTGGCGCGAGCGCGAGTGCCAGTCCCAGCACCACCGCGGGCGCGGAGGCGTTCTCGCTCATGGCCCGGGGGGCGAAGTAGAGGGGCACGGCGGCGAGCGCGAAGAGCGAGGCCCCCGCCCCGGCCGCCAGCGCCGAGGCCCCATGGGCCCGCGCCAGCCGCCAGCTCCCCCAGGCGCTCGCCGCCCCCAGCAGCCCGAAGACGCTCCGCGTCACGCCGAGGTAACCGCGCGGCCCGTCCAGTCCCACCCACGCCGACAGCTTGAAGAGCGCGGCCACGAGCGCCGGCAGGGCCCAGTTGCGCGCGCCCTCGATGAACTCCCAGGCCCGCATCCCGTAGCCGAAGACGAGCCGGTGCGCGGGCTCCAGGCTCTGGTAGACCTCGTCCGGCCAGTAGATGCCGTCATCGGTGAGCGCCAGCCACACCCGGAGTGTGGCTCCCACCCCCAGAATCAGCACGAGGACGGCTCGGGCGAGGAGCCGCTCGGTGGGTGCTTCGGCGGTGGGGGGGGAGGCGGACATGAGGGTTCACCACGCAAAAAGCCCGGCGGGTGATATTCCACACCCTTGCCGATGAACTCTATCCGCGTATCCCAGCTCCTCGAAGACCGCGAGTACGACCTCCGGCTCACCCTGGTGGCAGGCGAGCGGGGGCTGCAACGCCGCATCAACTCCTCGCGCATCCAGAAGCCGGGGCTGGCGCTCACGGGCTTCACCGAGCACCTGCATCCGCACCGCGTCCAGGTGTTCGGCAACACGGAAATCTCCTACCTGCTCACGCTCCCCGTCGAGCGGCAGCACGAGGTGCTGGACTCGCTCTTCCAGGAGGAGCTGGCGTGCGTGGTGGTGACCAAGGACCTGCCGCCGCCGCCCGTGCTGCTCGAGGCGTGCGAGAAGTCCGGGCTGGCCCTCATGCGCACCCCGCTGCTCTCCAGCCAGTTCATCCAGCAGGTGCAGGCCTTCCTCGAGGAGGCGCTCACCGAGTCGAGCAGCCTGCACGGCGTGCTCATGGACGTGTTCGGCGTGGGCATCCTGCTGCTGGGCAAGAGCGGCATCGGCAAGAGTGAAATCGCCCTGGACCTGGTGATGCGCGGGCACCGGCTGGTGGCCGACGACATCGTGGACGTGACGCGGCGGCGGCAGGGGGTGGTGTACGGCGCGGGCAACCCCGTCATCCGTCACCACATGGAGATTCGCGGCCTGGGCATCATCAACATCAAGGACCTGTTCGGCGTGGCCGCGGTGCGCGAGCGCAAGAAGATAGAGCTCGTGATTGAACTGCACGAGTGGGATCCGCAGCAGGAGTACGACCGGCTGGGCGTGGAAGACAAGTTCATGAACATCGTGGGGGTGGACATCCCCCTGTCGGTGGTGCCAGTGCGCCCGGGACGTAATATGACCACCATCATCGAGGTGGCCGCGCGCAACCAGCTGCTCAAGCAGCAGGGCCACCACTCGGCGAGGGAGTTCGCCGAGCAGCTCAACCGTGCCATCGCCCAAGGGGCGATGCGCCGCTCCATGGGTGAGGAAGTCGAGTGAGCACCGCCCCGGCCAAGCACCTCGTCGTCATCACGGGCATGTCCGGCTCGGGCAAGTCCACCGCCATCCGTGCGTTGGAGGATGTCGGCTTCTTCTGCATCGACAACCTGCCGGTGCTGCTGCTGACCAAGCTGACGGAGCTGGCCGGTGGCGGCCAGTTCGAGCACCTGGCGCTGGTGGTGGACGCGCGCGAGGGCATCTTCCTGCACGAGGCGCCGCGGGTGCTCGACGAGGTGCGCCGGGCGGGGCACCACGTGGAGGTGCTCTTCCTGGACGCCAGCGACGAGAGCCTCCTCCGCCGCTTCAGCGAGACACGCCGCCGCCACCCGCTGGCGCCCACGGGCAGCGTGGCCGAGGGCCTCCAGGCCGAGCGCGTGGCCCTCAAGGACCTGCGGGAGATGGCCGACCAGGTCATCGACTCGTCGGTGCTCAACGTGCACGACCTCAAGCGCATGGTGCAGGCGCGCTTCAGCCCGGAGCCGGCGAGTGGCCCGTCGCT
Organism: Archangium sp.; assembly: GCF_045802675.1. Lineage (GTDB taxonomy): Bacteria > Myxococcota > Myxococcia > Myxococcales > Myxococcaceae > Archangium. The sequence goes on along the minus strand of NZ_JBJMQO010000097.1, from coordinate 19,589 downwards.
GTCGGTGATGTCCTTCGGCTTCCGGCACGGGGTGCCGCCGCAGGCGGACCTGGTGTTCGACGTGCGCTTCCTGCCCAACCCGTACTTCGTCCCGGACTTGAAGGGGCTGACGGGGAAGGACCCGCGGGTGTCGGCGTACGTGCTGGACCGCGAGGAGACGCAGCAGTTCGTGGCGAAGGTGGAGGACCTCTGCCGCTTCCTCTTCCCGCGCTACCAGAAGGAGGGGAAGGCGTACCTCACGGTGGCGCTGGGGTGCACCGGCGGCAAGCACCGCTCGGTGGCCATCGCCGAGGAGCTGCGCGAGCGGCTCGCCGGAGACCACCCGCGCGTGCAGCTGTGGGACCGCGACATCGAGAAGGAGTAGCGCCCACGCTCCCGCTCGAAGGGTGAGGGTTGTGCGCCTCCCTCCTCACACCCGCCCCCTCGCGACTCCCTCTGGATGAGTGGCAAGATGCTTCCTCGTCGGGCAGCCGACAGCCTTTCGTCCATTGGTCGGTGAAATTGCGGGCGGGGAGGCAGGACCTGACTTACCTTCCTTCAGGAAGGCAAGGTGGGCGAGGGTAGGGAGCGAGCTTGGGTGCCAGCGGAAACTTTTGGTGGGGGTTGCGCATCGCACCATTCAGGCGTAGGAGGCAGCCCTGGGGGGCTGGTGAGAGGTGAACATGGTCGGCCTCGTAGTGGCATCGCACGGACGTCTGGCGGACGAGCTGGTAGCGACCGCTGAGCAGATCGTGGGCAAGCTGCCCTCGGTGGCCACCTGCAACATCGAGCCTGGAACCTCCGTCGAGGATCTCCGGGCGAAGATGAAGCAGGCCGTGGCGGCCGTGGATCAGGGCGAGGGGGTCATCGTCATGGCCGACCTCTTTGGTGGCACTCCCTGCAAGGAGTCGCTGATGCTCTGTTCGGAGCGCTGTCAGTCGGGCAAGCTGGAGGTGCTCGCGGGCGTGAACCTGCCCATGCTCCTGAAGGCCAACTCGCTGCGCTCCGAGGAGATGCCGCTGGCGGAGATGGCCAGCCAGCTGGCGTCCTATGGTCAGCGCAACATCACCTGTGCATCGGCCCTGTTGCGCGAGGCCCAGCAGCGTCAGCAGGCCGTGCCGCGAACTTGACGGCCCCCTGAGTGTGGGCGATTCGAGACTGCCGTGATCACCCTGGTCCGCGTCGACAACCGCCTCATCCATGGACAGGTCGTCGAGGCCTGGCTGCCGCATCTCAAGGTTTCCCGCGTCGTCGTCGCCGACGATGAGGCCGCCTCGAGCCCGCTGGTGCGCGCCGCCATGGCCCTGGCGGTGCAGAGCGCCATCGAGGTTCAAATCTTCCCCCTCGCGCAGGTGGACTTCGCCGGCGTCTCCAAGGACGCCGTGAAGACGCTGGTGCTGCTGCGGGACGTGGAGGGGGTGCCTTTCGCCAAGGCGCACGGGCTGAAGGTGGAGCACCTCAACCTGGGCAACGTGCACTTCGGGACGGGCCGGCGGCAGGTGTCGCCCTCCGTCTTCCTCGCCGAGGCGGAGATGCAGTCGCTGCAGCGCCTGGCGGGCGAGGGGGTGCGGGTGGAAGCGCGCGCGGTACCGGCGGAGAAGCCGGTGGAGCTGGCGGAGCTGCAAGAGCGCTGGGGAAAGGGGAGCTGAGCCTGTGAACGTGGGCTGGACCCAGGTGGCTCTCGCCGGCGTCTGGGGCGGCCTCGTCGCGGTGGAGCGCAAGGCCTTCCTCCAGGCCATGTTCTCCCGGCCGCTGGTGGCGGCCACGGCCATGGGCCTGCTGCTCAACGACGTGCCCTCGGGGCTCTTCGTGGGCATGCTGCTGGAGCTCTTCCACCTGGGCACCGCCAACCTCGGTGCCTCGCTGCCGGACAACGACACGCTGTCGGCCACGGGCACCTCGGCCGCGGCGGCCACCATGGCGGCGGCCACGGGCGCGGGCTCCACGCCGGCCCTCTGGTCGCTCGCGGTGCTGCTCTTCGTGGGCCTGGGGTACGTGGGCCAGCTCGTGGACCGGGCCCTGGAGCGCTACCCGGCGCGGCTGGCGAAGAAGGCGCTGGCCTCGGCCGAGAAGGGGCAGCTCACCCGGGCCATGCAGCAGAACCTCTGGGGCATGTGGCCGCACTTCGCCCTCTTCGGCTCCATCACCGCCGCGTGCGCGCTGGTGGGCTTCTTCCTCGGGCCGCTGCTGGAGCGCATGCCCCTGCCGCTGCTGCGCGGCCTGGCGTGGGCCTTCCCGGCCATGGCCTCGGTGGCGGCCTCCCTCGCCGCGCGGGGCAGCCATGCCCGGCGCGCTCCCGTCTACGCGTGCCTGGGCGCCGCGACCGTCATCGTGGCCGTGGTGCTCCTCGCCCTGAGGGAGCGGCTGTGAGCGTCTACGGCCCGCCCCTCACCCGCGGAGTGCTGCTGCGCGTCTTCCTGCGCTCGCTCTTCCTGCAGGCCTCGTGGAATCCCCAGGGCATGCAGAACCTCGGGCTGGCCTACGCCCTCTACCCCGCGCTGGAGAAGCTCTACCCGGAGCGCCAGGCGCTGGAGGCGGCGGTGCGCCGGCACCTCGTCTTCTTCAACACCCACCCCTACGTGGCCGCGGCCATCGTGGGCGGCGTCCTCTACCACGAGCAGCGCATTGCCCGGGGCGAGGAGCCGCCGGACCGGGTGGTGGCCTTCAAGGCGGCCCTGATGGGCCCGCTGGCGGCGCTCGGCGATGGCTTCTTCTGGCTGTCCCTCAAGCCGGCCACCGGCGCGGTGTGCGCGGCCCTGGTGCCCCTCCTGGCCGCCTGGGCCGCGGTGCTCTTCCTCTTCCTCTACAACCTCGTGCACCTGACGCTCCGGGCCCGGCTGTACTTGATGGGGCTGTCGTTGGGGGACAGGTTGGTGGAGGCGGTGGCGCGGGCCAACCTCCCCACCCGGGGAGCGAAGCTGCGGGCGGTGGCGGCGGCGTGCGCGGGCGGACTGGCGGCCTGGCTGGCCGCTTCCTTCGGGGCCACCGCGGGCGGCCGCTTCGCGCCCCTGCTGTCCGTGGGTTGTCTGGGCATGGGGGTGGTGTCCTACCTCCTGGTCGCCCGTCGGGTTCCGAACTACGTGGTGCTCTATCTCGCCGCGGGACTGGCCTGTGCGGCGGGGGCCTTCTTGTAGAAGAGGGGAGAACAGGGACTGGCAATGTCGAGCGTGGCCGAAGGGACATTCGAGATCATCAACGCGCTCGGGCTGCATGCCCGGGCGGCGGCGCAGCTGGTCCAGGTCGCCAACCGCTACAAGAGCGAGGTGACGCTCGTGTGCGAGGGCCAGAAAGCCAATGCCAAGTCCATCATGGGCGTGCTCATGCTGGCGGCGGCGCAGGGCATGCAGGTGACGGTGACGTGCAAGGGCGAGGACGCCCAGGCGTGTCTGCAGGACATCCAGAAGCTCATCGCCAATCGGTTTGGCGAGTCGAAGTGAAGCCAAGCGCGCGGCCAGCGGCCGCAGACGAAGAAGGGACCGTGAGCAGCCAGGCCACCCCCACGTTGAGTCTCAAGGGTATCGGCGCCTCTCCCGGCGTGGCGGTGGGCCACGCCTTCATCCTGGACCGCAAGCGGGTGCGTACCCCCAAGCTGCGGCTGGCCGAGGCCGAGGTCGACCCCGAGCGCATGCGGATGAAGACGGCGTTGGACCTGTCCGACCGCCAGCTCTCCGAATTGAAGGAGCAGATTTCGCGCACCGAGGGCCCCGAGCACGCCCTCATCCTCGAGGCCCACCGGCTCATGCTCCACGACCCCATGTTCGTGGACGAGGTGAACCGGCTCATCGTCGAGGACCGCATCAACGCCGAGTGGGCGGTGCGGCGGGTGGCGCGCAAGCTCAAGCACCTGTTCGACAACATCCCGGACGAGTACTTCCGCGAGCGGCGCTCGGACGTGGAGTACGTGGCGGACCGGGTGGTGCGCAACCTGCTGGGGCAGGTGGTGGACGAGGAAGTCACGCTGCCGGAGCACGCGGTGGTGGTGTCGCACGACCTGTCGCCGGCGGACGCGGCGCTGATGGCGCGCAGCGGGCGGGTGGCGGGCTTCGTCACCGACCTGGGCGGCCAGACGAGCCACACGGCCATTGTCGCGCGCGCCCGCTCGACGCCGGCGGTGGTGGGCGCGGGGAGGGCCAGCGAGCAGATTTCGCCAGGGGACCTGGTGGCCATGGACGGGACGCGGGGCATCGTCCTGGTCAACCCCACGGAGGACCAGTTGGCGCTCTTCCACGAGACGATGCGCCGGCACCAGGAGCTGGAGGCCCGGGCCCTGGAGGCCAAGGACCTGCCGGCGCAGAGCTCGGACGGGTACCGCCTGCGCCTGGTGGGCAACATCGAGTTCCCGGAGGAGATTCAGTCGCTGCTGGCACACGGGGCGGAGGGCATCGGCCTGTACCGCACCGAGTTCATGTTCCTCGACCGCCAGAGCCCGCCCACCGAGGAGGAGCAGTACCGGGCGTACCGGCAGGTGCTGGAGGCGATGGGCAACCGGCCCGTCACCATCCGCACGCTGGACCTGGGCGGTGACAAGGTGCCGGGCAAGGGCAAGCACGAGAAGGAGCCCAACCCGGCCATGGGGTTGCGCGCCATCCGCTACTGCCTGGCCAACCGGGAGCTCTTCCGGGTGCAGCTGAGGGCGCTGCTGCGCGCGAGCATGCACGGGCACATGCGGCTGATGTTCCCGCTCATCTGCGGGATGAGCGAGCTGCGCGAGGCCCGGAGCGAGCTGGAGGCGTGCCGCACGGAGCTGGGGCGCGCGGGAATGCCGCTCGGCAAGCGCTTCCCGGTGGGCATCATGGTGGAGACGCCGAGCGCGGCGCTCATCGCGGACCGGCTGGCCCAGGAGGCGGACTTCTTCTCGGTGGGGACGAACGACCTCATCCAGTACTCGCTGGCCATCGACCGGCAGAACCGGGACGTGGCGTACCTGTACAAGCCGCTGCACCTGTCGGTGTTGCGCTCGCTGAAGAACATCGTGACGGCGGCGAAGGACGCGGGGATTCCCGTGGCCATGTGCGGGGAGATGGCGGGAGACGCCATCTACGCGCTGGTGCTGCTGGCGCTGGGCTTCGACGAGCTGTCGATGACGGCGGGGCAGATTCCGACGGTGAAGACCATCATCCGCCAGACGAGCCGGGCGGAGGCGCAGCAGTTGCTCACGCAGGCGATGGAGCTGACGACGGCGGAGGAGATCGAGCGCTTCATCCGCGCGGAGATGGACAAGCGTCTGGTCGACTTGGTGTGAGCCCCCGCCGGCCCTCTTTCCTCGGAGAGAGGGCCGGGGCCTCGGCTAGACGATCTCCGCGAGCTTGCTCAGCTCCACATTGGCGCCGCACAGGAGTACGCCGACGCGCTCGCCCTTCTGGGGCCGGTAGGCCTGGGAGAGCAGCGCGGCGAGGGCCGTCGCGCCCCCGGGCTCGGAGGCGATGCGCCAGTCTCGCCAGAGCGTCCGCTGGGCTTCGCGGATCGCCGCGTCCTTCACCAGCGCCACGTGGTCGACCGCGGCCCGGGCGATGGAGAAGACGAGCTCGCCCGTGTTGCGCGCCCCGAGCGAATCCGCCGCGACCGACTCGACCGTCACATCCACCGGACGGCCCGCCTCGAGCGAGGCATGCAGCGCGCGAGAGCCCTCCGGCTCGACGCCAATGACCTTGATGCCCCGCCCCGCCCACGCGCTCGCGATGCCGGAGATGAGCCCCCCGCCACCAACGGCCACCAGCACCGTGTCGAGCCCCTGCGCGTCCTCCTCCCATTCGAGGGCGACGGTGCCCTGGCCCTGGATGGTGGGAAGCGAGTCATACGCATGGATGGAGAGCGCGCCTGTCCCGGCGACGTACGTGTTGCAGGCGGCGAGCGCGTCGGCATAGCGCTGGCCGCCGATGACGACCTCGGCGCCGAAGCGGCGGATGGCCTCGACCTTCGCGGGGCTGGAGATCTCCGGCACGAAGATGCGGGCGGGGATGCCCAGCTGCTTCGCCGCGTAGGCCACGGCCGCACCGTGATTGCCGCCCGACGCGGCGGCCACGCCCACCTTGGGCACCGGCTGCGTGAGCAACGTGTTGAAGGCGCCGCGCGGTTTGAACGAGCCCGCGTGCTGGAGGAACTCGAGCTTCAGGCTCACCGGGCCGTCATGCCCGAAGGCCCCGTCCGGCAGGAAGCAGACGGGCGTGCGGCGGATGTGTGGGCGGATGCGTTCGTGGGCGGCGCGGATGTCGTCTCGCGAGACGGGAAGGGTCACGATGGGCCTCGGGGGCGTGTGGCTCGGGCCTGGGTCGGCCCCAGCGGTCGCGCGGAGTCTACCCCTCCGGCTTCACGATCTTCCCACCCTCCTCCGTGGCCGGCCGGGTCGCCAGGTTCTCCTCTGCGGCGAGCCCGTGCCTCTTGCGGAAGCGGCGGATGGCGCGCTCGACGAAGCGCAGGCCGACGAGCGCCACCAGGGCGAGCCCCGCCGCGGCGGTGGCGAGCCTGGGAAAGCCGATGCCAACGGCGAGCCCCACGGAGGCGGTGAGCCAGAGGTTGGCGGCGGTGGTGAGGCCCTTGATGGAGGCGCCGTGGCGCAGGATGGCGCCTCCGCCGAGGAAGCCGATGCCCACCACGACCTGGCTGGCGATGCGGGTGACATCGGCGCGGACCTCCTGGGGCACGCCCACGCCGGCCGCGAGCGGCTGCTCGACGAGCAGGCTGCACAGGGTGAAGAGGCAGGAGCCGAGGCAGACGAGGATATGGGTGCGCAGGCCCGCGTCCTGGCCGCGCAGCTCGCGCTCGAAGCCGAGCGCGAACCCGAGCCCGAAGGCGATGAGGAGCCGGAGGAGGGCGGTGCTCTCGTCCATCATGCGCGCCTACTCTCCCAGCTCGATCTTCTCGGTGACTTCCTCGTCGTTGAGCTGGGGGCGGGGCAGGGTGTCGAGCGTGGCGCTCAGCAGGCGGAAGGTGGGGGCGACGTAGGGGGAGACCTCGGGGCCGAGCTCGCTGGTGTACTGGGCGGTGAGCTCCTTGTAGCGCTCATCCTCGGAGGGCCAGCTCCCGGCGGCCTGGGCGGCCCAGACCTCCTGGCCATCGCGGCAGCGCAGCAACTGGGCCTTCACGGAGGCCTCCACGCCGTTGCCAGTGCGCTTCACGTCGGGGGAGAGCCAGAGGATGCCCTCGAGGTTCTCGACGCACAGCCCCTTGAAGGCGGGATCCTCGGGGTTGCCGTCGAGGGCGACGTTGGCCTTGGCGATGAAGTCGCGGTTCTGGTTGACGTAGCGGCGGGCGACGAGGCTCCACAGCTCGCCGACCTCCTTCTTGCCGTCGGGGAGGGGCTGGGTGACGACCGCGAGCCGCTTGACCTGGGTCTTGTCGACGGTCTCGTAGTCGGGGCGGACGCGGCTGCTCTTCACGGTGGTGCAGCCGGCGAGCAGCACGAGTCCCAGCACGAGCGCGAGTCGGTTCATGGTCCTTTTCCTCTCCGGCCCGGCTCCCGGCGCGGGAGGGGCCGCCCGTTTCTACACTACGCGAGGGGTGGAAACGCACGCCCTCGCGACGGCACTGCTCACCGCACGGCCATCATCACCAGCCGGGACAGGCCGTAGACGAGCACGGACATCAGCGCGGCGGCGGGGATGGTGAACACCCAGGCCCAGATGATGCGGCCGGCCACGCCCCACTTCACCGCGCGCCAGCCCCTCGTCGAGCCCACGCCCACGATGGCGCCCGTGATGGTGTGCGTGGTGGACACGGGAATCCCCAGCTTCGCCAGCGCGATGATGGTCACGCCTCCGCCCGTCTCCGCGCTGAAGCCACCAATCGGCGCCAGCTTCGTGAGGCTGTGTCCCATCGTCTTCACGATGCGCCAGCCCCCGAAGAACGTCCCCAGGCCGATCGCCGCGTGGCACGAGATGATCATCCACCAGTCGATGTGGAACTCGCGGTCCCTCCAGATGGTGCCGAAGAGCACCACCGCGATGATGCCCATCACCTTCTGCGCGTCGTTGGTGCCGTGGCTGTAGGAGAAGATGCCCGACGACACCAGCTGCAGGCGCCGGAACCACGTGTCCACCTTCAGCGGCGTCTGCTTGTGCACCGCCCACGTGCTCGCCAGCATCACCAGCGTGCCGAGCACCATGCCAATGACAGGGGAGATCACGATGAAGGCGGCGATCTTCAGGATGCCCGCGCTCTCCAGTCCGGCGACCCCGAGCATCGGCAGCGTCGCTCCAATCATGCCCCCCGCCAGCGCGTGCGAGGACGAGGAGGGCAGGCCCCACCACCACGTCAGCAGGTTCCAGGCGATGGCGCCCATGAGCGCCGAGAAGATGACCAGCAGCACGGCCTCGGGGCCCTGGGCGCGCAGCATCTCGAAGTTGATGATGCCCTTGCCCATGGTGTTGGCCACCTTCACCCCACCGCCGAACGCCGCGATGAAGTTGAAGAAGGCCGCCCACGCCACCGCCAGGTTGGGCGACAGCACTCGCGTGCCCACCACGGTGGCGATGGAGTTGGCCGCGTCGTGGAAGCCGTTGATGAAGTCGAAGACGAGCGCGACCGCGACGATGAGGATGACAGCGGCGAGCAGCATCAGGAGTGCTCCAGGACCACGCCTTCAATCACGTTGGCCACGTCGTTGCACTTGTCCGTGGCCGTCTCGATGAAGTCGTAGATCTCCTTCCACTTGATGACCGTGAGCGGATCCGCGCCACTCTTGAAGAGCTTGCCCAGCCCCGAGCGCAGCGCCTCGTCCGCCTGCGTCTCCAGGCGCTTGATGTCCTTGCAGCCCGCGAGAATCTGCTCCGGCTTCTTGATGGTCCGCAGGTTCGCCACCACCTCGCGCACCTTCTCCGCGCTCAGCACCAGCAGCCGAGCCAGCTCGGTGGCATCCGGGAGGCTCGACTCGATTTCGTAGTAGTGCAGCCGGGCCGCCGCCGCGTTGGTCAGGTCCAGCACGTCGTCGATGCGCGAGAGCAGCGAGTGGATCTGCGTCCGGTCGAACGGGGTGATGAACTGCTTGTGCAGCCGGTTGAAGGCGGTATGCGTCACCTCGTCGCCCTTGTGCTCCACGTCCTTGAGGGCCTGCACCCGGGCGGCCACGTCCCGGTAGTCACTGAGCAGGGCGTGCAGCATGCGCGCGCCCTCCACGGTGACGGCGCACTGGGCATCGAAGTCGTCGAAGAACTCGTCCGACTTGGGCATCAGCTTCTCGAGCATCGCGCTTCTTCTCCTGGACCGGGTGTGACCCGTCCGTTACCGGTGCGTGAGTACAACACCTGTGAATAAGTTCCAGCAGGAAACATGGGCCGGGACACTCAGGGGGACTGCAGCAGCGCCTTCACCCGCTCCACCACCTGCTGCACCTTGAAGGGCTTGAGGAGGACCTCCACCCCGCTCACCCGGGAGGAGGCGTCCGGACGGGCCGAGAGGACCAGGACGCGCAGATGGCTCGTGGCGGGGTCCGCCCGGAGCAGGCGGTACAACTCGGCGCCGTCCATGTCGGGCAGCATCAGGTCCAACAGGACGAGGTCCGGCGGCGCCTCACGCACTCGCGCCAGGGCTTCCTGGCCGGTGTGGACCTGCGTCGTGGTGAAGCCGGCCCTTCCGAGGTTGTACGCCAGCAGCCCCGCGAGATCCGGCTCGTCGTCGACGATCAGGATGTGCGGCATGCGCGGACTGTAGGGCACCGGCCGCGCCAGCTTGTGACACTTTCGTGACAAGCTGACACCGAGCCGCCGCGCCGCTCAGGTAATCCACTCACCGCGCGATTCGAACACCCACTGGCCGTCGCACGAGAGCCCCCTCAGACCTTGTAGAGCAGGTCCATGTACTTCTTGAGCAGATCGCTGATCAGCCCGCGGAAGGGGACCGTGCCGGCCATGCCGTAGACGGGCGCCATGGTGCCCTTCTCGCCCGGGTTGGCGCGCACGTGCTCGACGGAGGCCTTCAGGTCCTCGAGGAAGCGCTCGGCCACTCCAGGCTGCGTGTGCCGCTGGGTGACGCACAGGTGCACCGCCGCGGGCTTGTGCAGGCCATTGAGGCTCCAGCCCTTCGCGCTCATCTGCTCCATGACCTTGTAGATGTCCACGTCCGTCGAGCCGAAGGCGATGACGAAGAGCGGCTCGCCGAGCACGTGCAGGCCGGGGGTGGCGCGGATGCCTCGCTTGATGATGTCCGCCGTCTCAAGGATGCGCCGGGTGGCGTCCAGGTAGCCCTCCTCACCCGTGGCCACGAGCGAGGCCCACGCCTCCGCGATGAGCGCGCCGGCCCGGCTGCCCGCGAAGGTGGGCGAGAAGTAGATGCCACCGGGCCACTCGGTGGCGGTGAAGTACTGGTGCGAGCGCAGCGCGGTGCCGCGGTAGAGCACCACGGAGGAGCCCTTGGCCGCGTAGCCGAACTTGTGCGTGTCCGCGGACATGGAGGTGACACCGGGCAGCCGGAAGTCGAAGGCCGGCACGGGGTAGCCGAGCTTGCGCGCCCAGGGCAGCACGAAGCCGCCGAGGCACCCATCGGTGTGGAAGCCGATGCCCCGCTTGCGCGCCAGCTCCGACAGCTCCTCGATGGGGTCGATGGTCCCGTGCGGGAACGACGGCGCCGAGCCGATGAGCACGATGGTGTTGCGGTTGATGGCCTTGCGTGTGGCCTTCACGTCGGCGCGGAAGTCCTCGCCCACCGGCACGTGCACCATCTTGATGCCGAAGTAGTGCGCGGCCTTGTCGAAGGCGGGGTGCGCGGTGGAGGGCGCCACCATCTCGGGATGGGTGATGCCCTTCGTCTCGCGCGCCCAATCCCGGTACGTCTTCATCGCGAGCATGATGCTCTCGGTACCGCCCGAGGACATGGAGCCGCAGATGTGCTCCTCCGGCGCGCGGCCCACGTTGGCCTCGGCAGCCCCGAGCATGTCCGCCGTCATGGCCACCACCTCGGCCTCGAACTTGGTGGCGCTCGGCCAGAGGTCCGCGTGCAGCGGGTTGCTCTGCGAGTTGAGCGCGTACACGCGGTTGAGGAAGTCGATGTGCCCGGGGTCCCCGTGGTACACGGCGCCCGACACGAAGCCCTCCTTCCAGCGCGACTGCTCCTTCTCCTCCATCTGGCCCATCTCGCGCAGCACCTCCTCGGGCGAGAGCCCCTTGGCCGGGAGCTTGTCGTAGGTGGGCAGCTTGCCGCGGTAGGGCTTCAGGTCTCCCTCCAGCTCGGCCAGCATCGAGCCCGTCTCCTTCTCGAGCCGGTCGCGCAGCAGGGGGACTTTCTTGAGGTAGCGCTCCGCCGTCGACAGCAGCCGGGACGGGACGCGGTTGAGGAGGCTCGCTCCGAGCTCGGGCAGGTCCATGGTGTGCTTTCCGTTTCTCAGGCGCTCCGGGCCCGGTTGAGCCGCGCGAAGATGGCCTTGTTGTTCTTGTAGAGGTTGACGAACTCGCGGAAGAGCTCGTCGTAGAGCACGCGGTTCTTCGGGTTGGGCTCGAAGGTGTTCGCGATGGGGACGAGCGAGGGAATCTCGTCCACGGTGAGGTGCCCGAGCGCCACCGCCGCCTGGAACGCCGCGCCGCGCGCGTTGGCGAGCACGGGCTCGTCCACCTGTTGGATGCGCCGGTCCAGCACGTCCGCGATGATCTGACACCACAGCTTCGAGCGCGCCCCTCCGCCGATGATGCGGATGGGCTCCAGCTTGCGGTTGACGAACTTCTCCACGTAGGTGAAGAGCCAGCGCGAGTTGTAGGCCACGCCCTCGAGCACGGCGCGCACCATGTGCCCGCGCGTCGTCTTGAGGGATTGGTTGAAGAAGCCGCCGCGCAGCCGCTGGTCGTCCACGGGGCTGCGCTCGCCGTTGAGCCAGGGCATGAAGATGAGCCGGTCGCTCCCGGCGGGGACGCGCTCGGCCTCCTTCTCGAGCACCTTGTAGAGGTCCGCGGACGCCTGGCCGTGGTCATCGTGGGGATTGCCGTCGCGGGCGAGCTCCTCGTGGCCGAAGAGGATGTTGTCCTTGAGGAAGGACAGACAGATGCCGGCGGACTCCTGCTCGTTGGTGAGCAGGTAGCGGCCGGGCAGCGCCGAGGGCAGGGTACCCATCTGGTGGAGCACGTCCGTCTTCTTGTAGGGCACGTGGCAGCTGATCCAGGAGGACGTGCCGATGCACAGGTGCGTCTCGTGGTCGCGCACCGCGCCCGAGCCCACGGCGGCCGCGAGGATGTCCGGCGCGCCGGTGACCACTTGCACCTTCTCGCTCAGGCCGAGCGCCCGGGCGGCCTCGGGCTGCAGGGGGCCGAGCACGGTGGCGGCGGGCACCAGGTCGGGCAGCTTCTCGCGAGGCAGGCCCGTCATCTGGAGGAGGCGCTCGTCGTAGTTGATGCGCTGGAGGTTCCGGTTGTCCGTCACCCAGTGCAGGGTGATGGAGTCATAGGAGGACGCGAGGCGGCCGCTCAGACGCAGGTTGAGCCAGTCCTTGGGCTCGAGGAACTTGTGGGTGGCGCGGTAGACGTCGGGGTGCTCGCTCTGGAGGTAGAGGATGTGGCCGAGCGGGTCCTTCCCCGAGAGGCTGGGCGCGCCGCCGGTCAGCCGCACCCAGGTGAGCAGGCGGGCGGCGCCGTAGCCCTCGATGGGCATGAAGCCATGGGCCACGCGCCGGACATGGGGCGCGCCGCGCGAGTCCATCCAGATGATGGCGGGGCGCAGGGGCTTGCCGCGCTCGTCGACGGCGACGGTGCCGGACCACTGCGAGCTGACGTTGACGCCGATGATGTCGTCGGCGGAGACGGTGCCCTGCTCGAGCATGCGGCGGGTGCCGCGGATGATGGCGGCCCACCAGGACTCGGGGTCCTGCTCGGCGCCGCCGTCGGGCAGTAGATCGAGCGGGATCGGCTCGACATCTTTGCCGAGAATCTTCCCCCGGGTGGTGATGACCGCCAGCTTGACGGCCGAGGTCCCGAGGTCGATGGCGAGGATGGATGCGTTCGCGGGGGTGGGCACCCCGGTAATGTAACGAGCCGGAGCCGTCATGGGGCCAGCCGCGCGCGCCCCTGAGCGTTTCCTATTGGAAAGCTTTGCATGGCATCTTGCGCTCCCATGATTCAGAGCGAGCCCACTCCTTCACCCGGAACGCGCCGGAGCGGCCGAGCGGGAGACGCACGGCTCGCCTTCGAGCGCGTGGGCACTCGCACCGTGGTGCGCACGGCGCTCGCGCACAGCCCGCTGCGGCTGCTCACGCCTCGCAACCACGGGCACGCCGCCTGGGTCTACACCAGCTCGCTCGGAGGGGGACTGGTGGACGGCGACCACCTCACCGTGGACCTCGAGGTGGCCCCGGGCGCCTCCGCACTCCTGTCGAGCCAGGGCTCCACCCGCGTCTACCGCTCGCCTCGTGGCTGTCGCAGTGAGCTGTCCGCCCGCGTGGCCGAGGGCGCGCTGCTCGTGCTCGCGCCGGACCCGACCATGTGCTTCACCGGCGCCCGGTACGTGCAGCGCCAGGACGTCCAGCTCGCCCCGGGCGCCTCGCTCGTCCTCATGGACCTCGTCACCGCCGGCCGTAGTGCCAATGGCGAACGTTGGGCCTTCACGCATTACGCCTCCACGCTCCGTGTCCACCGCGAGGGCCGGGCCCTCATCGACGAGCGCTGGTTGCTCGACCCCGCCCACGGCTCGCTCCCCGAGCGCCTGGGCCGCTTCGATGCGCTCGGCACCGTGCTCCTCGTGGGGCCCGCCCTGGACTCCGCCCGCGAGGCGCTCGCGGCACGCATCGGCGCCCTGCCCGTCACCCCGCGCGCCGGACTCGTCTGCTCCGCCAGTCCCCTCGGGGCCGATGGCCTGGTGCTCCGGGCCGCGGCTTCCTCCGCCGAGGCCCTGCTGCGCACCGCTCGCGAGTGGCTGTCCTTCGTGCCCTCGCTGCTCGGGGATGACCCCTGGGTGCGCCGCGCGTGACGTCTGACATTCCTGGCGGGGGATGACGCGTGGCGCTAGGGTGCTCCCCTCGCACCCGGAGGGACGCATGCACCTGTCGCCGCGGGAAATCGACAAGCTGATGCTGCACGGCGCGGGCTTCCTCGCCCAGAAGCGCCTGGCGCGAGGAGTCCGGCTCAACTACCCCGAGGCGGTGGCCCTCATCGCCACCCAGCTCCTGGAACTCATCCGTGACGGCCGCGGCGTGGCCGAGCTGATGGACCTGGGGCGCAAGCTGCTCGGGCGCTCGCAGGTGATGGAGGGCGTGCCGGAGATGGTGGCCGAGGTGCAGGTGGAGGGCACCTTCCCGGACGGCTCGAAGCTGGTGACGGTGCACCACCCCATCGAGGCCGAGCACGGGGACCTGTCGCTGGCGCTCTACGGCAGCTTCCTTCCCGTGCCGCCGCTGGAGCGCTTCACGCGGGCGCCTCACGACGAGGTGCGGCCGGGTGAGGTGCTCGTGCAGCCGGGCGAGCTGGTGCTCAACGAGGGCCGCGACGCCGTCACCGTGGAGGTGACCAACCGGGGAGACCGTCCCGTGCAGGTGGGCAGCCACTACCCCTTCTTCGAGACGAACCGCGCGCTCGTGTTCGACCGGGCGAAGGCGTACGGGCGGCGGCTCGACATCCCCGCGGGCACGGCGGTGCGCTTCGAGCCCGGGGAGAAGAAGACGGTGTCGCTGGTGTCCATCGCGGGCGAGCGCGTGGTGCGGGGCGGGAACGCGCTGGGCTCGGGGCCGGTGACGCCCGAGAACCAGGAGCGAGCCCTGGCCGAGGTGTCCCGCCAGGGCTTCGGTCACGAGGAGGGCGCATGAGCCGGAAGATGGATCGCCGTCACTACGCGGACATGTTCGGCCCCACCACGGGGGACCGGGTGCGGCTCGGGGACACGGGGCTGTTGGCGCAGGTGGAGAAGGACTTCACCGTCTACGGCGACGAGTGCAAGTTCGGCGGCGGCAAGGTGCTGCGCGACGGCATGGGCCAGAAGTCGGGAGCGACCGACGCCGAGGCGCTCGACTGCGTCATCACCAACGCGCTCATCGTCGACTGGACGGGCATCTACAAGGCGGACATCGGCATCAAGGGCGGGCGCATCGCGGGCATCGGCAAGGCGGGCAACCCGGACGTGATGGCGGGAGTGACGCCGGGCATGGTGGTGGGCGTCACCACCGAGGCCATCGCGGGCGAGGGGCTCATCGTCACGGCGGGCGGCATCGACTCGCACATCCACTTCATCTGCCCGCAGCAGGCGGACGAGGCCATCGCCAGCGGCATCACCACCTGGGTGGGCGGCGGCACGGGGCCGGCCACGGGCACCAACGCCACCACCTGCACGCCCGGCGCGTGGAACCTGCGGCGCATGTTGGAGGCCACGGACTCGCTGCCGCTCAACATCGGCCTCACCGGCAAGGGCAACAGCTCGCGCCCCGAGGGCCTGCTGGAGCAGATAGCGGCCGGAGCCATCGGCCTGAAGCTGCACGAGGACTGGGGCACCACGCCGGCCGCCATCGACACGTGTCTCTCCGTGGCCGAGGGCGAGGACGTTCAAATCACCATCCACACGGACACGCTCAACGAGTCGGGCTTCGTGGATGACTCGATTGCCGCGTTCAAGGGCCGCACCATCCACACGTACCACTCGGAGGGCGCGGGAGGCGGGCACGCTCCGGACATCATCCGCGTGTGCGGCGAGCCCAACGTGCTGCCCAGCTCGACGAACCCCACGCGGCCGTACACGGTGAACACGCTGGATGAGCACCTGGACATGCTCATGGTGTGTCACCACCTGGACCGCGAGATTCCCGAGGACGTGGCCTTCGCCGAGAGCCGCATCCGCGGGAGCACCATCGCCGCCGAGGACGTGCTGCACGACCTGGGCGCCATCAGCATGATTTCGTCGGACAGCCAGGCGATGGGCCGGGTGGGCGAGGTCATCACCCGCACGTGGCAGACGGCACACAAGCTGCGCGAGCAGCGCGGGCGGCTGCGCGAGGAGCGCGGCGACAACGACAACCAGCGCATCCGCCGCTACGTGGCCAAGTACACCATCAACCCGGCCATCGCCCACGGCCTCTCGCACGAGGTGGGCTCGGTGGAGGTGGGGAAGCTGGCGGACCTGGTGCTGTGGCGGCCGGCCTTCTTCGGGCTGCGTCCGGAGCTGGTGGTGAAGGGCGGCTTCATCGCCTGGGCGCAGATGGGAGACCCGGGCGCGTCCATTCCCACGCCGCAGCCCTATTACATGCGGCCGCAGTTCGGCGCGCGCGGGCGGGCGCTGGGGGCCACGAGCATCGCCTTCGTCTCGGGACGCGCGCTGGCGGATGGCATGGTGCGGTCGCTCGGACTGACGAAGCAACTGTCCGCGGTGCGGCGGTGCCGGGGGCTCGGCAAGCGCGACATGAAGCTCAACGACGCGCTGCCCAGACTGACGGTGGACCCGGAGACGTACGAGGTGCGCGCGGATGGCGAGCTGCTCGTGTGCGAGCCCGCCGTCCGCCTGCCGCTGGCGCAGCGCTACTCGCTGTTCTGAGGGACGGCCATGGGCTACCCGTGGAGGGTGCTGCAACTGGCCGACTCGGGCTTCCCCACCGGGGGCTTCGCGCACTCGGGGGGGCTGGAGGCGGCCGTCCAGCAGGGCGAGGTGCGCGGCCTCGAGGGCCTCGAGCGCTTCGTGCGCGAGCTGCTCTGGCAGGCGGGGCACGGGGCGCTGCCGCTGCTGAGCGAGGCCTGGCGCGAGCCCGGCTCGCTGGAGACGCTGGACGCGCGGGCCGAGGCATTCCTCACCAACCACGTGGCCAACCGGGCGAGCCGCACGCAGGGGCGGGCCTTCCTGGACACGTGCGCGCGCATCTTCCCCGGGCCCGTGGGGCCTCTGCGCCAGTCCGCCCGGGCGGCGGGGCTGCGCTACCACCACGCGCCGCTCTTCGGGGCGGTGCTGCGCGCGCTGGACGTGGCGCTGTCCGACGCGCAGCAGCTCCACCTGTCCCTCACCCTGCGGGGCGCGCTGTCCGCGGCGGTGCGGATGGGGATTGTGGGCACGCACGAATCCCACCAGTTGCAGCACCAGTGCGCGCCGCTGCTGGACGCGGTGCTCGAGGCCTGCGCCGGGCTGGGCGTGGAGTCGCTGGCGCAGACCTCGCCCCTGATGGACCTGCTGGGCTCCACCCACGACCGGCTCTACTCGCGGCTCTTTCTCTCCTGAGGTGACACCATGCACGACGACCACCGTGGCCATGGCCACGACGACGACCACGACCACACGCACGAGGACTGGGACCACCCGGGGCACTACCACGAGCGCGAGGAGCCCAAGCGGCGCGACTTCTCCGACCGCTCGTTCACCATCGGCATCGGCGGTCCGGTGGGCAGCGGGAAGACGGCGCTGGTGCTCGCGCTGTGCCGGGCGCTCCGGGACAACTACCGGCTGGGCGTGGTGACCAACGACATCTTCACCAAGGAGGATGCCGAGTTCCTCGTGCGCAACAAGGCGCTCTCGCCCGAGCGCATCAAGGCGGTGGAGACGGGCGGCTGCCCGCACGCGGCCATCCGCGAGGACATCAGCCACAACCTGCTGGCGCTCGAGGAGCTGATGGAGGAGCTCAAGCCCGAGCTGCTCATCGTGGAGAGCGGCGGCGACAACCTGGCGGCGCAGTACAGCCGCGAGCTGGCGGACTACACCGTGTACGTCATCGACGTGGCGGGCGGGGACAAGGTGCCGCGCAAGGGTGGCCCCGGCATCACCCAGTCGGACCTGCTCATCATCAACAAGACGGACCTGGCGCCGCACGTGGGCGCGGACCTGTCGGTGATGGAGCGCGACGCGAAGAAGATGCGCGGCGAGGGGCCCTTCGTCTTCACCCAGGTGACGAAGGGCGTGGGCCTGCAGGCTGTCGTTGAGCACCTGCTCGGCGCGTGGCGCAAGGCCACCGGCTCGGCCTGACGGCTACCCGGCGGCGAGCTTCACCACGTCCTCGGGCTCGGGGGCGGCCTGCCGCTCGAGGACACTCTCGCGGTAGGCAATCGCCCGCGCCCGCATCATCGCGCCGAGCGGGCGCAGCTCCTCCACCGCGTGCCACGGGTCGAACGACATCCGCTCCACCTGCTCCTCCAGCTTCACGCCGCTCGCCGACGTGAGGTCCTGCTGGGGCAGCACGAGCCGGGCGAGCTCGTGGAAGGGCGCGCGGTCCTCGGGCCAGAGCACCGAGGCGTCCTCGATGGGGGTGGTGCGCTCGTCCACGAAGAGCTGGGCGCGGAGGCTCCACGAGAGGGGGCCGGAGCGCAGGCGCGCGACAAGGTCCTCACGCAGCGAGCTCGCGCTCCCCGTCACCGCACCCGAGGGACCCACGGGAACGAGCGCGAGCTTCGCCGCCGTGGCGCCCAAGCGCAGGGGCAGCGCCGTGTAGAAGGGCCCGGTGGCCAGGGACGTGGGCTTGGGCATCGAGGCCAGACGCTTGAGCAGCCGCAGGGTGCGGCCGGGCCCGAAGGTCCCGAGGAGGCGCGGCAACAGCAGCGCGGGCCCCGTGGTGTTGGCGCGCACGAAGGAGACGAACTCGTCGGGGTCGCGGAAGGGCGTGGAAGGGGTGTGGATGAAGAGGAAGTCCTGGGTGCGCTTGTCCTCGAGGCCGGGGATGAGCTTGCGGCCCGGGACGCCCACGAGCTTCAGGGCCATGCCGCGCACGTCCGGAGTGCGGTCGTGCTGGTGGCGGCCCGAGCCGTTGGAGAAGCGCACGTAGACGGGCCAGGAGCGCGGCTCGGCGAAGAAGGCGACGCGGAGCGGCTCGGGCAGGCCGGCGGGGACGAGGAGCTCACCCTGGGCTCCGACGTGTCCCTTGGCGTGCAGGGCGCGCGAGGGAGGGCCCCCTCGCGCGTTCTTCTTCTGCAGGGCCCGTAGCTCGGAGGCGTAGCGCTCGAAGCGCTCCGTCTCATCGGGGGCCACGGTTTCCTTCCAATCGGTTGCGCCGGAGATGTTCATCCGGCGCAGCTTACTTCCGATTCAGCGGCTTCAATGGGCCTCGGACTTGTCCGAGCGCTCCTTCGAGAGCGGATGCAGCACGCCGCGCCCTAAATGTGTTCGTATATCAGGAGGTCGTGTTGTCTTGTGTCTTGGTGGTGGGCACAGCGTCGGAGGAGAGATCCTTCGTCAACTCGCCGCTTGGAAGCGCGGCAAGTGCACCTTCGACGAGTAAACGCACCTGCAAGAAGAGTTCTGGCAAGCAGATTCCCTCAATCGCCTTAAGGTGACTGAGTTTCACGCTCCTGAGTGCGGTTGCGTAGAACCAAGTTGGTTTATCGAGCCTCAGGGCCTTTCCTGCTGCCGAGTTCTCACGCACTTCGATTGCCACGTACTCAGTGCGTGGAGTGCCAGTCCCACAGACGACCAGAGCGCGCTCCTCATCTTTGAAGATGCGTACGATGATCGCTGGCCGCTCCTTGCCGTTGATCTCGACTAGGGCCTTACCGCGCACTATGAGCTGAGGCTTAGGACGCGGAGGGGTATACCGGTTCACCCGAGCGCTCCGCGTCGGCGTTGAATCGTTCGTAGGCCTCGCGCACCACTTTGGTTTGCTCGCTGAGAAGCTTCATGTCGAACCGCATGTGAAGCGGAACGAACTCATTGGGCACGTCCATGTCGGGCATAGAGGCGAACAGAGCGACAGACTCACGTGCTTGTTCAACCCAGTACTCCGCTAGAGCGAACCCGAGCCAACCCTCGACAGGGCG
>NZ_JBJMQO010000096.1:0-69275 GCF_045802675.1 Archangium sp. | reverse complement strand
CCTTCACTGCCGCGCAATTCAGGGTGCCGCGAAGCCGATTGACCACCAGCGTCGCCAACGCTTCCCCCTCGATATCGTCGGCGATGATCACGAAGGCCTTCTGCTCCTTCGCGATGGCTTCGAGCACCGGAACGAGGTCGGCCATGTTCGAAATCTTTTTTTCACTGACGAGCACGTAAGCGTCCTCGAAAACGGCTTCCATTCGCTGCGGATCGGTCACGAAGTACGGCGACGAATAGCCGCGGTCGAACTGCATGCCCTCGACCACGTCCAGGGTGGTGTCCAGGCCCTTGGCCTCCTCCACCGTGATGACGCCCTCCTTGCCGACCTTCTCCATCGCATCGGCGATGATCTGCCCGATGGTGGTGTCGCCGTTGGCCGAGATGGTACCGACCTGGGCGATCTCCTTCTTGTCCTTGGTGGGCTTGGCCAGGTTCTTCAGCTCGGCGACGATGGCCGCCACGGCCTTGTCGATGCCGCGCTTGATGTCCATCGGGTTGTGCCCGGCGGCCACCAGCTTGGCGCCCTCGCGGAAGATGGCCTGGGCCAGCACGGTCGCCGTCGTGGTGCCGTCACCGGCCACGTCGGAGGTCTTGGAGGCAACCTCCTTGACCATCTGGGCGCCCATGTTCTCGAACTTGTTCTCGAGCTCGATCTCCTTGGCGACGGTCACGCCGTCCTTGGTGATCGTGGGCGAGCCGAACGACTTCTCGATCACCACGTTGCGGCCCTTGGGGCCCAGGGTGACCTTGACCGCGTCGGCCAGGATGTTCACGCCGCGCAGGATGGCTTCACGGGCGCGGACGTCGAAAAGGATTTCCTTCGACATAGTGGATTGATTCCTTTGGGTAGGGGGAGAAGCGGGGAGGGGATTACTTCTCGATCACGCCCAGGACGTCCTCTTCCCGAAGGATGAGGTGGTCCTCGCCGTCGATCTTGATCTCCGTGCCCGCGTACTTGCTGAACAGGATGGTGTCACCGGCCTTGATGTCGAGCGGACGCACCTTGCCGTCCTCGAGCACCTTGCCGTTACCGACCGCGAGCACGTGGCCCTCGAGCGGCTTCTCCTTGGCGGTGTCGGGGATGAACAGACCGCCCTTGGTCTTGTTCTCCTCGGCCACGCGCTTGACGATCAGACGATCCTGCAGGGGACGAATCTTCATGGGTTGTCTCCTTTGCCGATGAGGCCCCCGGCTGTGGGGGCCCGTGGGGGTTGGAAATGGGCTTGTGGCCCGGGCGATTAGCACTCGCACCTCCCGAGTGCCAACCACCAAGCGCGCGGGATAATAACCAGCGAAGTCGACCCGTCAAGCGAGCCCGTGCTCGGGGGTGGGAGCATTCCAAAGCCCCGTCACGACTCGGGTTTTCCGACTCTGTCTGCCTGTGGACGTCCCGCTCGCGCGGTGGTCCGGGCGGGCCGTTTCTGGCAGTCGAGGGGGGCGAGTGCCAGCGTAAGTACCCGGAATGATTGGAGGTCCTTTTGCGGCCTGGGGGGGGTCGTTGGTAACTTTTTCATGGCGTCCCCGGCATGTTCTTTCCCCGGGGACGAGGGAGGTCGAGAGTCCATGAGTCAACTGGTGACGGCCCCGTCGTTGAAGGAGTTCTTCAAGGCGCTGTTGGAGGAAGTCATCCGACGCCAGAAGGTGGCGGTGGCGGAGACGACCGAGTTCTACCTCGTCAACCTGCTGGCCGAGTTCGCCTGCACCGACAACCTGTTCAGCCAGGGACAGGACGGGCGCAAGGAGCAGGAGCCGCTGGCGATGCTCTACCATCGGGCGCTCCAGCAGCAGCGCGACGAGCGCATCCGCACCCTGCGGCGGCTGGGGGACGTGTCGCTCTACCAGGCCGGCTTCTTCTCGAGCGCGCTGCGCGAGGGGGCGGTGGGCCAGGACTACTACATCCAAATGGGCGGAGCGGCGTACGGGCAGGTGGCGGACCTGTCGCCCGGCGCGGGCTTCGCCGGCGTCTACCGGGAGCTGGGCGCGAAGTTCCGCGCCCTGGTGGACGTGCTCGAGGAGATCGCCGCGCGCGGGCTGGTGCAGAACGGCCCCTCGGGCACCCTCAAGGTGTACGAGAGCTGGGTGCGCACGGGCAACGACAAGCTGGAGCAGGTGCTCGTGGACGTGGGCCTGGTGATGCCCAAGGGGCTGCCCAACTGAGCCCCCCGGGAGCCACCGCATGATCGGCCGCGTTCAGGCGCACCTGGAGGCCATCTACGGCATTACCTGCGCCGCGCGGGCGGAGGGCTTCGTGGTGGACACCGAAGCCGCCGTCCTGCTCGGCGCCACCGGCCGCGCCGACGAGGAGCTGCTGGTGCTCGAGGGCGACGGGGAGCTGGAGCTCGCCCTCTACCTCGCGCCCGCGCTGCTCAGCCGCCTGCGGCCCTACGAGAGCGGCCCGGTGGACTCGATGCTGGAGCTCGAGCTGGACGGCTTCTGCCAGCTCGCCGAGGGCGTGTCCCACTTCGTCTACGTGGCGCACACGGCCGTACATGGGCGTACCGTCTCCCTGTTGGAGCTGGAGGCACAGGCGGAGGTGGACAAGTTCGCCCTGTGCCTGCTGCACCGGTGGGGCGAGGGGGTGGGGGCGTGGGCGGAGGAGCTGCGGGGGCGGCTGTTCGACCGGGTGAGCTACCGGGAGCGGCTGTCCGAGGCGGAGCGCTGGCGGTACGAGGAGGCCAACCGGCTCTCGCGCAACTTCTGCTCGCGGCTGATGGGGCACGTGGCGGGACGGCGGCTGGAGCGGCTGCTGTCGGACCTGCGTTACGCCTACCGGTTGGGGGCAGAAGCCAAGCTGCGCCACTTCGCGCAAGTCTTCTGAACGCGGCACGCGGGCTTCGGTTACCTTGGGGCGTATGCCCCGTGAGGCGAGCGCCGGAGGAATTGTCGTCCGAGACCAGGGGGGCGAGCTGGAGGTGGCCGTCATCCGGCCCCACGGCCGCTCCCTGTGGGCGCTTCCGAAGGGACATGTGGACCCGGGGGAGTCACCCGAGCAGACGGCCGTGCGCGAGGTGTGGGAGGAGACGGGCCTGAGGGCCACGCTCGTCGCGCCGCTGGGGGAGATCCGCTACGTCTACCAGTTCCGCGGCCAGCGCATCTTCAAGCGCGTGCACTTCTTCCTCTTCCGCTACCAGTCCGGAGTGCTGGGAGACCTGCAGCACGAGGGCCACCGGGTGGAGGTGGACGAGACGCGCTGGGTACCGCTGGCCCGGGTGGCGGCCCTGCTGGGCTACAAGGGCGAGAAGGCCATCGCCGCGCGCGCGGCCAGGATGCTGCTGCGCGCGGGAGCCACCCCCGCCCTCTCCGCGGTACGGCCGGAGGGCTCCGGCGACTAGGGAGCGCCGTTGGCCTTCGGCTCGTTCTGCGCGTACTTGCCGGTGAGGGCCTCGCGCACGTCCCGGTCGAACTTCACGCGGCCGGTGGCGACCTCGCGCAGCGAGAGCACGGGCGGCTTGTTCTTGGAGATGTCGATGATGGGGCGGGCTCCGGCCATGAGCTGACGGGCGCGCTTGGCCGCCAGCAGCACGAGCGCGAAGCGGTTGTCGACCAGGGGGAGGCAGTCTTCGACTGTGACGCGAGCCATGGTGGAAAAGATCCTTCGCTGGGTACTGAGGGAAGAGGGTGAACCTAAAGAGCCATCCCTGGCGAGTCAAGGAAGGATGGAGCCCGCCTGCCCGCGTGCTAACCTTTCCGGGGTAGGATCGACTTACCGGTAGAAGATGACCTGGACCCCCGCTCCGAGTGAACTCCGCCATGCCGCGCACTCCTGAATCCAGGCCGGAGCCCGGGTCCGCTCCGCATCCGGGCGTGTGGAGCCGCCACACGAGCTGGGTGCTGTGCGTGGTCATCATCGCCTTCACCTGGGTGGATACGCTCGATCTGGGCTACTTCAGCCCGTGGATGCTGGGGTGCCGCATCCTGTGGGCCGCGGGCATGATGGGCTACACGCTCCTGGTGGATCGGGTGCCCGCCTCCTGGGTGGCTCCCCTCACGGACGTGAACGTCATCATCTCCACCGTCTGCATCCTGGGGCTCGCCCGGGGGCAGGGGGGCATTGGCACCGCCTACTTCACCATGGTGCCCGTGCTGCCGCTGGCCGTTTCCCTGATCCACCGGCGGCGCCTGCGGGCGGCGCTCGTGAGCGGCGCGGTGGGCAGCGTGGGGACGGTGGTGCTCGCGCGGCAGGCAGGACTGGCCCCCCTCCAGGCCATCACCTGGGTGTCCGTGGTGATGGGGATCACCGTGCTTTCGGCGTACTTCTCCCACCATGCGGTGGAGGCCCAGGAGGCCGAGGAGCAGGCGCGGCTCGAGCGCGCCCGCCGCGAGTCGCTGGAGGCCCTGGCCCTGAGCGAGCACCGCCGGGCGCAGTCGGAGAAGCTGGCCATCGTCGGGCGGCTGGCGGCGGGCGTGGCGCATGAGATCAACAACCCGATCGCCTACGTGGGCTCCAACGTCGACTTCGTGCGCAACGAGCTGACGGCGCCACGGGAGGTGGACCGGGAGGAACTGGCCGAGGTGCTCGCGGAGACGCGCGTGGGCATCCAGCACATCCGCCAGGTCGTGTCGGATCTGCGGGGATTCGCGCGCATGGACGCCCACGAGCCCACGCCGTGCTCGCTGGCGGACGTGGTGGCCGATGCGATGAAGCTGGCCTCGCTGCGGCTCAAGCACGTGGCGCTGCGGAGGGTGGAGGTGCCCACGGAGCTGCCGGAGATCTTCGTGGTGCGGCAGCGGCTGGTGCAGGTGGTGCTCAACCTGCTGGTCAACGCGGGCGACGTGCTGGAGGCGCACCGGGCGGAGGGCGGTGAGGTGCGGGTGACGGGCCGGTGCGAGCAGGAGCGCGTGGTGCTGCTCGTGGAGGACAACGGGCCCGGCTTCGCCCCGCACGTGCTGCCCCGGCTCTTCGAGGCCTTCTTCACCACCAAGGGCCCCGACAAGGGCACGGGCCTGGGGCTGACCCTGTCGCGCGAGCTGGTGGAGCAGTTCGGCGGCACGCTCACCGCCAGCAACCGGCCCGAGGGCGGGGCCCGCCTGCGCATCGAGTTCCCCGTGCGCCGGGACGAGGCGGCACCGGAAGAGGAGCCCCCCACCGAGCCGGAAGACGGGGCGCGCGGGGCCGCCTGACGCGCGGGCTCACCAGATGTAGCGCAGGACGAGCTGGGCGGTGTTGAGCCTGGGCCTGCCGGACTGCGCGGGGTTGCCTTCCGCGTCGACGCCGATGCGAGGCTCGGCGTGGAGCACGGCTCCGCCGACCAGGCCGAGCTGCAGGTTGCGCCGCCCCGTGTAGTACAGGCCGAGAGCGACCGAGCTGGTGTTCAGGTCCGTGCGCGCCAGCTCCACCTCCGTCTGGCGGCCCGCGGTGAAGAGGTACTCGCCCATCAGCGCCAGGGGAACACCGAACGACTTGAAGTCCGCGGAGAGCGCGCCCGCCAGGTTGACGCGGGTGGCGGTGGTGTCGCGGTCGATGCGGGTGCCCGTGGCGGGATCGAACGGCTTGCGGGTGCGCCAGGCGCGCGCCACCGAGGCCGAGGCCTGCAGCCCCAGGATGGGGGTGCCCAGCGCCTGGGCGAAGAAGAGGCCGCCATTCACCGTGGTCTCGGAGGTGTCCACGACGAGGAGCTCACCCAGCTCCCCTCGCAGGATGCTCACCAGCGTCACGCCCGGGGTGTCCACGATGGCGTTCAGCAGGGGCAACAGGGTGAGGTCGCGGCCTCCCTGGTAACCGCCGCCGGCCCGCAGCGACAGCTGCGTACCACTCGATTCCAAGTGCAGCAGCCGCACCACGACGCCGCCCTCCCCACCGGCCTGGAAGCTGGCGCCATCCGACACGAACGAGCCCACCGTCAGGCCCGAGTAGAGGATGCCGCGTGCCTGGCCCCACAGGCCCAACCAGCGGGTGAGCCTCACGCCCAGGTCGAGCGTCTGCTGGTAGCCCACGAGCGAGACGTCCACCGCTCCCAGGCTGCCGATGGGCAGGTCCGGCACGTCGTACATCACCACGCCCGAGCGGAGGCCCACGTAGCTGGAGACGAAGGCGTTCTGCTGGAGGAGGGGGAAGAGGAAGACATGGCCCCCGAGCTGCCGCGAGTGGTCTCCACCGCCACACGGCTCACACGCCGGGTGCTCCTGAGCGGCCTCGGCTTCGGCGGGCGCTGCGTTCAGGGCCAGAATCAATGCAATCGCAGTCAGGTTCATGGCTCAGAGATGGGGCCGGGATCCAACCCCATCACCTGCTCACAGGACGGAGAGGGACGCGGGGTGATGAACGTCAGCGCAAGCACGCCCATCCCCCCGGTAGGCAGCGCCCGTCCATTTCGCGACAACGGACGCCCCGAAACCTTCCTCCTGTCCGCGGCTCCATCCTCGCGCGGCGCCATCCGGTTCGCCTGGCTTCCATGCCAGAGTGCTCTTCCAGAGAGCCACCATGCACCGTCTCGTTCCGCTGATCGCCGCCTTCGCCCTGTGCTCCCTCGCCTGTGAGCGGAAGTCTCCGCCTCCCCCGGCTCCGGCGACCGCTGCTTCCGGGCAGCGAGCCCCCACGAGCGAGGGGCCCATCGTCCTCGGGACGCTCGGGAGCCTCACCGGCTCGGAGGCCTCGTTCGGCACCGTGGTGCGCGATGGCATCCAGTTCGCAGTGGAGCAGGTGAACGCCGCGGGCGGCGTGAGGGGCCGCAAGGTGGAGCTCCGCTCCTATGACACCCAGGGCAAGCTCGAGGAGTCCGTGGCCGCCGCCAAGCGCCTCCTCACGCAGGACCGCGTGGTGCTCATCCTCGGGGACGTGACGTCGTCCGGCTCGCTGGCCATCGCGGACGCCGTCCAGGCCGCGCGAGTCCCCATGGTGACGCCCTCGGCCACCCACCCGGACGTGACGAAGAAAGGCGACTTCATCTTCCGCACCTGCTTCATCGATCCCTTCCAGGGCGGTGCCATGGCGCGCTTCGCCCGCGAGCACCTGAAGCTCGAGCGCGTGGCGGTGCTGCACGACAGCAAGAACGCCTCCTCGCTCGGGCTGAGCGAGGCCTTCACCGAGGCCTTCAAGAAGCGGGGCGGCACCATCGTCGCCGTGGAGAGCTACTCGAAGGGAGACTCGGACTACCGCGCGCCGCTGCTGGCGGTGAAGAAGGCGAAACCCCAGGCGCTGTACCTGCCCGGCTTCTACAGCGAGGTGGGCGTCATCGCCCGCCAGGCGCGCGAGCTCGGGCTGTCGCAGCCGCTGCTGGGCGGGGATGGCTGGGAGTCGGACCGCATCTTCGAGCTCGCGGGCGGCGCGCTGGAGGGCGCCTACTACTCGTCGCACTACGCCGAGGACAACCCCGCGCCCGCGCTGCAGCGCTTCATCTCCTCGTTCCGCGCGCGCTATGGCCGCTCTCCCGAGGCCGCCTCCGCGCTGGGCTATGACGCGGCGAAGGTGGCGATCGCGGCCATCGAGCGGGCGAAGTCTCTCTCGGGCCCGGACCTCCGGGACGCGCTCGCGAGCACCAAGGACTTCCCCGGCGCCACGGGCAACCTCACCCTGGACGCGGACCGCAACGCGGTGAAGCCCGCGGTCATCCTCACGATTCACGGTGGCCAGCGCCACTTCGCCGCCGCCGTGACGCCGTGACGGACTTCCAGGCCCTCAGTCCTCCAGCGCGGACACGTCCGGGCACGCCGAGGCCTTGCCCACCACCGCCGTCTCCCAGCTCCGCTTCAGGTACGTGACGCGGAAGTCCGCATCCCAGCACTCCACCTGGGTCGCGGTGAATCCCGCGGGCACGTCTCCACCCGTCACCGCGATGACTCCCACGCCTCCCCGGTCCCGCGTCCACCGGCTGACGATGGCCAGGTCCTCCCGCTGCGTGCCCGGGATGACGTCGACGTCCTGGAGCAGGAACCCCATCTCCCCCAGGCCCCCGGGAAGCTCGCGGTACGCGTAGAGGAGCTCGGACGCGGTCTGGGGCGACGTGGGCACGAAGCGCATCTGCACGCGGATGGGCAACGCGCGCGTCTGGTAGCCGATGTCCAACCGGTCCAGCCCCGCGAGCCCTCCCACGTTGAAGCCGTGGGCCTTCGTCTCGGAGAGCAGCAGCCGCACCGCGCCCTCGCCCTTGCGCAGCCCTCCGTCCGCCCGGAACGAGCCCTCCAGCGCCGACCACCACGCCTCCTCGCCGGAGCCCACGGGGCGGTACTGGAGCCCGTAGTCGAAGCGCTCGGCCTCCCGCTTCATCACGAAGCGCACCTCGTGGCCGGGATGGTCCTTGTCCTGCCACGGCCCCCACACGCGCAGGTCCGGCTCGCGCGTCGTCGGCGGCAGCTCGCGGAGCTCCTCCAGCAGCAGAAGCAGTCCATCCATCCCGCCGTTGAAGTCGTCCGAGGCCTTGCGCGTGTCCGCGTAGAGCTGCGAGGGCTCTCCGAGCGACAGCAGTTGCGTGCGCTGGCGTGGGCCTCCCGCGCTGACGGAGCTCGCACCGCCAGGAAGCTTGGAGGCGAGGTCCTCGCGCGCGGGCAGGGCGTTGAGGAACTCGAGGTCGTCGTTGGAGAGGTTCCCACCGCACGCGGCGGCGAGGCAGCCCAGGAGGAGGAGCCAGCGGTAGCGCATCTCGTGCTCCCTGTCAGAGGCGGTACGTCACGAGCGCCCCGAGCTCCCAGTAGCCCAGGGAGCGCTGTGCGTCGACGTTGTAGAGGAGGTAGTGGACGCGGGCGCGCCCGGTGAGCTCGAAGCGCTCGGACATCCGCCAGCGCACGCCGCCCACCACGCCCGGAGTGAGCACCGCGTAGAACTGGTCGGGGAGGCTCGCGTCCTCGAAGTCCCGGCCCGTGAGCAGATAGGCGAGCCGTGCGCCGACGAAGGGCGACACCGGGCCCACGGGCCACTCGGCCACCAGCGAGGTGCCCACGCTCAGCAGCGAGTACCGGTAGCGCGGCCCCGAGAGGGTGGGGAGCTCCAGCGTGGCCTGCCGCGCGCCGAGCGCCAGGTCGAAGTCCCAGCGCCAGTTCTCGCGGAAGTAGTGGTGCAGGCCCACCTCCAGCCCGAGCAGCGGCGTGGAGAGGAAGAGGTTCTCGCGCGTGGGCGCGTCGAAGAAGGAGTGGTAGCCGCCGGTGAGCCCCAGCGTCCAGAACGTGCGCAGTGCCCGCCCCCGCGGCGCCACGCCCTTCACCGGGTCATCCGAGAAGGGCGCATCGCGTAACTGCGACTCGTCGAGCACCGTGGTGCGCCCGCGCCGGACCTCGGCCTCGCCAATGCGCAGCCGGTCCGCCAGCCGCCGCTTCACCGTGTAGAAGCCCGGGGCCAGTCCCAGGCGCCGCTCGGTGTCCACGGCCTTGTCCAGCTCGGCCACCACGAGGCCGCTCGGGCTCACGAAGTAGTACGCCCCGGCGGGCGCGGTGCGAGGTACCACCAGGCCCTCGTCACGTCCCCGCAGGTCCGACAGCACCAGGTCGCCATTGCCGGCCAGGTCGTAGCTGAAGGTGGGGTGCTGGGGCCCGGCGCTGCTGTCCGCGGTGTCCGCCACGGTGCGGGCGTACGCATGCGAGTAGGCCTCGAAGAGCGTCACCTGCCCATCGCCCGAGCGATCCGCGTCCCCCATCAACCCGCTGGCCAGGTGGTGGGAGAAGTAGCTGCCGCCCAGCAGGTCCGACTCCTGCGAGTCCTCGTCCGCCGAGCTGGAGGTGAGGATGACGAGCCCCCGGGCCTCGCGCGTGGCGCCCGCGTCGATGGCGAAGGCCGGTGTGCGCCGGGCGCCCTTCGTCCGCGTGAGCGTCCCCGAGCGGCATGAGTCCAGGATGGCGATACGGATGTCCGCGGGTGCCGCCGACAACCGGCGCTTCAGCGGCTCGAGCTCCAGCGAGCTGTCCCCCAGCCGAAGCGCGCCGTCCTTCGCATGGCCCGAGTAGTAGATGATGAGCGCGGTGCGCTCGCCCCGGGCCCGTGCCGCCCGAGCGCTCGATTCCAGCTCACCAAGCGCCCGGAGGAAGTCTTCCGCGTCCTCGTTCAGCAGCAGCCGCGCGTCTCCGGGTTCCACGCCTCCGAGCCGCTGCAGCACGCCGTGCATCTTGCGCGCATCATCCCGGGCGAAGCGCAGCGGCCGGGTGTCCGCGCCGCCCTCGTCATTGCCCGCCACCAGCGCGAAGCGGCGCACCGTCTCCGCTTGCACGGCCGTCGCCAGCAACAGCGCGAGGACGAGCACCTGGCAATGGGCTGAAAAGCGTCTCATGGCTGGGGCTTGTGCAGGAGCCAGTGACTCTCTTCACCGTCCACGCCGAGCGTGGGCATCTCCGCGACCTTCCTCCCGGCGGACTCCCAGGCCCGCCGCGCCGCCGCCACCACCTCGTCCACCTTCAGTGGCCGCTCGGAGAGCACCACCATCACGCGCTCGTCTCCCGAGCCGGTGAACTCCACGCTCTCGGGCAGCCAGTGCCGTTTGTCACCCGGAGGCTCCACGGGAAGGCTCGTCCCCGACTCGGAGTAGAGCGGCGTCACCTCACCGGCCTCGTCCACCGACAGCGCCAGCACGTACCCGTACGCGCCCGCCACGTACCCCACCCGCACCCGCTCGCCCGGCTGGAGCGTGTCGGTGTCGCCCGAGGGGACGGCGCGCTGGGCCCCATCGCCGGCAATGCGCAGCTCCGCCGTGGCCCCGCCCTTGAGCCGGTTGTGGGTAGGGGACTCGGCCAGCATCGGCCGGACGAACAACGCCAGCAGCACCGTGGCCGCCACCGCCACCATGAAGCCGTGGAACCCGGGCCGCGAGCGCTCCTCCGGTGGATTCTCCAGGGCTCGCTCCACGCCCTTCTCGAAGCGCTCGAAGGGCACCTGCGACTCGAAGCGCGCCTGCTCCGCCTCGAAGCCCTCGAGCACCCCGTGGCACTCCGCGCACGCGGACAGGTGGGCCCGGGCCTGTTGGGACTCGGCGCCCGGGAGCTCTCCGGCGTGCAGCCGCCGCAGCGTCCATTCCGTCAGGTGCGCGCTCATGGGACCTTCAGCTCCTCGTTCGTCAGGGCGGAGAACCGCTCCAGCCGCTTGCGCACCGTGGGCACCGAGCGCCCCAGCAACGCGGCCACCTCTTCCAGTGTCATCCCGTCCACCCAGTAGTGCACCACCGCCGCCTGCGTCTCCACGTCCACCCGCGCCAGCAGCGAGCGCACCAGCTCCCGCGTCTCCATCGCCTGCGCGCCCCGGTCTCCCTCGGGGCGGGCCAGCTCGTCGCGCTCGAACCAGCGCCGCCACGGGGCCCGCTCCGCGCGCAGTTGGTTGAGGCAGTGGTGGGTGGCGATCTTCATCAACCACCCCAGCGGCGAGCTCTCCGAGCGGAACTCCTCCGAGTGCATGAGGGCGCGGGCGAATACCTCCTGCGCCGCGTCCTCGGCCTTGCTGGCGTCCTTCAACAGGTAGCGGCAGCGCCCGTACACGCTGCCGCCGTGCGCCATGTACAGCTCGCGCAGGAACGCGCGCCGGTCCTTCTGCCCTCCGTCGATGACCTTCAGGGCCGGTTGGGTCGTTCCCGCCACGAACTGCCTCGTCTCGCTCAGGGGTGGTTGCCCCCGAGCTTACAACGAGGGACTACAGCGTGGAGTAGGCGGCCGGGGTGAAGGCGCAGTCGGTGGTCTCGGTGCCATAGCGCACCTGGGGGACGGCGTAGCTGGCGCGCAGGTACTGGCTGGCGAAGGTGGTGTCCCAGCACTCGCTGGCGGTGGCCTCCTCCGTGCCCAGGTCCCCGCCCGACATCCGGACGTCCGAGCGGCCCGCGCCCGTCTCCATCCAGCGGCTCTTGATGGTGAGCGTCTCCTTCGCGGTGGAGGTGGAGCCGCTCGGCTTGTACCAGTCCTGGCTCAGCTTGAAGTCGAACTGGCCGCCCTGGCCCGGGGAGGCGGCGTAGCGGTAGTCCGCGTCCACGCGCTTGCTGGCGTCGTTCTCGTCGCGCACCTGGCGGAAGCCCGCGTCCACGCTGACGGTGCTCCGCTCATCCAGGCGCGAGTACTTCACGGTGAAGCTGCCCACGTTGGCGTCGTGCTCGGGCAGCGTCGCGGCCTTGGTCCAGTCGAGCGTGAACTCACCCTGGCCGAAGCCCTTCACCGGCTCGCCGGCCTCGTTGAGCGAGGCGGTATGGGTGCCGGTGATGATGTCCACGAAGGCCGAGTCCGCCGCCTCCTTCGCCTTGGCCGACACGGTGTAGCCATAGGTGTGGTCGCCCGTCTTCTTCACGGTGAGCTTCCAGGTGTTGCGGGCGAGCGCCTCGGTGTGCGGGCCCCACACGGCGGTGTCCGCGGTGACGGTGGTGGGGTTGTACTTCGTCACCGCGTCCACCAGGCCGAGCACCGCCAGCGTGCCGCCGTTGACGAGCACGGTGGTGCCCCGGGTGAGCGCGTAGAGGTCGCTCGTCTGGCCCTTCTCGGACTGAGCGCCCGTCCCCTCCACGCTCAGCGCCTGGCCGCTCTTGGCGGGCGTCTTTACCTCCACCATCTCCTGAGTGGGCAGCACGGAGCGGAACTCCTCCTCGCGGCTCATGCGGCCACAGCCCACGAGCATCAGGGCGGCGAACATCAGGCTCTTGCGCAACGTCATGTGTCGGTCCTCTCGGGTGTCCGCCCGGCCCCTTCCAGGCCGTCGCGGGTCGTTCGCCCATAGGGACACAGCAGGGTCCAAAAACAGAAAAGGCGATCTTCGCAACGTCCAAACCCCCTGGAATCACGAGCGTTTGGCGTCTCCCCGGTTGCCCTCCAGGCATACCGGACGGGGGCTCCGACGGGAAAAAGGACCCGTTCCTAGGTTCTTCCCATGGAAAAGCGACACCCGAATCACCCCGGGGAGATGGGAATCGACGCCTCGCTCGCCGAGCGGTGCCGGACATCGGACGAGATCAACGCCCGTGGCCGGGCGATCGAGGTGTTGCTCGATGCCGGTGTGCCCTTCCTCGTGGGCGGGGCCTATGCCTACTCCACGTATACGGGCATCTACCGGGACACGAAGGATCTGGATCTCTTTCCGCGCAAGCGCGATGCGGAGCTGGCGCTCGTGGCGCTGGAGAAGGACGGCTGGCGCACCGAGCGCGCCGACGAGGTGTGGATCTACAAGGCCTACAAGGGCGAGTACTTCGTGGACTTCATCTTCTCCTCGGGCAACGGCGTGGCCACGGTGGATGACGAGTGGTTCGTCCACGCGAAGGCGGCCAGCGTCTTTGGCCACCGCTGCCTGGTGGCGCCCGCCGAGGAGATGATCTGGTCCAAGGCCTTCGTCAACGAGCGCGAGCGGTACGACGGCGCGGACATCAACCACCTCATCCTGAAGATGGGGCGGAGCATGGACTGGGAGCGCCTGCTGAGGCGCTTCGACCGGTACTGGGAGGTGCTGCTCAGCCACCTGATGATGTTCCGCTTCGCCTATCCCTGTGAGCGCGACCTGATTCCGGTGTGGCTCATGACGGAGCTCATGTCGCGCACGCTGGACTCCCTCAAGGAAGGCAACTGGGACGAGCGGCTGTGCCGCGGCAATCTCATCTCGAGGGTGAACTACTCCGTGGACATCCATCATTGGGGATACGGCGACGGCCGGTCCTGGGACGAGCGAGATCGGGAGAAGGGGGCGGCACGTGGCGCGGGACGCGAACTCGAAAATACGGCTGGCGGCGGTCGGTGACCTCCATTGCCGGGAGGATCAGCATGGACGGTTCCGCCAGCTCGTGAAGCAGATCAACGCGGAAGCGGACGTGCTGGTGTTGTGCGGGGATTTGACGGACCGGGGGATGATCGAGGAGGGCAAGGTGCTCGCCGAGGAGCTCTCGGCGCTGCGGGTGCCGGTGGCGGCGGTGCTCGGCAACCACGACTACGAGCACAACCAGGCCAAGGAGATCTGCGGCGAGCTGTCGCGGGTAGGGGTGCACATCCTCGACGGGGACCACTTCATCTTCGAGAAGGTGCTGGGCGTGGCCGGGGTGAAGGGCTTCGGCGGCGGCTTTGGAAACGCCACGCTGCAGGCCTTCGGAGAGGGCCAGACGAAGGCCTTCGTGCAGGAGGCGGTGCACGAGTCGCTCAAGCTGGAAGCGGCGCTGAGCCACCTCGACACGCCGAAGAAGGTGGTCATCATGCACTACGCCCCGGTGCCGGAGACGCTCGAGGGCGAGAACATCGAAATCCGCCCCTTCCTCGGGACGAGCCGCCTGGCGATGCCGGTGGACCACTACGGAGCGGAGGCCGTCTTCCATGGGCACGCGCACCACGGGGCGCCCGCTGGAAAGACGAAGAGCGGCATCCCCGTCTACAACGTGGCGATGCCGCTCATGACGAAGATGCACCCCGACCAGCGCTTCATGCTGCTCGAGGTGTGACTCAGGGCGAGCCGGCCGCGGTCCGCCCGGTGTCCAGGAGCTCCTCGAGCTTGAGGGGCAGCGAGTCGAAGGCCGACTTCTCCAGCTCGAACACGTCCTCGGACGAGCCGCGGGCCCACACGCGCTCGGGGTTGCCCTTCACTTCGTTGCCCAGCCAGAGCCGGGCCATCAACTGGCCCGTGCCGTCGTACAGCGACACGCCCCGCGAGGTGTCGCTGATGCCGTACTTGCTCCAGCTCTTCGGGGTGGGCTCGCCCCAGGCCGCGGCCTTGAGCTTGTCCAGCGAGCCCAGCAGCGAGGCCACCTTGAACTCCTTGGCCACGCCGACGATGGGGGCCACCACTTCCCACTTGCCGGAGTCCGGGCTCTTCGCCAGCTCCAGCTTCTCGGCGCCAGCGGCCGGCTGGAAGACGATGCGGTTCACCGCCGCGAGCTCGAGCGCGAGCACGCGCTTGTCCTTGAACTCCCGCGGCTCGAGGTCCAGCAGGTCGAGCATGAGGGGGTCCACGATGCTCAGCTGCGAGTCCGAGCCCGTCTCGGTCAGCGCGACGGTCTGCTTCTCCCCGTCCAGCTGAAGCTGGGCCATGAGCACGTGCATGGGCGTACCGAGCTTGGGCGTGAAGGTCGCCTCCACCAGGGGCTTCTCCAGGGCCTTGCGCACCAACGCCTCCTGCTCCGGCTTGGGGAAGGAGAAGGCGGCGCGGCCCCGGAATTCCGAGAGCATCCGCTGCACGCGCTCGGGGTCGGCGCGCAGGGCCACCGGCCGCACCAACTGCCACGGCTTGTCGGTGGTGGTGCGCTCCAGGGTGAGCGAGTTCTTGCGCGCCTTCACGTCGATGCGCAGCAGCGAGGGCTCGTCCACGGGGAACACGTGGTAGTCGCGCCACTCCGCGGTCGTTTTCAGCACCGCGACGCGGAGCATGCCGTCGGCGAGGTACACGCGCGGGTCTCCCTCGCGGCGCACGTACACGCCGCCGTCGAAGGTGTTCTCGATGCCCATGTAGAAGGTCACCGAGTGCTGGCGCGCCGGGTCGTCCTTCCCGCCGCCCTGCGCGTCCGGCACGAAGGCGCGGGCGATGACGGTGGCGCGAGGCTGCTTCAGGCCGTAGCGCTCCAGGTCCGCGTCGGTGGGGTTCTCCTCGACGGTGAGGCGGAACTTCGCGGCGGCGATCTCCCGGACGATGGCGTCCACCGGCGCCTTTTCCGCGGGCGCGCTCACGGGCGAGGTGATGCGCCAGGTGTTGTCCCGGAGCTCCATCACCGTCTTGCCCAGGGGCATCTCCACGGAGAGCCAGGTGAAGTGGGGGCCGGCGGCGGTGCCACCGTCCTGGGCGCGCTCCCCGGGAGGCGGGTTGACGACGAAGAGCGTCGTCTCCGCTTCCTCGCGCTGGGTCTGCGCCTCCTCCGGCTTCATCACGCCGAAGTACGCGTAGAGGCCGAGTCCGCCGGCCACCACGGTGCCGGCCAGCAACATGACGAGGTTCTTCTGTTGGGTGTTCACTTGTTGCGCCTCGAGAGCCAGATGGCCAGCCCCACGCCGAGCAGCGACAGGGGCAGCACGTCGGTGGAGACGAAGCGGATGCGGTTGAGCAGCTCCGCATCCAGTTGGAGGGTGGAAGCGGCCCGGTCTGGCGGGCGGATGGTGATCTTGTCCACCTGATTGGTGGCCCAGCCGAGCGTGTTCATCACCAGGTTGCGGTTGCCCTCGTGGCCCCAGTTGGAGTCCAGGAGGAGCTCCGAGTCGCCCACGAGCACCAGCCGCGCCTCGTCGGAGCGCTTGTCCGGTGCGCCCGTGATGGGGCGCGAGCTGGCGGCCGCCAGGGCGAGCTGGCCGGCCTTTTCGCCCGCGGAGGGGGCGGGCTTGTCGTCGAGCGTCGTCTCCACCCAGGCGAAGGGCGAGGTGAGGAGCACCGGCTCCACCTTCAGGCCCTCGGCGAGTCCCGTGGTGCGCACGCTGATGCTGCGCGCGGTGGGCAGCTCGATGTTGAGCTGCCGCTGGCGCAGGGGCCGGGCGATTTCATGGTTGCCGAAGAAGAGCGAGAGCACGACGTAGGGGCTGCCGCTGTTGAACTGCGCATCGGCGACCACGCCCTTGTCGAGCTCCAGGCCGTACTCGCCGAGCAGCTTCGCCAGCGCCTCACCCGGCTCGTTGTAGGCCTCGGTGAAGTAGACGAGCCGGCCGCCCGTGGCGAGGTACTCGCGCAGCGACTCCACCTCGGGCGGGCTGAAGGGCGCCTTGGGGCCCGCGATGATCACCAGCGCCGCGTCCTGGGGCACCGTGGTGCCGCCCCCGAGGTTGATGGGCCGGGTGGTGTAGCCCTCCTGGACGAGCTGCTGCTTCATCTCCGTGAGGCCCGTCATCTGACCGCGCTGGCCGGGCATGGGGACCTGGCCCTCGAGCGGCCACTCCCCATGGCCGACGACGAAGTACACCTTCTGCTCGCTCACGCGGGTGAGCTTGAGCAGGGCGTTGG
The DNA here is from genome assembly GCF_045802675.1 of Archangium sp. Classification (GTDB taxonomy): domain Bacteria; phylum Myxococcota; class Myxococcia; order Myxococcales; family Myxococcaceae; genus Archangium. The sequence continues at coordinate 52,502 of NZ_JBJMQO010000096.1, read as the reverse complement.
TGATGTCCTGCTCGCTGATGAGCTTGAGCGAGGTATGGGCCTCATTGGCGCCCTCGCCGCGGGTGAGCACCACCGTCGTCTGGCCCTCGCGCAGCTCGTATTTCGAGGCCAGGTCCGGGTGGCGGTGCGGATCCTTGAAGGAGTAGTCGAACCTCTCCGGCGCCTCCTGGTGGTAGCGCTCGAAGGTGCTCTGGAGGGCCTCGTAGGCGGGATGGTCGGTGGGGATGAGGCCGATGGCGTGCACCGGCTGCGCGAGGCCGTGCAGCACGGCCACCGTCTGGGGCGAGAGCGTGAAGACCTTCTGCTCGGTGAGGTCCCAGCGCGTGTTCTTCTTGTGGGCGATGTAGTTGACGGCCACCAGCGCGCCGAGCGTCACCAGGACGAGCCCCGCGGTGCTGGCGAAGAAGAAGCTGGAGCGGCGCGAGGCGAACTGGCCGAACTGCTTGAAGTTGGTGGCGAAGTAGAGCCCCACCAGCACCAGCCCGGCGACGACCTTCGTGCCGGCGATGGCGAGGGAGCCCGAGGTGAAGAAGAGGGTGAAGGGGCTGGAGAAGAGCAGCAGCAGCCCGAACCCGCCCAGAATCTTGCCGATGTTGGCCGCTTTCATTGGCGTCCTCGAGGGGGGCACGTCACGCCCAGCGCTGCGCTTCCACCGAGCGGTGGCTGAGCAGCAGCGAGAAGAAGATGACGGAAGCGAAGAAGACGAGCGTCTCCACGTCCAGCACGCCACGCAGCAGTCCCTGCAGCTGCGCGTCGAAGGACAGGTGGCTGATGAAGGAGCGCATTGGCTCCTCGGTGGCCTGGGCCAGGCCGCGCAGCCTCATCCACGTCAGGAGCACCGCGAATGTCCCCAGGGCGGCCAGCATCTGGCTCTCGGTGAGCGTGGAGATGAACATCCCAATGGCCATGCAGGTGGCGCCCCACAGCAGCAGCCCGCCATAGGCCAGCAGCACCGTGCCCCACTCCAGCACCGCGCCCGCCTCGCTCCTGCCGAGGAAGGACAGCAGCACCGGGAAGAAGAGGGTGAGCCCCAGGGTGGCGGTGATGATGCCCAGCCCGCCCAGGTACTTGCCCACGACGATCTCCACCGGCCGCACCGGCGCCGTCATCAGCAGCTCGAACGTCTTGTTGCGCTTCTCCTCGGCGAACAGCCGCATCGAGAGGAAGGGCACCACGAAGAGCGTGATCATCATCACCGAGGAGAAGAAGGGCACCATGACCCCGTCGGTGAGGTTGCGGAACTCGGGGGGCACGCGCTCCCAGCCGTACTGGCGCGCCATCTCCTGGGCGTGCTGGAACTCGTACAGGCCGCCGACGAAGAAGAACGCCGCGAGGCCGAGCATCGCGGTGAAGACCGCGTAGGCCCACGGCGTGGTGAAGTAGATGGACAGTTCCTTGCGGGCGATCGCCAGCGCGGTGCGCATGGGCTCCTCCGGAAAACCGTGTGCGGGGGGGGGGACGCGCGAGCCTCAGGCCGCCGTCAGCTTGATGAAGATCTCCTCGAGCGACGCGTTCTCCGCTTTGCCGCCGTGCACTCGCGTCAGCTTGCGGAGATCGTCGTACGCCACCACCCGGCCCTGGTTGAGGATGAGGACCTTCTCGCAGGTCATCGTCACCTCGGGGAGGATGTGCGTGGAGAGGATGACGGTGTGCTTGCCCGCCAGGCCTTTGATCAGCCCGCGCACCTCGGCGCGCTGGGCCGGGTCGAGGCCCTCGGTGGGCTCGTCGAGGATGAGCACCGGCGGGGAGCCGAGCAGGGCCTGGGCAATCCCCACGCGCTGCTTGTAGCCCTTGGACAGGTTCTGGATGACGCGGCCCATCACGTCCGAGACGCCGGTGAGGCCGGCCACCCGCTCCACCTCGGCGCGCAGGCCGCGGCCGGGCAGGCGCTTGAGCTCGGCCACGAACTTCAGGTACCCGGCCACCGTCATCTCCGGGTAGAGCGGCGGCATCTCCGGCAGGTAGCCGATCCGCCGTTTGACTTCCAAGGGCTGCTCGAAGACGTCGAAGCCGGCCACCCGGGCGCTGCCCTCGGAGGGGGGCAGGAAGCCGGTGAGGATCTTCATCGTCGTGGACTTGCCCGCGCCGTTGGGCCCGAGGAACCCGAGAATCTGTCCCTCGGCGACCGAGAAGTTCAGAGCATCCACCGCGACCCGTTCCCGGTACCGCTTGGTGAGGTTGCGCACCTCGATCATGGACGACATGGGCAGGCTCCGTTCAGAAGCGCTCGAGCGGCGGCCGATATAAAAGCCGGGGACGACCTGTCAAGGCAGGCAGGCGGGCGTCGGAAAGACGGCGGGGAGGGCTGGCGAGCCTTGTGCATGAGGTGCTTCCAGTGTGTCTTGGCGGACACGCCCGGCAGGTTACCTGTGACCTTCGCCGGCCCCTAGGAACAACGCAGCGGGTGCTTTATGCCGATCGTGGTGCAGAAGTATGGCGGCTCATCGGTCGCCGATGTGGAGAAGCTCCGCAAGGTCGCACGCAGGGTGAAGGAGACGCGCGAGCGGGGCTACCAGGTGGTGGTGGTGGTGTCGGCGATGGGGGACACGACGGACGAACTGCTGGCGCTGGCCAAGCAGGTGTCGCCGGATCCGCCGCGGCGCGAGCTGGACATGCTGCTCACGTGCGGGGAGCGCATCTCCATGGCGCTGCTGTCCATGGCGCTGCAGGAGCAGGGGGTGCCGGCCATCAGCTTCACGGGCAGCCAGAGCGGCATCATCACGAACGACGTGCACTCGCAGGCGCGCATCGTGGAGGTGAGGCCCTACCGGATTCAGGACGAGCTGGCGCAGGGCAAGGTGGTCATCGTCGCGGGCTACCAGGGCGTCTCGTACAAGCGGGAGGTGACGACGCTGGGGCGGGGGGGCTCGGACACGACGGCGGTGGCGCTGGCGGCGGCGTTGAGCGCGGAGTCGTGTGAAATCTACTCGGACGTGGATGGGGTGTTCAGCGCGGACCCGCGGGTGGTACCGGACGCGCGCAAGCTGGAGACGCTCTCGTACGACGAGATGCAGGAGCTGGCGAGCGCGGGGGCGAAGGTGCTGAACGCGCAGGCGGTGGAGTTCGCGAAGGCGAAGGGAATCGTCATCCTGGCGCGCACGGCGCACGGGCAGGGGAGTGGGACGGCGGTGCAGGAGTTGGTGGCGCCGACGGACACGCGGGTGAGGGGGGTGACGTCGGAGGTGGAGCTGGCGGTGTTGTCGGCGGCGCTGGAGACGGTGCGGGTGCCGGAGCTGCTGGAGTTCCTGGACGCACGAGGGGTGCGAGGCCGGGCGTTGGCCTTCGACGGGTTGTTGGGGCGCGAGGGGAGGGCGTTCATCGCGGTGCCGTTGCAGGACGTGCACGGGCTGGAGGCGCTGAAGCGGGACGTGGGCGCGCGCTTCGGCGAGGCGGTGACGCTGCGGGAGGAGGTGGGGACGGTGACGGCGGTGGGCGCGGGGGTGAACGCGGACTGGAGCTACCTGCGCCGGGCGCTCGGTGTGGCGGAGGAGCTGGGCGCGAAGGTGCATGCGGTGCACACATCGCCGCTGCAACTGACGTTGCTGGTGGACAAGCAGTACCTGAAACCGCTGACGGCGAGACTGCACCGCGAGTTCCTGGGCACCTGAGTCTGTCCGCGATGCCGCCCTGGCCGTGGCATGACACTTCCCATGCTGTGTCTCGTGCTTACCCTGGCAGCCCCAGGGGGAGTGGAGGCGGGCATGGGAAAGGGTGGTCGGATCATCGGGCTGTTGGCTGCCGTACTGTGCCTCGTGGGCCTCGCGGGCGGTTGCGAGGAAACAGGCATGGCGACGGGGGCTTCCGGGGGCGGGGGACGCGACAACCCGCCGCTCCAGGGTCCGGACGGTGGGCAGCCAGACCTTCCGGATGGAGGTCCGGCCCAGACGCCAGAGGATGGCGGGACGGACCCGGCCCCGCCTCCTCATGACACCCAGGCCATCCGCAAGGAGAACGCGCGCCAGGGGACGAAGGCGTGGCGCATCACCCGGGGAGCGAACAACAACGAGATTGAAGGCTACGCGCTCGTCTCCACGGTGACGCAGGGCGAGCGGGTGCCGATCGCGGTGTCGGTGACGGGGAGCCCGCGCAAGTTCACCTGGGAGGTGTACCGGCTGGGCTACTACGGGGGCCTGGGAGGGCGCGAGGTGGCGCGAGGAGGCCCGCTGCAGGCGGTGCCGCAGGCGCCGTGTCCTCCGCAGAAGCCCACGGGGCTGATCGCCTGCAACTGGACGCCGACGCTGGAGCTCGAGACGAACGCGAGCTGGGTGCGCGGGGTGTACGTGGTGAAGCTGGTGCGCGATGACGGCTACCAGCGCTACGTGCCGTTCTTCGTGAGGGATCCGCTGCCGCGCTCGGAGGTGACGGTGATCATCCCGACGGCGACGTGGGCGGCCTACAACACGTGGGGCGGCACGAGCCTCTACGACGACAAGTTCCGGATGACGGGGCTGGGGCGCGCGTTCCAGTCTTCGTTCGATCGGCCGTACTACCGGGGCCATGGCTCGGGGCACCTGCTGGATGACGAGCAGGGGCTCATCATGTGGCTGGAGGCGCAGGGGCTGGACGTGGCGTACGTGCCCACCGAGGAGCTGGACCGGAGCGGGGACGCGCTGCGCGAGGCGCGGGTGCTGATGCTCTCGGGGCACGACGAGTACTGGACGCGCACGCTGCGGGACCGGGCCGACAAGGCGCTGGCCGAGGGCCGGTCGCTCATCAACCTCGGAGCGAACCAGGCCTACTGGCAGGTGCGGCTGGAGGCGTCGGCGGACGGCCGGCCGAGGCGCATCGTCACCTGCTACAAGGGAGACGCGAAGGATCCGGCGGGGACGAGGAGCCCGGATCGGACGACGAAGTTCCGGGACCTGGCGACGCCGAGGCCGGAGAACGCGCTGTTGGGGGTGATGTTCTCCAGCCGGTGGCACCAGTTCGCGTTCCCGACGGTCATCACGAAGGCGGACCACTGGGCCTTCGAGGGGACGGGGCTGCGCAACGGGGACACGCTGTGGAGGGCCAACGGCTACGAGCAGGATCAGGTGGTGGCCAACGGCCAGTCGCCCGCGGACCTGGACGTGCTGGCCGAGTCTCCGGCGTTGTCACTGCAGGGGGCCTTCGGGTTCGGGCAGATGGTGGTGCTCCGCAAGGGGAATGCGTGGGTGTTCTCGGCGGGCGGAGTGGACTTCGTGCACACGCTGGGGACGAGCGACTCGGGGGATCCGCGCGCGGCGCGCCTGGTGGCCAACGTGCTGTACCGGGCGCTGGACCGGGCGGTGCCGAAGGATCTGGTGGTGCTGCCGGCGACGCCGTTGCCGAAGTCCCGAGGCCCCTTCGCCGCCGAGGTGCGGACGGTGGCGGGGCAGCCGGGGAAGCGGGGCGACCAGGATGGAGGGCCGGAGCAGGGCCTGCTGGCGGCGCCGGTGGCGGTGGCGGTGCTGCCCGGTGGAGGCTGGGCGGTGGCGGACGCGCTGGCCAACAAGGTGAAGCGGGTGGCGCCGGACGGGACCATCTCGACGCTCTCTCCGGTGCGGCTCAACGGCCCGATGGGGATCGCCGCGGACGCACAGGGCAACGTGTACGTGGCGGACTCGGACAACTACTGCATCCGCCGCATCGCGCCGGACGGGACGACGACGGTGTTCTCCGGCGCGGTGATGGAGCCGGGCATGGTGGATGGGCCCGCGGCGCAGGCGCGCTTCAACCAGCCGGCGGGGCTGGCGATGACGCCGCAGGGCGAGCTGCTGGTGGCGGACCTGGGCAATGGCGTCATCCGGCGGATTGATCTGCTCACGCCGGGCAATCCGGTGACGACGCTGCCGTCGAACCTGTGGCTGTACCGGCCCTCGGCGGTGGCGGCGGGGGCGGACGGGACGGTGTACGTGGTGGAGACGGGCATGTCGCGCGTGGTGGCGCTGCGCAACGGCACGGTGAGCGTGGTGGCGGGCTCGGCGCCGGGAGGCTTCGCGGAAGGCAACGGCGAGGCCGCGCGGATGCTGCCGTACCTCGGGCTCGCGGTGCTGCCGGATGGGAGCCTGGCGGTATCGGATCCGGGCAACTACCGGGTGCGGCGCATCTCCGCGAGCGGCGAGGTGACGACGCTCGCGGGCACGGGCCACTTCGGGGCGCGCGATGGCGCGGGAGACGACGCGGACCTGGTGCTGCCTGCGGGGCTCGCGCTGGGGCCGGACGGGAGGCTGTACGTGGCGGACTCGGGCAACGCGTTGCTGCGTGCCATCTCGCCGTGAGCTGAGCCCACCCTTCCTCCGCGGATTGATCGGGGCTGCCCCACGCTTGGCGTACAATCGCGGGTGTGGCCTTGGTGATTCTGGGCCAGTGAGGTGACTCATGGCGCACCCTGGGCTCGAGGAGCTGGTCGCGAGGTTTCAAGCTGCCCGGCATTCAGGCGACATCGGCAAGCCGAGCGAAGAGCAACTCCGGTTACACCGTGAATTGTTCGAGACCTGCCCCGCGTTCACGCAGAACGCCCTCTTTCTCGCATGGCTGATGCAGCGACGGCTCTGGACCGCGGGGGACGGTGGTGGAGAATCCGAGGGGGCCTTCAAGGAAATCCAGCGGCTATTGGAGCAGGCGGTCCTGGGCTCGTACCGGAGCGCGCCAGCATTGGTCGAGCTCGGCTTCTTCCTGGATACCTATCGCGACTCCGCTCACGAGGCAGCGAAGCTCTACGAGGAAGCAGCCACCAAGGCATCGGCAACGCTCAAGGACGCGTGGTGGGGACTGCTCCGGTACTGGAATGCCGAGCGGACGAAGGAGACGCTCGAGAAGGCGCTCCAACTGGGGGCGTTGGCGGAGAAGATGTTTCCGGACGCCCCTGAGCTCATCGAAGAGTTGATGACGACGCGGAAGTACGCTGGACAAGAAGGACTGCTCGGGCCCGAGCAGTCCTGATGCGCTTGCATTTCAGCAGCCGGTGCTCGGGCACGTGGTGAGGTGGAAGACGCGCGGGTCGTAGGTTCCATCGGCCCGCTTCGCGCGGTGCGAGTGGATGGTCCAGCCGTAGACCCAGGGGCCTCCGTCGGAGGCCCGGGTCTTGCCGTAGATGGCGGTGACGCGACCGATCTCCGTGTTGGAGTCGGGCGCGTAGGCGATGCTGTCGATGCTCTCCACGCCGCAGCGGTAGAAGGGCTGACCCTCCTTGATGAGGGCGCGCACCATGCCGCCGCCGGGGCTGGTGGTCACGCCGTCGCCCTTGTGGAGCCAGCTCCAGAGCAGGTACGCGTAGTGCTCGGTGCCCTCGGCCTGCTCGGCGCCAGCGTCTGCGTATTTGTTGTAGCGGGAGCTCGTCTGGTACGGCTTGTACTGCCACGTCGAGGGAAGCTCCTCGGGAGTACCCTGCGCGGTGATGTGCATGCGGTAGTTGTACGTGCCCGTGGGGGTGCAGCCCCGGCCGTTGCGGCGGGTCGAGTCCCACGAGCTCGTTCCGGGGATGGCGCTCGGGATGCCGTTCTCCGGGGGCTCGCTCTCGGGGCGCTGGGGCGTCACGCCGGCCTGGAGGTCGCCGATCCACAGGTGGCCGTAGGGTACGCGGCCCTGCGCGTAGCCCTGGCCGCCCTTGTGGAGATAGACGCGGCCCTGGGTTGTCTGGAGCAACTCGTGTGCGTCGAGCCGCACCTGTCCGGGCTGGCAGAAGCCCGTCTCGAGGTTGTAGGCCCCGTCGTAGCTCCAGGAGTTGTAGACGCGGTAGCCGCCCGTGGCGCTGATCGGGCTGAAGTCCTCGTGGCGCAGCGGGGCGGAGGCGTTCTTCAGCGACACGCAGCGGAAGTAGTTGTCGTTGGGGTAGTTCCAGTTGTCGGCCGCGTCGAGGGGCTGGCCGATGGCCGCGAGGTCATCCGGAACCGAGGTGGGGGCGTCATCGCCACAGGCGGCGAGCAGGCCCATGCCGGCACAGGCCACGACGAGAGGAAGCGAGCGCATGCGATCTCCTGGGGGGGGTGGGAGGGGGCGCTCGGGATTTTAAATGATTCCTGGAATTTCCGGATTGCTTTTCAGCGGCCCGGACCGCGCGTCCCGCTGGGGCCGGGCCGCACGTCGAGCTCCTGGCGCATGCGGCGCTGATCCGGCGTCTCCTTGGGCAGCTCCACGAAGCCGCACATCTCGCACAGTCGGCTGTAGATGCGTTCGCCCACGCGCTCGCGCAGCAGCTCCACGTCGCGCGCGGCGTTCTTCGCGTCCTCGGTGGAGCGGTAGCCGCTCGGAGCCGCGGCCCTGACGCCCTTGCGCTCCCAATCCAACGAATAGTTCGTCGCGAAGAGGGTGGTGCGCCCCGCGTTGTAGCGCCGGGCGATGAGCTCATCGAGCGTCTCCATCTCGAACTGGCTGCCGCGCCCCTTGCCCATCTCGTCGATGGCCAGCACCTGCACGTCCGAGAGCGGGCCGATGATTTCTCCGCCGCTCTTGCCCTCCTGGAAGCCGCGCCGGATGGTGGCGTAGAGCAGGGAGATCTCCACGTACCGGGCCTCGAGCCCCACCTCGAGCACCAGGTGCTTGAGCGTGGCCGACAGCAGGTGCGTCTTGCCCGTGCCCACCGGGCCGCTGAGGATGAAGCCCTTGTTCACCCCGACCTTGTCGTAGTGGTGGGCGAAGTGCATGGCCAGGTTACGCGCCCGGTCCTGGGCCTCGTTGAAGGCGCGGTAGCCCTCGAAGGTGGCGTGCGCCATCACCCCGGGCAGCCCCACCTCGTTGAAGTGCTCGAGCCGCTTGGCCCGGTGCTGGCAGACGCACGGCACCAGGACTTCGTAGCGCTTGGGGCCGACCTTGGCGCTGAAGGTCTCCTCGCGCACCTCGTACGAGAACCCGCGCCCCTCACACATGGAGCACTGGACCGAGCACTTGCACACGCGCGCGTGCGCCCTGTCTCCGCGCCGCTCGATGACGTACGTCCGCCCCCCGCACTCGCCACACACCTCGCCGATCGCCTTGGTGACCATGTCGGCAGGCCATAGCAGAGCGCCCTGACGCTCGTCAGCCTGCTACACGCACGTTCAGCCGCCCACCCTCTAGGAATCCATCAGTCCCAGCCGCCGCCGCACCGCCGCGAGCAGCCGGAAGCGCCGGGCCAGACGCCGCGCGCGGAAGGACATGTACTGCTGGTCCGAGTCCTCCCCCCGTACCGTCCGCCACAGCTCGCGCCGCTCGGGGAAGGGGAGGGCGCGCAGCAGCGCCAGCCCCACCAGGTTCTCCTGGGCCTCCATGCGCGCGAACTCGCCGGGCACCTCTTGCAGCACCGTCTCCATCAGCCGGTGGATGCGAGGCGCCAGCGCCGGCTCACGCTCGGCCAGCCGCTCCAGCGAGGCCTGGATCTGGGCGTGGCGCAGCTCCTCCCACGAGCGCGTCCGGGCCGTGCGCCGGCCTTCCTCGCTGCCCTTGCCCGCCGAGCGCTCGCGGTACTTCTTGATCTCCGCCTCCACCTGCCGGCGGCAGGCCCGGAGGCTGCGCAGCACGGGCTCTCCGGGCCGGGCGTCCCACAGGGCCTTCTCCGCCGAGCGGGCGATGCCGCGCGCCACCACCTCGAAGGGAACTCCCTGCTCGGACCAGGACGTCAAAAGCTCCGCGTCCAGCGCGGACAGCATCAATCCGCTGCCGCGCATCGCGAGGAAGTAGTCCTGCACCAGCTCTTCGAAGCTGGCGCTCTCGGGCAGGAGGCTCATGAAGTGCTACATCTCCCTGGTGGGCAGCCGGAGGGCCGGGCGCAAGGTTCCCCCTTACCAGCAGGGGCTGACAGCGCAACCCATCCGACGCTTTTCGCACAGCCGTCCTGGAAACTTTCCGGCAGGTTCCTAGCGAGCCGCCATGCCCCCAAGGGCCTGTTGACCGGCTCTGACGCACCACGCATAGTGCGCGCCTTCCAGATGGAAATTCCCGAAGAGTCCCGGACACTTGCCGAGCAGGCAAGGAGTCCGGCCGGCAGACCCCAGCAGAGGAAACCCATGCGCCGTACGCTCCTCCTCAGCCTCCTGCTCCTGGCTTCGGCCACTCATGCGCAGGACAAGAAAGCGCCGCGCGACGCCAACCTCGGCAAGAAGGCCTCCACTGCCGTGGTGGACAAGTCGCTCGCTGGCGACATCAGCCGTAAGAAGGAGAAGCAGGACAACGCGCCCGCGCTCCAATACGACCAGTTCCGCCTCGGTGTGGAGGGGCAGGTCGCCACCAAGCGCCGCGAGCAGATCGAGTCGCTCAAGAAGATCATCTCCCTGTCGGCCGATCCCAAGGAGCAGCCCTCGCTGCTCTTCCGCCTGGGCGAGCTGTACTGGGAGGAGTCCAAGTTCTACTTCTTCGAGGCGAACCGCAAGGACGACGAGCTCCTCGAGGCGATGAACCGCGGGGACTCCGCGGGCCAGAGCCGCGCGAAGGCCTCCAAGGCCGAGCTCCTCACGCGCCAGAAGCAGTACAGCCGGCTCGCGCTGGACCAGTACACGAAGATCGTCCAGGAGTACCCGGACTTCGAGCGCTCGGACGAGGTGCTCTTCTTCCTCGGCACCAACCTGATGGAGGAGGGCCAGGACCGCAAGGCGCTGGTGGTCTTCAAGCGCCTGGTGGAGAAGCACCCCAAGTCCAGGTACATGCCGGACGCGTGGCTGGCCTTCGGCGAGTACTACTTCAACAACTCGAAGGGTAAGCACGCGGACCTGGAGCGGGCGCTCGCCGCCTACAAGAAGGCCGCCGAGTACCCCGAGAGCCAGGTGTACGCCTTCGCCCTGTACAAGCAGGGCTGGTGCTACTTCAACCTCGCCGACTACGCGAACGCCAAGGACAAGTGGAAGTCGGTGGTCCTCTACGGCGAGCTGGCGGGCGCCCAGGCGGTGGAGAAGGACGGCGGGAAGGGCAAGAAGGGCAGCTCGCTGGTGCGCGAGGCCCGTACCGACTACGTCCGCGCCTACGCGCGCGAGGGCGACGTGATGCTCGCCCGCGAGGACTTCTCCAAGGTCGCCACCAATCCGGATGATCGCTTCGCGATGATGCGGACGCTGGCGAACATGTACTACGGCGATGGCAAGGACCGCGAGGCGGCCATCACCTACAACTCCCTCATCAAGGAGAAGCCCCTGTCGCCCGAGGCTCCGGGCTTCCAGGGCCGCATCGTCGACATCGTCCTGCGCATGGGCAACAAGGAGCGCACCGTCACGCAGGTGCGCCGGCTCGTGAAGATCATGAAGGAGGTCGAGTCCTCCGGCGTCATCAAGGAGGACAAGGACAAGAGGGCGCTCGCGGACGCGAAGGACCTCGCCGAGCGCACGCTGTCCAACCTGGCCGTCACCTGGCACAACGAGGCGAAGAAGACGCGCGAGGAGGCCACGTTCGGCTACGCCGACATGATCTACTCGGACTACCTCACGCTCTTCCCGGACAGCAACAAGGCGTACGATCTTCGCTTCTTCTGGGCGGAGCTGCTCAACGACAACCTGCAGAAGTACGACAAGGCCGCCGCCAACTACACGCTGGTGGTGCTGCAGGACGTGAAGCAGCTCGAGGCCAAGGACGACAAGGGCAACCCCAAGCCGGGCAAGCCGGGCAAGTGGCTCAACAACGCCGCCTACAACTCCATCCTCGCCTATGACGAGATGGTGAAGGACGCCGAGGCCAAGGGGCTCTTCAAGGACGTCGACACCAAGGACATCCGCAAGAAGGCCGCCATCCCCCAGGGCAAGAAGGACCTGCTGGAGGCCTGCGAGCGCTACCTCAAGTACGTGCCCAAGGGCGACAAGCAGGTGGAGATCGCCTTCAAGGCGGCCAACATCTACTACCGCCACAACCACTTCGACGAGGCCGTGCTGCGCTTCAGCGAGATCGCCCTGGGCCACCCGGACTACAAGTTCGAGACCGGCGAGCGCGCGGGTGAGATCGCCGCCAACCTCATCCTCGACTCGTACAACCTGCTCGAGGACTGGCAGAAGGTGAACGAGTGGGCGCGGCGCTTCTACAACAACGAGAAGCTCGCCACCGGCAAGTTCCGCGACGACCTGTCCAAGGTCATCGAGCAGTCCGCGTTCAAGCTGGTGAGCCAGCTCGAGGCGAAGAACCAGTTCAGCAAGGCGGCCGAGGCCTACCTGTCCTTCGTGGCGGACTTCCCCCAGACGGAGATCGCCGACGTGGCGCTCTTCAACGCCTCGGTGGACTACTACAAGGCGAAGATGCTGGATAAGGCCATCCAGGTCCGCCAGCGCATCATCGAGCAGTACCCGTCCTCGCGCTTCGTGCCCGAGTGCATCTACAACAACGCGGAGGCGCTGGAGGCCATCGGTGACTTCCAGGAGTCCGCGGACGTGTACGAGCAGTACGTGAGCGGCTACGAGGCCAGCCTCACCGGCAAGGCCGCGGCCCGTGTGCAAGCGCGCCCCGCCGCCAAGAAGGGCAAGGGCGCCAAGGGCAAGGCGGCCGCCGCTCCGGTGGTCTCCGACAAGCCCGGCCAGCCGCAGAAGTGGGAGGAGTCCAAGGCCCAGGTGGCGCTCTTCAACGCGGCCACCTACCGCGAGGGTCTCGCCCAGTACAAGCAGGCCCTGGCCCTGCGCGAGCGCTACCTGGTGCTCTGGCCCAAGGCGAAGGACGCCGAGGACATCCTGCTCTCCATCATCTCGCTGCACGAGAAGCAGGGGAACTTCTACAAGGCCATCGCCCAGCTCGAGGAGTACGAGCGCCAGTACATGCGCAGCCCGAGCAAGTTCCTCATGGCCGAGGGCCGCATCGTCGACATCTACGAGAACAAGGTCCACAAGCCCAAGGACACCGAGCGCCTCTACAACCGCATCCTCGACTACTACGAGAAGCTGCCGCGCCGTATCCAGCAGTCGCTGGAGAAGCCGGCGCTCGAGGCCGTGGGCCGCGCCCAGTACCGCGGCGTGGAGCAGGACTTCCAGTTCTACTCGCGCCTGAAGCTCTCCTGGGGCCGCCCGCCCAGCCCCGACAAGCTCAAGGCCTCCATCAAGGAGAAGAACGACTCGCGCGCCGTCGTGGAGAAGAAGTACATCCAGACGGTGCAGATCGGCGCCGCCGAGCCGGCCATCTGCGCCCTCAACCGGATCGGCCAGATCTACGACAACTTCGCGGACAAGATCTCCAACGCGCCCATGCCCCCGGGCATCGACGAGGAGACGGAGAACGCGCTGCGCGACGAGTTCAGCAACCAGGCCCAGCCCCTCAAGGACAGCGCCGCGGAGGCCTTCTCCAACGCGGTGGCCAAGAGCCGCGAGCTGAGCGTCTTCAACAACTGCGCGGCCGAGAGCCTCAAGATGCTGCGCGACACCTACCGTCCGGAGCAGTACCCGACGATGTTCGAGGAGAAGCTGGCCCTCTCCAAGGGCAAGGACCTGGCCCTTGGCGGGGACGTGCTCGCCGCCATCCAGGACGTGCCGCCGCCCGTCGTCGAGACGGCCTCGTCCGACCAGGGCAAGACCCAGGAAGTGGTCGAGGACGTGACGGATCTCGCCAAGCGCCTGCAGCAGCAGACGGCCACCCAGGTCGATGGCCCGTCCGCTCCCACCAAGGAGGGTACGCCCAAGAAGGCCGGGACAAATGAGCAGGAACCGGAGGACTTCCTCTAATGAATCGCACTCCCATCATGCGCTCACTCCTCCTGGCCGCGCTCGCGGCGATGTTCGCCGCGGGCTGCGCGGGCACCAAGGCCGCCGGTACCGGCACCGGAACCACCACCACCGGTGGCAAGACGGGCACGGGCACCAAGGCCAATGAGCCGCCGCCCATCTCCAACCGCGCCAAGCTGCTCTTCGAGGACGCCATCAGCGCCTTCGAGGCCCAGAAGAAGGCGGGCGCCTACGACTACCCGTCGCTCGAGCGCAAGTTCAAGGCCGCGCTGGACGCGGACCAGGACGTCGCCGAGGCCGAGTACAACCTCGGTGTCATCGCCGAGCGTCAGGGCAAGCAGCAGGAGGCTATCGGCTTCTACCAGGCCGCCCTCAAGAAGAAGCCCACCCTGCGCCAGGCCACGGAGAACCTGGCGGTGATCGCCCAGAACTCGGGCGACATCGCCGGCGCCGTGTCGCTCTACCAGAGCATCCTCAAGGTCTTCCCGGACGACGCCAGCAGCCGCGCCCGCCTGGCGGAGATCTACCGGCAGACGGGAGACCACGAGAAGGCCATGGAGTTCTCGCGCGCCGCCCTCATGCGCGAGCCCCAGTCCGTCACCGCCTACAAGGTGATGATGCGCAGCTACCTGGAGCGCAAGCAGCTGGCCATGGCCAAGCTGGTGGCCCTGCGCGCGCTGAAGATCGACCAGAACGATCCCGAGCTGCACCACACCATCGGCCTCATCCTCTTGCAGGAGGAGAAGAAGGAAGATGCGCGCTCCGAGTTCAAGCGCGCCATCGAGGCCCGTGCCGACTACGTGCCCTCTCACGTGATGCTGGCCCAGCTGGCGCTCGACGTGGAGAACTACCCCTCCGCCGAGGAGCACCTGCGCCGCGTGCTGCAGTCCGACAGCAAGAACGCCGCCGCGCACCTGGACCTGGGCATCGCCTACAAGGGCCAGGGCCAGTTCGACAAGGCCATGCAGGAGTACGACGAGGCGGAGAAGCTGGATCCGAAGCTGGCCGCCATCTACTTCAACCGCGGCGTGCTGCTGCACCGCAACAAGGGCGCTCCGGAGCGGGCCGTCGAGCTGTACCGCAAGTACATCGCCCTCTCCGGTGGCGAGGTGGCCCTCAACGCCGAGCACCCCATCTTCGGGCTGCTGCGCGAGGCGGAGTCCATCGTCCAGGCCCAGAAGGAGGCCGCGGCCCAGGAGGAGCAGGCCAAGAAGCTCGAGGAGCTCCAGAAGCAGCAGCAGGAGCAGCTCAAGGCCGAGGAGGCCAGGCAGGGCGGCACCGTCGCCCCCGCCTCGGGCACCAACGCCCCGGCGCCGACCGAGCCCGCGGGAGGCACCCCGCCTGCCGCCAACACCCCGCCGCCCGCCGACGCTCAGTCGAAGCCGCCGGCCAAGGCGCCCCAGCAGAAGAATCCAGCCAAGACGGACGCCAACGAGCCGTCGGACGACATCTTCTAGTTGGAGGCAGTGGCGAGGGTGGCGGGATTGATGCGAACCTTCGTCCGCTGGGGCCGGAATCCGGCTCCGGCGGACGTGATGCGGAACCCCCGTGGGGGGAGCCGCTCGGAGGCAGTCATGCGGAAGCTCCTGATGTTGTGCGTGGTCATGGTCGCGGCCCCTGCGTTCGCGCAGGATGACGACAGCCCGCCGCCGGTGCGCAAGGAGGCTGGCGGGGGTGGTGGGAAGGGCGGGAAGGCTGGCCCGCAGACGATCGACTTCGAGGACGACACCATCGAGGGCGACCTCACCAAGCCCGACGGCGAGTACGTCGAGGCGCGCAAGAAGGTCCAGCACTCCAACCTCATCCGCATCCGCGAGGACTTCGAGGACAAGGTCATGCAGTCGGTGGGCGAGCTTTGAAATTGCTTGGGAACCCACCGACGCCCGCGTTGTCCTAGAGATCGCCGCAACCCAACTGGGGAATTTCCATGCCCGTCCCTCTGACACTCAAGGTCTTCAAGGGTGAGACGCTCGTCACCGCCAAGGACTTCGAGCGCGACATCATCAAGATTGGCCGTCTCGCCTCGGCGCACCTGTGCCTGGATGACGAGAAGGTCAGCCGCATCCACTCCGTCATCGAGGTGGCCGCCGACGGCAGCCTGTCCATCATCGACATGGGCAGCGTCGAGGGCACCTACGTCAACGGCAAGCGGGTCAACAAGGGCCAGCTGGCCTTCGGCGACGAGATCAAGGTGGGTGGCACCACCATCCGCCTGGACAACCCGGCCGCCGTGGCCGCGGTGAATCTCGCCTCGGCCGCCGCGAGCGCGGCGCCGACGCCGGTGCCCGTGGCTCCCGTGGAGACCACGCTGGTCGCGGGCCTGGCCCAGACGGCGTCGGCTCCGGCCGCCACCCCCGCTCCCGTGGCGGTGGTGCAGCAGCCGGTGGCCGCTCCGGTGCAGAGGGCCGCCGCCCAGCCGGTGGCCGCTCCCGTGGTGGAGGCTCCCGCCGCCGAGGCCGCTCCGCGCGTGCGCCGCGTGGCGCGCAAGGGCAGCGGTCCGCGTGGCCTGGGCCTGCACTTCATGTGGGGCGACCAGCGCGTGGGCGAGTTCTTCCTCGCGCCGGGCAAGGCTCGCGCCTTCAAGGTCGGCAGCGCCAAGGGCGTCGACTTCATCATGGGTGACTCGAAGCTGGGCACCGAGAGCTTCGAGGTGGTGCGCACGGACGGCCAGTCCTTCACCGTGCGCTTCACCGGCAAGATGAAGGGCGAGCTCACCCGCAAGGGCGACAGCTCGGACCTCAAGGCCATCATCGAGTCCGGCAAGGCCAACCACGAGGGCGACGCCTATACGCTCACCCTCAAGGAGGATGATCTCCTCACGGTGGACCTGGGCGGCGTGACGCTGGAGGCCCTCTTCGAGTCCGTGCCCAAGCGCGCCATCGCGCCGCTGGGCGAGTCGGTGGACTTCTCCGTCATCAACATCTTCCTGGTGATGTTCTTCCTCGCGTCGCTGTTCGTCATCAGCGCGGCCAACAGCGCCGCGGCGGGTGAGGGGTACGCGGACGAGCTGGCCGGCAGCGACTCGCGCATCGCCAAGTTGATCGTCAAGCCGCCCGAGAACCAGAAGAACAAGTTCCTCGAGAAGCTCAACCAGCAGAAGGCGGAGAAGCAGGCCGAGAAGGCCGCCAAGGCGAAGAAGGAAGAGGGCAAGATGGGGCAGAAGGAAGCCCCCAAGCAGCCCGCTCACTCCACGTCGGCCGGCAAGACCGACAAGAAGGAAGTGGCCAAGAACATGGCCGCGAAGATCTTCGGCGGGAAGGGCGGCGCCGCGAGCCTCTTCGGCGGTGGCGGCCTCGGGGGTGACCTGAAGAGCGCCATGGGCAACATGTTCGGCGCCAAGGGCGGCGCCGCGGGTGGCTTCGGCGGCCTGGGTCTGCGCGGCGGTGGCGGCGGTGGCGGCGGCGGGGGTGAGACGATCGGCATCGGCGCCGTCGGCACCAAGGGCCGTGGCGGTGGCATGGGTGGTTACGGCTCGGGCGTGGGTGGCCTGAGCGGTAAGCAGAGCGTGGACGTGGGCATCGCGGCCGAGGACGCCACGGTGACCGGCTCGCTCGACAAGGAGCTCATCCGCCAGGTCATCCAGCGCAACAAGAACCAGATCCGCTTCTGCTACGAGAGCCTGCTCAACCGCTTCCCGAAGCTGGGCGGCAAGGTGTCCATCCGCTTCACCATCGCCTCCGAGGGCAACGTGGTGACCTCCAGCGTGGCCCAGTCCACCGCGGGCAACCCCGAGCTCGAGCAGTGCGTGGCCGGCCGCGTCCGCACCTGGGCGTTCCCCAAGCCCAAGGGCGGTGGCTCGGTGGTCGTCACCTATCCGTTCATCTTCAAGGCGGCCGGCGAGTAGTCGCTCCCGCTGAGTGAAAAGCTTCAGGTGGGCGGTTCCGCCGTGGCGGGGCCGCCCATCTTGCTTTTTTGGCGCTGGTGTCTCCGCCCGCCTGGGCTAACGTCCGCCCCCGCATGAAAGCCTTCCGTCCCTTCGTCGTTTGCGCCGCCCTGGCCCTCCCCGCGCTCGCGAATGCGCAGGCCGCCGGGGACAGGCCCGCAGAGACCTTCGAGGAGATCGAGCGCGGCATCTACTTCTCCGTGCTCGGTGGCCCCTCATTCATCGTCAACCCACCGGCCTCCTCGGGCCCGCGGCCCTTCTCGCCCGGGTTGGCGGTCGAGGTGGAGCTGGGCGTGGACATCGGCGAGCGCCTGTCGCTGGGCGTCTTCGTGATGGGCGCCTCCAACCGCGCGGGCTCGGAGTACGTGGGGAACTCGGGGGGCGCTGCCTCCGGTGACTTCTCCACCCTGGTGCCCGGCGCCGTGGCGCGCTTCCACCTGGTGGGCCTCGCGGATGCCCAGGACGTCCAGCGCACGTGGATCTACGTCCGCGGCGGTGCCGGCTACGCCGTGTTCAGACCGAAGCAGCTCCTCCCGGACTCCGACATTCTGGTGTTCGCCGGACCGGGAGTGGAGTACTACACGCGCCTTCGACACTTCTCGGTGGGTGTCGAGGTGACGGGGAGCTTCTACATCCAGTCACAGTCATTCGGGTTCGCGGTGACGCCGAACCTTCGCTACGCGTTCTAGCAGGAGAAACACGTGCCTCAGGAGAATGGAAGCGGTGGTGGGCCGCGCGGTGGTGGTCGGGGCCGGGAGGGCGGTGCGCCTGGTCAGGGTCCGCGCCGTGACGGTCCGGGTGGTTTTGGTGGTCGCGACGGCGGTCGTGGCCGCGGTGATGGCCCTGGTGGACGTGGGGGCCGGGGCCGCGATCGCGACGCGGGCCCTGTTGGTCCGGGCCAGCGCGTCATCGCCGAGCTGAGCACCCTGGAGAAGGCGCTGGGTAAGTCCGACTTCGCCGCCCAGAAGTCGCCGCTCGAGACGATCGTCCGCTCGCTGCGCTCCATGCGGGTGAAGTCGCTCGAGGAGCTGGATCTCAACGTGCGTGGCCGGCTCATCACCACGCTGCTGCGCGTGCAGCGCCAGACGAAGCCCCCCATGCCCGAGGGCACGGGCGAGGCGGGCGCCGCTCCGGCCGCCACGGACGAGGCCCCGGCCACGCCGCCCGCGGAGCAGCCGGCCCCGGAGGCGGGCGAGGCTTCCACCGCCGCTCCCGCCGAGGGCGCGGAGGGTTCCGCCGCTCCCGCCGAGGGCGCTGCCACTCCGGCGGCTCCGGCGGGCGATCCGGTGAAGGAGAAGTTCAACGCCTACGTGGACGTCATGTACCTGGTGGGCCGCGCCTGGCGCGCCGCCGGGGACCCGGAGCGTGCCTCGGCCGCCTTCGCGCTGAGCGGGCGCGAGCCGCAGCCCGAGCGCGAGGAGCCCGCCGCCGCCCGTCCGGAGCGTCGTGAGGGCGAGCGCGGTGAGCGTCGCGAGGGCCGTGGTGAGCGCGGCGAGCGTCGTGAGGGCCGCGAGGGTGAGCGTGGCGAGCGCCGGGAGCGTGGCGAGCGCCGGGAGCGCCCCGAGGGCGAGCGCCAGGGTGAGCGGGGTGACCGCGAGCGCCGGCAGCCGCTGCCCGAGCTGACGGGCGACTGGAAGGAGCAGGTGACGCAGCTCGAGGGCATGGGCCGCACGCGGGACGCGGCGCGCATGCACGAGCGCAACAACTCCTTCGCCGATGCCGCCCGGCTCTTCGAGGCCGGTGGAGACATCCGCAGCGCGCTGCGTGTGGCGCTGGCCGGCAAGGAGAACGACACCGCCCGCCGCCTCATGGCGACGGTGCCCGCCGAGCAGCTCGGCCAGGTGCTCGAGAAGGCCGGCGCCTACGAGCTGTTGATGGAGCACTACATCGGCAAGGGGGACTTCGAGAACGTCGCCCGGCTGTACGAGCGCGCCCGTCAGTTCGATCAGGCGGCCCTCGCCTACGAGCGCGCCGGGAAGCTGGCACTGGCGCGCAAGGCGTACGAGCGCACCCGCGACTTCGCCGCGGCCAACCGCATCCGGGACCTGGAGGTGAAGGCCCTGGTGGAGCGCGGTGACCGGCTCGGCGCGGCCACCCTGCTGGTGAACGCCGGCCGCCGCCAGGAGGCGGTGGACGTGCTCGGCACCCTGCCGCCGCCCAAGGCCTTCCACTTCCTCCAGCGGCTGAAGCTGGAGGAGGAGGCCAAGACGCTCGCGCAGAAGGAGCTCGCCCGCGCCGAGGCGGAGAGCAAGCCCGCTGGCCGCGCCCGGTGGCTGGAGCTGCTCGGGGAGTCCGCCACCGCGGCGGCGCTCTACGAGGAGATCGGCCGCAAGGAGAAGGCCATGGGCCTCTACGAGCAGATCGGCCACCTGCCGAAGGCCGCGGCCCTCGCCGAGGAGCTTCAGCTGCGTGACAGGGCGATTGACCTGTATACGAAGCTTGGCGACAACGCGGGCGTGCAGCGTGCCCAGTCCCTGCCTGCCACCCCTCCGCCCAAGAGGCCCGCGGATGCCGCCGCGGCCGCGGAAGAGGCTGAAGAGACTGGGGCCGAGGGCGCGAAGGGCTCCGAGGAGAGCTCGTCCGCTCCCGCTGCAAACGAGCAAGAAAGCCAATAAATCTCGACAGTTGGCGGGATTTGCGGGATTGCTGGGGGCGGTGAGCGGGCGATAGAGTGCCGCTCCCGCCCCTTTCTTTTCGCGAGGCCCGCCCTACATGGATCAGCCGAACCTCCGTCGACCCGCCGAGCGTGTCGTCTCCGACCGGCCTTTCGCCGAGGTCGAGGCCGCACTCGAGAAGGCAGGCCGCGTCGAGGACCTCATCCGTCTCTACGAGGGACGCGCGCGTGAGACGCCCACCGCCGAGGCGGTGCGGGTGTTGGTCCGCGCCGGCCAGCTCGCCTACGAGCGGTTGCGCAATCCGGCTCGTTCCGAGGAGCTCCTGCGGCGCGCGCTGCTGATCGCCGAGGACCCGCGTCCCGTGCTGCGTGGACTGCGGACCGTCTACGAGGCGCGCCAGGACATGGCCGCGCTGGTGGACGTGCTGGAGCGGCTCGGCTCGCTGAGCCAGGGCGAGGAGGCCGCCACGTGCTACCTGAAGGCGGCGAGCCTCTACGAGCAGAAGCTGTTCCGGCGCGATCGCGCGGTGCTGTGCCTGCAGCGGGCCACGCGCGTGAAGCCGGACCGCACCACCTTCAAGCGCGCGCGCCAGCTGCTGCTGTCCGAGGAGCGCTTCCAGCCCGTCTTCGAGTCGCTGGAGCGCGAGCGCGCCACGCTCGGGGGCGAGGGCATGGTGGAGGAGTACGCCGCCTTCGCCGAGCGGCTGGTGGAAGACCCGACCGAGCACGTGCTCGCCCAGCAGGCGCTGGACGTAGTGCGCGAGCTGGAGCCGCAGAATGCCCGCGTGGAGAAGGCCACGCAGACGCTGCAGCGCTTCGAGCAGTCGTGGCGTGAGCGCGCGCGCATGCTGCGCGGCATGTCCCTGGAGGAGCGCGATCGCAAGAGCGCGGCGCGGCTGTCCCTGCTGGTGGCCAAGCTGCACGCCTGGTACGAGCCGGCCGCCACGGACAAGGTGAAGGAGGCGCTGGAGCGCTGCTTCCTGCTGTGGCCCGGCATGCCCGAGGCCCTCGCCCTCATCGAGCGCGTCGCCGAGCGCAATGGTGACTTCGCGCCGGCGCAGGCCTGGTACGAGGTGCTGGCGGGCGAGGCGCGCGAGCGCAATACCCAGGTGGACGTGTGGCTGCGGCTGGGCACGCTGCGCCTCACCCGGCTCAACGACGCGGCCGGGGCGCTCGCCGCCTTCGAGAAGGCCGCCAGTGTGGATCCGTCGCGCGCGGAGGTGGCGAGCCTCGGCGCCGAGCTGCTGCTGGAGCAGGGCCGCACGGCCGATGCGCTCGCCATGCTGGAGCGCTACCTCGGCACGGTGAAGGACCGCGTGACGCAGGTGGCCCTGCGGCTGCGGATGGTGGACCTCTGCCTGCAGCAGAAGGACGGAGACGCGGCGCTGGTGCACCTCGAGGCCACGCTCAAGCTGGACCCGGCCAACGCGCTCGCGGCCTTCCAGCTCGCCCGCCTCCTGGCGGAGGAGGAGGACTTCGAGGCGCTGGAGCCGTTGCTGGACCTGGCGCTGCTCGCCCCGCGCCCGCGCTCCGAGCGCGTGGCCTTCTGCGAGGGACTCGCGCTTCTCTACGAGGAGGCGGACAACGCGAAGGGCGCCTTCGAGGTGCTCGCTCGCGCCCTGGCGCTGGAGCCCGGCCGGCCCATGCTGCTGGACACGGTGGTGGAGCACGCGAACAAGGCCCAGGCGCAGCCCGAGCTCGCCGTGGCGCTGCGTCGCGCGGCCCTGGTCGCGCCTCCCGAGGCGGCCCTCCCGCTCTGGCGTCACCTCGCCCAGCTGCTCCAGGGGACGCTGTCGGATCCCGCGGGCGCCGAGGCGGCGTGGAAGGAAGTGCTCGCGCGCGCTCCGGGCGACAGCGCTGCCCAGGAGGCGGTGAAGTCGCTGCGCTCGGCCGCCGGGCTCGCGGATGATCCGAAGACGCGCCTGGAAGGGGAGATCACCCGGCGCGAGGCGGCGGGGACCGCCCCGGCCGAGCTGGAGCCCATGGTGCGCGAGCTGGTGAAGCTCGCCCCCGAGGAGCCCTCTCCCGTGCGGCGCCTGCAGGCGCTGTGCGTGGCGCTGTCGAAGTTCGAGGAGGCCGCGTCGCTGGCCGGGAAGCTGGCGAAGCTGGCCGAGACGCAGGTGGAGCGCAGCGACTGGGCGGCGCGCCAGGCCCGTCTGTACGCCGAGCGCCTCAACCGTCCGCAGGAGGCGGTGGGCCTCTTCCTCCAGCTGCTCGCGGAGAACGTGGCCACCGGCGTGGTGCTGGGCGGGCTCGAGCGGCTCGCGGCGGCCGGTGTGCGCACGGTGGAGATCGCCGAGGCGCTCGCCGGCCACTACGGCCGCAGCGGCGACCACCAGCGCCAGGTGTCCGCGATGCTGCAGCAGCTCGAGGGCACGAAGGACGCGGCGGTGCGTCAGCGCCTGTACGGGCAGATCGCCGACCTCCACGAGAAGCAGCTGGCCGACGGCCGGGCCGCTTTCGACCTGCGCGTGAAGGCCCTGCGCGAGGCTCCCTCGGACGAGGCCAACCGGGCCGAGGCGGCGCGTCTGGCGCACGACCTGTCGGCCCACGCCGAGCTGGTGCGCGTGCTTCGGGCGCTGGCCACCGAGGCGGAGGCGCCGCAGCTCGCGGTGCAGCTGCTCTCCGACGCGGCGGAGCTGGCCGAGGAGTCCGGGGCGCTCCCCGAGGCCATCGCCTCGCTGGAGACAGCGCTGCAGCGGGTGCCCGAGTCGCCCGAGGTGCTCGGCCAGCTCATCCAGCTGTACAGCAAGGCGGGGCGCGCGGCGGACGCGGACGCGCTGTTGCGCAAGCGCCTCCTGACGGCCCCGAAGGCGGAGAAGGTCGAGCTGCAGATGCAGCTCGTGGAGCTCAACGCCGGGCTGGGCCGGCCGCTGCAGGCCGCCGAGGCGCTGCAGGCCGCCATCCAGGCGGGCGCGGACGAGGTGCGTCACCTGCCTCGCCTGGCCGAGCTGTACGAGAAGGCCGGCCGCAAGACGGAGCTGGGCGAGGTGCTCGCGCGGCAGATCGCGCTCGCGGAGGACGCGGGTGACCTGGACCGTGTGGCGCGCCTGACGCTCAAGCGCTCGCAGGTGCTGCAGGACTCGTCCGGGGACCGTACCGACGTGGTGCGCAGCTTCGCGGACATCCTCCGCCAGCGTCCCTCCGACGCGGACGCCCGTGCCGCGCTCGAGGGCATGCTCTCCTCCGGCACCGCGCGCGAGGAGGCCGCCCGGGCGCTCATTCCCGCCTACGAGTCCACCAAGGATCACCGCAAGCTGGTGGCCGCGCTGGACGTGCTCGCCGAGGTGGCGCGTGACGACGCCGCCCGGGTGCTGGCGCTCCGTCAGGCCGCGCAGGTGCACCTGTCGCACCTGCGGCAGCCCGAGCTGGCCTTCGCCTCGCTCGCCCGCGCCCTGCGCCTGGCTCCGGGGGACATGCCCCTGCGTGCCGCCGCGCGCCAGGCCGCCGAGGACGCGGACTCGCTGGACGCCTACGCCGAAATCCTCATCGAGATGACGGAGGAGGGGAGCGTCGGTCCCGCCCGGGCGGGGCTGCTGCGCGAGCTCGCCGAGGTCCAGGAGAAGAAGCTCGACGATCGCAACGCCGCGGTGACGTCGCTCCGGTCCCTGCTGGCGCTGGAGCCGGGCAACCTCGACTGCCTGCGCGCCCTGCAGCGCCTGCACCGCGCGGGCGAGGAGTGGGCCGCGCTCGCCGAGGTGCTGGAGAAGCTCGCCGCCGCCGCGCCTGAATTGGCCGAGCAGCTCGCGTACCTGCGCGAGGCCGCCCTGCTGCACGAGTCGAAGCTGGCCGACAACGAGAGCGCCGCCAACGCGTGGCGTGCCATCGCCGAGCGGGATCCGCTCCAGCGCGAGGCCGCCGTCGCCCTGGACCGGCTCTACGCCGAGCTCGACCGCCCGAAGGATCTGGCGTGGGCGCTCGGTCTGCGAAGGACCCAGGAGGGACAGAGCCCGCAGGGCCGCGAGGTCTCCTTCCGCCTCGCCGAGCTGTTGCGTACGCAGCTGGATGACGCCAACGCCGCGCTCCAGCTCTACCAGGGCATCCTCGCCGAGGACCCCGGCCATCCCGGTTCCCGTGCGGCACTCGAGGAGTGGGTGAAGGCGGCCGTGCCGATGAGCGCGGGCGCGCTGGACGTGTTGGATCCGGTGCTCGCCCGGCTGGGAGACCATGCCCGGCGCGTGGCGTTGCGCGAGACGCGCATGGAGTCGGCGCTCAGCGTGGAGAAGTCGCAGCTCGCCACGGACATCCGCCGCATCTACGAGCAGGACATGCACCAGCCGTCGCTCGCCTTCATGGCGGCGGTGAAGGCCTTCTCGCAGGGCGTGGATCGCGAGGGCCTGCAGACGGAGCTGGAGCGGCTCGCGCGCGAGACGGGCTCGCACGAGATGCTGGCCGAGCTGTACGAGGAGGCCGCCTCGGATCTGCCCTCGGGCGATCCGTCCGGCCTCGGGCTGCTGCGCCGTTGCGCGGAGCTGCGCGAGCAGCTCGGGCAGACGGAGGAGGCCGCCAGCGTCTGGAAGAAGATCCTCGAGGACGCGCCGCAGGATCGTCAGGCGCTCGAGGCCCTCTCGCGCCTGTACGAGCGGGGGCAGAACGCCAAGAGCCTCTCCGAGGTCTATGCCGCCCAGTCGGCGCTGGCCAAGGACCCCGAGGGCCGGCGCGCCCTGCTGGTGAAGGCCGGCGAGGCCCATGCCGCCGCGGGTGATGACGCGAAGGCCATCGAGACCTGGCGCTCAGCGCTGGCCATCCGCAAGGCGGCCGACGGCCTGCTCGCGCTGGACAAGCTGTTCGCCAAGACGCGGCGCTTCGTGGAGCAGGCGGACGTGTTGGATCAGCTCGCCGAGCTGGCCACGGACAACGAGTCCCGCCGCGGCTTCATCCTGCGCCGGGCGCAGCTGCTGGAGAAGGAGGGCAGCCACGCCGAGGCGCTGAGCGCGTATCGCGACCTGATGGCGCTGGCCCCGGCGGATCCGCAGGCCGTCGCGGGCCTGGAGCGCATGCTCCAGCTCGAGGCGCAGCGGGCGGAGGCGGCGCGGCTGCTGGAGCCCGTCTACCGCGGCCTCAACGACACCCGGAAGCTGGTGGAGGTGCTGGAGATCCTCCTGCCGGGCACGCAGCCCGCGCAGCGGCTGGAGCGCATCCAGGAGATCGCCACCCTGCGCGAGGCGCTCGGCCAGACGTCGCTCGCCTTCGCCGCGCGTCTGCGCGCCTTCAACGAGGCCCCGCAGGACGACGGTGTGCGCGATGACGTGGAGCGGCTCGCGGCTGACTCGGGCTCCTTCGAGGAAGTGGCGGCGGCGTACGAGGATCAGCTCGAGCGCGGCGCCACCGAGCCCCTGGCGGGCGACCTGTGGCGGCGGCTCGCGGGCATCTACGACGGGCGCCTCAAGCGCTACGACCTCGCCGTGCGCGCGCTGGAGGAGGTCAGCCGGCGCGACCCGCGCAACAAGCAGGTGCTGGAGTCCATCGCCCGCGTGCACCGCCGTACCGGTGCGCACCGCGAGCTGGGACTCGTGATGCGCCGGCAGGTGAGCGCCGAGGAGTCCGTGCCCGCGCAGGTGAACGTGCTCTTCGAGCTGGCCCACCTCGCCGAGGAGACGTTGTCCGACAAGGCGCTCGCGGCGCAGACGTACCGCGACATTCTCGAGCGCCGGCCCGAGGACGCCAACGCGCTCAAGCTGCTGGGCCGCGTGCTGACGCAGATGGAGCGCTGGCCGGAGCTGGCGCAGCACATCCAGCGGGAGATTCAGCTCGCCGACTCGCGCAATGCGCTGGAGGAGGGCAGTGAGCTGCGCGTGCGCCTGGGCCGCCTGAAGTTCAGCCGCCTGGATGATCCGCGCGGGTCGCTGGAGCTGTACCAGGAGGTGCTGCGCCGCCGGGCCGGACACGCCGGTGCGGTGGGGGCGCTGGAGGAGATGGCGCGCTCGGATAGCCCGCTGCGTGGGCAGGCCGCGCTGGCGCTCGAGCCGGTGTTCACGGCGGTGGGTGACCACCTCAAGCAGGTGCAGATGCTGGAGTCGCGCGTCTCCGCCGAGCCGGTGCCCCAGGAGCGCGCCGCGCTGCTGCGCCGCATCGCGGAGACGTACGCGGGCTCGCTGGACAACGTGGAGATGGCCTTCCTGTCCGCCATGCGCGCGCTGCGCGACCTGCCGGACGACGCGCGCACGCTCGAGCTGTGCCTCTCGCTGGTGGAGAAGGCGGGAGCCCTCGAGGAGTTCGCGGCCGTCCTCTCGGAGATCGCTCCGAGGGCGGGAGATGCCTCGCGCGCCGAGCTGTACCGGGCGCTGGCCCGGCTGCAGGCGCGCCTGGGCGAGGACGACGAGGCGCTGGCCTCGTGGCGCAAGGTGCTGACGCTGCGGCCCACGGACACGGACGCGCTCGACAGCGTGGTGCGGCTGGTGGCCGACACGGGAACGCCGCAGGAGCTGCTGGAGGTGCTGCGCCGCCAGCTCGCGAGCGCGGAGGAGCCGGCGCGCCGGGCCTCGGTGCTGCTGCAGATCGCCGTGCTCCAGGAGGAGAAGTTGCAGGACGGGCTGGGCGCACTGGCCACCCTGCGGCGCCTGCTGGACGTGAAGCCGGACGACACCTCCGCGCTCACGCGCATGGACGGCCTGTGCCAGAAGCTGGAGCGCTGGCCGGAGCTGGCGGACGTGCTGGCCCGCCGCATCGCGCTCGTCACGCCCGAGGAGGGGCTGGAGCAGAAGTTCCGCCTCGCGGTGGTGCGCGAGACGAAGCTGCTGGACAAGGCGGGCGCGCTGGCGCTCTACGGCGACGTGCTCTCGCTGCAGACCAACCATGCCGGAGCGGTGGGCCGGCTGGAGGCGCTGGTGGGCCGCGAGCCGCAGAACCTGCTCGCGGTGGAGACGTTGCTCAACGCCTTCCGCGCGAGCGGAGACGTGGCGCGGCTCGCGGCGGCCATCGAGACGCGCGTGGGCGTGTCCCCGGACGCGCGCGAGCGCAAGACGCTGCTGGGCGAGCTGGCCACGCTGCGCGAGGCCCAGGGCGAGCCGGAGCTCACGTTCCTGGCGCTCTTCCGCGCCTTCAAGGAGGACCCGAACGACGGCGAGCTGCGCCGGCGGTTGGAGAACGCCACGGACTCCGCGGGCTCGTACGACGAGCTGGTGGTCGCCTACGAGGAGGCCCTGCCGCGCGTGGCCGAGGCCCGTGACGCGGCGGAGATGTGCCTCAAGCTGGGCCAGCTCTTCGAGTCGCGGCTGCAGGAGCCCGAGCGCGCCGTCGTCTACTTCGAGCGCGCGCGCACGCTGAACCCGTCCGAGCAGCAGAAGTCGCTGGTCGCGCTCGACAGGCTGTACGTCTCGCTGGAGGCGTGGCCGGAGCTGGCCAACGTGCTCGAGGCGCTCGCCTCGTCGGCGGAGGAGACGGCCGACAAGGTGGGCTTCCTCTTCCGCCTGGGGCAGCTCGTCCAGGAGAAGCTGGACGGCATGGACCGCGCGGCCTCCGCGTTCGAGCAGGTGCTGGCGCTGGAGCCCGGCCACCTCGCCTCGGCGCGGTTGCTGGAGGGCATCTACGACTCGGCCGGCGCGCACGACAAGCTGTACAACATCCTCGAGCTGCAGTCCGAGCGCGTCACCGGTCCCGAGCGCGAGCGCGTCCTCACGCGTATGGCGCAGGTGTCCGCCGAGGGCCTGGACGACCTGGACCGCTCCATCGAGCTGTACCGCGAGTTGCTGGCGAAGAACGCGCGCAACGAGCAGGCCTTCACGGCGTTGGAGGGCCTCTATGAGCGGGCGGGCCGGCACGAGGAGCTGCGCACGTTGCTGGCGGACCGGCTGGCGCAGACGTTGGATCCACGCGAGGTGGTGCGGCTCAACGAGCGGCTGGGCCGGGTGCTGTACCGGCTGCTGAAGCAGCCCGCGGCGGCGGTGAGCTACCTCAAGGCCGCGCTGGAGCGCGACGCGCGTCACCGGGGCGTGCTGGACACGCTGCGCGAGCTGTACGAGGAGACGGGCCCGGCGGAGGAGCTGGTGGGCATCCTGCGGCGGCTCGTTCCGCTGCAGGAGGCGGCCGAGGGCGTGAAGGCGCTGCGCCTGCGGCTGGCCGAGGTGCTCGCGGGCATGGGCCGGCGCGAGGAGGCGCTGGACGCGGCCCGCCGTGCGCTGGAGGTGGAGCCCCACACGGTGGCGGACCTGGATCGCGTCTACGCGCTCTTCGTCTCGCTGCGGGCCTACAACGACGCGGTGCGCGCGCTCGAGCTGAAGGTGCACGTGCACCAGCAGGCCGAGGAGCGGGACCAGGCGGTGGCCACGTGGTTCGCGGTGGCGGACCTGTGGACCGGCGAGGGTGGCAAGCCCGAGCTGGCCGCCGGTGCGCTGGAGAAGGTGCTGGAGCTCGATCCGGCCAACCACACGGCTTACGAGCGCGCCTGCGAGCTGTACCGCGGCCATAACGACTGGCGGGCCTACGCGCAGGTGGTGGATCGCTACCTGCCGCACCTCGTTACCGACGAGGAGAAGCTGGCCACGCTCAAGGAGCTGGCGCGGGTGCAGGAGGAGCGGCTCGGCCAGAAGGACGTGGCCTTCCTGGCGCTCTGCCGCGCGCTGCAGCTCGACGCATCCGATGACCACCTGCGCGAGGAAGTCGAGCGGCTCGCCGATGAGACGGGCTCTCACGAGGAGCTCGCCGCCGTCTACGAGGAGGTGGCGGACGCACTGCCGCGCGGTCCTCTCGCCGAGCGCATGTACGCCACGCTGGCGCGCGTCCACGACCTGAAGCTGGACGACGCGCAGGCGGCGGAAGGGGCGCTGCGGAAGATCCTCGAGTTCGACCCGACGAACGGCACGGCGCTCGACGGGCTGGCGGGGATGTTCCAGCGCCGCGGCCGCGAGCGCGAGTACGTGGTGGCCCTGGAGCAGAAGCTCGAGGCCGCCGGCTCCATCGAGGCGCGCAAGGGCATCCTCCGGGAGATCTCCCGCGTCTGGGACGAGCAGGGTGACCCGGACGAGGCCGCGAGCGCGCTGCTGCGGGCGTTGGACCTGGAGCCGGACGCCGAGACGCTGGGCGTGCTCACCGAGCTCTACCGCCGCCAGAAGGCCTGGAAGGACGTGGCCTCCACGCTGCTGCGGACGCGTGACCTGGCGTCCACGGTGGAGGAGCGGGCCCGCATCCAGGTGGAGGTGGCGAACGTCTACGAGCGCGACATCGGCGACGACGAGGCCGCGGTGGCCGCGTTCCGTCAGGCGCTCGAGTTCGAGCCGTACAACCTCCCATCGCTGGAGTCGCTGGAGCGGCTGCACACGAAGCTGGACCAGCCGGCGGACCTGCTCGCCATCTACGAGCGCATGCTCGAGGTCGTCTCCGACTACCGCGAGCGGGTGCGGGTGATGTTCCGCTGCGCGAGCATCTGGGAGGACAAGTACCAGAACCCGGCCAACGCGGACGCCTTCATCGAGGGTGTGCTCGCCATCGATCCGCAGAACCTGCAGGCCATCAAGGCGCTCATCCGCCTGCGGCGCACGCAGGGCCGTTGGGAGGATCTGATCGTAGCCTACGAGCGGCAGCTGCAGCTGGCCACGTCGCCGCAGGAGCAGGCGGACCTGTACGTGGAGATCGGCAACGTCTACCACCAGCAACTCAAGCAGGTGGACCGGGCGGTGACCACGTACCACCAGGCGCAGGCGGTGGATCCGGCGAGCCGGCCCGCGCTGCACGCGCTCGGCAAGCTGTACGAGCGCAGCGGCAACTGGCCCTACGCCCTGGAGATGTTGCAGCAGGAGGCCCAGATCGCGGGCCATGCTCCCGACGCGGTGGAGCTGTACTACCGCATGGGCAAGATGAACGAGGACATGCTGATGGACATGGGCAGCGCCCGGTCCGCCTACCAGCAGGCCCTCGTCATCGACCCGGGCCACCTGCCCAGCATCCGCGCCCTCAAGGGGATTCAAGAGCAGGAGAAGGACTGGGACGGCTACGAGCAGACGCTGCTCCAGGAGGCGCAGCAGACCGAGAGTCCCGAGGCCAAGGCGCGCGCGCTGCTCGAGGTGGCGCGCTACAACGCCGAGACCAAGGGCGATTCCGAGACAGCCACGGCCTGGTACGAGGAGACCCTCAAGTACGCCCCGGACAGCCTGGAGGCGGCGCGTCCGCTCTCGGACGTCTACAGTGCCCGTGAGGACTGGGTGTCCGCCGAGCGCATGCTCGACATCGTCGTGCGCAAGATGGCGGAGAAGGCCATCGCGGAGAAGGACTCGGCGGTGGCCGCGGACCTCTGCCGGCAGCTGTACCGGCTGGGCTACGTGGCGGACAAGCTGGGCAAGCGCGACAAGGCACTCGACTCGTACAAGAAGGCCTACGATCTCGATGCCACGTACCTGCCGGTGCTCGAGGGCTACGGCCACCTGCTCGTGCAGCACGCGAAGCGTTACGAGGACGCGCTGCGCATCTTCCAGACGATTCTCATCCACCACCGTGAAGAGCTCACGGACATGGAGGTGGTGGAGGTCTACTGGCAGCTCGGCGACATCCACGCGAAGCTGAACCAGCTGGACCGGGCGCAGAACCACTTCGAGAAGGCGCTGGCCGTCGACCCGAGTCACGAGGCGTCCCTGAGGGCCCTGGTGGCGCTGATGGACCAGTCAGCCAGGTGGGAGCGGGCCGGCGAGCTCCGCCAGCAGCTCGCCAATGTGCTGGAGGGCGAGGCCAAGGCGCACATCTTCCTGGAGCTGGGCCAGCTCGCTCGCGAGAAGCTGAAGGATCCGTACCAGGCGATCGACGCTTATACCGGCGCGCTCAAGCTGCTGCCGGAGTCGCTCGAGGTGCTGGACGCGCTCTACGTGCTGCTGCGTGAGACGCGCCAGGGCCAGAAGGCCGCGGACATGCTGGATCGCATGCTCCGGCTGCCCGCGCTGACCTCGGAGCCGAACAAGGCGAAGCGGGTGTGGTTCGCGCTCGGCGAGCTGCGCCGGGACGAGCTGCGCGATGTGGACGGCGCGGCCGTGGCCTTCAACACGGCGCTGGATCTGGACCACCGCTTCGTCGAGGCCTTCAGTGCGCTCGAGGCGATGCTCGGTGGCGCGGGCCAGTGGAAGGCGCTGGAGGAGAACTACGCGAAGATGATCGGGCGCATGCCGAAGACGCCCGACACGCACGGGGCGCGCATGGCCCTGTGGCGCGCGCTGGGTGACCTCTACCGCCAGGTGCTCAAGAGCCAGGAAGGCGCTTTGGCGGCCTACGGCGTCGTCGCCAAGGGCCTACCGGACGACGCGCAGGTGCAGGAGACCTACGCCGAGCTGGCCGCGGCCTCTCCGGGCAAGGAGGACGAGGCCCTCGCCGCGCTCCGCCGCGCCCTGCCGAACACGGGCGATCCGCGCAAGGTCGTCTCGCAGTTGGTGCGCCTGTCCGCGATGCGCAAGGACTACGATGGCGCGTGGATGGCCGCGCAGGCCGTGTCGGGGCTGCTCGGCGAGGCGGGGGACGACGAGAAGGAGATCCTCACCAAGCTGGGGCCCTACGCGAAGCGCAAGGAAGTGGCCCAGCGGTCGCTGCCGGACCGGATGTGGCAGACGCACCTGCTGCACCCGAAGCTGCGCGGGCCCTTCACCGAGCTGATGGGGCTGCTCTTCGAGCAGGTGGGTCACCTGTACGCGGTGCCCTTCCAGAACTACCAGATCGTCCCGAAGAAGCACCGCATCGACCTGCCGAGCGCCCAGGAGTACCACGTGCAGCACTACCGCTACGTGGCGCGCCTCTTCGGCATGGACGCGGTGGAGCTGTACTCGCCGCACCTGGTGGTCCGCCGCGACAACCTGGCCAAGCGCTCCAACGAGTCGACGCCGGATCCGCGCCTCAACGTGGAGGTGCTGCAAACGCATCCGGTCTGCGTGCGTGCGGGTGGGCGCTTCTTCGCCGAGCAGGGGCAGAAGGAGGCGTACTACATGCTGGGCCGCACGTTCGCGCTGGTGCGCCCGGAGCTGGCCTTCAGCCAGCGCCTGGCCCCGGAGCGGCTCGAGGCCGTGGTGCAGGCCGCGCTCAGCCTGGTGGTGCCCAACCTGCGCTTCACGGTGGATCCGCGGCTGGTGGACGCCGAGCGCCGGGTGCTGGAGAAGAGCGTCAGTGATCAGGCCCGTGCGGCGCTGGCCAAGGTGGCGCGCGTCTACCTGCCCACGGCCACGCCCGCGGATGTCCGCCAGTACCTCGAGGGCGTGGAGCTGACGGCGGCACGCGCGGGCCTCTTCGCCGCGGGCGAGTGCGAGCCCGTCAAGCGCATGGTGCAGGAGGAGACCGGTTCGTCCTTCCGCGTCTCCCCGAAGGTGAAGTTGAAGGAGCTGCTGCTGTTCGCCACGTCCGAGGAGCACCGCGAGCTGCGTGTCGCGGTGGGTACGGACGTGGAGGTACAGGTAAGGAAGTAGAATGAGCGGCTCGAAAGAGCGTGAGACCCGAAGCGGGTGCTCACACGTTGAACCGGCAACCGGGCGGGCCTGGATGGCATCCTTGACCCCCCCGGGTACCACCTCTACGATTCCGGCGGGTTTTCTCCCGTCATTTCTGACAGTTGCGGGGAACGATGCGTTTCGTCTGCGATAGCTGCCGCGCGCAGTACATGATTAGCGACGACAAGGTCGGCGCGAAGGGCGTCAAGGTTCGTTGCAAGAAGTGCGGCTACAACATCGTGGTCCGCCCCGCCGGCTCCGCGCCGGCGAAGGAGGAGGGGACGAGCGGTGAGGCCGCTGGCGGTGCGGCTGCGTCCCAGGGCCAATCGAACAGCGACGGCTTCGGGCTGCCCGCGTCCCTGGGCACGCCTCCCGAGGGCGGCATCTTCAGTGGCGTCGAGGATGACGAGCTCGGGGCTGTGTTCGACCAGGTGCTCAACTCGGGCTCCCACCGGATTCCCGCGGGCGAGAAGGTCGGTGACGGCCCCGCCCCGCTGGACGCCTCCGCCCTGTCGGACGCGGGCGAGACGGTGCGCAAGCTGGCCGAGGCCGAGACGGGCAGCATCAAGCCCGCGGCCGCGCACGAGTGGTTCGTCGCCATCGACGAGAAGCAGGTGGGTCCGCTCTCGCTCGAGAAGGTGAAGGACTACTGGGAGCGGGGCGAGGTCGGTCCGGACAGCCTGTGCTGGCGCGCGGGCTTCAGCGACTGGATTCCCCTGTCGGAGGCCAGCGAGCTGGCGTCGGTGCTGGCGCCGCGCCCGACCCGGCCCGTCATCGTGGAGCCGGCGCCGGTGGTGTCGTCCTCGCCGGTGGCGTCCGGTCCGGTGGAGTCCGCCTTCAGCGCGGGCGGTGGCTTCTCGAAGTCGCCCAAGGCCGACACTCCGGCGCCCGTGGCCCCGTCCGCGCAGGATTCGGGCTGGAAGCCCTCGGCCGCGAGCGTGCTGGCCTCGCTGGTGAAGGAGGAGAACGAGGCGCTGTCGAAGCCGGCGCCCAAGGCCTCGCCGGTGGTGGAGGAGAGGGCGAAGCCCGCGGCCTCGGGGCTGCTCGACGTGCCTCCGCCGGAGCCCGCGCCCGTGGCGGCGCAGAGCCCGTTGATGGCCGAGCCGCCCGCGCCGTACATGCAGCCGGCGCCCGCGTATGCGCAGCCGCATCCGCAGGCGTACGCGCAGCCCATGGCCCAGCCGTATCCGCCTCCCCAGCAGTATGCGCAGCCGCATCCACAGGCGTACCCCGGTTATCCGCCGGCGGCTCCCGCGCCCAAGCAGGGCGGCAAGATGGGGATGATCATCGGCATCGCGGTGGGCGTGGTGTTGCTCGTGGGTGGCGTGGGCATTTTCTTCGCGACCCGTCCCGCCGCGCAGCCCGTGCAGCCCGTGGTGACGCAGCCGCAGCAGGTGGCTCAGGCTCCGTCGAAGCCGGCGGAGCTACCGCCTATGCCGCCGCCTCCCGCGGCCACGGCGCAGAACACCCCGCCCGCGGCGGGCACCACGGCCCAGCCGGCCACGGCGCCGGCGACCGCGCCCACGACCGCTCCGGCGGTTGCGGCCGCGGGCACCCCGGGGACCGCACCCGCGGCGAATCCGACGCCTCCGCCCTCCGAGCCGGTGAAGCCCGCCGAGTCGGCCAAGACGGAGCCGCAGCAGGTCGCTCGCGCCGAGGTGCCGAGCACCAAGCGGACCCCCACCACGACCACCCGTCCGGTGTCGCACAGCACGGCGAGCAAGGACGACGAGGAGCCGGCGCCGCGTCCCACCAGCAAGCCGCCGCCCTCGGGCAAGAGTGGTGGGAGCGCGGATGACGAGTTCGACGAGCTCTTCGGGGCGAAGAAGCCGAGCGGTGGCACCAAGCCCGACACGGCCTCGGCGAACGGCCGTACGGCCTACATTCCGCCGGAGCCTGGCGGTGGTGGGGCGGCGCTCGAGAAGCTCGGGCAGTCGGACATCATGCAGGTGGTGCTGGCGAACAAGCCGGCGATCATCAAGTGCGTGAACGAGCAGAAGAAGAAGGATCCGGGCCTGAGCGGGAAGCTGGTGATGCGCTGGACGATCCAGACGAACGGCAAGACGAAGAACGTGTCGTGCCAGACGTCGGAGTTCCGCTCGACCTACATGGCGAGCTGCATCTCCGGGTTGATCAAGGGCTGGAACTTCCCGAAGCACCGGGTGCAGGGCGACCCCATCGATTTCCCGTTCACGTTCTAATCATCCGGGAAGTGGACAGTCACGTTTGTGTCAATTGACTCGTACGACTGTCCGCTTCACGGCTGCAGAATTCCCTCCTGACAGGATGCGTCGCAGGACGTGTCGACATTCGTTGACACCCCTGGAGTGCCGGGACTAAGCCGCGCGCTGCAGGACAGAGGGGGCCTGAGTGAGTGGTCGGCGGCCCGCCTCGTGCGACGTAATCCATTCAGGAGGAAGTCGAAACATGCAGCTTCGGAAGATGACGTTGATGCTCGCTGCGCTGGGCGCGATGGGCATGATGCTGACGGCGTGCGGTGGTGATGGTCGTGAGAGC
The DNA here is from genome assembly GCF_045802675.1 of Archangium sp. Lineage (GTDB taxonomy): Bacteria > Myxococcota > Myxococcia > Myxococcales > Myxococcaceae > Archangium. The sequence continues at coordinate 17,552 of NZ_JBJMQO010000096.1, read as the reverse complement.
CTGACGTGCTCCACCGACGCGGACTGCCTCGAGAACGAGATCTGTCACCCGGATGCCAAGGTGTGCGCGCAGACCTGTCCGAGCGGCAATGGCTCGGACTGCCCCAGCTCGGCGAAGACCTGCGAGGCGGTGAGCGCCACCAACACCACGAAGATCTGCAAGTGCACCCCGGACACGACGTTCTGCGCGAGCGACGAGCGCGTGTCGGATGCATCGAACCTGGAGTGCTCGCCCACCGCGAAGATCTGCGTGCCGAAGGGCACCACGCCGGTGGAGACCAGTTGCAACCCGGCCAATCAGCCGGACACCTGCAGCTACGGGAATGTCTGCTCGTCCTCCACCAACAAGTGCGAGGCGGCTGCTGTGGGGACCTGCTCCCAGGCCACTGGCGCGCCGACTTGGGACAAGACGACGGCGAAGGCCCCGGTCATCGTTTCGGCGGTCGCTGAGAAGCTGACCACCACCAGCAAGACGACCCAGTGTGGTGATGGCGGGCCCGCCGGGCGTATCACGATCACCTTCTATGCTCCGAACAAGCTCACGAGCCACACGGCTTTCACGGACCTGCAGAACCACGTGAAGGGCAAGCTCAATGCGAGCGCCTCTTTCATTGGCCCGAGCTTCTCGGATCGTGATCCTCCCGCGAACGCGACTCAGGGCTCGATGGTGATTGGCTTCTGTGGCCCCGCCACGGCCACGGGCGCCATCTACATCGCCGATGAGACGGGTGCGACCAGCAACGTCGTCTGCGTGAGCTGGTAGTCTCCGCAAGCAACCTGCTGCCGTTGCAAAGAAGCTCCTTCCCGGGTTTTCCCGGGAGGGAGCTTCCCTTTTTGGGCTGGAGTATTCGTCCGGGTGCCCGAGTGGTGCCGGACGGAGCGAGCAGTCACAGGGACTTGGTGCACCGCGTCGTAAACTCTTTTTCCCCAAGCCGAAGGTGTTCGCTTTCGGTATGAAGTCGGTCGTGACGTCCAAGCCCCCGCAATCCGAACTCCCTGATCTCCCCGTTTGCACGGTAGCGGACATGGGCCTCCGTGAACTTGAGCGCATCAGGCTCATTCTCCGGGGGGGGTCGGTCATCGACTGGCGGCGGATGCACTTCCAGACCCGCGACGAGGTCGACCGTTTCCTTCGGCTCTGCCAGATCGACACCAGCCGGCCTCACGATGAGGCCTGGGCTCGCACGGTGCTGGGCGACGCGGTCGAGTACCTGCGGCGTACGTTCGACTACCGGGTCGCGGATGCGGTGGCGAACCCGGAGGAGATCCACGACCTCTTCCTCTTCTCCTCGGGCGTCAAGGGATTGCCCAGGCACCGCCGCATCGCCTGCATCGTGCTCAAGGTGATGCACGTCATCCAGCACATCGAGGGCCGGGATCTCCTCCACCGCCTGCCGGTCTCGGAGGCGGACCTGTCCGAGCTGGCGACGACCAAGGTGCTGGGCGTGGCGCAGTTGCTTCGCGACAAGGGGATCCCCGTCGTCGAGTTCGCCCACTCGATCAAGACGCGAGAGTCCCTCATCACCAAGCTGCTGGCCAAGAAGGAGACGGTCGCTGCACAAATCTACGACCGGACCCGCTTCCGCATCATCACGAAGACACGCCCGGAGATTCTTCCGATCGTGCACTTCCTCACCCAGCACCTGTTCCCATTCAACTTCGTCGTTCCCGGGCAGACGGAGAACACCCTCATCTCGTTCAAGTCCGTGCTCGAGGAGAACCCCCACCTGCAGCAGCACACCCAGCAGCTGCACCTGGACCTCGATTACGAGGACCGTGAGGATCGCGCTCGCAACCTGTTCTCGGGCAGCACCTATCGGGCACTGAACTTCGTCGTGGATGTGCCGCTGCGGATGGATGCCTTCCTGCCGCCCCCAGAGGAGGACCTTCGCGAGCGCAAGAACCGGACGGTCTTCACCCTCGTGGAGTTCCAGATCATGGACGAGGAGACCTCCCGGCAGAACGAGGAAGGGGAGAACGCGCACAAGCTCTACAAGCGCCGGCAGAAGCGGCGCGTGCTGCGCCGGCTCTCCCGGGGGCTCGTAGTGCCCAAGCGCCAGGGCTGAATAAACCCGAGCGCCCGCCGTCAGAGTCAGCAACCTACTCGCACAGAAAGGTGCTCCATGACGCGCGCGCTCCTTGTTTCCCTGGCCCTCTCCCTGACCGCTCCTTCCGCGGCGCTGGCCTGCTCGGAGCACGTGAAGGCGAAGCTCGACGCCCTCGCCAAGGGGCAGACGCACGAGCAGGCCGAGGCCACGGCCGCGCGCAAGATGGCCGAGAAGCGCGCCAAGACCTCGAAGGCGGCCAATCCCAAGGCCGCCGATACCCAGGCCACCGCTCCGACCGCGCAGAAGTAGGTCCTCGAAACACCCGCGCCGCTCCAGGAGACCCCACGGAGGGCTCCTGAGCGGCGCGTTCGTGTCGCTCCTCTTCGGAGCGGCGGCTACTTCTTCTTCCGGTTCTTCTTCTTGTTTTCCTTCTCGCGCTTGCGGCGCTCGCGGATGGCGTCCTTGTTCTCCGCCTTGCCCGCGGCCGACGGCGGCGCGTAGCCCATCATGCGCGCCTTCGCCATGGCCGCCTGGCCCATCGGCGGCGTGTAGCCCGGGGCGATCTGCGGCAGCTGCATCGGCATCCCGCCCATCCCCATCCCCGCCATGGCCTTCTCCATCATCTTCGGGTCCTTCCCGAAGACGCTCGACAGGTCCATGTTCTTCATCTGTGCCAGCTGACCCATCTGCTTGAAGCCCGGGATGCGGCCCAGCAGGCCCGGGTTCTGGCCAATCGTCCCCATCACCTGCTGCATCATCCCGAACTTCTGCAGCAGCTCGCGCACGTCCTCCGTCTTGCGCCCGCTCCCCTTCGCGATGCGCTTCACCCGGTTCTCGTTGATGAGCTGCGGACGCAGGCGCTCCTGCTCCGTCATCGAGTCGTACATCGCCTCGATCTTCGTCAGCTCCGTCTCGTCCGGATTGAGCTGCTCGGTCATCTCGCCGAAGAGCGGGAACTTGTCGAGCAGGTCCTTCAGCGGACCCATCTTCCGCACCATGCGGATCTGCTCGACGAAGTCCTTCATCGAGAAGTTGCCCGACAGGAGCTTCTGCGCGTCCTCGGCCGCCTTCTTCTCGTCGACGACGCCCTCGAAGTCCTTCATCAGGCCGACGATGTCGCCGAAGCCCAGAATCCGGCTCGCCAGTCCGTCCGGGCGGAACTCCTCGAGCTTGTCCATCGACTCGCCCATGCCCAGGAACTTGATGGGCTTGCCCGTCACCTCCTTGATGGACAACGCCGCGCCACCACGCGCGTCACCGTCCAGCTTGGTGAGGATGAAGCCGTCCAGGCTCAGCCGCCGATCGAACTCGGCCGCCGTGCGCACCGCGTCCTGGCCGATCATCGCGTCGCACACCAGCAGGATGTTGTCCGGCCGGACGGTGCCCTTGATGGCCTCCAGCTCGGTCATCAACGCCTCGTCGATGGCCAGACGGCCCGCGGTGTCGATGAGCACCACGTCGCACTTCTGCTCGCGCGCCGCGGCATACCCGCGCTTGGCCAGCTCCGGCGGCGGCACGTTGGGCTCGAAGTACACCGGCACCTTCAGCCGCTCGCCCAACACCTTCAGCTGATCCACGGCCGCCGGGCGGTAGATGTCCGCCGCCACCAGCAGGGGCTTGCGGCCCTCCTTGAGCAGCTTGCTGGCGAGCTTGCCCGTGGTCGTCGTCTTACCCGAGCCCTGCAGGCCCACCATCATGATGCCGCTGACCTGGTCCTTGGGCTTGAGCTGGAGGCTCGTGTCCACCGGCCCCATCAAGGCCTCGAGCTCGTCGTGGCAGATCTTCACGAAGTGGTCGCCCGCCGAGACGCGGTGCTTGCGGCCGGCCTTGTCGGTGAGGGTCGTCTGCACGACCTCGCCCACGGCCTTCTCGCGCACCCGCGCGACGAACTTCTTCACCACATCGAAGGCGACATCCGCCTCGAGCAGGGAGACGCGGATGTCGCGGAGTGACTCGTCCACCATCTCCGGGGTGATTTCACTCTTGCCCGCGAGGCGGTTCTTGGCGGCTCTGAAGCCCTTGGCGACGGTTTCAAGCATGGCGGTCGCTATATAACAGCGGCGGCCTTGACGGGATGCCCATGTGCGTCGACGTCGTCCAGCAGTCGAGAGACCGGCTCCAGCTCCCGACGCGAGAGGTGGAAACCCACGCACGAAGCACGCTCGAGCACCCCCTCCTGGAGGTGGAACGTCTCCTGGCGAGGCCTCCGGGCGATGGGCACCCGAAGGGGCCGAGAGCTCAGGGGGCCTTGGTGGGACCTCCTGCTACTAGGGGGAGAACCGCTCCTCCATGATTTACTTGGCTTATCGGTATTCCCATTTGTCTCTGGGTGTGTAAAAGTACAGTCCAAGTTGCGCACGCGCAGTGCACCCGCCAGACGGTCTGGTTCGTAGCCTGGTGACGCTGCGGAAGAGAGCGGCCCTTGGACTTCAAAGGAATCGATCATCTCGAGCTGTACGTGGGCAACCTGGAGGAAGCGGCCAGACCCTTCTGCTCCGGTTTCGGTTTCCGGGTGACGGGCCGGGCCGGGCCAGAGACCGGGCGGCCGGGCCGCCGCAGCCTCCTGCTCCAGCAGGGCCGCATCCGTCTGGTGCTCACCCAGACGCTGGTGGAGGGGGACGAGGTCGCCGACTACGTCGCGGTGCACGGCGACGGGGTGAAGGACATCGCGCTGGCCGTCCCGGATGCGGCGGCCGCCTTCCAGGAGGCCGTGCGGCGGGGCGCTCAGCCGGTGCGTCAGCCCCGAGTGTTCGAGGGCCCCCACGGACGCCTGATCCAGGCGACGGTGGCCTCGCCGGTGGGCGACGTGGTGCACTCCTTCATCCAGCGCGACGCGCCCGAGACGGACTTCTGGCCGGGCCGCTTCCAGCCGGTGGTGTCCGCGGCCCCCGAGCGCGAGATCCTGGCGACGCTCGACCACGTGGCCCTGTGCCTGCTGCCGGGCTCGCTCGATGACACGGTGCGCGCCTACTCCCAGATTTTCGGCCTCCGCGAGACCCACGAGGAGAACGTGGAGACGGCCCATGGCGGCATGAACTCCAAGGTGGTGCAGGACGCCTCCGGCCGCGTCTGCTTCCCCATGATGGAGCCGATGGCCGGCAAGCTCCCGGGGCAGATCGACAAGTTCCTGGGCAACCACCGAGGCCCGGGCGCGCAGCACCTCGCCTTCCTGTGCGACGACATCCTCGAGTCCATCCGCGCGATGAGCCAGCACCAGGTGCCCTTCCTGGACACCCCCCCCGGCTACTACGAGGCGCTGCCGGGCCGCGTGGGTACGCTGGCCGAGGACGTGGAGGTGCTCCGCGCGGGCAATGTGCTCGTGGACCGCGAGGGCGATGGCTACCTGCTCCAGGTCTTCACCCGCTCGCAGCACGACCGGCGCACGCTCTTCTTCGAGGTCATCCAGCGCAAGGAAGCGTCGGGCTTCGGCGCGGCCAACGTGCGCGCGCTCTACGAGTCCGTGGAGCAGGAGCTGATGCGCAAGACGCAGGAGTCCAGCCGGGAGCTGCGTCGTACCGGTTCCTGAGCCCTTCGGGGTTTCTCCCCAGCTTCCGGCCGCACCGTGGCCCTGTCACTGCTCGGCCGTGGTTCGTGGTGGGGCTGCGGGTAGGATTTCTCTGCCCGGGGCACCCAGGAGCCGTGCTGCATGCAGTCGACCTTTCTGATGATCTCGCCGTACGAGCAGGGCATGACCAAGAGCCACCTGCTGAGTGTGCTCGATCTGGCTCGTGGCCCGGGGGCACCGGGTGCTGGTGTACACGGAGGCTTCGGCGAGAGCCGACGTGGAGGCCTCCGGAGCGGAGATGGTGCCCCACCAGCGCTACCGTGAGCTGGGGGCGCGGATGCACGCCTCCTTCGAGTCCATGCCGCGGTGGCTCAGGCGCTCCCGGCTGCTCCGCATTCCCCAGATGCTCTACGTGGGCTGGTTCTTCCGGCGCGACGTGGTCGAGAGCGCCATGGACTTCACCGAGGAGCTGGAGCCCATCCTGCGCCGGGAGCGGGTCCATGCCAGGGCTGGTGCACCGCGTGATGGACGTGCTGCTGCCGCTGAAACGGGCACGAGCGGCGCTCGGCCTGCCTCCGCGCCAGGCCCGGCATGCCGAGTTCTTCCAGACGGATGGTGAAGCAGGTGTCCGCGGAGCTCCAGCAGCTGTGCTCCCAGGCCCTGGACCTCGAGGCCCTCGAGCGGCTGGCGCGCGAGACCGCCGAGCGCAGGAAGGCGGCCTGAGCGCGGCTCAGCGGTACCTCGACGCCTGCAACTCGTACATCGTCGCGTAGCTCCCACCGAGCGCGACGAGCTGCTCGTGGTGTCCTTCCTCGATGATCTTCCCGCCCTTGAGGACGAGGATGCGATCGGCCATGCGCACGGTCGAGAAGCGATGCGAGATGAGCACCGCCATCTTGCCGCTCGCCAGCTCGCCGAAGCGGTTGAACACGTCGAGCTCGGCGCGGGCATCGAGCGCGGCCGTGGGCTCGTCCAGGACGAGGAGTTGCGCGTCACGCATGTACGCGCGCGCGAGCGCGATCTTCTGCCATTCCCCGCCCGACAGATCGACGCCTCCATCGAAGCGGCGGCCCAGCATCTGCTCGTATCTCTCCGGCAGCCGATCAATCACCGTGTTGGCCAGGCTCTTGTGCGAGGCCTCCTCGATGATGGCCCGGTTGTCGCGCCGCTCGATGCGCCCCACGGCGATGTTCTGGGCCGCCGTCATCTCGTAGCGGGCGAAGTCCTGGAAGATGACCCCGACCTCGTGCCAGAGATCCTCGAGGTCGTACTCGCGCAGATCCACCCCATCGAGCAGGATCTGCCCCTCGGTCGGATCGTAGAGCCGCATCAGGAGCTTCACGATCGTCGTCTTGCCCTGACCGTTCTCCCCGATGAGCGCGATCCGCTCGCCCGGGATCAGCCGGAAGGTGGCCTTCTGGAGGACCGGCTCCGTCCGGCCCGGGTAGGTGAAGGTGACGTCGCGGAACTCGAAGCCCTGGCGGATGGGACGGGGGACCTTGAGCGCCCTCGGGCCCGAGCGCAGGCTGGGCTGCACCGCGAAGAACGCGAGCATGTCGTGGATGTACAGCGACTGATCGGCGATCCCCACCGCCGTCGAGAACATCTCCTGGAGGGTCCGGTTCGCGTTCGCGATCGCGCCCGCCAGGAACGTCAGCTCGCCCACGCTCAGCTCGCCTCGCGCCGCCTTGTACACGGCGAGCGCATATGCGCCGTAGTAGCCCAGGGTGCCGATGATCGACAGCAGCGACATGCTCCGGAACGCGCGCCCGAAGTGCGCCACCATGTCGTCGAGGATCTCGCCCGAGAGCTGTGAGTAGCGGTCCATCAGGTACGGGCTCAGCCCGAAGATCTTGAGCTCCTTCGCGCTCTCCCGGCTCGCACCGAGCTGGCGCAGGTAGTCGAGCTCACGCCGCTTCGGCGTATGCCGGAACCTCAGCGCGTAGAACTGCGACCCGAAGCGGCCCTCCGCCAGGGCCGCCGGCACCAGGCAGACGACGATGAGCACCAGCAGCCAGGGAGAGAACACCAGGATGCCGACGCAGAGGCTCACCGTGGTGAGGGTCTGCTGCAGGAAGCGGGCTATCGCCTCGACCATGACGATCCGGTCGGTGGCCTGGACGCGCGCCCGCTCCAGCCGGTCATGGAAGGTGGGGTCCTCGTAGGTCGCCAGATCCAGCCGCGACGCATGCTCCATCACCTGGAGGCTCACGTGCCGCGTGTAGCGCTCGGAGAGGATGACGTTGAAGTACATGATGGCGCGGCCGAGGATCGCGCCCGCCGCGGCGAGGGCGAGCTCCAGCGCGAGCAGCCCCCAGAGGTGGTTGGACATCCCCTGCCGGGCCGCCACCGTGCTCACCACGTCGTCGATGATCCACCGGGCCACCACCAGCACCGCCACGGGCACCAACGCCGCGAGCGCTCGTAGCACGAGGTTGGCCATCACCGTTCCGGGACCCGACTCCCAGACCCTGTGCAGCACGGGCAGGATGTTCTTGAGCGAAGCCAACCGGCCTCGAGGCAGGGACTCGTTGCCGGCTCCGGGTGTCGCGCCTGGCTTCGTCATGATGCGTCCTTCGTTTCGTAGACCAGCGCTTCCACCCAGGCGTTCTGCCAGTGCTGGTGGAAGTGCTGGATCAGGATGTCGTCACACACCAGGTTGGTCACGGCCGCGAGCGTCATGGCCTGGTCCCGGCTCGAGAGTGCACGCGGCGCGGCCGCCTCGCCGGTGGCTGCCGGGACACCCAGCTCCGCCACGCGTTGGAGGTTCGCCGCGAGCGCCGGAGGAGGCTGGAATCGCAGTGCCAGCACGGAGTGGTTCGGTGGGACGGGGCCGGCGTCGACCGTGGCGCGCGCCGCCTGCGCGAGCAGCGTCTTCGGGGGACACCAGAGGAACAGGGTCGGCAGCAGATGCTCGGCGAGCGCGTTCCGCCCGGTCGCGAGGGCTCCCGCCGCGCGCAGCCGCTGGTCCGACGTGGCCAGGGCCAGCCAGTGTTGGAGCGGAACCTGCTTGCGCGCGATCGCCATGAAGCCGGCCAGCATCGCCCCCGAGGTGAGCAGCCCATGGTGCGCTTCATCGAGCCTTCCTGACTCGACGTCGTAACCGACGTGGAGCAGTTGGGCCGTGCCGTCGTAGAGGAACGCGAAGTCCATCTCCTCACGCAGCGTCCGTGCCCGGGCTTCCACTCGCTCGAGCCGTGCCCTCTGCTCCTCGCCCGAGGCGGCCCCGCGCGCGGCCCTCAGTCCACTCTCGACGATCACGAGCGCCGCCGATAGCACGCCACCCTCCGACGTGGAGAGGTGCCGCGGGCCCACCGGCCGCCGCTCGCGCAGGTCATAGCGATCCAGGAGCTGCCCACGATGGCGCTCGAGGCCCTCGATGACGGCCAGGGAGGCCTCGAGCCGGAAGACGAGCTCCTCGAGCTTCAGGCAGTCCAGGTGGTACGCGCTCACCGGGGCCACGAGCCCCAGGGCCAGGTCCGTCGGTGAAACCTCCCACTCGCCGCCGCTCGCACCGTCGGCGGCAGGCGCGCCCCGGGAGAGCGCCTCGCCGGTGGGCGCTCCTTGCTCGTAGCGCTCCCAGGAGTCCCGCGCGAGGGCGCGCAGCCGGTCCAGGGCGGGCGGAGGCACGGGGACCGCCACGGGGGTGGGGCGCTCCCTCAGGCTGAGCACCACGAAGGGAATCCACGCGAGGAGCTGCGGACAGGCCCAGGGCAGCGCCGACGGGTTGAACGCCGCGAGGGCTCCCGCCAGGCCGAGCGCCAGGAACGCGCCTCCCCACACTTCGGGAAGCTTGAGCAGGGAGAGGCCTCGTGCCCCGCGGTTCGTCTGCGCGTGCGTCGTCCAATCCAGCATCCGGCTCCGGTCGAACGCGAGCCGGTACAGGGCTCGGAGGATGGCGTCGAGCACGAGACCCGCGGAGGGAAGGGCGGCCGCCATGTTGATGACGGTGCTGATGACGATGCCCGGAACCACCGCGACCACCGCGCGCACGCGGGCCATGAAGGACGGGGCGCTCCAGAGCGTGCGCAGCATGTGTCCCACGGCGAAGATGAACGAATGGCGGCACATCCACAGCGTGGCCCCGAGCGTCCACGCCCATCCGCCGCCGTTGGGCAGCCACAGCCAGCCATACATGAGCACCAGGAGCGAGCAGGGATAGTGCAGGCTCCGCAGGAGATCCGTCAGCAGCCTCCAGATGCCAATGAGGGGGAGGGTGTTCGCGACGCGGCGGCCCTCCTGGGCCGGCACTCGCGGAAACAGCCACGGCAGCAACTGCCAGTCGCCGCGTACCCAGCGGTGCCAGATGCGCGCGAAGACCGCGTAGCTCCTCGGCGTGCTCTCGAACAGCTTGATGTCGTTGACGAACGCGACGCGCGCGAACATCCCCTCGATCTTGTCGTGACTCAGGATGATGTTCTCGGGGAAGCGCCCCTCGAGGCTGCGCGCGAAGGCGGCCACGTCGTAGAGCCCCTTGCCGAGGAAGTCACCGACCCCGAACATGCGCTGCTGCAAGACCCACGGCATGTCGGGCTGGGGCCCCTTCTTCTCCCGCATCAGCGACAAGGGCCAGCCCCCCGACGCCAGCCACTGCTCCCGGGTCGGTTCGCCCTCGGAGCTCGGCTGGAGCAGTGAATAGCCAGCGACGACCCGCTGGCCCGTCGCCTCGAACCGCGCCCGGTTCAACGGGTGGTGGAGCGTCGCGACCATCCGGGCCGCGCTCCCGGGCAGCAGGTGCGTGTCCGCGTCCAGCGTGATGACATAGCGCACGCCGTGGACGACCTCGGGCACGGGGCCCGTGTAGCTCGTGTCCCGGGCTCCCAGCACCAGCCGGTTGAACTCGTCCAGCTTCCCACGCTTGCGCTCCCAGCCCATCCAACGGCCCGCGACGGGGTTCCACCGCCTCTCGCGGTGAAGGAAGAAGAAGCGCGGCTGCTCGCGGTATCCATGCCGCTCGTTGAGCTCCCGGATGCCTCGCTCCAGCCGCTCGAGCAGCTCCCTCTCACCGGGTTGCTCCTTCACCGGTGCATCGCGGAAGTCGGTCAGCAGCGCGAAGTACAGCTCGGGCTCGACATTGCCCAGGTAGTTGACCTCGAGCATCCGCAACTGCGTCTCGAGGTCCTCCGCGTTCGTGACGAGCAGCGGCGTCACGACCATGGTCCGGGTGTCTCGCGTGAACACCCGCTGGGGCTCCAGCCTCGGCAACGTCTTCAGGGGAGCCACCAGGCGCGAGAGCACCGCGTTGACCCTGTCCTGGATGAGGTCGATGAACGAGACCGAGAGCAGGGCCACCATGAGGAGGCGGTGCGGCGCATCGATTCCCCGCGCCGCGAGGACCCGCTCCACCCCGAGCAGCGCCAGCGCCAGGAGCCCGAGCAGTGTGCCGACATAGGCCCGCTGGGCGTGCCGGCGCAGGAGCCGCGTGGTGCGCTCCGCTCGCGGGACGTGACAGCCCAGGCGGAGCTCGAGCCCGGCCCGTCCCTCGGCCAGGAGCTGCGTTCCCACGTGACGCCCGCGCTCATCACTGGCCTCGCGCTCCTCGCTCAGGCGGAGCGCCTCGCGCGCGACCGTGAGTGCGTCCTTCCGCGACCAGGACGCCAGCTCGTGGCAGGCCCGCCGGTACAGCTCTCGCGTGGCCGCGTCCATCGCGGTGTACGCCCCGAGGGGGTCTCGTTCGAGGATGAGGTCGAGCTCCTGGTCGTCGCTCGGGCCCGAGGTCGTTTCGCGTGGCTCTGTCATTGATACACCTGGAAGTCTGCCATACCCGTGTTCCTTCGAGCGATGCGGCCGCGGCTACGCGCGCTGCTTCGCCTGCTCCTCTTCCCCAGTCCGGATCCGCGCCAGGCTCTCCTTCAGCAGCCGGGCCAGCAGCTGGACGTGCGGCGCGCGCAGCACCGAGTAGTGATCGCCCGGGAGGTCATGGACCACCACCCCGTCCCGCGCCAGCTGCTTCCAGCTCCGCTCCTGGTCCGCCACGTCCTTGCCCGGATCCGTGGTGCGGAACAGCTCGATGGAGCCCGCGTAGGGCCCCGGGCGCCAGGCCGCGCTCGCGCGCTGGTTGCTCGCGAAGACCTGACGCAGGGCACGCAGCCTGGGCAGCTCCGTGTCCGGCGTCACGGCCGCGCTCTTGCGCCCCTCCTCGAGCAGGTGCTGGAGCATCTGTTCCGGCTCCATTCCGGCGAGCGCCTCGTCCGGCATCATCGTGCCCTCGCCCGTGACGGCCGCGAGGTGCTGGGCGAAGAGCGCCGTCATGACGGCGGCGGCGTCCTCGGGCGGAAGCAGCCCCTCGGGAGCACCGGCGTAGCCGTCGATGACCGCGAGCAACTCCACCTGCTCGCCCTGCCGCTGGAGCTGCTGCGCCATTTCGAGGGCGAGCCCGCCTCCCATGGACCAGCCTCCCAGCAGGTACGGCCCGTGGGGCTGCACGGTGCGCACCGCCGCCACATAGGTTGCCGCCAGGGCCTCGAATGTCTCGAGCGGCGCCTGCTCTCCCTCGAGCCCCGGTGCCTGTAGTCCGTAGAAGCGCAGCTCCGGCCCCAGGGCGCGAGCCAGCTCCGCGTAGCACAGGATGTTGCCGCCCACCGGGTGCACGCAGAAGAAGGGACGTCCCCCTTCCTCGCGGCCCATGGGCACCAGTGGCGTCCAGGGCCTCGGCTCCTGCCGCAGCAGGTGCGCGAGGTGCTCCACCGTGGCGCCCTCGAATAGCGCCGACATGGGCAGGGACTGGCCGGTGGCCTGCTCGATGCGCCGCAGCAACTGCACCGCGAGCAGCGAGTGCCCGCCCAGCTCGAAGAAGTCGCTCTTCGCGCCGACGGGGCCCGCTCCCAGCACCTCCTCGAAGACCTGGGCGAGCTGGAGCTCCAGGACGTCTCGGGGCGCGACGAAGTCCCGCGTCTCCGAGGGCAGGCCATCCGGAGCGGGAAGGGCCTTGCGGTCCACCTTGCCGTTGGGAGTGAGGGGCAGGGCCTCGAGCACGACGAAGGCCGAGGGCACCATGTACGCGGGCAGCTTGGACTCGAGGACGCGGCGCAGCTCCGGTGTGCCGAGGTCCTTCGCTTCACCCGTCACGTAGGCCACCAGGCGCTTGTCGCCGGGGACGTCCTCGCGCACCACGACGGCGGCTTCGCGCACGGCGGGGTGGCTGGCGAGCACGGATTCGATTTCACCCAGCTCGATGCGGAAGCCGCGGACCTTCACCTGCTCGTCGGCTCGGCCGAGGAACTCCAGCACGCCATCGGCACGGCGCCGGGCGAGGTCGCCAGTGCGGTAGAGCCGGGCGCCAGGAGTGGAGCTGAAGGGGTGGGGAACGAACTTCTCGGCCGTGAGGTCCGGGCGGCCGAGGTAGCCACGCGCCAGGGGAACGCCGCCGATGTAGAGCTCGCCGGAGACGCCCACCGGGACGAGCCGCAACGCGGAGTCGAGCACGTGCAGCTCGACGTTGGCGATGGGCCGGCCAATGGGCACGGCGCCCGAGGAGGCCTCCGCCACGCTCACCTCGTGGACGCAGCAGCCGACCACGGTCTCGGTGGGGCCGTACTCGTTGAGCAGGCGCGTGGCCGGAGCGTGGGTGCGCCAGAAGGAGAGGGCCTCGTAGGAGAGGGCCTCGCCACCGATGACGAAGGCGCGCGTCCTGCCGGCGGCCTGCTCGGAGGAGAGCTGCTGGGAGAGGAGCGAGAGGTGGGTGGGCGTCAGCTTGACGAGGCTGAAGTCCGAGCCCGAGCGCAGCGCCGCGCCCAGGCCCTCCACACCGTCGCTCTCGGGAACGAGCGTGACCGGACGGCCCGTGGTGAGTGGCAGCAGCAGACTGGTGACGGTGAGGTCGAAGGCGAGCGGCGAGTGCACCGGCGCGCCCGCGCCCTCCGCCATCCCGTAGGCCCTGGCGCACCACGCGAGGTAGTTCACCAGCCCCCGGTGCTCGAGCATCACGCCCTTGGGCCTGCCCGTGGAGCCGGAGGTGTAGAGGACGTAGGCGAGGTTGTCGGCCAACGTCACGCGCGGGGGATTCTCCGCGCTCTCCGCGGCCACCGCCGCCGCGTCCGAGTCCAGGCAGAGCACCTGCGTGCCCGTGGCCGGGAGCCGATCCGCCAGCTCCTCGCGGGTGACGAGCACCGGCACCTGCGAGTCCGCGAGCATGAAGGTGAGCCGCTCGTGCGGGTACTCGGGATCCAACGGCACGTAGGCGCCGCCGGCCTTGAGGATGCCCAGCAGGCCCACGACGAGCTCCGGCGAGCGCTCCAGGCACAAGCCCACGCGCACGTCGGGCCCCACTCCTCGCGCGCGCAGGTGCCAGGCGAGCCGGTTGGCCCGTGCATTCAGCTCTCCGAACGTCAGCCGCTCGCCACCGGAGGCGACCGCGAGCGCGTCGGGAGTCCGCGCCGCCCGGGCCTCGAAGAGCTCCTGGGCGCACGCCTCGCGCGGGAACTCGGCCTTCGTGTCGTTCCACTCGGTAAGGAGCTGGCGCTGCTCCTCGGAGGAGAGCAGTGAGACCTCGGAGAGCCGCGCGCCGGGCCGCTCCACGAAGGACGTCAGCACCGTCTGCCACTGCGCGAGCACCCGCTCCAGGGTGGCTCCGTCGAAGCGCCGCGCGTCGTACGAGAGCCGCAGGGCCAGCTCCTCCCCGGGCAGCACGTTCACGTTGAGCGGGTAGGTGGTCTGCTCCAGGCCGCGGGGGTCGCGGATGTCCAGGCCCGCGGTGCGCTCGCGCACGGCGGCATCCAGCCAGTTCTCGAAGACGAGCAGGCTCTCGAAGAGCGGCGAGCCCCGGGGCACGTCGCTCCAGCCCTGGATGCGCACCAGCGGGCTGTGCTCGTACTGGCGCAGCTCGGCCTGCCGCGCCTGCAACTCCTGGAGCCAGGGCACCACGAGCGCCTCGGGCGCGAGCCGCACGCGGATGGGCAACGTGTTGATGAACAGGCCGATGGTGGACTCGGCGCCGGGCAGCTCCGTCGGGCGGCCGGCCACGGTGGTGCCGAAGACGACGTCCCGCTCGCCACTGTAGCGGCTCAGCAGCAGGGCCCAGGCGGCCTGGATGAGCGTGTTGGGCGTGAGCTGGTGCCGCCGTGCGAACTCCTGCAGCCGCGCCGTGAGCGAGGCCGGGAAGACCCACGTCCGCTCGACCTTGTCCTGCACGCCTCCCGGCTGTCCGGACTTCCGCTCACCGGGCAGCGGCGTCGGCGCGGAGATGCCCGCGAGCGCCTCCCGCCAGTGCGCCTCGGCGCGCGAGAGATCCTGCCGCCGCAGCCACGCGATGTACTCGCGGTAGGCCGGGCCCGCGTCCAGGCGGGGCGTCTGGCCCCGGGTGAGCGACGCGTAGGCGGTGAACAGCTCCTCGAGCAGCACGCCCAGGCTCCAGCCGTCGAGCAGGAGGTGGTGGAAGCTCCAGGCGATCCGGTGCACGCCCCCGTCCAGCCGCATGACGGAGAAGCGCATCAACGGAGCGCGCGTCAGCTCGAAACCCGTGTCGCGATCCTCGCGCAGCAGGGCCTCCAGCTTCGCCTCCTGCTCGGCGGACGAGAGCCCCCGCCAGTCCAGCTCCCGCCACGGCAGCTCCGTCCGGGGGTGCACCACCTGGAGCGGCTCGGCGAGCCCCTCCCAGTGGAAGGACGTCCTCAGCGCGGGGTGGCGCGCCACCATCGCTTCCCAGGCACGCCGGAAGGCCGGGACGTCGAGCCGCGAGTGGATGGCCCAGGTGATCTGCTCGAAGTACTCGCCCGACCTGGGCGTGAGCAGCACGTGGAAGAGCATGCCCTGCTGCATCGGGGACAGCGGGTACATGTCCTCGGCGGCCGGGACGAGCCGCAGCAGCTTGTCGAGCGCCGTCTGCTCCAGCTTGGCGAGCGGGAAGTCGGCCGGGGTGCGGCGCGCCGCGTCCTCGGAGCTCCTCCGGGAGATCAGCGTGCGCAGCGCCGAGACGTAGTCCCGCGCGAGCGCCTCGATGGTGGCCCGGTGGTGGAGGTTCTCGCTGTACGTGAAGCTCAGCTCCAGGCGCCCGCCGATGACGAGCCCGCTCACCTCCAGGACGTGGCGGCGGTGGGCCTCCTGTGCGCGCGTGGCGCCGCTCGGCTCGTGGGCGAGGGCGAAGAGGGTCGAGCCGGCCGCGAGGGAGTCGAACTGGCCCAGGTAGTTGAAGGACACCTGCGGGGCGGGGAGGGCGCGCAGGGCTTCGGCCGCGTCACCGCCGAGGTGGCGCAGCAGTCCGTAGCCGAGTCCGTGGCCCGGAAGCTGGCGCAGTCCATCGCGCACGGCCCGCAGCAGGTCGCCGGGGCTCGCCTTCGCGGGCACCTCGAGGTCCACGGGATAGGCCGAGGTGAACCAGCCCACGGTGCGGGACAGGTCCACGTCGTCGAAGAGGTCCTCGCGCCCGTGGCCCTCCAGCTCGACACGGAGGCGGGGCGTGTGCGTCCAACGAGAGAGGCTGTCGGCCAGCGCGGCCAGCAGCACGTCGTCGATGCGCGCGCGGTATGCGGCGGGGACTTCCTGCAGGAGCAGGCGCGTCTCCTCGGCGTCGAGCGACACCGGGAGGGTGCGCGCCGAGGCGAGGGTGTTCTCACCCCGGGCATCCACGGGTAGCGGCGCGGGCGCGGGGCGGCCCTCGGCGAGCCAGAAGGGCAGCTCCGGTTGGAAGGCTCCGGACCTCGCGTGCGCCTCGAGCCGCTCCGCCCAGGCCTTGAAGGACGTCGTCTTCGGAGGCAGCGCGGGCTCCGAGCCCTTGCGCAGCGCGAGGTAGGACGACTCCAGGTCCTCCAGCAGCGTGCGCCAGGAGACGGCGTCCACGACGAGGTGGTGGAGGGCGAGGAACAACCGCCCGGTGCGCTGGGGACCGCGGTGGAAGAGGGCCGCGCGCAACAGGAGCCCGCTGGAGAGCTCGAAGCCAGCCTGGAGCTTGGAGGCCTCGGCCTCGAGCGCGGCGGCCTGCTCGGATTCCGGCACGGAGGAGAGATCCACCCGGAGCAGGGAGACGGACTGTTCCAGCCCGGAGTTGAGCTGCTGCCAGGCGCCGTTCCCCTGGACGAAGTGCATGCGGAGCGCGTCGTGGTGCTCCACCAGCTTCTGGAGGGCGCGCTCGAGCAGCGCGGCGTCGAGCGGCTCGCGCGTCTCGAGCAGCACCGACTGGTTGAAGTGGTGCGCCCGGGGCAGGTTCTCCTCGAAGAAGGCACGCTGGATGGGCGTCAGCGGCACGGGGCCGGTGACCAGCCCCTGCTCCGCGAGGGAGGCCTGGGAGGAGGTGAGGCGGGGCGCCAGCTCGGCGATGGTCTGGTGCTGGAAGAGCTGCCGGGGCGAGAGGTGCAGGCCCTCCTGACGAGCGCGCGAGATGACCTGCAGGCTGGAGATGGAGTCGCCGCCTAGCTCGAAGAAGTTGTCGTGGACGCCCACGCGCTCGAGGCGGAGCACCCGGGCCCAGACGGCGGCGAGCTTCTGCTCGACGTCATTGCGAGGCGCGACGAAGGCCTGGGCCAGCTCGGGACGGGAGTCCGGGACGGGCAGGGCCTTGCGGTCCACCTTGCCGTGGCTGGTGAGGGGCAGGGCCTCCAGGTGCACGAAGGCCGAGGGCACCATGTACTCGGGCAGGCGCTGCTTGAGGAAGGCGCGCAGGGCCTCGGTGCCCAGGGCCTGCGCGTCACCGGTGACGTAGGCCACCAGCCGCTTGAGGCCCGGGGAGTCCTCACGGGCCACCACCACGGCCTCGCGCACGGAAGCGTGGCTGAGGAGGGCGGACTCCACCTCGGCCAGTTCAATGCGGAAGCCACGCACCTTCACCTGGTTGTCGATGCGGCCGAGGAACTCGAGCACGCCGTCGTGGCGGTGACGGGCGAGGTCGCCGGTGCGGTACATGCGCGCACCGGGGGCGGCGCTGAAGGGATTGGGAAGGAAGCGCTCAGCGGTGAGGGAGGAGCTGCCCAGGTAGCCGCGGGCCAGACCGTCACCGGAGATGAAGAGCTCGCCAGGGACGCCCGCGGGCACCGGCTGCAGGTGCCTGTCGAGGAGGTACACCTGGGTGTT
>NZ_JBJMQO010000095.1:0-37419 GCF_045802675.1 Archangium sp. | reverse complement strand
CCCGCTCGGCGTGCTGGTGGTGGTGACCGGCGTGGCGGGGTCGGGCAAGAGCTCACTGATCCACGGCTCGGTGTGTGGCCGGGACGGGGTGGTGTCGGTCGACCAGGCCCCGATCCGTGGCTCGCGGCGGAGCAACCCGGCGACGTACACCGAGCTGCTGGAGCCGATCCGCAAGGCGTTCGCGAAGGCCAACGGCGTGAAGCCCGCCCTGTTCAGCGCCAACTCCGAGGGCGCCTGTCCGACCTGCGACGGCGCCGGGGTGATCTACACCGACCTGGCGATGATGGCCGGCGTCACCACGGTCTGTGAGGAATGCGAGGGCCGGCGGTTCCAGGCGTCGGTCCTGGACTACCGGCTCGGCGGGCTCAACATCGCCGAGGTGCTCGATCTGTCGGTCGAAGACGCGGTCGGCTTCTTCGGCGCCGGCGAGGCGCGTACGCCGGCCGCGCACGCGATCCTCCAGCGCATGGCCGACGTGGGGCTCGGCTACCTGCGGCTCGGCCAACCGCTCACCACGCTGTCGGGTGGCGAGCGGCAGCGGCTCAAGCTCGCGACGCACATGGGGGCCGACGGCGGCGTCTACGTACTCGACGAGCCGACCACCGGGCTGCACCTGGCTGACCTCGAGCAGCTGCTCGGGCTGCTGGACCGGCTGGTCGATTCCGGCAAGTCGGTCATCGTGATCGAACACCACCAGGCGGTGATGGCGCACGCCGACTGGATCATCGACCTCGGGCCGGGCGCGGGCCACGGCGGCGGGCGGCTCGTGTTCGAAGGCACCCCGGCCGACCTGGTGGCGGCGAAGTCGACGCTGACCGGCGAGCACCTGGCGGCATTCGTCGGAAGCCGTCCGAAGGCTGTCCCATCCCGCTGAGCGAGTCCGCGTTTCCCACCAGTACTCGGAAGGACTCGCGTGACGCGTCCGGGCGCTACCGGGTTCAAGAGACCGCGGAGCCCGTCCGGACTGGCGGCTCCACGGTGACCAGGCCCTCCGTGTTTCATCTCCGCCGGTACACATCCGTGCTCAGGTACTTCAGGCCGGAGTCGGACATCAGCGTCACCACCCTGGCCTCGGGTCCCAGGCGCGCCGCGACCTGGAGCGCGGCGATGACGTTCGCTCCGGAAGAGGTCCCCGCGAAGAGGGCCTCTTCCCGCGCGAGCCGCCGGGTCATCTCCTTCGCGTCGTCGGTCTTGACCGGGATGATCTCGTCCACGAGCGCCGGGTCCCAGAGCGGAGGAATGTAGCCAATCCCAACGCCTTCGATCTTGTGGGGCCCTGGCTGACCGCCCAACAACACCGAGGACTCGGCGGGCTCGACAGCGACGATCCGGATGCCTGGTTTGTGCCGCTTCAGCACGGTGGCGACCCCGCGCAGACACGCCGCCGTCCCCACGCTGTAGACGAAAGCGTCGAGCTCCCCCTTCGTCTGACTCCATATCTCCTCGCCCAGCGCGTGGTAGCCCGCGATGCTGTCGTGATTGTTGAGCTGGTCGGTCCAGTAGGTGTGAGGCTCCTGGCTGATCCGGCGCGCCGCCTCGATCATGTCGAGGATCAGCTTCTTGGTGGTGAGGCCGCCCTCGCTCGGAACGAGCGTCAACTCCGCCCCCAGCGCCGCCATGTGATCCCGCTTCTCCACGCTGAACGCGTCGGAGGTGACGATCCGGAGACGGTAGCCCTTGGCGGCGCAGACCAGGGCAAGCGACGACCCGGTGCTGCCCCCCGTGTACTCGACGACGGTGTCCCCAGGCTTCAGCCGGCCGTCCTCCTCCGCCCGCTGGATGACGGCCCGCGCCATCCGATCCTTCACGCTGCCGGTGGGGTTCTCCCACTCGAGCTTCGCGAAGATGTTCGCACCGTGGGGAGGAGCGATCTTGCGAAGCTGAACCAGTGATGTGTTTCCGATGGCCCCGAGAATGTCCATGGTTCTCCCTGTGTGGGTGAGTCCGCCGCTCCCCATCATACCGGTGGCGCCACGGTGAATACGGGCACCGGCTGCGCCTTGCCCTTCACCGGCTCCCCGCCGAGTGCCTTCACCGGGAACGCGGAGCCCAGGGCCTGTCGGATGGATGCGGACAGCAGCACCTCCGTGCCGAGTTCCTCGTTCAGACCCTCCAGGTGCAACGCGGTGTTCACCGTGTCGCCGATGACGGCGTACTCCAGAGCCATCCCTAGCACGAGAGGAGGATGGCGAACGGCGCAGCCTGGGTGAAGGGCCGCAACTCGGGCGGGACGTCCATTTGGAACCGGCCCCAGAACAGCTCTATGGTGGAGATGCCGGTGAACATGAGCGCCCGGAACCACGCCACCGGAGCTGCTCACCCTTGGCGGCCTCTTCCCGAACCGCCTCTTAGCGGCCAGCACGGACTTGGTGTTCGTCTCCGTCCTCATGCCCGGGCGGATAGCGGCTGCCAGGTCCGGTGCACGCCAGTGCGTCAACGCCCCCAGGCGCCCCATGACGTGCTGACCTGCCAGTGCATTCCTTTTCCGGTTGACTCTCGTGCTAGGTTCCGCACCCGGCAGGTGCTCCGTGCGAGGGTATGCTGCTGACGTCAAAGGACGCTTCCGCTCGATGGAAACACCGGTAGAAGGCGTGCTCGCCGCGCGCTACGAAGAACTCAAGGCACTGATTCAATCAAGTGACCTTGCCCGCGGAACGAAGCGGCTCCTCGATCTTGCGAAGGACTTCAGGCCACGCCGCGAGCTGTTGAACGAGACCATTCTCCTGTCCGCGGAATATGGCCGGCTTGTCGAGGATGAGCGCAGGTTCGGCCCCACGGACTCGACGGAGCACGCCCGGAATCGGCTGCTCTTCAGGATGCTCCAGTTGGCGGACGTCCTGTACGACGAGGCCCTACAACGTGCTCGCACCGACGTGGCTGTGCTGGAAGAGGGTGACTCCGTGACCGGTTGCCCGGTGATGACCGCGCGGAGCGGGACGACCCTGGAGGAAGCCCGGCTGCAGTTCTTTCTCCAGCGGCGCTTGGCGGAAGGCCATCTCCAGCCAGGCGCTCAGCCGCAGTTTCCCGTTCTGCGGTGCCTCGACCTGCGCAAGTCTTATCAAAGCCGCTCGCATACCTTTACCCTGTCGGAAGTTTCGCTCACCGTCTACCCGGGGGAGATCACCGGTGTTGTGGGCTCGAACGGAAGCGGGAAGTCTACCCTCCTACGGCTGCTGGCAGGAGAGATGCTTGCCGATGCCGGTGAGCTCCACTATCCCTCCTTCCAGCAGGCCCCTTCCGATTGGCACGAGCTGCGCGACCGCATTGCCTACGTGCCACAACAGACAAACATGTGGCATGGCACGGTAGCGAGGCAGCTCGCCCTTCACGCCAGCCTGCGTGGCATCAATGGAAGAGACAATCAGGATGAGGTGGAGTTCATCCTCCACCGGTTGGGGCTGGAGCGCTACCGCGAAGCCTCCCGGGATCAGCTCTCGGGTGGATTCCAGACCCGGTTCGAGCTCGCTCGAGCCCTTGTCTGGAACCCCAGGCTGCTCATCCTGGACGAACCGCTCGCCCCTCTGGACGTCAATTCCCAGCAGGTCTTTCTGCAAGACCTGAAGGATCTGGCGAGGTCGATGCGCAATCCCCTGCCCATCATCGTCAGCTCACAGCACCTCTTCGAAATCGAATCCATTGCCGACCAACTTCTGGTTCTTGAGAACGGCAAACCGCGCTTCTACGGCCCGGCGGCGGAACTGGGCCGGGCGCGTGCCATGAACAGCTTCGAGTTCGCTTGCGCCGCCTCACTGGAGCGGGTTCAGGCAACACTGTCCGGAATCGGAGGCATCCAGCTCGAGATGTCGGGCCGAAACATCATCCTCCACGTCCCCCTGGCCATCACGGGAGCGGACGTATTGAAGACGCTGCTCGCGGATTCGCAGCTCGAAATCCAATACTTCCGTGACATCAGTCACTCGTCGCGCCGGATGCTCGCGGCCAGACAGTCCATATGAAAGCAGCCTTCACTCTCTTTCGCAGTCTCGATCAGCATCTCCTGCTGAATCACCCAGAACTCTGGCTGCTGCGACTGCCTCTCGTTCACGCCGCGGCCTGTCTCCTCTTCCTCCTGTCGCTACCGGTAGCACTTGCACAGCTCAGCCTCGACGCGCTTCCGGACCCTTCCTCTCTGTACATACGGCTGTACTTGATCTCCGGAGCAGCGTCCCTGGGCTGGATGTACCTGCAGTACCGGGACAGCAAGTCGCTCCCCTTTCGTGCCAGGGCTCGGTGGTACCCCAGGGTGATCGGGCTCTGGTATTGCCTCATGATCATCAACGCTCCGGCGATCCTGTCCTCGTGGATTATGCACGAGCGCATCAGCCGACTGGTCGATCCCGTTACATTGGAGCGGGACACCACGCTGATCCGTGAATTGCACGAGTGCCTCGGCAAGGGGTGGACTCTGTGCCCTGACAGCAACATCAAGGACCGCTATGGTGCGGTCCTGTCGAGGTACGGCCTCATTGAAGACAAGGGAGACGCCTTCTCTTATTACATAGCGCTGACGATCGGTGGTCGGCTCAAGGAGGTGGAAGGGCGTATGGATACCCTGAGGCGCTTCCAGTTGGAACAGTCAGGTCTTCAGCCAACGAACGCCGCGGAGGCATCCCCTTCCTACCTCCGCAAAACCTCCTGGAATCTGGCCGTGACCGCCCTCTTCGCGGCCGCCTTCGTGTTCATTGGCAGTGCGCAATGGGCGAGCTTCATGTGGTTCCTCGCCCCCATCCTGAACTACCTAGGCCTCGTATTTCTCATGAGCAAGGCCGGACTTGGCGATCCCTCGGTGCCCGTCGCGTTGTTCTTGCTGGTGCTCATCGTGAGCTGTGTCTACGTCGCACGTGCCAGGAGAAAGTCGCCCGCGCTGGCGGCAGCCTGGGGGATTCTCAACTTCACCTATCTGGTCATTCTCATTATCACCTTGCCCGGCGCAGGAGCACTGCTGCTCTACGCTTTGTCGGCTCCCCTCCTTCAGAACCGGCAGGATCGCCTCCGCGCCCTCCCTGTCTGACACGCTAGCCACCTCAGTGACTCCAGAAAACCAAGTCACCTTCATGTCCCGCCTGAAGGAGCTCGTCCGTGAAAACGAGACGCAGCTCGCCGCCGAACAACTGGCGGCGTTCCTCAAGGGCGCGAACCAGGACCTCTACAACGAAGTTCTCCTCCATGGCTCGAGGTTGAACCGCCTCCGCAGGCAGGAGCGCGCTGGGCTCATGACGTCTGCGGAAGCCGAGGTCCAGAGGAACCGCATCAACCACGCGCTGCTCGAGCTCATTGATGCAGTCCCCGAGCAACTGCAACGGAGCGTGGCGTCTCCGAGGCTCACGGCGGGCACATTCCATGTCCCCCGCAGCGTGGTGCTGGAGCAGATCTTCGGCAGCAACCATCTCAAGAGCATCGCTTGGCTACACCGTGGCCTCGAGGTGGCCAGGAGCGTCTGCCGTATCGTGACACCGATCTCGCGGGGGACGGGCTTTTTGGTGGGCCACAACCGGATCCTCACCAATCACCACGTCATTCCTGACCGGCAGATCGCCAAAGAGAGCTGGGTGGAGTTCAACTATGAAGAGGACACCCAGCAGCGGCTTCAGCCCAGCCACCGCTACCTGCTGAAGCCCTCGACGCTCGTCGCGGATGCCGGACTTGATATCTGCCTCGTAGAAGTCGAAGAGGGAGATAGTGGGGTTCCTCCCCTGGCGTCATGGGGCACCCTCGAGTTGGACGACTCCGCCCAGCCCAAGGCCGGCGACCACGTCACCATCATCCAGCACCCTCAGGGTGGCCCGAAGCAGATCGCGCTGACCGCCAATCAGGTGGTCAACGTCTACGAGCACCGGCTGCAGTACAGCACCGATACCCTTCCGGGCTCGAGCGGCTCACCGGTCTTCAATGATGCATGGAAGGTCATCGCCATCCACCATGCCGGCGGTGAGCTGGTTTCCAACTCCAGGGGAGACCGGATGTTCGCCAACGAGGGCATCCTCGTCTCCTATCTTGAGCCCTGGCTGAAGCGCTAAATTTGCCGAAGGGCGGTGCCCAGCAACATTGTCTCGGAGACCCGCGAAGCGGACGCCCTCAGTCCTCGCGGCCCCCCTGTCCGGCGCGCTTCGCCGACGGCGCCTCCACCGCCTCCGCGGTCTTCACGTCCAGCACGGCCGTGGGCTCCTCTTCTTTCTCGGAGCGCGTGGGGCCTGCGGTATCGGGCTCCTCGTCGCGCGGCTCCGCCCGCTCCGCCTTGAGCACCAGCGCCTCCTGGACCAGCCGCGCCAGGGCCTGCTGTCCATGCGGAAAGGGCGCGTGCACTCCCGTGAGCGAGCACAGCTGCTCGCGCAGCCGCTGCCCTCGCGGGGTGCGCTCCCCGCCGCGCCACTGGAGCAGGTCCATGATGGCGGCATTCAGCTCCGGCGGCACGTCCGTGCGGAAGGCCGAGGGCGGCAGCAGCCACGGAGGAGCGGTGGGTTGCAGCCGCTCGGCGACGTCCTCCTCCTTGAAGAGGCGCCGTCCCGTGAGGGCCTCGTGCAGCGTGACGCCGAGCGCGAAGAGGTCCGCGCGTCCATCGAAGGGCTCGCCCCGGAGTTGCTCCGGTGCCATGTAGCTCAACTTGCCGCGCACCCGGTTGGCCTGGGTGACCTGGGCATGCGTGGCCGCCCGCGCCACCCCGAAGTCCCCCAGCTTCACCTCGCCAATGCGAGACAAGAGGATGTTGGGCGGATTCACGTCCCGGTGCACGAGCCGCAGCGGCACACCGTTGCTCGAGGTGCGCCGGTGCACGTAGTCGAGTGCCTCGCCCAGCTCGGCCCCGATGTACGCCACCACCTCTGGCGGCAGGCGCCCCTGGAGCTTGAGCAGCTCACGCAGGGTGAGGCCCTCGATGTGCTCCATGGCCATGAAGTAGGTGTCCGCGAAGCGGCCCACGTCCAGCACCTGGATGATGTTGGGGTGGTTGAGCAGCGAGCCCAGCTCCGCCTCCCGCCGGAAGAGCATGACGAAGTCCTCGTCCTCGGCGTAGGCCGGGAGGATGCGCTTGATGGCCACCACCTTCTCGAAGCCGCCCTCGGGGCTGTAGGTGGCGCGGAACACCTCGGCCATGCCTCCCACGCCCAGCCGCTCGTGGAGGAAGTACTTGCCCAGCAGATCCCTGGCGCGGATGGCGTGCAGGGCCTTCTCGGCGTTGCGCGTGATGTAGCCGGCCACCATCGCCGCCAGACCACCCGTGATCAGATAGTAGACGGCGCGCTGCACCATGAGGGGCGGTGAGAACATCACCGGCACGGGCTGGGGCAGGCGCGGAAGGGCCACGAAGAAGTAGAGCAGCAGCATCTCGGTGGCCACGAGCCCTCCGGCGAAGAGGGCCAGCCGCTTGGAGCGCAGCGCCGCGAGCACGAGAAGCGAGCTCCAGAGGACGGCCGCGGGATCGGACAGCGCCTGCTCGGCATCCCCGAAGAGGATGTCGTAGGCGAAGATCCACGCGCCGGCGCCGGTCTCCAGGCAGACGTTGAACACGCGGATGGCGGGGTGGAACCACCCGCGCCGCAGCACCCGGGAGATCCAACCGAAGTACACGGCATAGGCCCCGCAGCTCGCGATGAGGGCCAGGGCCCGGGGCCATCCGAGCAATGGGCCCAGGCCCGCGGCGCACAGGAGGAAGAAGGAGGCCACGCCACAGTTGAACCAGGTCACGGAGGCTTCCCGGGCGGCGGCATCCTCCCCGAGGTGCTTGGCGAGCAGTTGGGAGCCGACCGGAGCCATGGTGTCTGAGCGAGGGGACCGAGGCATACGCGCCCCCATTCTCCGAAAGCCGGGACGTCAAGGCGAGTCCGTGACACAGCGTCCGCGTGCTACCCATTCTGATGGGTGAAGTGGCGCTACTTCCGGAGAGGGGCCGGAGCGGGGTCCAGGTCCGCCACCACGGCGAAGGCGGCTCCCTTCTCCTCGGGGGGCAGAAGCTCCAGGTTGGCTCCGAAGGCACGCAGCATCGACCCGGCGATCGTCAGCCCGAGCCCCGTGCCTCCCCGCTCCCGCGCCGTCGTGAAGAAGGCCTCGAAGACGCGCGCCCGGTTGGACTCGGAGATGCCCCGGCCGTCGTCCCGCACCACCACCCTGCCCCGCCCCTCGCCCGGCACCAGGTCCGCCTCCAGCCGCACGCGCACGCCCTCGCCCCCATGCTGCGATGCGTTGGTGATGAGCTGCCAGACGATGTCCTCCAGCACCTCCGAGGGCAGGCCCAGGACGAGCCCCGGCGGCACCGTGCCTGGCTCCACGGCGAGCCCCTGTGCCCGGGCGCGTTCCGCGAGGCCCTCCAGCAACGGGGCGAGCTCCGTCCGCGAGGGACGGGCCACCAGCGAGTCCGCCCGGGCCAGCTCCAGCAACCGCTGCACCAGCCGGGTGAGGCGCCGCGCGTCCGCGTCGATGTTGGACAGGAAGCGCTCGCGCTGCTCGGGGGACATGCTGTCGGCGCTGTCGCGCAGCAGCTCCACCGCGCCCTGGATGGCGGCCAGCGGCGTCTTGAACTCGTGCGACACGTTCGCCGCGAACGAGCGGATGTATTGATTGCGATCCCTCAGCGCGGTGGCCATGCCGGCCAGGGACTCGGAGAGCTCGGCGAGCTCCTGGACCACCGGGCGGGCAATGGGCTCGAAGCCCTCGGGCGAGCTGGTGGCGATGGAGCGCGTCTGCCGCACCAGCGCCCGCACCGGACGCACCACCAGCGCCGCCGCGGCCAGGGACATCAGGGCCACCACGCCCAGCAGCACCAGCCCCGTCGCCGTGAGGTTCCACCGGTCCGTGTACACGGCCTTGGCGAACGTCATGGGCGTGCGGGAGAGCACCACCGCGCCCCAGACCCGCTCCTCCTTCAGCACCGGCAACACCACCGTCACGCGCACCCCGGTGTCGCGGCTGAGCGAGGCGAGCGGTGCATCCTCGGGATCGGCGAGGCGCCGGCGCAGCACGCTCCGGGGCTCGCCCCGCAGGGCACGTTGGACCTCCTCGCGGGAGATCAGCGTGGTGCCGTGACCCGAGGAGCTGCTGGCCACCACCACGCCCTGGACGTCCACCACCCGGATGCCGGCCAGCGTCGAGCGCCCCACCTGGACGAGCAGCGGAGCGAGTTTGTCCCCGGCCTGCTGCGCGAGGGGCTCGGCGGGGAGGATGGAGACCGGGGGTTCCTCCGCCGCGGGCAGCACGTCATCCGAGGCCCGGAGCGAAGGGAGGATGGGCCGCAGCTGCGAGCCCTCGGCCGGCGGGAAGGGCCAGGGCGCGAGCCGTGTCAGGCCGTACTCTCCCGTCCCTATCTTCTCGTGCAGCAGCTCGCGGTACACGCCGGAGACGACGACGCCCTGGGCGATGAGCTCGGTCTCCGTCTGGCGGATGAGCTGATTGTCATAGACGCGCACGAGCGACAGGCCGAGCAGCGCGAGCACGAGCGCCCCCAGCCCCACGGCGGTGAAGACCATCCACAAGCGCGGGCGGGCGCGCGTGGGCTCAGGGGATCGCGAGCCGGTAGCCAAGGCCGTGCACCGTCTGGATGACCTCGCCGCCGGCCGAGGCGAACTTCTGCCGGATGTGCCGCACGTGGCTGTCGATGGTGCGGTCGCTCACCACCACGTCCTCGTAGACGCGCGTCATCAGCTCGTCGCGGGTGAAGGCCTTGCCGGGCGCGCGCAGGAGCGCGGCGAGCAGGTGGAACTCGGTGACGGTCAGCACCACCTCGCGCTCGTTCCAGTACGCGCGCCACAGGTCCAGGTCCAACCGCAGGGGTCCTCGCCGCAGCACCTGCGAGGGCGAGGGGGTGGACGGTGCGGGGCTCGCGGTGGCACGGGCCCGGCGCAGCACGGCCTTGATGCGCGCCACCAGCTCGCGTGGGCTGAACGGCTTGGTGATGTAGTCGTCCCCGCCCATCTCCAGCCCGAGGATGCGATCCACCTCGTCGTCGCGCGAGGAGAGGAACACGATGGGAATCTCGTGGGAGCGGCGGACCTCGCGGCACAGCTCGAGCCCATCCATCTCGGGCATCATCACGTCCAGGACGATGAGCGAGGGCACCGAGCGGCGCACCTGCTCCAGGCCCTCGCGTCCGTTGGAGGCCTGCTCGACGTGGAAGCCCGCCTGGGTGAGGGCGAACCCCACCACCTCGCGCAGGTGCGGATCATCGTCGACGACCAGGATGGAAGCACGTTCGGTCACGGCGCCCTGAACCCTATCACGGGCAATCTGCTTAGATGCGCCTGGAGCCTCCGGGTACGGCCCGCCGATGACCGGCGCCCTCCGGAGCAGGGGGTCTCGATGTCCATGGAGCCAGTGAGAAACCAGTACCTGGATCAGGTCCAGGAGCAGCAGCAGCGCCTCGAGGTGGACCTGAAGGCACGCAAGATGGTGATGCCGGCCCAGAACCAGATGATGGCGCCTCGCGCCGCCCGGGCCCTCGCCATGGCACCTCGCGAGATTCCGGGCAACGCCGTGGACGTGCGCATCACCGGCTTCTGGCGGTGGAAGACCGTGGTGGTTCCGCCCAACGCCTACGTCGTGCACACCCGCCGCGGCCATGCCCAGCCCCTGCACATCGGCCTGGGCGTCTCCTTCCGCTTCGATCCGGCGATTGACTCGTTCCTCGTCGTGCCCGGAGCCATGCAGACCATCCTCATCAACGCCCACTGCATCTGCCGCGAGCTGCAGGGGCTGCTGGTGCAGGGCTACGTGCAGTGGATCATCGAGGATTTCGCCACCGCGTATAAGAAGCTCGACTTCACGGACGCCGAGGACCCGATGCGGGTGGTGAACGTGCAGCTGCGCGAGCAGGCCGAGGCCGCCATCAAGGACAAGGTGGCCACCATGAGCATCGACGCGGTGCTCTCGGACAAGCAGCCCATCATCGAGGAGCTGACCGCGCGGCTGCGCCACGTCGCCGAGGGCCACGGAGGCAGTGACAAGGGACTCGGGCTGCGCATCGTCACGGTGCAGATCAAGGAAGCGGTGGTGAGCTCGGCGCGGCTCTGGGAGAGCCTGCAGAAGCCCTTCCGGGCCGAGAGGGAGCGCGTGGCCCGGCTGGCCACGTTGGAGGCGGAGGAGGCCATCTCCCACCGGGAGCTGGAGGTGGAGCAGGCGCGCGAGCGGACGCGGCTGGAGAGCGATGGCGAGCTGGCGATGCTGCGCGCGAGCAAGGAGGCGGAGGCCTATGACCGGGACCAGTCCGAACGCCTGCGGCGGCAGCAGCGCGAGGAGGAGGACACCCGGAAGCTGGCCGTCGAGCGGCAGCAGTCCGCGCTCCAGACCGCCGAGCTGGAGAAGGCCCGGCTGGCGGTGGAGGCGGAGCTGGAGAAGCTGAAGCAGGAGCAGGATGCCGCGCAGCGCAAGCGCGAGGCCCAGGCGGCGGTCGAGGTGCTGGACACGGAGCGTGCGGCGGCCAACCGGCAGGCGCGGGTGGAGCTGGAGCTGCTGGAGAGCCGCCAACGCATCCTCAACGGGCTCAGCTCGGCCAACCTCCAGGCGAGGCTGGTGGAGCTGCTGCCGTCCATCGCCGAGAAGCTGCCGCAGCCGCAGGAGCTGCGCTCGGTCACCATCGGTGGAGGCGCGGGCGCGCAGGAGGGCCAGGCGCTGACCACGCTGGTGGCGCAGATGATGGCGTTGGTGGGCGCGATGCGTCCCGAGAACGAACCGGCCACGGGCGGTCAGGAGGTGAACCGGTCAGCGAGTTGAGGCCACCTCACTCCGGGTGAGAGTGGATTGTCCTCCCCTCGAAGCGTGGAAAATATATGGGTATGGCCGACCTCGGTTCCGAGGAGGAGCTGCTATTGCGGCTGTCCTCCATGCCCGTGCATCACTCCATGCGCGGGCTCTTCTTCAACTCCGTGTTGGAGGTGGTGCGGCAATTGGGAGACGAGCACGCCGTGAACGAGTGCCTGAAGGCCTGCGGCGAGCCGAGGTACCTGGACTTCTTCAGCTACCCCACGAGCGGATACGTCCAGCTGCTCTACACGGCCGCGAGGCTGCTGACCCCGCGGTATGGAAGCTTCGAGGAGGCCCTGCGGGCGATGGGCTCCCGGACGATCACGAAGTTCCTCGCCTCCGTCGCGGGCAAGGCCCTGCAACTGGTGGTCGAGCGCAATCCGCAGCGGTTGCTCAACAACATCCCGGTGGTCCACCGGACGGTGCTCCGAGGCGGCGAGTGCTCGATGAACTGGGTGGGGCCCACCGGAGGCCTCCTCACCATCCAGCGGATCTCCGCCCCCGCGCCCTTCATCGAGGGCGCGCTACAGACCCTCTTCGATGCCACGAATGTCCGGGGCGCGAAGGTGACCTCACGGCAGACGGCGCCTCTCGACGTCGAGTTCGACATTGCCTGGGATTAGGACTACCGCGTCGCGTGCGCGTACACCCGCCGCGACACGTCCACGATGAGCGTGCGGGCCACCTGCTCGTCCGGGATGCCGCTGGTGAGTACCACGAGGATGTAGGGCGCGCGGCCGGACGGGTAGACGATGGCGGCGTCGTGGAGGACACCGGAGATCTGCCCCGTCTTGTGCGCCACGGGCGTGCCCTGTGGCAGCCCCGCCGGAATCTCCTGGTTCAACTCCTGGGCCAGGAGGATGGAGCGCATGGCCTGGGTGGAGGCGGGTGAGGCCGCCCTGCCCTGCTCGATGGCGGCCAGCAGGGTGGCGAGGTCCCTCGCCGTGGTGGTGTTGTTGAGGCCCTTCTTGTACGCCTTTCCATCCTCCACGCCGCGCAGCACGGTCATCTGGCGGGCGCCCAGGGAGCGCAGCGTCTGGGTAACGCGCTTCGGGTCCACGAGGGCGATGACCGTGTTGGTGGCCAGGTTGCTCGAACGAGTGATCATCCGCTCGACGAGCTCGCGCACCGGCACCGGCTGGCCGAGCCGCTCATAGAGGGATGCGTCCTCGTCGTCCTTGGCATCCAGGGCGAACGGCGAGCCATCCACGATGGACGCGAACTGATTGGCCAGCGTCACCGGCTGCTCCAGCGACAGCTTGCCAGCGTCGGCCTGACGGAAGAGTTCGATCATCACGGGCACCTTCATGGTGCTGGCCGCGTGGAAGGAACGATCGGCCTCCAGGTAGAGCGCGTCCTTCGCGTCACCGAGGTGCCGGTAGGCGATGGCCACGGAGGCGCCCGGGACCTGGGCGATGCGCGCCTGAAGGCCGGCGCGGAGGGAATCAGAGCCGGACGGTGTCGCGGCGAGAAGGACGAGGAGCGCGGTGGAGAGCATGAGCGGAGCGGATGCTACCCGTCCTGGACTCAGTCGCCGAGCATCGTCGCGAGCGCGCGGTACTCCGGCCGCAGCATGCGCTCGGCGTCACTGCCCGCGACGACCACCGGAAGCATCGCTCCCTCCAGCGCGGCGTCCGCCGACAGCCGCACGGCGATGGGCGCCATCACCTTCGCCTCGATGAGCCGCTTCAACGGCCGGGCGCCGAGCTTCGGATCGTACCCGTACCGGGCCAGCCAGGCCCGGGCATCCGGCTCCACCACCAGCCGCAGCCTGCGCCGCAGCAGTCCCGCCCGGGAGGCGGCCTTCTCCAGCTCCAGGTCGACGATGCGCAGCACATCCGCCTCGGACAGACGGCGGAACGGGATGACGTGGTCGATGCGGTTGAACAGCTCCGGCCGGAACGCCTGGCGGATGGCGCGCATGAAGTCCTCCGCGCCCCGCTCGGCGCCGAAGCCCGCGGGCTCCGACTGCTCGACGCCGAGGTTGCTCGTCATGCAGACCACCGTCATGCGGAAGTCCACCAGCCGCCCGAGGCTGTCGGTGAGTCTCCCCTCTCCCAGGATGCCGAGCAGCAGATCGAAGACGTCCGGATGCGCCTTCTCCAGCTCGTCGAAGAGCACGAGCGACATCGGCTGCTGACGCACACGCTCGGCGAGGCTGGTGATGCCGGGGCCCACCTCCATCAACCGCTGGGCCGAACCGGGCAGCATGTACTCGGACATGTCGAGCCGGATCATCCGGTCCTCGTTGCCGAAGAGCGTGCGCGTGAGCTGCTTGGACAGCTCGGTCTTCCCCACGCCCGTGGGCCCGGCGAAGAGCAACGTGCCCACCGGCTTCTCCGGATCATTGAGCCCGGCCTTGAACCGCGCGAGCACCCCCGCGGACAGCTCGCAGGCGCGCTCCTGGCCGATGACGCCCTGCCTCAGTTGGCCCGCGAGCGTGGCCTGCTCGGCGGGAATCTCATCACTGATGAGCTGGAGCGGCAGTCCCGTGTAGCGCGCATAGGCCTCGGAGACATCGCTCGGATAGAGCGTCCGGGCCTTGCCGCGCTCCCCCTGCTGCTCGAGCCAGTCGAGGAACCGGAAGGCCTTCCCCGGGAAAAGGCTGTCGCGCTGGAACGTCTCCAGGTGCCCGACGAGCTGCCGCAGGCCCAGGGGGTGGATGCTCACGCGGCCACGCTTCGCCGCCTGGTAGCGCACCATCCAGTCCGGCACCTGCGAGGCCGGGGGCGGCTCGACGCGGACGATGCGGAAGGGGCGCAACGCCTCCGGGAAACGCCGTTGGCAGCGCTCGAGCTCGGCCTCGGTGCACTCGGCGATGAGCGAGATTTCGCCACTCAGCGCCGCGGGCAGGAGCAGATCGCCAATGGACGAGCCATCCGGCTGGGGCGTGAGGATCGACGTGAGCCGGTCCACGTAGAGGTAGTCGTTCTCGTACGAGAGCGCGTCGACAACCTTGAGGCAGCGCTCCTGCCACATGCCCAGGTACACCATACCGGCGACGATGCGCTCGGCGCTGGTGCGCCAGATATCGGGCAGCCGCGCCGTCTTGTCCTCGCGCCGCTGCTCCGCGATCAACCGCGCGAGCATCAACACGCGGCTCGTCTTGCCAGCGCCCGGGCCTCCGACGAGCAGCAGCGACTGCGGCGGCTGTCGCTTCGCATGGGCGAGCCATTCCCGCATCGACTCGGCGTCGTACACGAGCGCCGGCTGCCTGCCACCGAGGGCGCGCGAGGTCAGCTCCTCGCCGATCTGCTCGAGCACCTCGGGAGCCCGCTCCTCGTGAGCGCCGCGCCGGGTGTCGCGCTGAAGCCCGCCCGGGTCCCAGCTGCACACGTACTCCTCGCCCTCGTGGCGGAAGTCGTAGAGGCCCTGGGGCTTCTCCCCGAGCAGCGCGGTGGTGAGCGCGTTCTGCAGCACCTCGCGAGCGATGGAGAGCTCTTCGATCACGAATGACCAGCCGAAGCGAGGCACCCGCACGCGCCAGGCGCCGCTCTCCAGCTTCCCGTACACGTACGTCAGCCGCAGCGGGACGAGCGCCTTGGCGATCACCGGCCGCTTCTTGTGCACCGTCTGCGGATGGATCTCCACGGAGATCGTCCGGGCCTCCAGGTTCTCCTCCCAGAGGAACCGCTCGAGCGCGGCCGGATCCTCGAGCAGCATCTGCCGCACCCGCGTCTCCAGCACTGCGTAGACCTCGGCCTCGCTGGTGCCGTAGGCGGACGGCGGAGGCCCGTCGAAGAAGCTCTCCCAGATCGGCAGGAGCTGCCCGGTGAGCCGCCCGTCGTGGTGGGTCGTGAAGTAGACGCGAAGGCTCTTGTCACTCATGGCGTCACCTTCGTGGCCTCGTGGCCATTCGCCGGGTTCTGGCTCATCCTCAACCGCCACAGTGCTGGCAGTGCGTCCTCGGGAGATCTCACGCGGTGGCTGCCGCTATGGGTGAGCAGGTAGTCCTCGAGCTCCAGCACGGACATCGTGCCCGCGCGGGCTGGAGGCTCGAAGCGGTAGGCGCGGACGACGGGAGCGGCCGACTCGGGATCCTCCGGGAGCGGGCTCACGCCCTCCTGGCGAGCCTTGTGGAAGGCCTGGAGCTTCACCGCATGCAACGCGAGCAACTCCCGGGGCTCGGGCGCGTTCGCCTCGTGGACGCGGACCTTCACGATCTCCGGCAGGCGACCCGAGGACTGCCAGACGTGCAGTCCGCCCTCACCCTCGAAGAAGGGCCGCACGCCCGGGCCCACCAGCTTGATGGCGGCGTGCACCGGCTCCACCATGGACGTGCCGAGGAATTCGCGCAGCTGCCGGAGGCCACCGGACACCACGGCGCCCCCGGGCAGGTGCACGGCGAAGGACTCGATGGCCCCGCGCGAATGGGCGTACGCCATGCAGAGCCACCGGGTGAGCAGCGAACCGGAGGGCACGCCCTGCCGCCACTGCCCGAGCGGGAGCAGCTCCAGCATGACCACGTGCTGATCCGGGCTGGAGAGCTCCCGGAGGATGCGTTGCAGGAAGTAGACCTCGGACAGCCCGTCGAGCATCTGCTCGCGGGAGACGACCCCCACCGGCGCGAGCGCCCGCCGATCGAAGAGGCGGACGCGCAGATTCTCCCCATCGTTGTCGGCGTTACGGCGGCGCTCCACGACCGCGAAACGCTCGACCTCGATCATCTCGCGCGCATCCTCCTCGGGGGCACGGGCGAGCGACTCGAGCTGCGAGGCGAACTCCTCCAGGTACATGCGCATCGCATCGAGCGTGTAGAGGGACTCGGCGTGTTCGCGCTCGCCCGCGTGCAGGCGCTCGAGGTGGAAGCGGACCTGCTCGGACAGCGCGCCCAGGTCGGCGCTCTCGCGCATTCCCCGCACCACCTCGCGCGCCTCGAGCATCTTCTCGCGCAGCTTCGCGATGGGGAGAGACAGGAGCGGCTCCAGCGCGAAGCCCTCGGCCACCGGCTCGCGAGGCACCAGCGCGTCGGCCTGCACCTGGAAGCGGTCATCGCGGGTGTAGAGCTGGAACAGCCGCATCAGGGATTGCGGCCCCTGGATGATGGCCTCGGAGAGGACCTGCCCGACCTTTTCCTCCAGGTAGCGCTTCAGCGGCCGGGCGCCCAGATGGGGATCGAAAGCCTCCTCGACGATGCGCCGCTTCACCGCGTCATCCGCAGCCACGAAGATGTTGCGAGACGTCAACCCGTGCCGGGACAGCAACCGCGCCAACTCCTTCTCCACGACCTTCTCGCCCACCTCGCGCGAGAGCGGCGAGAAGTGCACGATCTGATCGATGCGGTTGAAGAGCTCGGGCGGGAAGAACTCGCGCACGGCCCGGTCGGCATCCAGCTCCATCGAGCGCGCGTCTGGTGCCACGAGGCCCACGGGCGGCTTGCGCCGGGCCCCGAGGTTGCTCGTCATCACGATGACGGTGTGCGTGAAGTCCGCCGTCTCGCCCGAGGCGTCGGTGAGCCGGCCCTCGTCGAACGTCTGCAGGAGCAGGTTGAGCAGCGAGGGATGTGCCTTCTCGATCTCATCGAACAGGACGAGCGAGAACGGCTGCTCGCGAATCAGGCGCGTGAGACGGCCCTCGGGCTGCCAGGCGTCACCGGTGAGGCGCGCGACGGCGTCCGGCGTCTGGAACTCGGCCATGTCGAGCCGCACCATGCGCGAGGCATCGCCATACAGGTAGCCCGCGAGGGCGCGCGCGAGCTCGGTCTTGCCGGTGCCCGTGGGGCCGGTGAACAGGAAGACACCGTAGGGCCGCCGGGGATCCGTGAGCCCCGCGTGGATGCGAGCGACGAGATCGCACGCCACCCGCACCGCATCCGTCTGTCCCATCACCTTGCACGAGAGGGCCTCGTGCACCTCTTCGGGGTCCAGCTTGTCCTGGGGGCCGAGCAGGAAGTCCGGCAGGCCCGTCCTGCGGGAGAGATAGGTGAACAGCTCCTCGACTCCGAGCTGACGGCCGGGGCTGCCCAGCTCCGTGGCGAGCGAGCGCAGCAGATCGAGCGCCTTGCCCGGCAGCGCGCTCCCGGTGAAGAGCGAGTGGGCCTGTTCGAGCAGCGCCGGAAAGAGCGGAACCTCCCAGGAGATGCGGTGCTTGTGCTCGAGCTCACGCGCCTCGTGCAGCAGCATCCGGAGTGTCTCGTCGGCGCCCGTGGGGCGCACATGGAGCTGGGTGAAGAGCGCGGCGAAGGACGGGGCATCGGACTCGAGCCGCTGGAGCTGCTCGGGTGTCACCGTGCCCACGAGGGTGATCTCCCCACGCGCGAGCGCCCCCTGGAAGAAGAGCGCCAGATTCGTGTCACTGTCACGCGAGCGGCCGATTCGGCCGAAGGCATGCAGGTCCTCGACGAAGAGGATGCGCCGCCCGCCCTTGGCGTCCTCGAGCAGCTTGAGACAGCGCTGCTCCCAGTCGCCCACGTAGCTCATGCCGGCGATGATCCGCTTGCCGGCGATCGTCCAGACCTCGGTGACCTTGTCCAGGTTGCGGTGCGTCTGGAAGCCCTCGGCTTCGAGCTGCTCGGCGACGAAGCGGCGGATGAGGGTCCGCTTGCCGCAGCCGGAAGGCCCGACGAGCAGCACCGGCGTGCGCCGCTCTGCGCCGAGCAGGAGCTGCAACTGTTCGCGGTAGGGGCCGCGCGGCATGCCGGTCTCGAGCGAGCCCTCCGCCGCCTGGAGCGTGAGGTTCGTCCCCAGGTTGCTGAGCACCCGGTTGCCACCGCCGCCCGACTTCTTCTTCTTCTCCTTCCCAGGCCGGTCCTCGATCTCCAGATCGTCCCAGGGGCCCTTCTTCTTGCCGAGCTCGTCGATCAACGACCTCGGCGAGGCCATGAACGCGAGCGCCTTGAGGCTGTCCTTGCGATTGGAGCGCAGGTCCTCCAGCTCATGGAGCTCCAGCCGGGCCCAGGCGCGGGTGAAGAAGGCCTTGGCCTGTTCCTCCAGGCTGGCGCCGGTATCGACCGGGAACCACTCGTCCTGGCGCGCGGGGTGGTACGCGATGGTCATGAGCTCATCGCGCGTGCGCCAGCGCGGCTCGAGGATGAGCGGGAAGAGTCCGGACAACCGCGGCGTCTCGGTTCCGGCACGCACGCGCTTGAAGTCGAGCTCGAGCTGCACCCGCTCCAGACGGATGCCTCGGGGGAGCTGGAAGTACGACAGCTCCTGGATCGGCAGCTCGCCGATGATGGTCCGGAGGTCGTCCACGAGCTTCTGCTGGAGCTTGACCGTGCTCCGGCCCTCGCGTTCTCGGGTGTACGGGCCGAGCGCGAGCGTGGTCCACTGGTAGCCCCCGGACGCATCCCGGCGCTGGTAGACGGCGATGGTGAGGTTCATCGGTTCGCCCCCCGGAGCGCGTCGATCGCGAAGGAGAAGCCACTCTCGGGATCGAAACCGCTGGAGCGTTCGAGGTGGAGAAGGTGTTCGAGCAGGATCAGCTCGAGCGACTGGAAGTAGTCCCGGCCGTCGAGCTGGACCTTGCGCGCGTCATCGCACAGCAGGACCGAGCCGTCGGGATGGTGCTCACGCATGGCGGGCGTCAGCCGGAGCTCCTTGAGGGGCGGCTGGGGCGGAGGAGCGATGGCCGGCAACTCGAGCTCCTTCTCGGACAGGATGGTGACCATGCCCACGGGCCTGACGATGAAGAGGACGGGCTCGTCCTTGTTCGTGGGCGGAAAGCGATGCAGCCCGGCCTCGAGCGCCAGGAACGAGCCGGCATAGGGCCCGCTGACCGACAACAGCACCTCCCGGGAGGTGCGCTCGGGATCGGTGAAGGCCTTGCGCAGCCATGCGGCGTCGAGGACCTTGTCGTCCCACTTGCGTGTGCGATCGCTGCTCCTGGCGGTGACCGACAGGCGCCCTCCAACCGACCAGCCTCGCCGGGGCGCGTCGTCGAGCAGCGGCAGCAGCCAGCGTTCGAGCGCCCCCGTCTCACCGGACTCCTGGAGGATGAGCGTGATGCCATCGCGGCGGGGCTGCAGCGCGAGCAACACCGCTGGCATCAACCGGCGGAGGGCCTGGAGCTGCCCGAGCCCGTCATCCACGAAGGGGGTGACGTCCTGCTGCTCGAAGAGGGCCATCAGCGCCAGTTCCTCGGCGGCCATCAGTGCCGAACGGAGCCGCTGCGCCTGGGACCAGAGCTCATCGAGCCGGCTGTGCTCGTGGCTCAGCCTCCCCATCGAGACGGCTTCGGGGCCTCGTGCCTGGCGGAGGTCTCCCTGGGCGAGCTGGGCCACCAGGAAGCGGAGCTGTTCCGCGAGGTGCTCCACCGCGTCCAACCGGAAGCACGCGTCGATCTCCCGCCGCCGCGACTGGAGGTCGTACACCAGGCCGAGCTGATTCCGCGTCGACTTCGGGCTCCCCCGCGTCAGCTCCACCGAGAGTCCCTCCGGACGCTGCGCGATCTCCACACGTCCACCCTGGGCCTCGGGCCCGGCCGAGGAGAGCACGCGGGCGAGCGGCACGACGAGCTGTTGATCCAGGTGCCTCCGCATGGCACGGGCGCCATAGGCCTCCTGGTAGCCCGACGCGGCGAGCGCGGTGGTGATCTCCAGCGGGACATGGAGCGAGATGCCGCGCTGGAACAGGCCGCGCCGCTGTCCCAGCCTGTCCACGCCGAGCCGGGCCACCTCCGCGGCCTGCTCGGGCGTGAGCGGGTGGAAGGGAATGAGCTGGTCGATGCGGTTGACGAACTCGGGCCGGAAGTGCCGGTGCACCTCGCGCAGGTAGTAGGAGCTGTCGTCCACCGAGGTGGCGCCAATGCCCAGCGGGCCCCGGCGGTGCGCCACGCCGAGGTTGCTCGTCATGATGATGATGGCGTTGTGGAACCAGGCGGTCTGGCCCCGCGCATCGGTGAGCCGCCCTTCCCCGCAGACCTGTAGGAGCAGATCGAAAACGGCCGGGTGGGCCTTCTCGATTTCGTCGAGCAGGAGCACGCAGAAGGGCTGCTGGCGGACGCGCCGCGTGAGCAGTCCCTCGCCCTGGCCGCTGCCGCGGATGAGCCGCTCGGCGGCGTAGGCGTCCATGAACTCGCTCATGTCGAAGCGGAACATCCGCTCCGGCGAGCCGAAGAGGAACGTGGCGAGCAGCCGCGCCAGCTCCGTCTTCCCGACGCCCGTGGGGCCCACGAAGAGGAAGGTGGCCAGCGGTTTGCCCTGCGGCTGCAGTCCCGCCTTGACCATGCACAGCGTCTCCACGACGCGGCGCACCGCGAGCTCCTGGCCCACGAGCTGGCGGCGGAAGTGCGCCTCGACCTCGCCGGCGAGCAGCGCCCGATCCTCGCGCAGGAGGAACTCGGGGACGCCCGTCTTGAGGCTGAAGAGCGAGTACACCCGCTCGCGGGTGAGCACGGGGGCCCGGCCATCGCCCGTGCGCTCCTGCTGCAGGCCCGCGCGCATCTCCTCGTACAACCGCACCGCCTTGCCCGGGAGGGCGCGGCTCGGCAGGTAGCGCTCGGCCAGGTCCACGAGCGGCTCCACCGCGTCATCGGCCAGCACGGGCCGGGTGGATTCCGCCTGCCGCTGCCAGGCCGCCCGGGTCCGGAGTGCCTCGCGGGTGTGCCGCGTCCCCAGGGGCTCCAGGCGCACGCGCCCGAGCACCGCGAAGAGGCCGGGGTGGCGGTTCTCCATCAGGTCGAGCGCATCGGGCGTGAGCTCGCCGAGGAAGCGCACCTTGCCCTCCTCGAGGAAGGGCTTCATCGCGCCGGGGATGTTGATGGACTCCGTGGAGTGCTGCGCGAGCAGCTCGCCGAGGTTCTCGAAATAGAGCACGGCGTCGAGATCCTGTGCGGCGCGCATCACACGCAGCACGCGCTCCTGCCACTGGCCGAAGCCGGACATGCCGGCGATCAGCCGCGAGCCGCTCGTCGCATACACACGCCGGTGGCGTCCGGCCTTGCGCTCGGCCCGGAGCCACGCGTGGAGCAGCTCCGTCTTGCCCACGAGCTCCGCCCCGACGAGCAGCACGCCCTGCCGCTTCTCCCCTCCGAGCAGGCCCGACAGCAGCGTCAGCTCGGTGTCCCGGCCGATGAGCGGCGGCCCATGCTTCGCCTCGTCGCGATCGTGCAGGGGCGTGGAGACGGAGAGGAGCACCTCGTGTGCCCGGTCGCGCTTGAGCTTCTCCTCCAGCGTCTTCTTCGCCTGCCGGGCCTTGTCGCTCGCGTCCTGGCGGCGCAGCGTGAGCTGGAGGGACTCGAGCGTCACGGCCCTTGGGGGCAACAGCCGCAGGTACTCGTGGGCCGTGGGCTCTCGCGCGGCGAGCAACCGCTCCACGTCCATGCGCACCGTTTCCCGGACGTCCTGCTTCGGGCCCACGAAGACGGTGTGATCCAACGCGGGGACGAAGACCCACGTCTCCTCCGGGAGCGGCACGACGACCGAGGCCAGCTCGACGGTGGTGGGCTTGAAGAGACGCTTGGGCAGCTCCGCGCGCGGCGCCAGGATCTCCAACAGCTCGAGCCGCACCTGCGCGGGAAGGGAGAACCGGGCGAGCTCCTCGGGCTCCACCCGGGACAGGTGCTCCTCGAGGAACAGGCGCTGCTCGGACAGACAGGCCTCGAGCGTGGGCGCGTGGCTCGTCAGGGCCGGCGCGGCCACGGGGAACACCTGGTAGTCGCCATTCCAGAGCTGCTGGCAGAGGAGCGGAGTGGAGAAGTCGAGGGTCCCGGGCGCGGCGTCGGAAGGGGCCATGTGGCGCGCATCCTATGCCGCCCTTCCTCGTGAATGGGATAGCATGCCGCACGTGAATCCGAGCTTCTTCCAATCCGTGACCGAGCGGCGCATGCGTGACGAGCTGCTCGCCGACAAGGATCTCCAGCGGGCCGTGCGGCGTGTGGATGAGCTGCCGGGTGGGCTCGGCACCGTCGCGAGGCGGAGGCGGTTGGCGGAGGCGTTCCGGCTGACGCGCTCGACGGCTCCAGGCGTGATGGATGCACTGGCCGCCTGCAAGGAGACGCTCGGCCATGACGGGCCCGTGGAGGTGTTCGTCCATCCGGAGCCGGTCATCCGGGCCTCGGCGGTGGATGGCCCGCCGGAGACGCCCGCCATCGTCCTCTCGGCGCGGCTCCTCGAGGTGCTCACGGACGCCGAGCTGCGCTTCGTCCTCGGGCACGAGCTCGGCCACCTTGTCTTGGAGCACTTCGCCCTTCCGCTGCCGGCCGCGGCCATGGCCGCGGATACCTCGGGGGGGAGCCTCCGGCGCTCCGTGGCGCTCGGGCTGTACGTGTGGAGCCGGGCGGCGGAGGTGAGCGCGGACCGGGCGGGGCTGCTGTGCGCCCGGGATGCCGAGGCCGCCGCGAGTGCCCTGTTCAAGCTGACGGCCGGTCTGTCCTCCGCGCCGGTGAAGTCCGAGCTGCAAACCCATGCGCGCCAGGTGGACGCGCTCCTGTCCGAGCCCGCGGCCCGCGAGAAGCCGCGCGAGGACGACGACACGCTCGGCTGTTTCAGCACCCAGGCCTTCGGCCCGATGAGGCTGCGTGCCCTCGCGGCGTTCTCGGGAACGAGGACGTTCCTCCGAATCGCGGGCCGCTACGCGAGTGATGAAGGGCGCTCGGACGACGAGGCCGATACCCTGCTGGAACGCGATCTCCGGGAGCTGGCGCCCTCGTATCTGGAGGAGAAGTCCGAGCGTGCCGAGCTGCTGCAACGGGCGCTCGCGTTGGGAGAGCGGGTCCCCTCTTCCGAGCCGGCCCGGCGGGAACTGGGAGATGCGCTGGCCCGGGTGCGCCAGGAAGCAACCCTCTCCGAGCGGGCCCGGCTGGTGCAGCACCTCACCCTGGTGGCGGCTCCGGACGGAAACGTGGACGACACGGGGTTCCTGGAGCTGCGGAGGCTGGCCGAGTCGCTCTCCGTGCCCGTATGGCTCGTGGACGAGGCCCTCCGGGGCGCCGCCCATCCGCTGGATTGATAGGGATTACAGCAAAGACAGACACTAATCACACTGGTATTGTTGCAATTGATTGCGTGGTGCTTGATTTATTTGTATGTATTTCAATTCAATGAAATACATACATAAATCACATAGAGGCCACCCACTCCTGAAGCAAAACACAATCAAACAAACAAAGTCCGCAACGAAATACATAAAACAAATGCCAAACACATACATGTCATTCATTGCATGTCATTCATTGGGTGACTCGTCTTCCATACAAAAGAAGCCAATGTAGGCATGGCATGTTCGAGTCATGGGACAGGGTATGTCGTGAGATGTAAGCATGATGGGTTTGTGCTCGGAGTGTCGATCACGGCGCTCCGCGTCTGCCTCGGACGTTCGCAGCTCGAGGAAGCCCAGCGCGCCCACCGCCAGATTGGAGGCGGGAGGGCCGGTGCGGTAGAACGGGCGCTCACCTCGGGGGAAACGACATGAACGTGCTGGTCACGGGGGCCACGGGCCTCATCGGGAACGCCATCGCCCACAGGCTGGTGGCACAGGGGAAAACGGTGCGCGCGCTGGTGCGCGATACCGACAAGGCGAAGCGCCTGCTCCCCGCCGAGGTGGAGCTCGTGCGCGGCGACGTCACGGACCCCGAGTCGCTGCCCGCCGCCATGCGCGGCGCCGAGCGGCTCTTCCACACCGCTGGCATGCCCGAGCAGTGGCAGCCGGACGAGACCATCTTCGACAAGGTGAACCGCCAGGGCACCGTCAACGTGCTCAAGGCCGCGCTCGCCGCGGGCGTCAAGCGCGTGGTGTACACCTCGACGATGGATGTCTTTGGCGCGCCGCGCGGGGGCACCCTCGTGGAGACGAACATCGATCCCCACCCCAAGCCCACCGCCTATGAGCGCTCGAAGCAGGCGGCGGAGCGCGAGGCGGAGGCCATCCGCCAGCAGGGGCTCGACGTGGTGTACGTCAACCCCGCGGCCGTATACGGGCCGAGCCCCGTGCACGTGGGCCTCAACTCCATCTTCCTCCAGGTCCTCAACCGGGAGGCACCCGCGCTGCCTCCCGGAGGCGTGTCGGTGGCGTACGTGGACGGCGTGACGGACGTGCACCTCGCGGCGGCCGAGCGCGGGGCCTCGGGCGAGCGCTTCCTCGTCGCCGATGCGCACGTGAGCAGCCGGGAGCTGGCCACGGAGATCATCCGGGCCGCCGGTGGAGGCAACGTGCCCCCCATCGCTCCCGAGCTGATGATGAAGCTGCTCGCCAACGTGTCCGCGCCGCTCGCGAGGACGTTTGGTTTCAAGCCGCTCATCGCGCCCGGCCAGCTCTCGTTCCTGCTGTGGGACGCGCGCGTGGACTCGAGCAAGGCGCGGCGGGAGCTGAGCTTCCAGCCCACGCCGCTCGCCGAGGGCGTCGCGCGCACCGTCACGTTCCTGCGCGAGCAGGGGCTCGTCCCGAAGGCCCCCGCCGCCCGCTGATACGAAGCGCCCGGAGGGCCGGGGTACTGGTACGTGAGCCGGACGGCACCAACGTGCCTCCTGCGCCTACAACGTGCTCTACCGGGACTCGCACTTCATGAAGGTGCCCCGGCCGCTGCATTCCCTGGGCCCTGGCGGGAAGTAGACCTTGGGTGTGTGGCCCCAGTGACGCTCGGTCAGGCCATTCCGTGAAAACTTTCATTCACGCCAGAGTTTCCGGGCTCTCCTCGAAAACTTCTATCGGCACCGGAATCGCAAACATAAATTAGAAACTAAAGACGAATTGCGCGTGATTGTTTTCGTGGATCGGGGGTCTGATTTTATGTCAAAGGATCAGACACGAATTCCACGAGGTGCCACATGCAATCCCGCGCGCGGTGGTTGTTGCTGTTGGTCCCGGGTTTGATGTTCTTCTACGCCCTCGGCGGATCGCCCACGGAGGCGGAGGCGGCGAGAGGCGGTTGCAAGAAGTGCTCGACGGACGCGGGCACGAGCTACGACGCCGGTACTCCAGACGCGGGCTACGACGCTGGCACGGGCTCTGACGCGGGCACGCCGGACGCGGGCTCGGGCTACGACGCCGGTACTCCAGACGCGGGCTCGGGCGGCTCGGACGGTGGCACGACCACGAGCTGCCTCGGCGAGAAGCTGCTCCAGACACTCGGCAAGGACCACGTGCTCGTCGGCGCGAAGACGAATGACGACGTGGCCGGGCTGGCGCCGTTCGATATCCGTTACATCTACCTGGCGGGCGGCCTGTTCGACAGCACGAACGTGTGCAACTCGTGCAGCTCGAGCTGCTCCTCCGCCGGCCAGTCCTGCTCCAATTCCAATCCCAGTGGCTGCGGGTGGTGGGGTTGCTGGCAGTGGGATCTGGTCGCCCCGGGGCAGTTCCTGCGCGACTTCCTCACGAAGACCACCACCCTGGGACAGATTCCCATGCTGACCTACTACGAGGTCCTCCATACCAGCCGCGTGGCGGAGGGCTCGCAGGAGGTCGCCAAGACGCAAGACGTGGCCATGATGCAGCGCTACTACAATGACTGGCGTTTCGTGCTGAAGCAGGTTGGGTATTCCACCGCCTTCCTTCACCTCGAGCCGGACTTCTGGGCCTACGCCCAGCAGGTGAATACCAATCCTCACATGATTCCGGCGGCGGTGGCCTCGGCCAACCCCACGGATTGCGGGTCCATCGAGAACACCATCGCCGGCATGGGCCGCTGCATGATCGCCATGGCGCGCAAGTACGCCCCCAACGCCAAGGTGGGCCTGCACGCCTCGGCGTGGGCCACGAAGATCGACGCCATGATGAACAAGGATC
The DNA here is from genome assembly GCF_045802675.1 of Archangium sp. Lineage (GTDB taxonomy): Bacteria > Myxococcota > Myxococcia > Myxococcales > Myxococcaceae > Archangium. The sequence goes on along the minus strand of NZ_JBJMQO010000095.1, from coordinate 11,032 downwards.
CCTCGCTCAACGTGGAGGCCGAGGCCGTGAAGGTGGCCGACTTCCTGCGCGAGTGCGGGGGGGCTTCGGGTGACTTCGTGGCGGTGGAGACGAGCGACCGCGACGCCCAGTACTACCAGGTGATGTACGGCCGCAACAGCTGGTGGGACACGACCAATGCCACGCTGCCGAACTTCAAGCAGGCCTTCCGCTTCTCCAAGGCGCTCTCGGAGCGCATGGGCCTGCCCAACCTGTGGTGGCAGGTCCCCGTGGGCAACATGTCCATGCCCGGCTATGAGCAGCACTGGAAGGACAACCGGCTGGACTACTTCTTCGAGCACCCGCGGGAGGTCGCCGCGGCCCACGGCATCGGGATGATCTTCGGCGCCGGTGAACAGGCCCAGACGAACCCCTCCACCGACCTCGGGCACCTGCTGCAGCGCACGAACAGCTACTTCATCAACAACGGGGTGCCCGCCTGCCTCAACGTGAGTCTGCCTTGAGATGAAGTGCCGCGGACGCCAGCGTCAGGCGGTGCGCCCCTGACGCTGGCGCTGGGGTTCAACGCGTCAGCACGCGCGTGCTAGAGGGTGGGGGTGACCATGGACGAGAAGCCGCCGTCTTCGCTGCCCTTCCCGACGAGCCTCTGTCACCGCTGCGCCGCGCCGCCGAAGTACGTGCAGACGAAGACGTCCACGTTCATCCTCTGCCCGCTGCTGCCGCAGAAGTACCCGCCCCAGCCGGTGCTCCGCTGCCCGCTCTTCCGCCCGAAGGACCCCGAGCGGAAGTAGGGCCTCCCGGAGCCCTCAGCCGAGGTGCTGCAGCTCGCGCGACAGCTGCGTCTCCAGGTCGCGGATGTTCTTGTAGATGAGGCAGCGGTACCCGGCGACGTCGAACTTGAGCTCCTTGATGTCGCGCACGAGCAGGATCGTCTGCCGCCCCCGGCCCCACGCGTAACCCACCTCCAGGTACACGTTCGGGTTGGCCATGGAGAGGTCCGCGATGACGACCTTCGCGGTGTCGATGCGCTCTTTGATCCGCTGGATGATGGCTCCCTCGAAGACGGCCTGATCCACGCGCTCGCACAGCAGTCCCGCGGCCTTCACCGGCCCCAGGATGCCGTAGTGGTAGACGTCCTCGAGCTCGGGAGCGAAGGGCATCGCCACGAAGGCGTGGGGCTTGGCCAGGGACTGCGCTCCGGCCGTGGCCAGCGGTGGCGCCTGGACGACCTGGGCCTGACCCTGGCCCGGACGCTTGACGCGGAAGCCCCAGCCCGTCGCCAGCGGCTCCACCCCGGGAGTCTTCCCGAGCCCCCGCTCCAGGGCCCGCCGCAGCCGCTCCGCGCGCCGCGGCTGCAGCTCCACGACGGTGATGCGCTCCAGGCTCGGGGGCCCGGCGCCTCGCAGGAAGGCCTCGACGAGGCCTCCGACGAGCGCGAGCGCCGCCTCGTCCTCATCCAGGCCGTAGTTCGGACCGTGCACCGTGCAGGCGATGTGGCGGATGCCGGGGCGCGACTCGAGCGCCTGGAGCGCCCGGGCCGCGAACTGGCGGATCTCGTGGTAGCCGAAGCTCCCCAGCCTCACGGTCCCGAGGAAGAGCGCCAGGGGCGCGCCGATGGCGCCCCGCGTCTCGACGAAGACGTGAGCTCCCACGGGCACTTCGAGCTGTGACTCGGAGATGCCCACCTTCTCGAGCCGCCGGGCCACGGATTGATCCGCGCCGAAGAAGCCCCGCGCGTGTTTGAGCAGCACCACGTCCGCGTGCGACTCGGTGACGTCTCCGGCTTCCAGGGTGATATCGAGGGCAGCGCTCATCGCGGGGAACTGTCTCACGGAGGGGTCGGACCCGCCACGGTGGACGGGGTGCTCGCGGCGCCCGACGGCTTGGGCCAGAAGGTCACGAGGGACGATTCCCTACGCGAGGGAGGAAAGTCAAAAGCCCCGGGAAAGGGCGCACAACCCGTTTCCCGTTCGCATTCGCGGTGCAAAGTAACGGCCTGTCTGTCACGCCCTCGCGCGCCTGGGCAGTCGTGGACAGATCTGCCTCCCGGTGCATGTCGCGCCCTCGCGAGGAACGCGCATCATGAGGGGCTCGCGGGCTGGCACCCGCGCCACCCGGAACCCGCGCATTCGCGAGGGTGTCCGTCCCTCATCAGGAGGTGCTCGCATGAAGCCATCTCTCGCCGCCCTCGCCTTCGGAGTCCTGTTCTCCGGCTGCTCCGCTCGGGCCCCCGAACCCGCACCCGCTCCCGTTTCCGCACGGCCTCTCGCCGTTGCTCCGGCGCCGGCCCACGAGCCCATCGCGAGGTCCGACCCGATCGCCACCTACAGCTACAACCCCATCGGGAGGCGGGATCCCTTCCGCTTCGAAATCGCGCCAACCCCCGAGCCCGTGTCTCTGGAGGGCTGCGACGAAACGCTCGAGCCCCTCTGCCGCTACACGCTCGACGAGCTCAAGCTGACGGGCATCGTGTCGGGGATGGGGAACCCCGTGGCCGTGCTCGAGAGCCCTCGGGGGAAGGGCTACTCGGTCTACCGGGGTAGCAGGATCGGCAAGCACGGCGGCGTGGTGAAGCAGGTGCTGCGAGACGCGGTCGTCGTGGTGGAATCCTGGCCCGATGCCCAGGGCCTCGCGCGGAGGGAGGAGACGGTGCTCCGCATGCGCGCGGACGCGCCGCTCGAGCTCGGCGAGAGGTGACGATGGGAAATGCGGGCACCTCCCCCCTACTTCGTCGCACGCACACGAGGTGGTCCGTCCCCTCGGGGCTCGTGTCGAAGGCGAGCAGGGTCCGCAGCGTCTCGCGCGCCCCCGGCAGAGGCGCCGCCGACTCCATCGAGGCGGAGCGCATCGGCTTCATGCGGGGGCGACCTCGACGGCGCCCCCGGGCTCCACCGTCACGCGCACGGGCAGGAAGCGCTCGATGAGCCAGGCGTGCGTGGTGAGGTGCTCCGTCACCCGCTGCGTCGTGTAACGCGTCGTCGCGGGCGAGGCCGGCCCCAGCTTCCCCGCCGCCAGCAGCGCCGCCGGTAGCAGAATCTGGTCCCCGAGGTGCTCGTCCAGCGCGCCCCCGCTCTCCATGAAGCGCGCCAGCTCCTCGGCCGCCTCGCGCCCCACCTCCTCCGCTGGACGGCCCCGCTCACCCAGTGCCGTGAAGCCCGCGAGGGTGTTCTCGAACTGGGCCAGGATGAACGTCACCGTGCCCACCGAGCGCGTCGTCGGCATTGGCCTGTTCTCCGCGTGGCTGTAGATGCCCCGCTCGCGCAGCGCCGCCACCGCCGCCTTCGACTGCCGCTCCGCGATGCTGAAGGGCAGCCCTCCCACGAACGAGTTCACCGAGATGTCGTTCAGCGTGCCTCTCGCTGGCAGCTCCACCCGGCTCGGAGGCTCGCGCACGGGCTCCACCTCGACGACGAACTCCCCCGAACCCTCCGGGTAGAAACCCGCGTTCACCAGGCGCGGCGAGGCGTTCATTCCATACGCCCGCGCCACCGGCAGCCACACCCCCACGACGTAGTGGTAGCTCGGGCTGTGCGGCAGGTGCGTCCCTCCGCGCAGCGTGAGCGAGCCCCCTCCCGCCAGGGCCAGCGGGTAGAAGAGGCACTGGAAGAGCAGCGGCGTGCTGCCCGCGGTGCCCACCTCGATGACGTAGTTCCCCGGCCGCACCGGCCCCGGCTGGAAGCGCAGCTCCGAGGCCCCCACCGCCGCGCCCTCGCTCTGGCCCCCGCTGATCGCCTCCGCGCCCCGCACGCACGCGAGGTGCTGCGGCCTCAACCCCGGGGGCTGGCGGTTGGCCCGCACGTGCTTCATGTGGAAGGGCCGCCCGGTGATGAGCGACAGCGACAGCGCCGAGCGGAGGATCTGCCCTCCTCCCTCGCCCTCGCTTCCGTCGAGCTCCACCGGTCCATCGTGGCGGTCGTCGCCTGCCATGCCCCTCCCCGTCCGAAAAAAGGCGGGCGCAGCGTAGCAGAAGGCTTTCGGTTACTGTCCGCCCGCCTTGGCCCTCGCCATCTTCCTGTTCACCTACGTCTTCATCGCGGGCATCCGCCTCCCCTATCCCAAGCTGGATCGCCCGGGAGGCGCGCTCGTGGGCGCCGTCCTCATGGTGGTGGCCGGCATCGTCGCCCCCGCCGAGGTCTTCAACTACAGCGCCGACCGCTCGCGTCATGCCGTGGACATGGACACGCTGGTGCTGCTGCTGGGGATGATGCTCCTGGCGGACTACCTCTCGCAGGCCTCGTTCTTCCGCGCGGCCGGCGCCTGGGCGCTCCGCAAGGCCCATACGCCCCGGCTGCTGCTGGTGGCCGTGGCCTGCACCAGTGCCTTCCTGTCCGCCTTCCTCGTCAACGACACCATCTGCCTGATGCTCACCCCGCTCGTGCTGGTGGTGGTCGAGGACGCGCGTCTGCCTCCCATCCCGTACCTGCTCGCCGTGTGCATGGCCTCCAACGCGGGCTCGGTGGCCACCTTCACCGGCAACCCGCAGAACATGCTCATCCAAGGCGCCTCCGGGCTGCCCTATGCGCAGTTCGTCGCGTACATGGCGCTGCCCGCCGTGGTGTCCACCGCCGTGGTCGTCGCGGGGCTCCTCTTCGTCTTCCGCAAGGCGCTCTCGCACGAGCGCTTCGAGACGCATCCGCCCCCGCCTCCGATGGACCGGCCGCTGCTGGGGCTCACGCTCGTGACGTTGCTCGGCGTGGTGGCCGCCTTCTTCATCGGCCTGCCCATGAGCTGGAGCGCCCTGGCCGGGGCCGCCGTGGTGATGACGCTCGCGCGCCGTTCCGTACCCCGCCAGGCCATCGAGCGCGTGGACTACGTCCTGCTGCTCTTCTTCGCCTGCCTCTTCGTGGTCGTCTACGGCGTGAACAAGGCGGGCTGGGCGGATGACATCTACCGCGTCTTCTCGCCCTTCATGTCCGGGCCGCCCTGGCGCGAAACCCTGGGCTTCGCGGGGCTGACGCTGGTGGCCTCCAACCTCTTCAGCAACGTGCCCTTCGTCATGCTGGCGCGCGCCTGGGTGCCCGCGCTCCACGAGCCGGTGCTCGGCTGGCATGTGCTCGCGCTCGGCTCGACGCTGGCCGGCAACCTCACGCTCGTGGGCAGCGTCGCCAACCTCATCGTCTTCGAGGCCGCGCGCGGCAAGGCCGAGATCAGCTTCCTCGGCTACCTGCGCGTGGGCCTGCCCATCACCCTCGTCAGCTTCGTGCTCGGGCTCGCGGTGCTGCTGGCCGAGCACGCCCTCTTCTAGCGGCTACGGATCCGGATCCGGCAGCTCGCCGGGCGGCAGCGGGGGCTCGGCGGGCTTCGCGGGCTCCTGCATCTCGCGGCCCACTCGGTTCACGCTGTCCGGCCCCGAGCCCTCGACGCCCTCGGGCGGCGCGCCCGCCTTGCGATCCTTCGGGCTCAGCTCCTCGGCGAACTGCCCGGCCAGCACGTCCAGCATCGACGTGAGCTCCTGGCGGAACAGAGCCGGCTCCTTGCCCACCTTGAAGGGATCCAGGTGCTCCGCGCTCTCGGACACCCGGTCCAGCTCGAACGGGCGGCGCCAGATCTCCGAGCGCCCGTTGAGCTTGAACATCCGCGCGTAGCCCTTCATGTACGCGCCCGCGCGCCCGTGGTCGCTGCGCATCCCGTAGTCCTGGATGACGAACTCCACCACCGAGTCCGCGCCCAGCCGCGAGAGCAAGTCGTAGTCCGGGGCGTTCGCCGGCACCTCCTCCACCAGGAAGCTCTCCAGCATCGTCGCCACCCGCGCGGGGTCCAACGTGTTCACCCACGGCCGCTCCTGCGGGAGCTGCCGGAAGGTGTTCACGCGCAGGCGCTCGGAGACCTCGAAGCGCGTCACCGCCGCGGTCAGCTTCGCCTGCAACCGGCGATCGGCCTCCTTCGGCTCGAGCTTCTTGAGCTTGTCCTTGTAGGCGCTGTCCTCGCGGAACACGAGGCTGCGCGGGCCGGCGTCGATCTCGATGCGGGAGATGAACGCGGGCCGCTTCACCCGATCCAAGTCCGCGCCCGCGAGCCGCTGCGAAGCGCAACCCACGGTGAGAAGCGCCAGGAATCCGAGGAATGAGATCCGCCCCATTCCCCACAAATACAGCACTTTTCTGATTTCACCCAACGCACGGCGTCGAGCGCCGCACACTCTCTCCCAGGGGGAGCAGCCTTCAGAACAGCAGGAGATCCTTGAAGGACTCCGCCGTTTCGTCGGTGACGTTGGTATGCCCTCCAAGGAGGGCGTCATTGCTGCGCTGACGGGTCTCGGTGAGGTCGGAGACGAGGGCGAGGATCTGCGGGTGGGTGAGGATGAGGGTGTCGAAGTCCTCGCGAGGCAGGCGCAGCAGCGAGGTGTTGCGCGAGGCCGTCACGGTGGCGGTGGCGGGCGTCTTCTGGAGCAGGGACATCTCGCCGAACAGCTCGCCCTCGCGCAGTTGGGCCAGCGGCTGGCCGGCCTTGCTCACCGACACCTCTCCGGAGAGCACCACGTAGAGGCCGTCCACCGGGTGGCCCTCGTGGATGATGATGTCGCCGCGGCGCACCTCGCGGGCCCGGAAGCGCTCCACCAGCTCGCGCCGGTCCTTGCGGCCGAAGGGCTGGAAGATCGCGGAGGTATTCACCACGTCCGACAGCAGCCGCTGCCGGCAGAAGCGCCTCAGCGCCCGGGCCACCAGGGGGTAGCGGCGCGAGAGGTCCGCCAGCACCGGCGCGGAGATCTCCAGCAGTTGCGTCTCCTCGGCGGCGCCCAGCACCGAGGCCGAGCGCGGCGCACCGGACAGCAGCGCCATCTCGCCGAAGAAGGCGCCCTCGCCCAGCACGGCCAGCTCCTTCAGCTCGGCGCCCGTCTGGCGCACGATGCGCACCCGGCCCGCGCAGATGACGAAGAAGGAGTCGCCCCGGCTGCCCTGCTCGATGATGCGCGCGCCCTCGGGGAAGCGGCGCAGCGGGCAGCGCTCGAAGAGCGCGATGAAGGCGTCCCGCGGCAGATCCGAGAAGAGGGGAATCTTCGGCAGCTCCCCCTCCCCCTCCGGCGCGGGCGTCTCGGAGACGGGCTCGTCCGCCCCCATCAGCTCCGTCTCCATCGGGCTCGCGCTGCCGGCCGGGCTCCCGGACGAAGCGGGCTCCGGCTGATGAAGCTCCGCGCCCGCACCCGCGAGCGCCGCCATCTCCACCGCGTGCAGGAGCGAGTCCGCCCCCACGGCGAGCTCCGTGAAAGGCGTGCTGCCCGGCACCGGGGGCTCGAAGTCCACGCCCTCGTTGGGAGTGAAGCGCTCGATGCGAGAGGAGGCGGCCGACGGCACCGCGGCCACCCGGAGTGGCATCGGCGGAGGCGTGGGGAGGGAAGGCGCGGGGGCCGGCGGCGCCTCCAGCTCGGGACTCCGGACCTCGCCCGAGCGGCGGCGCAGACCCGGAGGCGCGGCCTTGGCGACGGCGGGCTGGGACGGCGCGGACCCGGTGCTCCCCGTCTCCGCGTCGCTGAGATCCAGCTCGACCTCGAGGTCCGCCGCGGCCTCGGCGGGCGGCGGGGTGCTCGCATCGTCGAGGTCCAACTCCACCTCGATGCCCGCCGGGGAGGACACCGATGCCGCGGCGTCCTCGATGGAGGAGGCCTCGGCGATCTCGTCGTCCGCCAGGGCCTCGTCGATCTCCGGGGGCAGCTCGATGTACAGCGCGGACTGCTTCGCGGTGGGCGGCGCGGGGACGATGACCTGCTTCGTGGTGGGAGGAGGCTGGGGCGGGGCCACCGGGGCCTTCGGCGCCGCCACGGGCGCGGGCGTCACCGCGCGGCCTCCACCCCTGCGGGCGTAGAGACTGGCGAGCATCTGCTGCACGCCCTGGTGCGAGGGATCCAGCTCCAGGATGAGCTTGCTGGCGGCGATGGCGCGCGGGAGGAAACCCTCGCGGGCGAAGCCCTCGGCGGCGGCCTGGTAGGCGGTGATGGCGCGGGCGTTGTTGCCCACCTTCACCCAGGTATCCCCCAGGCGGACGCGCGCCTGGAAGTCCTTCGGGTCGAGCTGACAGTATTCCTCGAAGAGCTCGGCGGCTCGGGGGAAGCGCCCCTTGGTGAGGGCTTCGTTGGCCTTGTCCCTGAGCTGCCGTGGCTCCATGTCAGCGTGCCCCCTCCGCCGCGGTCGTTGTCTTGGCCAACGCCGATATGGCGGCTTCCCTCACCCGACGGTAGTAGTCACTCTTGAGCGCGTCCAGTGCATCGGCCTGGGCGCCCGTGCCCATCCTCGCGAGCGCGGCGGCCGCCGCGGCCCGGATCTCCGGCAGGTCATGGTACAGGTCGCGCGCCACCACCTCGGCCGCCGAGCTGTCGCCAATCTCGCCCAGGGCGGTGAGCAGCTCGCGCCGGCCCAGGCTCGACGAATCCTCCAGCGCCTTCACCAGCGTGGGCACCGCCGTCTTCGCCTTCATCCGGCCGAGCTGCGTGGCCGCCAGCACCGACTCGGGGCCGCCCTCGGACACCACCTTCTGGAGCACCTCGGACGCGGAGGCCGGCGCGACGCCACGGCTCAGCGCGTCGAGCAGCACCAGCTTCTCCCCGCCGATCTGCGGCAGCATCTCCACCAGGGCGGCCTGACCGGCCTCTCCCTGCTCGGCGAGCGCCTGGGACAGGACCTTGAGCAGATCGCGCTCGGACTCGAAGAGGCCGTTCTTGGCGAGCGCCACGCCCTCGGGCCCCAGCCGCGTGAGGCCCACCAGGGCGGCGGTGCGCACCGTCACGCTGGAGTCCCCGGCGAAGCCCTTGAGCAGCTCCAGCGCCCCGGGCGCCTTCACGGCCCCGAGCGCGCGCAGCAGTCCGGCCAGCGGCTCGAGCCGGGAGGACTCCACGTCGTCGAAGAGCTCGGTGGGCGCGCGCTGCTGCACCACGGGCCGGCCCAGGTTGCGCGCCTTGGCGGCGTTGAGCGCCTTCACGCGCGCCAGGAGCGTGGAGTGCTTCTCGCCCTTCATCTTCTCCTTGTCGGCGCTCTCCTGCGGCTGGGAGGGATCGAACCCCGGCCCGTAGCGCTCGGGCAGCGCCTGGGGGACCCAGTCCTGGCGGATGGCCTGCACGGTCGCGAGCTCCTGCTCGTAGGCCTTCTGGAGCACGGGCGCGGCGGAGGCGTCCCCGATGGCGGCGGCCGCGTCCACGGCGAGCGCGCGCAGCGTGGCATCGCCCTGGGTGACATAGGGCAGCACCTTGGGCAGCAGCTCCCTGGCCACCGGGCCGAGGCCGATCACCGCCTGCAGGCCGCTGGCGGCGGACGAGCCGCGGGAGAGACGATCGGCGATGGGCTCGAGCGGGCAGCCGCCGCGCTCGCGCATGGCGCGGGCCACGGGGATGGCCTCGGAGGTGACGGCGTCGAGCGCGATGGTGCACAGCGCGGCATCGGTTTGCGGCTGGCGCGGCAGCTCCAGGAGGGCGTCGATGGCCAGGGGGCTCACGGCGCTCTTCTCCACGGCCACGGCCTGCAGGCGGGGAATGGCCTGGGGCTCCTGCAGCCGCACGAGCGCGGTGATGGCGGACTCGCGCAGCTCGGGGAAGCTCTCGTCGAGCAGGGGGAGGATGGCCGTCGCCGCGCGCTTGTCGCCCAGGTCTCCCAGGCCGCGCACCGCGGCGGCGGCGAGGATGACCTGGCTGTCGCGCACCAGGGGCATGAGACGGTTGAAGGCCTCGGGACGGCCGCTCTTGCCCAGCTCCTCGGCGGCGCCCACGCGCTCGGGGAGGGAGCCCTCGTTGAGGGTGAGCAGGTTGCGCTCCCAGATGGCCTTGGACTCGGCGGCGACGACCTCGGCCATGGCGCCCGGCACGTTGGCCTGCTTGAGCGCCTGGACGATGACTTGCCGCGTCTGACGGCCCCGGCGGCCGTACTGGAGGGTGAGGTAGGCCTTGGCCTTGTCGTTCTTCACCTGCGCCAGGGCCATGGCGGCCTTGCCCTGGACGTCCACGTCGGAGTCCTCGAGCAGCTCACCGAGCAGATCCACCACGCGGGGATCCTGGCTCTGGCCGAGCGCGACGGCGGCCTCGCCGCGGACGATGGAGGCCATGTCCTTGGCGGCGCGGGTGAAGAGGGAGAGGTCGTCGGGACGCGCGTCCGCGGCGAGCTTCTTCACGGCGAGAGCCCGCACCTCGGGGCGAGGGCTCTGCAGATCCGCGAGCAACTGGTCCCGGCTCCCACTACACCCAGGGGCAACGAGGAGGGCCAGGACGGTGAGGAAGGTGCGCGCGCCGGTTCGCATCGTTCTCCGAGGGAAAGCGTGAGACGCCGGCGGTTATATCAGCGGTGCGCGCGACCGCCCACGACTCAGCGGCCCTTACGGGGCCCTCGCCCCCTGGGCCCCCCAGCACCGGAAGGACGCGCGTCCCAACCGGGCTTGGGCTCCGGGTGCTTCTTGGCGCGCCAATCGACGAAGGGCTTCGACCCCTCGCCGGCTCCCTCGCCTCCCGGGCGTGCCGCACCGCGGCGCTCCGGACGGCCAGCGCCGCGCGCGGGAACCCGGCGCTCCTCGCCCGGACCGAAGGACTTGCGCTCGGGACGCGCGCCGCGCTCACCGCCACGGCCCTCGCCACGGGGCGCCCACTCACGGCGCTCCGGACGGGCACCGCCGCGCGCGGGAACCCGACGCTCTTCACTCGAGCCGAAGGACTTCCGCTCGGGACGGGCTCCGCGCTCGCCGCCACGGCCCTCGCCACGGGGCGCCCACTCGCGACGCTCCGGACGGGCACCGCGCTCACCGCCCTCACCCGCGCCAAACGGCTTGCGCGCCGGACGGGCACCACGCTCGCCGCCCTCACCCGCGCCAAACGGCTTGCGCGCCGGACGGGCACCACGCTCGCCACCCGCACCGGCACCAAACGGCTTGCGCGCAGGACGCGCACCGCGCTCCTCGCCACGGGGCGCCCACTCGCGACGCTCCGGACGCGCGGGGCGCTCACCGCGCTCCTCACCCCGAGGCGACCACTCACGACGCTCCGGACGGCCACCGCGCTCGCCACCGCGGCCCTCGCCACGGGGCGCCCACTCGCGACGCTCCGGACGAGCCCCGCGCTCAGCGCGCTCCTCGCCCCGAGGCGCCT
>NZ_JBJMQO010000094.1:0-83391 GCF_045802675.1 Archangium sp. | reverse complement strand
GGGTGGGTGATGACCACCAAATCTCGCGACGGCTGCGTCTTTAAGGGGGTGCGTCGTTGGGGGCTTTCCCGAGCCGAGCACGAAGGCGGCTGCGGCCGCGCTGTCCGTGGTCCTGGTGGCCTGGTTGGGCGTGGACGCCATGTGGGGGCTCGTTGACGGCTGGGCGAGCATGGCTCAGCGGGCGCACGAGGCCACCACCTTCGAGGAGCTGCGCGACGCCGGCGAGGCCTTCGGGCGGGTAATTGGGAGGGACGCGGCCCGGGCCCTCATTCTCGCGGTGGCCACGCTCAGCGGGTGGACGCTCGGCGAGGTGTCCGCGCACGTGCGCTCGTTGCCCAGGTTCAACCAGGTGCAGGCGCAGTGGGCGGCCCAGGGGATGGAGGGCTCGGTGGCCGTGGCCATGGAGGAGGCGGCTGCGGTGGAGGTTGTGGTCGAGGAGAGCCGCGAGCTCGTGGTCCTGACCTCCCCGCAGGCGGCGGTGGCTATCACCGTCCTGGCGAAGAGCGGCAGCGGCGGAGCTGCTGGAGGGCGCTCGGACACGGTGGTCATCCAACATCGCGGGGGTAACAAACAGGTCGTGCTCAGCGACGGGGAGCGGTGGCACCTCCCTCCCGGGAAGAGCATCCACGACATTCCGGTGCGCGACGCATTGGGCGACGAGCTGCAGGCGGCGGTGAAGGAGGTTGCGGGAAGGTGGTCGTCGGCGAACCTGAGACCGGAGGAGCTAGACGCCATCGCGACCATGCGCGCTCGCGGCCTGGAGCATCGTGCGAATCTCCTTGAGCGGCAGGCACGCGGGCGGTGGGTCGAGGCCCAGATGAAGCTGCGGTTCCCGAGCCTGTCCTGGAACAGCCGCGGTGTCGACATCACGGGCCCGGCCGGACAGAGTTACCATTACGAGATCCTGTCCGGCACGGAGTCCAACTTCGCGCTGCACGGGCGGCGGATGGCGAGCACTTTCTTCCGCATGATCTTCTTCTGAGGCCCGAGTGACCCCCAACATCCACTACGAGAACCGAGAGATAGTCGGCGAGCGGATTGAGCTGACCAAGGGCCCAATCTACTGGCTTGGTCCGGACCTCACGCTGCGCGACTGCACCGTCATCATCAGCGCGGCTGGGCGCTCGCTGGTTCCTATGTCGGGTCAGCTCATCGACTGTACCATCCAGGCGAAGGGCCAGTTGAAAGCAGTGGTGTGGGCGCAGATGATGCTGAAGGGGTGCCGATTCAAGGGCCGCTTCACGGGTCACGAGTTCGGGTTCCGCGAGGGCCTGGTCGACACGAGTAGGTGGAAGCCAGGAGGGATCGAGCACTGTGACTTCTCCGAGGCCCAGCTCCATGGGGTTGGCTTCAACAATTGCGACATGAGCACCATCCGCCTGCCGCGCTGGCCATGCTTTACCTTCTTGGACCCGCTCAGGCACGCGGCGGAGCTTCGCCGGCACGCCTGGCCCGGACTAGTCGGCCGAACCACCATCGAGGTGGTGTGCGAGTCGACTAAGGAAACGGCGGCGGTGACCTGGCACGCGCCCACCATCGCGGAGAAGAAGGACACGACAGTCGAGGAGCTGCGCGCGGCGCTAGAAGGGGTGCCGGGCGTCGTGATGTAGGGCGAAGCGGCAACCATGAGCACCTGGCGCTCGCCCGGCGCGGACAACGGAGTCTCAAGGCCCGCAGGCTACTCCAGCGCTTAGAGTGCCTGGCGCCAAGCTCCCTCGAGACTCCGCCAGGCCGGCTCTGGGAGTGACAGGCGCCAGGTTGGATTCCCGCCGCCTCCAATAGAGTGGTGCCCGCAGCGTAGATGGGAGCCCACTTCGGTCGAGAGCAGGCCCCCGCGGCCCGTCACTCGTCCACATCGGCATAACCCGCTTCTCGCTGATGCCGCGGAGCGAGCACCAGGATGGTGTCCTCCGCTTTCAGGAAGCGGTAGAGCGCGATGTATCCCGTGCGACCGCGGGAGATGACCAACTCGCGCAGCCCGTGCTCGGCGGGGCGGCCGATCAGCGGGTGCCGCGCCAGGGCGGACACGGCCTCGCTGATCCGCGCGACCGCGAGCTCCGCCAGCTCGGGCTCGTGCTCGGCGAGAAAGCGGACGAGCCGCTCGAAGTCCGCCAACGCCCCCGAGGCATAGACTACCCGCGCCAAGACGTAGCCTTGAGGCGCCGGGTCCTGCCACCCCGGGCCCGAGCCGCCATGGCTTCGTGCACCTCGTCCGCGTTGAAGCCCTCGCCTGTCTCGAGCGTCTCTTTCTCCGCGGCCAGTGCCGCTTCAACGAAGCGTTGTCTGCGCTCCGCCTGGGCCACCTGCTGCTCGATGGCCTCGACCATGAAGGCGTGCGGACTCTTGCCCGCCCCTTTCGCCGCCGCCTCGACCCGGCTCTTGAGTTGCGGTGGCAGCTTGATCGACGTCGCCATGACGGTGATTCCCTGGAACAGTGGAGGTACTACCACGTTCGTACCGGCGTACCATGCGGGCAAACTCGCTCGCTCGGCCCTGGTCCTCTGGACGCAACGGGTGGAGGCCGGGCTCCGCTTTCCGCTGCCTGCCGCCTTCATGGCCTCGCACCCCGTGGCCGTCATTCCGCCCAAGGGCAGACAAGGACGTTTTCACGTCACTGGATCGCCTGTTGGCTTCCGGGCACTCGGGGCGTTGACGAGTCATCACGCAAGTGGGTGATCCGTTCAGCGGGCATGGCACTTGGGGGCCCCCCACCCCATTACAGACAGGCGGCCGTGTTACCGCCTACCTCCATGCGCGATCGCTCACCCTCCGTGTCTTTCATGTCTCCGCGCCCGAGCCCGCCCGGGGAGGTGCGGCGCGTGCTGATGACGACCCGTACCTCCGGTGGGGTGTGGTCGTACTCGCGGGAGTTGAGCCGGGCCCTGGGCGAGCGGGGCGTGGAGGTGACGTTGGCCACCCAGGGCACACCCCTCACCGCGGCGCAGTGGGCCGAGGTGCGCAGCGTGCCGGGGCTCTCCGTTGAGCAGAGCACCTGGAATGTCGAGGGGCCCGAGGCGCCTTTCGAGGAAGTGGAGGCGGCGGGGGAGTGGCTGCTGGAGCTGGAAGACCGTCTGCGGCCGGACGCGGTGCACCTCAATGGCTTCCGCCACGGCGCGCTGCCCTGGGCGCACCAGCCGCTGGTGGTGGCCCACGAGTGCGCCATCCCCCGGTGGAGGACGGAGGAGGGCGAGCCGCTGCAGGAGGACGAGCTGCGCTACTACTGGGAGGTGACGCGGGGCCTGCGCGCCGCCGGCCACGTGGTGGCGCCCACCGCCGCCATTCTCGAGGCCCTGGTGCGGCACCATGGGACGCTGCGCTCGACGAGCGTCATCTCCCACGCGCGCCACCCCGCGGACTTCCCTCCCAGCGCCCTGCGCGAGCCCTTCATCCTCGCCAGCGGCCGGCTCTGGGACGAGGCGCGCAACCTCGAGGTGCTCGAGACGGTGGCGCCCCGGCTGGACTGGCCGGTGTTCGTCGCGGGAGATCGTCTGCATCCCGACGGTGGCGAGGTGCGCACGCGCTACGTGCGCGCCCTGGGGTGGCTGTCGCGCGAGGAGCTCGCCGCGTACATGGGCCGCGCCTCCCTCTTCGTGCTGCCCGCGCGCCACGACTCCTTCGGGCCCTCGGCCCTGGAGGCGGCGCTCGCCGGGTGCGCGCTGGTGTTGGGTGACATTCCCTCGCTGCGCGAGGTGTGGGAGGACGCGGCCGTCTTCGTCCCTCCCGACGACACGGACATGCTCGCGCGGGCCCTGCGGCGGCTGGTGGCGGACCCCGTGCTGTGCAGCCGGATGTCCACCCTTGCACGGACCCGTGCACTGCACTTCTCCCCGGATCGCATGGCCGATGCCTACCTTGGTCTCTATGCCGACCTGGACCGTGTGTCCGGGGGGGCGCCGCCCGTCCAGCCCCAGCTGGCGCGGGCAACCTGACCGGCGACTGTTGTCCGGTGCGCAGTCTCAGGGGTACTGGGCGTCGAGACCGGGCTGGGGGCCGGTTGTGGGAAAGGATTCGACATGAGCAGCCACGGACTTCGGATCGCCTTCTTCGGCGCGAGCCTCGTCTCGGCCTGGTGGAACGGCGCCGCCATGTACTACCGGGGCCTCCTCAAGGCACTGCACGCGCGCGGCCACCGCATCACCTTCTACGAGCCGGCCCTGCCCGAGCGGCAGGCCCGCCGCGATCTGCCCGTGGCCCCGGACTTCGCCACGGTGGTCATGTACTCGACGGAGGGCACGGCTGGCCTGGAGCGGTGCCTGGAGGACGCGCGGGGCGCGGACGTGGTGGTGAAGGCGAGCAACGTGGGCTTGCGCGACGCGTGGCTGGACGCCCGGGTGCTGGAGCTCAAGTCCGCCACCACACAGGTGGTGTATTGGGACCTGGATGCTCCGGTGTCGCTGGAGCGCATGGCGGGCAACCCCGAGGACCCCTTCCTGGCGCTGGTGCCGCGCTACGACCGCGTCTTCACGCAGGGCGGGGGAGACCCGGTGGTGCTGGCCTACCGCGACTTCGGGGCCCGCGAGTGCATTCCGGTGTACAGCGCGGTGGACCCCGAGGTGCACCGCCCGGAGTCCGTGGACGCGCGCTTCGATTGTGACCTGGCCTTCCTGGACGACCGGTGGCCGGACCTGGAGCGGCGCATGGAGTCCTTCCTCATGCGGGCCGCGGACCTGCTCCCCGACAAGCGCTTCCTCCTGGCCGGCGAGGGCTGGGGTGAGCGGGCGCGTCCCGCCAACGTGCGGTACGTGGGCCCGGTGGCGCCGCGCGAGCACAACGCCCTGCGCACCAGCGCGCGCTCGGTACTGGACGTGAGCCGCGACGGCATGGCGCGCTTCGGCTTCTCCCCGGCCCCGCGCTTCTTCGAGGCGGCCGCCGCGGGCGCGTGTCTGATTACCGACGCTTGGGAGGGCATCGAGCTCTTCCTCGAGCCGGGGCGCGAGTGTCTGGTGGCGCAGGACGGCCTGGAGGTGGCGGAGGCGGTGTTGTGTCTCACGGACGACGGCGTGCGCCAGCTGGGCGAGGCGGCCCGGCGCCGCGTGCTGGCCGAGCACACGTACGCGCACCGGGCGCTGCAGGTGGAGCAGGCGCTGGGCTACGAGCCGGGGCCGGGCGCGCTGAAGGCCTCGGTGGGCTGAGGCTCACCCGCCGGGCGTCACCTGGAGGAAGCCGCGTCCGGCCAGCTCGCGCACGAGCGCGGGCAGGCAGTCCAGCCCGGCGCACAGGTGGGACACGCTCCGCTCGCCCGTGCTGGCGCGCAGCAGGCGCCCCCGGAGCGCGTCCATCGAGTGCTGCGCCACCCGGCCCGGCGCCACGCTCTCGAGCACCAGGGTGTACTCGCCCTCGGGCGCCTCGGGCGGCAGCCGGCCTGCGGACAGCTCCCGCAGCACGCCCAGCGGTTCCCTCCGGAAGGGCACGATGCGGCACCAGGGCGTGAGCCTCGGGTGCGCCTCGTACCAGGCCTCGCCTTCCAACGGTGGCTCGGCGGGCCCCAGGGCGCGCGCTTGCGCCACCCAATCTAGGAAGCGCACGGCCTCGCGATTCTCCTCGAAGCGCCGCGCTCCCTCCCGCTCGGGGTGCTCGGTCCAGAAGATGTCCGGGACGACCTCCAGGAAGTCGAAGTCCTCGAGGTGCTCCCGGACGAAGTCGCGCAGCGGGCCCTGGTAGGAGAGCCCGACTCCCAGTCTGGACGGGCGCGGCTCCAAGGCGTCAGAGGTCGCCGGTCAGCGAGGACTGGAAGCGCGCCTGCTGCACCGCCGGGTCCACTCGCGACACGCACGTGGGGCACTCCTCGGTGGGGAGATTCAACGGAAAGTCGAGACCACCCTCATCAACCTGGAATTCGAGGACGCGCTCGGAGAGACGGCCCACGACTGTCCGGAAGTGACGCGCCCGGGTGAATTCCGGCGCCCGCCCGGGTGTTCCGCCTAGCATCCACGTCCCGACGCCATGCCCAAGGTACCCAGGAAGAATCACGAGGGGCCTCGGAACACGGGCCCCGGAGACGAGCGGAGCGTCCTGCTGCGGCGTATCGCCGAGCTGGAGGAGCGCGAGGCCCACGCCCGGTGGATCGTCCAGAGAGTCGGGGTCTCCATCTGGGAAGAGGACTTCTCGGAGGTCGCGGAGGCGGTGCGCGAGCTGCGGCGCCAGGGCATCCGGGACGTGCGCGCCTTTTGCGCCGGGCACCCGGAGTTCGTGCGCCACGCGGCGGGGCTGGTTCGGGTGGTGGGCGTCAACGAAGCCGCGGTGCGGATGTTCCGCGCGGCCAACCCGGAGGAGCTGCTCGGCTCGCTCCAGCGTGTCTTCCTGCCGGAGACGCTGACGGTCTTCGCCGAGCAACTGGCCGCGTTGGACGAGGGCCGCCCCTTCTTCCAGGCGGAGTCGGTGGTGCGGACGTTGGACGGCCAGCGGCTCGATGTGCTCTTCACCTTCTCCTGGGATGCGGCGGCGGGGCGGGCGGACCGGGTGCTGGTGACGCTCATGGACATCAGCGAGCGCAAGGCCGCCGAGCGCGCCCTCCAGGAGAGCGAGGCGCGCTTCCGCAACATGGCGGACCACGCGCCGGTGATGATGTGGGTGACGGATGCCCGGGGCGAGTGCACGTACCTCAACCGGCAGTGGTACGACTTCACCGGCCAGACGGAGGCGCAGGGGTTGGGCTTCGGGTGGCTGGAGGCCGTGCACCCCGAGGACGCCGCGTCGGCGCGGGAGCTCTTCCTCGATGCCACCCGGAGGCGTGCGGCCCACCAGCTGGACTACCGGCTGCGGCGCGCGGACGGCGAGTACCGTTGGGCCATCGACGCGGCGTCTCCCCGCTTCGGACCGGGCGGCGAGTTCCTCGGCTACGTGGGCTCGGTCATCGACATCACCGAGCGGCGCCAGCGCGAGGAGCTGCTGCTCTTCCTGGCGGAGACGGGCACCACGCTGGCCTCCTCCCTGGACTACACGACGATGCTCTCCTCCCTGGCGCGGCTCGCCGTCCCCGCGCTGGCCGACTGGTGCGTGGTGGACCTGGTGGAGGAGGACGGCTCGATGCGCCGGGTGGAGGTGGTGGTGGCCGACCCGGCGGATGAGCCGCTGGCCGAGCAGGCCCGCCACTCTCCGGCCCGGAAGGAGGGCGACCCCGCCCATCCTTCGACGCAGGCGCTGCGCGAGGGCCGGTCGGTGCTGCTGGCGGAGGTGAGCCCCGAGGTCTTCCGGGCGCGGGCGCTCGGCGAGGAGTACGTCCGGTTCCTGCTGGCCAGCCGGCTCGTCTCGCTGATGGCGGTGCCCCTGATCGCGCGCGGGCGCACCCTGGCCGTCCTCACCTTCTTCACCACCGCGCACTCGGGGCGGCGCTACGGCCCGGTGGAGCTGGCGGCCGCGGAGGACCTGGCCCGGCGCGCGGCGCTCCTGGCGGACAACGCGCGGCTCTACCGGGACGCGCAGCGCGCGGTGCAACTGCGCGACGAGTTCCTCGCCGTGGCCAGCCACGAGCTGAAGACGCCCCTCACGCCCCTGGCGCTCAAGCTCCAGGTGCTCACGCGCGAGGTGCGGACCCTGGGCGACTCGCCGCAGGTGCAGCGCCTGCTCGGCCATCTGGAGGTGGGCCTGCGCCAGGTGAAGAAGCTGGCGGAGCTGATGAACGGGCTGCTGGACGTGGCGCGCCTGAGCGAGGGCCGGCTGCGCATCGAGCGCGAGGAGCTGGACCTGGTGGGGCTGGTGCGCGAGCTGGCCGCGCGGCTGCACTCCCAGGCGGCGCAGGCGGGCAGCCCCCTGGTGCTGGAGGCGGACGCGCCGGTGGTGGGGCAGTGGGACCGGTTGCGGCTCGAGCAGGTCGTCTCGCACCTCATCACCAACGCCATCAAGTACGGGGCGGGCCATCCCGTGTCCATCCACGTGCGGAGCACCGGGGAGCGGGCCCTGCTGGTGGTGAGGGACCAGGGCATCGGCATCGAGCCGCAGGTGCTCGCGCGCCTCTTCCGCAAGTTCGAGCGCGGCGTGTCCGAGCGGCACTACGGCGGGCTGGGGCTGGGGCTCTACGTGACGCAGCAGATTCTCCAGGCCATGGGCGGCTCGGTCACCGCGGAGAGCTCCCCCGGCCACGGCGCCACCTTCACCGTGGAGCTCCCCCCGCGCGAGTCCCCGGAGAAGTAGGGGATGGCGGTGAATACGTGTTTTTCTGTATAGTCTCTCTCACCCTCCGAGGGGGCATGGGCCCGGATGAACCGGGCCCGGGGAGACAACCATGAAGAAGCTGATCTTCGTTTCGTTGCTCGCGGTGACGACGGCGGCTGTGGCGGGCAGCAATGGCGGCCAGCAGGTGAGCGTCTGGACGGACAGTTACGGACAGCTGAACGCCAACGGCACCTTCAAGTCGGCGCGCAACAGCGCGGACTCGCAGCAGTACATCGGGTGCTCGCTCTACGCCTACGACACGGGCAGCTTCTCGGCCACCTGCTATGCGTACTCGGCCACGGGCCAGTACGCCTCCTGCTTCACCAGTGACGCCGACATGCTGAAGGTGGTGCAGACGCTCAACCCGGCGTCCTACCTGTACTTCGTGGTGAACTCCGACGGCTCGTGCGATCGCGTCATCAGCGTCAACGCCTCCTACAACCTGCCGTAGGGCCCCGCATGAGCGCACGTCAGATTCTCACCTTCGTGGCCGGAGGGCTGCTGGGCGCGGGGGGCATGTGGCTGGCGCTCGGGTCCACCCCGCCACCGGCCGCGCGGCCCCTGGCCCCGGTGGTCTCGGCGCCCGCGCGGCAACAGGCGCCCTCCACCGACGTGGAGGCCATTCGCACCGCCGTGCGCCAGGAGCTGCGTGCGGCGGAGGCCTCGCGTCCTCCCGCCGTGCCGGCGCCGCAGCCCGTCGCCGCCGCGCCCGCTCCGAAGAACGAGGAGCCGGCGCACCCCGACGAGGCCGAGGCGAAGCCGCCCAGCCCCCGCTACGGCGAGGCGCAGCGCATGGTGGAGGTCGGGCTCTCGCGGCGCACCTGGTCCTCGGAGGACCGGGGCCAGTTGCAGCTGCTGATGCCCATGCTGAGCCCCGCCGAGCGCGAGACATTGGCCAAACAGCTCATCGTCGCCGCCAACCGGGGCGAGCTGAAGGTGGACGTCGCGGGTCCCCTCTTCTGAGGCGCCTCCGGGGCGCCCCGGGCTACGGCGCGGGGCAGCCCACGGAGGAGACACGGGGGGTTGAGGATCGCCTGCTGACGCACCGCTCCAGGGCTGGCGCCAGGGGTCCGGGCGGGAGGGCGGCCCTCCGTCCGGCGGCGCGCTCACAGGCGGATACGTCCCCGCTCCGTCCCACGGAGAGCCTCACGCCCTGATGACCGAGCCCCATCAAGAAGATGGGAAGGTTGTCTTGGCGCCATCACCTGCCGGAGCGCAGCTTCTCGGGCATGGGAGGAAGTCCATGACCGGAGCAGCCCTCGCTGGACTGGGAACGGGTGCGTTCCACGCCGTCTCGGGCCCGGACCATTTGCTGAGCCTGGCGCCGCTCTCGCTGATTTTCGGCCGGAGGGCCTGGCGCGTGGGGCTGCTGTGGGGCGTGGGGCATGCGCTCGGCACGCTGCTGTGCGCGGGGGTGATGGGGATGGTGGCCGCGGCGCTGGACCTCGAGGTGCTGCGCACGTGGGGCGACCGCATCGCGGGCGGTGCGCTGCTGGTGACGGGGCTGGTGGGCCTGCGCCGCTGGCTGCTCCACCGCTCGCCGGGCGAGGGAGCCAACGCGCCGAAGCAGTCCAAGGTGACGGCCTGGGGCGTGCTCTCCATCGGCTTCATCCATGGCGTGACGGGGGCCGCGGCGGTGCTGATGCTGCTGCCGGCGGCGGTGTCCGAGTCCATGGCGTGGCAGGCGCTGTACCTCGGCGGTTTCGCCTTCGGGAGCACGCTGGCCATGTCGGCGCTGACGGCGGCCCTGTCGGCCAGCTCCAAGGCCATGCCGAAGCCCGGAGCGCTGCTGCGCCATGTGCCGGCGGTGGCCTCGTTCGGCTCGGTGATGCTCGGGGGCTGGTGGGTGCTGGCCTGAGCCAGGTGGAGTAGGTCCTGTCAGGGGGGGAGGCTCCGGGCGCGTTTTCCCGCAACTGGTCCGATGGTCGTACCAGTCGGGACGAAGCGCGACCGGAAGGGGCCTCGTTCCTTGCCGCGAGCGCACCCCTGACAGGATTTTCCCCACCTGGCTCAGGCGGAGAGGGCCCTTCTTCCGGCCCCTGTGTACGATGGGGCCATGATGGATGACCGCTCCGAAGGGCTCCTCGCCTGGCAGTGGAACCTCTACCCCGACAACCACCGCGCTCGCCGCAACCTCCTGCTGCATGGGGTGTCGGTGCCGCTGTTTCACCTGGGCAACGTGCTGCTCGTCACCGCGCCCTTCACCTCGCTCTGGATGGTGCTGCCCGGGGCCCTGTTCACCGTGGGGGCGTTGGCGCTCGAGGGCCGGGGCCACCGTCTCGAGGCGGCCTCCCCCGTACCGTTCCGAGGCCCTTTCGATGCCCTCGTGCGGCTCTTCGTCGAGCAGTGGGTGACGTTTCCCCGCTTCGTGCTGTCGGGCGGCTTCGCTCGTGCGTGGCGTGCGACGCGCGAGGCGCCGCTCACTCAGCCCTGAGTGCCCGGGTTCCGCAGCAGCTTGCGCAGGGTGGTGCCCAGCAGGGACGCCAGGTTGTCGGGCGTGAAGCGGAACCAGAAGCCCACGTAGCTGCCGTTGGTGCGGAACTCCGGATTGACGGCGGCATACGCCCGGGCGGCGGGCCGCTGGAAGTAGTCCGGCGAGAAGCGCGCCAGCGTCTCGGGCTTCATGAAGATGTTCACGAAGAAGAGCCCGCGCTCCTCGTCCACGCGGAAGTGGCTCTCCCCGGCGAGCGTGAGGAAGGCCTCGCGGAGGGCACTCAGCTCCCCGGTGCGCTGCTGGGGCTGGAAGAGCTGGTAGCGCGCGAGGGCCTCGGTGATGGACACGAAGCCGAACAGGCTGGCGATGGACAGGCGGTAGTGCCGGGCGAGCGGATGGCGCAGCTTGTCCTGGAAGTAGAACGTCAGGCCGGAGAGCAGGTGCAGGCCGCGATTGCGGAACTCGGGGAGGATTCGCAGCTTGCCCCCGAGGATGATGCGGCCCCTCGGCAGTGCGATGGGCGCCGTCTTCCAGAACTGGAAGCCGACGAGGCTCCGCGTGTCCGTGCGGCGGAAGAGGTGAACGAGCTCGTTGGAGAGGGCGTGCACGCGGAAGTGCTCCAGGTCCTCGGCCATGAGCGAGTTGGCCACCGCGTGCAGCTCGCGGATGAGCGCGTCGGACATGGCCTCGCGCCGGACGGTCTCCAGCTCGACGGCGGGCGAGTGTCGGGAGAGGCGGAGCAGGTGCTGGAGCATGGGGCGTGGGCTACGGGTGCGGAAGCTGCTGGGAGAGCTTCTCGAGGAGGCCCGAGCGCTGCAGCCACAGCATCAGCGCGAAGTTGAGCGTGTTGAAGGCGGCGTGGGCCACCATCACCGAGGGCAGGCGGCCGCGGTAGAGGAAGACGAAGCCGAAGTAGACGCCGAGCAGGGCCGTTTGAACGACGGCGAGCGTGCCCTCGTAGAAGTGCCCCATGCCGAAGAGGACGGCGGAGAGGACCACCGCGAAGGACCAGCGGCCCACGAGCACCCGCATCCGGGGGACGAGGAAGCCGCGGAAGGCGAGCTCCTCGAAGCCGGTGACGAGCACCATGGCCGCGGCGAAGACGGGCAGGCTCAGCCCCGTCCCCGCGAGCGCGGTGGCCACCTCGGTGCGCGTGGCGGCCTCCTTCGCGGTGAGCTTCAGCAGCGCGGCGATGAGGGCGAGTGGAAGGGCGGCGGCGAACTGGACGGCGTACGCGCCGAAGGTGGCGGGAATGCCGAGGAGGAGCTCGAGCCCCAGTCCCTCGCGAGCGAGCCCCAGCTGTGCGGGCCCCTGGCCGTCCCTCCAGACCATCAGCGCCACGAGGAGGCACATGCCGAGCGCGCGCAGGCACAGCCACGTCATGGAGCCGGGCTTGAAGGGCATGGCCTTGCGCGTGGGCCCGACGTGGACCGTCACCTCGCGCGTCTCGCCCTTGCGCTCGAGGGTGAAGTGGATGTCCGTGCTGGCGCCGTCCCCCGCCTCGCGCACGCGCGTCTGGAAATCCAGCTCGGGCTCCGTGGCGGACAGGGGCTGGCCATCCACCGCGAGGATGCGGTCTCCGGCCTGCAGGTGCCCGTCGGCGGGAAGTCCCGGCTCGATGCGGGTGAGCTCGACGGCCTGCCGCGCGGAGGGGCCCTCCGCGCCCAGGGTGACGTGCGTGTGCTGCACGCCGAGCCGGGGCGGCGGGGCATGCGTGCCTCCGAACCACACGGGCGCCGTCGCTCCACCGAGGGCCAGCCCGAAGAGGAGGACACAGAGCAGGGCATGACCCGGCTGGTCCGCCTGCAACAGTGCCCAGGGCCGCAGGATGAGGAGTCCCCAGGCGGCCAGGACGCAGGTGGCCACGACGAGCGGCCACGTGCCGAACGCGGAGAGGTTCCCCGGGAGGAACACGGTGACGAGCACCAGGCCCACCTCGGCCAGCGCCCGCCGGGGGGAAGGAGCGTTCTGGCTGAGCAGTTCGGCGTTCCGCACGGGGGGCGGCTCCTCGAAGGGGTTCGCGGCAAGCTACTCGCTTCGAGCCCCCGGGTGGAGGAGGTTCCGACGTCTCACTTCGTGCCGATCACCATCGAGTCGGGCCCCGCGAGGTGCTCGAGGCGGGCCTCGCGGAAGCCGACCTCCCGCATCCAGCCGATGCAGTCGGCCCCGGTGTAGTCGAAGCCGCCGCGCGTCTCGATGAGCATGTTCAGGCTCATCAGCAGCCCGAAGGCGTTGGTGCTCCGTGTGTCGTCGATGATGGCGTCGTAGACCACGAGGGAGCCGCCCCGGGGCAGCGCGAGCAGGGCCGCCGCGAGCAGGGCCTTCTTCTGCTCGAGGTCCCAGTCGTGGAGGATGTGGCCCATCACGAGCACGTCGGCCTCGGGGAGGGGGTCGCGGAAGAAGTCGCCGGCCTGGAAGCGCAGCCGTCCGCCCAGGCCGAGCGGGTGCACGTACGACTCGAAGACGGGGCCGACCGGGGCCAGGTCGAAGCCGATGCCGGTGAGGTGCTCGTGTGCCAGCGCGACCTGTGCGGCCAGGCAGCCCTGGGCCGTGCCGAGGTCGGCGAAGCTGGAGGCGCGCTCCCAGGGGAACTTCGCGGCGATGGCGCGCGCGGAGGGCAGGCTGGCGCCGCTCATGGCCTGGAGGAAGCCGCGCAGGCGGGCCGGGTCGGCGTAGAGCACGTCGAACAGGTTGCCCCCGGACCTCTCCTCGTTCTGGGGTTGGCCGGTGCGTAGCGCCTCGGTGAGCGAGCCCCAGAAACCGTACAGCCGGGCATTGGCCATCTCGAGCAGCCCGCCGACGTAGCCGGGCCGGGACCGGACGAGGAACGTACCGGTTTCGGGCGTGTTGGCGTAGCGGCCGTCCTCGTCACGCCGCAGCATGCCCAGGGCCACGAGCGCATCGAGGAAGTCGCGCCAGACGCGTGGGTGCAGCTCGAGCCTCTCGGCCAGTACCTCTCCGCCCAGGGGCCCCTGGGCCAGCACGGTGAAGAGTCCCAGCTCCGGGGCCACGTGCCACCCTGTCAGCATTATTGTCATAATATGACCGCAACTCCCGAGGGACGGGGTGCGTCAAGGAGGAGGCGGGGGGTGCTCTTCTGCTCGGTGGGGCTCGTGCGGGCGGTTCGGGTGATGGCTATAATGTGGAGAAGAGAGGTCGCGTCGAATGGGTCATCCCCCCGAGCAGAAGCAGGCCACGCACGAGCGCATCCTGGAGGCGGCGGGCCTCCTGTTCCGGCGGCAGGGGTTCGCGGGCGCCAGCGTGGAGACGGTGATGAAGGCGGCGGGGCTGACGGTGGGCGGCTTCTACGCGCACTTCGGCTCGAAGCAGGCGCTGCTCGTCGAATCGCTCTCGCGGATGCTGGCGGGCCGGCGCGCCGAGTGGCTGCGGGACCTGGACGACCTGAAGGGCCCGGAGTGGGTGAGTCACTTCGTGCGGCGCTACCTCAACCGGACGCACCGGGACGCGGAGACGCCCATGTGTCCGCTGCCCGCGGTGATGTCCGATGTGGTGCGGGGAGACGCCGGGCTGAAGGAGACGCTGGCGCGGGAGATGGACGCGACGGTGGAGGCCATGGCGGCGCACCTGCCCAGGGACGAGCGCGCCAGTGCCCGCGAGCGCGCGCTGGCCACCTATGCCCTCTGCGTCGGGGCCCTGTCCCTGGCCCGGGCCACCTCGGGCACGCCCCTGTCCGACGAGCTGCTCGCGGCGGCCCGGCGCGCCTCCGTGCTGCTGGCCGACGACTCGAAGAAGGGCTCCTAGCGGCTCCCTCGGGCTACCCGCCGCTCGCTCGCCCTCCTGTCCGCCCTCGTTCCCGCCTCGCACCTGGGGGAGGGAGTGATGACGTTTGACGGGCGGACGACCAGCCAGCGTGGACCGTCCCGGTCCCGCGAGCACAGGAGCGAGCCATGAGCATTCGCGACGACAAGAAGGACCTGAAGAAGGCCGGAGGGCCCATCCCCGCGGACACCTATGGCGCCCGGACGGAGCGGGTAGCGGACGCCGAGGACGCGGACGCGAAGAAGGCGGGCAAGCCGCTGAAGGACGAGCCGGGGCCGGACTTCCGGGTGGCCTCGGGGGGTGAGTCGGAGGAGGAGCACGCCCTCACCACGGACTCGCCGCGCTGGGGCGAAGGCGGCAACTCGCGCGAGGAGCGCGGCTACGAGCGTGAGGGCGGAGACGAGCCCCGCGTGAGCGACGCGCCGCCGGAGCGCAACATCAACCCGCGCAAGTGACGGGGACGGCCCCACCCGCGTGGGGGGCTGCCTCAGTTCGCGGCCTCGGTGGGCGCCACGAGGTGCTGGCCGTGGGCGTGCTGGCTCGCGTGGTGCGAGGAGAGGAAGCGGCGCACGAGCGCGCGGGTGAGCATGCCGCAGGTCTGGCTGCCCGGGGTGCCCTGCACGGGCAGGGCGTCCACGTCCTCCTGGTCCATCAGGTGGAGCGCGTGGGCCAGATCCGTGTCCGGGCTGAGCAGGGGCACCTTGCGCGCCAGGTCGCTGGCGACGAGCACGGGCTGCAGCAACTCGTCGCGCCAGATGTCGCGGAACTGGTCCACCTGGACGATGCCGTACAGCTTCCCGTCTCCGTCGAGCACCGGCAGCGTGCCGCTCTCGGTGGTGAGCACCTGGTCCATGAGCGGGCGCAGGTGCATGTCCGCGGGCACGGGGGACAGCTCGCGCATCAGCGCGCGCACCGGCGTGTTGGCCAGCAGCTCCGCGTCCGTCTGCGTCTTGGGCGCCTTGCGCTCGGAGAGGTAGTGGCAGAGCGCCGAGGCGATGGTGCACGTCACCATGAGCGGCAGGATGAGGGCGTGGCTCCCGCTCAGCTCGTAGAGCATCATCATCCCCGTGAGGGGGCCTCGGGTGAGCGCGGCCACGGCGCCGCCCATGCCGACGATGGCGTAGGCGCCGCTGGGCCCGGTGGCGTGGGGGAAGCAGTAGTGCACCAGCGTGCCGAAGGCCCCGCCCAGCATCGTCCCCATCACCGCCGAGGGGAAGAACGTGCCGCCCGAGCCGCCCGAGCCCAGGGTGATGGCCGTGGCCACCAGCTTCACGACGCACGCGGTGACGAGGAAGACGAAGCTCAGCTGCCCGATGGCCGCCAGGTTGAGGTATTCGTGCCCGCTGCCCCACACCGTGGGGCTCAGCATGGCGAGCAGGCCCGCGCACATCCCGCCCAGCCCCGCGCGCAGGGGCCTCGGGCGCTGGCCGAACCACGCCGACATCCGCCCCGCCACCCGTCCCGCGAAGAAGTCCTCCGAGTGGTGCAGCATCCGCACGAAGGCATAGGCGATCAGCCCGCACGAGAGGCCCAGCCCCGCGTAGCACAGCACCTCCCAGCCGCTCACCAGCTGGTAGTCGAGCCGGCTCAGCATGGGCATCACGCCCACCGTTCCCCGGCTCACCAGCGTGCCCGCCACGCTCGCGAGGATGATGGGCGAGAAGACGCGCAGCTCGAACTCGCGCAGGATGATCTCCATCGCGAACACGGCGCCACCGATGGGGGTGTTGAAGGAGGCGGCGATGCCCGCGCCCGCCCCGCACGCCAGCAGGATGGCCAGCTCGCGGCGCGAGAAGCCCAGCGTGCGGCCCACCGTCGAGGCGAAGGCGGCGCCTCCGTACACGATGGGGCCCTCGCGCCCGGCCGAGCCACCGCTGCCAATGGTGATGGCGCTCGCCACCAGCTTGAGCAGACCACGGTGGCCCGGCAGCTCCTGGTTGCTCTTCACCGCCCGCACCACCTCGGGCACGCCGTGGCCATGGGTGTCCGGGTGGTCGCGCAGCAGCCGCCCCACCGCCATGCCTCCCAGCGACGGGGCCAGCAGGTAGATCCACCACGGCAGCAGCGGGAGGATCTCCGTCATCTCGTGGGCGCCGCTGAAGGCGCGGTTGAGCGCCGTGAGCGCCACCAGCGGGTAGTAGAGCGCGAGCGCGCCCAGCACCAGCAGGGCCAGCAGCCGCAGCCGGCGCTTCACCTCGTCGCGCGGGCCTCCGGGCTCGATGACGCGCGCGAGCACCAGGGCGCCGAGGGCCAGGGGGGCGCCGAGGATGGCGTACTCGAGATGCCAGGAGGCTCGGGACAGCGCGTCCCAGGCGGACAGCAACGTGCGCGAGCCGGGGCGGCGCATCGCATCGCCCACCCACGCGAGGTTGAAGGCGAGGCCGCGCACCACCCCGATGAGGTTGGTGAAGATGCCCGCGGCCAGCCCGCTGTAGAGCCCCACCACGGCTCCCGCGATGGGCAGCACCGAGGGCCCCGGGAGCCGGATGCGGTTGAAGGCCTGCAACGACGCATGGATGAAGCGCCGCAGCGCCTCACGAAGCGAGGTGCGGGGGGGGCGCGGAGGCTCGTCCTTCATTTGAGCCCATAATAAACGCCCCCGGTGGCAAGATTTCAAGCGGATTGGAGATTCGACACCGTGGGTGCAAGCGGGGGAGGGAGCCCCGGGCCGCTTCAGGGCTTGGAGCCGAGCGCCGTGGTGGCGAGGGGTATTTACGGCGCGTGGTTCTGGGTG
Organism: Archangium sp.; assembly: GCF_045802675.1. Lineage (GTDB taxonomy): Bacteria > Myxococcota > Myxococcia > Myxococcales > Myxococcaceae > Archangium. The sequence goes on along the minus strand of NZ_JBJMQO010000094.1, from coordinate 66,292 downwards.
GGCAGCCGCGAGCGCACCAGCAGGGCGAGTCCTCCCAGCAGCAGCCACGGGCCCACGTGCGAGGCCGTCAGGTGCGCGGCGCTCCCGTCCGGGCAGTGCACGTGGAGCAGCAGCAGGCCCACCGCTCCCGCCGACAGGCCCGCGGCCACCGCCCTCGCCGGCTGGTACGCCGAGCGCCGGAGCATCACCAGCGCCGCCACCAACGGCAGCGCCGACAGCAGCATGTGCGTGCGCCAGCATCCGATGCAGCCCGCGAGGAAGCCCTTCACCGCCAGCCCCGAGCCTCCCAGCACCACCGAGAGCGCCACCACCGCCGCGCTCGTCCCCACCAGGCCCCAGGCCACGCGCCGCGTCGGCGCCAGCGCCACCACCGCCCCGCCCACCATCGTCAGCAGCACGAGCACCGCCAGCACCGCCACCACTCCCACGGGGGCCGCGTTCAGCATCAGCCCCACCCGCGAGAGCGCCAGCGCGCCCAGCGCCGTCATGGCCACGTACACGCCCACCAGCGTCACCACCTCGCGCCACCAGGGCGTCGCCTTCGGGTGTGCCGCCAGCTCCTTCAGCGCCTGGGCCTTCGCCGACTCCAGGGCGGGCACCGCCTCGGGGGCCTGCGCCGGGGCCGCCACGCCCTCCAGTGCTCCGAAGCCCTCCAGCAGCGCGCGGCACCCGGCGCACGCGGCCACGTGCGCGCCCAGCTCCGGCGGCAGCGGCTGGCCCAGTCCGTCCAGCACGCGCGTGCACTCGGGACTCATCGCGTCTCCTCCCGCAGGCCCGCCAGCAGCTCGCGCAGCCGCGCATAACCCCGGTGCGCCCGCACCTTCACCGCCGACTCCGTCAGTCCCATCGCCTCGGCGATCTCCGCGAAGCCCATCCCCTCGAAGCGGTGCAGGACGATGGGGATGCGCTGGCCCTCGGGCAGCTGCGCCAGGGCCCGCTGCACCGCATGCTCGAGTCCCGCGTCCCGGGCGGCCGGCTCCTCCGCGGGCACTCCGGTGGGCAGCTCGCCCTCGTCCGTCAGGTCCTCGGGCCGCTTGCGCCGTTGCCAGTCGCGCGCCGCGTTGGTGGCGATGGCGTACAGCCAGGGCTTCACCCGCGCGCCCGCCTGGAAGCGCCCGCGTGCCCGCACCAGGGAGAGGAAGGTCTGCTGCGACAGGTCCTCCGCCGCGGCGGGGCTGCCCGTCACCCGCGCCAGGTAGCCGTGGATCGGCCTCGCGTAGCGCTGGAAGAGGGCCTCGAAGGCCCGGGCATCGCCCTGCTGGAACCGCGTCATGAGTACCTCGTCCGGCTCACCGGAGGCCTGGGCGGGGGCCGGCTCGTCAGCGGTACGCACGGGGGCGGTTTCGGGTTTCAACGAAGGGGGCGGCACGGGCTCGTCCGGGGGGAGAACTCTACCCGGGCGCCGGCTGTTCCGCCCCCTTCTCGTTACTGGCGCTTGAGGAGCGCCTGGGGGCTGGGCGCGGAGGAGGGCAGGCTGTCGGCCGCGGCCGTGAGGGCCTCGCGCACCTTCTCCTCGGCGGCCTTGAACTTCTCCTCGGCGGCCTTGAACTTCTCCTCGGCGGCCTTCTTCTGGGCGGCCACGGGGGCGAACCAGGGGATGTGCACCGGGGCGTTGAGCTCCACGCGCTCCTGCGGCGTGTACTTCAGGTACGCGTTCCTCACCGCCTCGGACGGGGTGCGCAAATCACTGACGAGGCCCACCCACGAGAACGCCTTGAGCGAGTAGTAGCTCAGGTCCACCTCCCACCAGAACCAGCCCTGGTTGGCGGTGTTCTGGTAGTAGTGGTGGTTGTTGTGCCAGCCCTCGCCCAGGGTGATGAGCGCCAGCAGCCAGTTGTTCTTGCTGGTGTCCGTCGTCTTGTAGCGGCGCTTGCCGAACACGTGGCTGAGCGAGTTGATGGTGAAGGTGCCGTGGTAGAGCAGGGTGGTGCTGACGAAGAAGCCCCACACCAGCATCGAGAAGCCGCCGATGAAGTAGAGCGCCACGGCCAGCAGCACCGGCGGCACGACGAAGAACCGGTTGAGCCACCTCAGCTCCGGGAAGCGCGCGAAGTCCTTGATGCTCTCGTAGCGCGTCTCGTTGTACTTGTCGCAGAGGATCCACCCGGCGTGGCTCCACCAGAAGCCCTTCTGCAGGGGCGAGTGGATGTCCTGCTCGAAGTCCGAGTAGCGGTGGTGGTGCCGGTGGTGCGCGGCCCACCAGAGCGGTCCCTTCTGGACGGCGAGGGTGCCCGCCAGGGCGAGGAAGAACTGGAAGCCGCGGCCCGCCTTGTAGGCGCGGTGGCTGAAGTAGCGGTGGAAGCCAGCGGTAATCCCCCACATGCGGAAGATGTACAGGCCCACGCACACCGCGACGTCGAGCGGACGCGCCCCCGTGTAGAACACGAAGAGGCACATCAGGTGCACGCCGAAGAAGGGGATGGACGACAGCCAGTTGATCTTCTCGTCCTGGACCGGCGCGGAGGTTGGAGCAGTCAAGGGGGCCTCGGCAGGAAGCTGACCGAGCGGGAAGGTGCTCAGTCTCGTCCCGCATCAACACCCCCTCATGTCATGGCCATGTCAGGCGGAGGCAGATTTCAGGAGCCCGGAGAGCCACTGCTCGAAGTCCGGAAGGCCGTGCAGGGGAGCGAGGTCCTCGTCGGAGGCCGCGTAGTCGGCGTCCTGGAAGCCCAGCTCGGTGGCGCGCCGCAGCAAGCGCATCGCGTCAGGGAGGTGACGCGCCCGGGCATGGGCGCACGCGGCGTCATAGGCCAGGCGGGCGACGGGTGCGTGGACGAGGCCCGCCTCGGCGATGGCCGCCGCCTCCGAGTACGCCCCGCGGATGAAGAGGGGCCGCTCGGCGCACAGGAAGGCCGCTTCCATGTCCACCCCGGGCAGCCGCAGCGCCTGCTGCACCCGCTCCGAGCGGATGAGCGAGCCGGCGTACTCGTGCAGCACGGTGCGGTTTCGCGACTCGTGCCAGGCCAGCTCCCACAGGGCGAGCGCGCGGGGCTCGTCGCCGATGAGGGAGAAGGCGGCCGCGAGGGCGTGGGTCTCCACGGGCCGGCGGTGCACCTGGGAGAAGTGGTCGAGCGCGGTGCGGCCCTGGCCCTCCTTGAGGGCCACCCAGCCGAGCAGGTGGTGGACGCGCGAGGCGAGCTCCGGGGTGCACGTCTCCTCCTCCAATAAGGAGAGGCCGCGCTGGCGGGCCTCGTCGAGCCGTCCGTCGGCCAGGGCGGCCTGGGCCTCCTGGAGCGCGAGCATCAGCGGCGCGGGGGGCACGCCCGAGCTCACCTTGAGCTCTCCGCGCGAGGTGGCCAGCAGCAGCCGCAGCGCGTGGAAGCCGTACATGCCGAAGAGGAGCGCGACGAGGAGCGCGTGGCGCAGCCCGTAGGCCACCAGCGCCATGCACAGCACGAGCGACAGCAACTGCGCGCCCATGAAGCCCCGGCGGCCGAAGGCGCGGGTGGACAGGGTGCTCAGGATGGTGCCCCCGTCCAGCGTCGGCACGGGGATGAGGTTGAAGAGGGCCCAGAAGGCATTGGCCGCGCTGCACCAGAGGAGGAGGAAGCGCCAGCGCTCGGCGTCCGGCGCCACCCCGTAGCGCCACAGCCCGAGCGTTACCCCGCTCAGCACCAGCCCGGCCAGGGGCCCCGCGGCGGTGATGAGCACCAGCCGGTGCCAGGGGATGGGGAAGGCGGTGTTGGGCCGGGTGCCGCCGCCCAGCCAGATGAGCTGGATGCTCGGCCGGTAGCCGAAGGCCCGGAGCATCAGCGCGTGGCCGGCCTCGTGGACGAGCGCCGACACGAAGATGATGAGCATCCACGAGGCGACGACGAGCAGCGCCGTGGTGGCGTATTCGGGGCCGCCGGGGTGCTGGAGCGGGCGGTAGGGCCAGACGTCCGGTTCCAGCGCCGGCATGTCCCGCACCATCAGGACGCCCATGAGGGCGGAGAAGAGCAGGTGCGAGAGGTGGACCTCGACGGGGATGGTCCCGAGCCGGAAGCGCAACATGGGGCCTGACCTTAACCAAAGGAGAGCGGCCGCGCAGGCTCTCGCCCGGGCCCTGGAACAATCCCGCTAATCCGCTAGGTTCCCCCGCCGCCATGCTCCGCATCGGTCCCTACACGCTGCCCAACCCCTTCATCCTCGCCCCCATGGCCGGGGTGAGCGAGAAGCCCTTCCGCGTCATCGCCTTCCAGATGGGGGCCGCTCTCTGCCCCACCGAGCTGGTGAGCTCGCAGGGCTTGATGCGCACCAACCAGCGCACCCTCAAGTACCTGCGCTACGACGCCGAGGTGGAGCGGCCCTACAGCCTGCAAATCTTCGGGGGCGAGCCGGAGTCCATGGCCCGCGCGGCCGTCATCGGCAAGCAGTACGGGGCGCAAATCATCGACATCAACATGGGCTGCCCGGTGAAGAAGGTGACGAAGAACGGCGCCGGCAGCGCCCTCTTGTGCGAGCCGGACCGGGGCGCGGCGCTCGTGCGCGAAATCCACGCGGCCACCGGCCTGCCCGTCACCTGTAAAATCCGCTCGGGCTGGGACGAGCAGCAGCGCAACTACCTCCAGGTGGCCGGCAAGCTCTTCGAGGCCGGGTGCGCCGCGCTCGCCATCCACCCGCGCACCCGCGCCCAGGGCTACTCGGGCCAGGCGGACTGGAGCGTCATCGCCGACCTCAAGCGCCACTTCCCGGACCGGGCCATCATCGGCAACGGGGACGTGAAGACGCCCGCCGACGCCCGCCGCATGCTGGACTCCACCGGCTGCGACTTCGTGATGATTGGCCGCGGCGCCCTGGGCAACCCGTGGATATTCCGCGAGCTGCTCGGCGGCCCCCCGCCCACGCCCGAGGAGCGCAGCGAGCTGGTGCTGCGCCACTTCGCCGCCCACCTCGGTTTCGTGGGCGAGGAGCTCCCCGCCGTGCGCTCCTTCCGCAAGCACCTGGCCTGGTACGGCCACGGGCTGCGCGGGGCCGCCGTCTTCCGCTCCGAGGTGAACCAGCTCGACTCGGCCGAGGCGGTGCGGGAGGCGGTGCGCCGCTTCTTCCTCTCCGCGCACGTCGACCCCCATGCCCCCGAGGAGGAGCAGGACGTCGACTACCGGGCGGCGCTGGGCTGAGCCAGGCGGAGCGGCTCGGCGCCGGGAGCGGGCGCGCGGTGGAGTACGGCCTCGGGCGGGAGGAGCTGTCGCGTGGTGGCCACCTCCCGGAAGTAGCGGCAGGCCGGGGTGGGGCGGCGCTCGAGCGTGTTGAAGTCCACGTGGTACAGGCCGAAGCGCGGCCCCCAGCCCTCGAGCCACTCGAAGTTGTCCAGCAGGCTCCAATAGAGGTAGCCGCGCACGTCCACCCCGTCGGCGCGCGCGGCGAGCAGCTCCTTCAGGTGGGCGTGGATGTAGTCGGGCCGGCGGAGCCCCGAGCGGTCGTCGATGCCATTCTCCGTCACCCACACCGGCAGCCCGTAGCGCTTGAGCTCGCGCAGCACCTGGCCGAAGCCCTCGGGCCACAGCTCCCAGCCGATGTCGGTGAGGCCCCGGCCGTTCACGTCCCGGAACTTGAAGTCGATGAAGGGGGGCTTGGGGATGAAGCGCAGGTGGGCGCGCGTGTAGTAGTTCATCCCGATGAAGTCGCAGGAGCCGCGCGCGCCGGGCACGTCCACCCGGGTGGAGCCGATGCCGGGCATGTTCACCCGCAGCCGGCCGGACACCAGGGCCTCGTGGAAGGCGTGGTTGTAGGCCTGGGCGCCCAGCCGCACGAGCGCTCGGTCCATCGGGTTCCACCAGCGGTCCGGCGCGAAGGCGAGCATGTTCTGGGAAATGCCCAGCTCCACCCGGCCGAGCACCGCCTGGAGCTCCTCGCGCGCGGCCACGTGGGCGCGCACCATGTTCTCCAGCGCCGCCATCGTCTTCGCGCCGTCGGCGATTCCGGGGGGCATGAGGCCCTGCAGGTAGCCGCCCAGCAGCAGCACCATGGGCTCGTTGAGCGAGATGACGAGTGCATCCAACCCCTCGAGAACAGGGGCACACGCGCGCGCGTAGGCGCGGAAGGCGTCGACGCTCCGGGGCAGGTGCCAGGGCGTCTCGCGGTGGAACCAGGAGGGGTGGGTGAAGTGGTGGAGCGTCACCACCGGGCGCAGGCCGCGCGCCTTCATCCGCAGCAGCCGCTCGCGGTAGGCCTCGAGCACCGCGCCGTCCACCCGCCCGCGCTCCGGTTCAATCCGGGCCCACTCCAGCGACATGCGGAAGGCGGTGGCTCCCACGTCGCGCGCCAGGCCGTAGTCCTCCTCGTAGCGGTTCCAGTGGTCCACGCCGCGGCCGCAGCGCATGTGCGGGTCCTTCAGCTTCCCGGCGCGCTCCCACTCGGCCCAGTCGTTCTCGAGGCCGCCCTCCACCTGGTACGCGGAGGTGGCGACGCCGAAGGTGAAGTCAGAGGGGAAGGTCATGTCGTGAGCACTCATGGCGGGTGGAGCACCGTAGATGCGTCGTGTGCGCGCTCAAAGCACGGGGTGCGCGGTGCCGAGTGCGCGCGAGGCGACAGTCGCGCGCGTGCTTCCCGCGTGCTCCGGAAGTCCGAAACGCCGCCGAGGCCGGAAAATCGGCCTCCGCGCGGACGCGATTCGCGGTGTGTTCGTGGTGGGGAAGGTGCGTTTCGGGGCTTCGCGGGGGAGCGCGAACGCGCGCGATGCCGAAAAATCGGCGCGCCACGCGTTGCACTACATCACCATGCGTTGACACACTGGCAAGGCATCTCTACCATTCATGACAAGCACTCCCCATGCGAGTGCAGGCCCCACTCCTCGTGAGTGGCGGTGAACCAACGGAGGCTTTAGATGGCCGCGAAGAAGAAGACCGCGAAGAAGGCCGCGACGAAGAAGACCGCCGCGAAGAAGACCACCCGCAAGACCGCTGCTCCCCGGACCGCGAAGAAGGCCACGGCCAAGAAGGCCGCTGGCAAGAAGACCGCCGCCCGGAAGACGACCCGCCGCAAGAGCACGGCGAAGTCCTCCGCCGAGGCCGCTCCTTCCGAGGGCTAGACGTAAGGTAGTCACTTCGCACAGTTTGAACGGCTCGGCGGGTTTCCCGCCGGGCCGTTCTCGTTTCCGGAGCCAGGAGGACTCGGGTGTCACTGCGTGCCTCGGAGTTGGAGTGTGTGGTGGCGGAGGTGTCCACGCGGCTGGGCGGCGCGGTGGTGCAGAAGGCGTGGTGTCCGCTGCCGCGCCTGGCCTACCTGGAGCTGCGGGTGCCCGGGCGCTCCGTCCTCCTGTGCCTGTGCGCCGAGGGCGAGCTCGCCCGCGTGTCGGTGGCGGCTGATCGCTTCCCCACGCCGGGAGAGCCGGCCCCCTTCCAGCGCTGGCTGCGGCAGGAGCTGGTGGGCCTCAAGCTGATCGCCGCCTCGTGGGCGGAGGCCGAGCGCGTGGTGACGCTCGATTTCCAGAGCGAGGAGAGCCGGCGGCGGCTGGTGCTGGAGCTGGGCTCGCCGGGCGGGCTGGTGCTGCTGACGGACTCGGGGCGGGTGCTGATGCTCTCGGGCGAGGGCCTGGCGCAGCGTCGCGCGCTGCACCCGGGAGCGCAGTGGACGCCGCCGGAGCCGCTGTCCCCCGAGGCGCTCGCCCGCGCGAAGGCCGCTCCGTCGCGCTTCACCACCGACCCGGTGTACCCGCTGGACTTCGCGCCCTACGCCGAGGAGGCGGAGCGGCTGCTGGGGCCCAAGGACAAGGCGAGCCGTGCCGAGGCCATCCGCCGCCGGCTGTCGCTGCCGTACCGGGCCCGGCTCAAGCGCTCGGGGCGCACGCTGGAGAAGGTACGCACGGAGGCGTCTCGAGGCCCGGACGCCGAGAAGCACCGGCAGTTGGGCGAGCTGCTCACCCAGAACATGTACCGGCTCAAGCGCGGGGCCACCGAGGTGACGCTCACCGCGTACACCGAGTCGGGGATGGAGGAGGTGCAGGTGAAGTTGGACCCGAAGCGGACGCCGAAGGAGGAGGCGGACTGGCACTTCCACCAGTACCGGCGGCTGATGAGGGGGGTGGAGCACGCGCGGCAGCGCGAGGCGGAGCTGGCGCGCGAGGTGGCGCACGCGGAGGAGGCGCTGAAGCAGCTCGAGTCGCTGGACGAGGACTCGCTGCTGGCGCAGGCGGAGGTGCTGCAGCAGGGCGCCGCGGAGGAGGGACCGCCCGAGGCCCGGCCCTTCAAGGAGTACGTGGGGTCCGGGGGCCAGCGCATCTGGGTGGGCAAGGGCGGCGAGGACAACGACACGCTCACCTTCAAGGTGGCGCGCCCCTACCACCTGTGGCTGCACGCGAGGGGGCTGCCGGGCAGCCATGTGGTGGTGCCCCTGGCCAAGGGCGTGGAGGTGTCGCAGGAGGTGCTATTGGATGCGGCGCACCTGGCGCTGCACCACTCGGGGGCCAAGGGCGAGCCGCGCGGCGAGGTGAGCTGGGTGCCGGTGCAGTTCGTGAAGAAGGTGAAGGGTGGGGCGCACGGCCAGGTGCAGTACACCCGGGAGAAGACGCTGGTGGTGCGCATGGAGCCGGAGCGGTTGGAGCGGTTGCAGAAGACGCGCGGAGGCGGGGGCGACACGCCTCCGCTTCCATGAGCGTGAAGCCGGCGATGAGCCCTCCCATGGGCCCCGTCTGCGCCCGCTGTCCGGTGGTGCTGGGCGCCTCGTGCTGCGAGGTGAAGGAGGACGAGCGGCTCGCCACCCTCACGCGCTCGGACGTGGAGCGCATCGCCGAGCACACGGGCCTCTCGCCGAGGCGCTTCGTCGTCGAGGAGTACCTCACCGAGGAGGAGACGGCGGGGTACGAGGCGCGCCGGCCTCTGTATCGCGGCTACTTCCGCCGGGCGCCGGTGCGGTTGACGCTGGCCATTCGCGCGGGCGCTTGCGTCTTCCACGAGAAGGGCCGCGGGTGTGGCCTGCCCGGAGACGTGCGCCCGGTGGCCTGCCGGCTCTATCCCTTCGAGCGCTGGCCCGACGGGAGCTGGAGCGTGCAGATGGGGCGCTACGGTGACCTGGACGAGGCCCGAGCGGGCGGCGATGCCTGCCTCGCGGTGGAGGAGTCCACCAGCATGGACGAGGTGCTGGCGGCCTTTCGCACGACACGAGAGACAATAGAGTCGCTCGGTGAGCAGCTGGCGGAGGAAGCGCGCGCACACGGGCGGGGTTGACGGGCAGACGGTGGGCAGGCGGGCGAGTGCCGCCGGCCTTGAGTCCCGGAGGCCGCTGGGTACGATGCCCCCCGCGTGTCGTCGCTCCCGCCCCACCAGATGCACTTGTTCCCGCGTCCTCCCCTTCGTGAGGGCGCCGCGGCCCTGCCCGCGCGCAACCGCGCGGCGGAGTCCTCCCACCGTCTGGCCACCGCCCTCCGCGAGGAAGAGCTGGTGCCGCTCGCGGAGAACTTCCACGAGGAGGCCTCGAGGGCCTCGCAGTCCCACCCGTCGGAGGCCACCCGGGAGGAGCTGTGGGCCCGGGCCGAGGCCCTCGCCTTCCGGCTCTCGGCGGAGCTGCGGCTGCCGGTGCGGCTGGCGGTGACGGACAACCGCTCCACCATGGTGTCCTTCCGGCGCAGCGCCAACGCGTTGCAGTTGCGGCTGCACCATATGTTCCTCGACGCGCCGGAGCCGGTGGTGCGCGCGGTGGCCGACTACGCGGGCCGGGGCAACCGCCTGGCTGGCGGGCTGTTGGACGACTACATCCGGGGCCAGCAGCCGCGCATCCGCCAGGAGCGCCACGCCGCTGAGGCGGACCTCGAGCCGCGCGGCCGCTACTTCGACCTCCAGGCGATGTTCGATGCGCTCAACCGCACCTACTTCCAGGAGGGCATCCAGGCGCGCATTGGCTGGGGCCGCATGCCTCCCCGGCGGCGGCGCAAGTCCATCCGTCTGGGGGTCTACGACCATCAGACGCGCGAAATCCGCATCCACCCCGCGTTGGATAGGGCGGAAGTGCCCTCGTACTTCGTGGAGTTCATCGTCTTCCACGAGATGCTCCACCAGCTCTTCCCCAGCTCGAATGGGACGGGCCGCCGGGTGCACCACCCGCGGGCGTTCCGCGACCGGGAGAAGGCCTTCCCCCTCTACGCTGCCGCACTGCGTTGGGAGCGGGAGAACCTGAACCTGCTGTTGCGGGGTTGAGCCCGCGAGCCCCTGCTCGCTGCTTTACCAATTTACCAATCGAAGGCCGTGTGCGGACGCTGCTTGACCCTGCGCATGGCCCGACCCAATCCTGTTTTGCCCATATGCGACGCGCGAAGATTGTCTGCACCCTTGGACCGGCCAGCCAGAGCCAGGAAATGCTGGAGGCCTTGATCGAAGCCGGAATGGACGTGGCCCGGCTCAACTTCTCTCACGGCAGCCACGAGCAACATGCCGAGAACATCGCCAAGCTCCGAGCGGCCTCACTCAAGGTCCGCAAGGCGGTTGGTATCCTGGGAGATCTCCAGGGTCCCAAGATCCGCACCGGCCGCTTCATCACCGGCAGCACGGAGCTCAAGCCCGGTGGAGAGTTCCGCATCACCACGGACGAGAGCGTGAAGGGCACGGATGAGATCGTGTCCACCACGTACCCGCTCCTGGCGGCGGACGTGAACCCGGGAGACCGCATCCTCCTGGACGACGGCCTCTTGGAGCTGAAGGTCATCGAGACCGACAAGAAGCAGCTCATCCGCACCGAGGTCATCCACGGCGGCACGCTGAAGAACAACAAGGGCATCAACCTGCCGGGAGTGGCGGTGCGCGCGGATGCGCTCACGCCCAAGGACCGGGAGGACCTGGTGTTCGGCATCAAGGCGGGCGTGGACTTCATCGCCCTGTCCTTCGTGCGCCAGCCGTCGGACCTGGACATGGCGCGTGCGGCCATGGCGGAGGTGGGCCGCACGGTGCCCATCATCGCCAAGCTGGAGAAGCCCGAGGCGATCGCCCGCCTGGACGCCATCCTGGACAAGACGGACGGCGTGATGGTGGCGCGAGGAGACCTCGGCGTGGAGATTCCGCCCGAGGAGGTGCCCTCGGTGCAGAAGGACATTGTCCGCCGGTGCAACATGCGGGGCCTGCCGGTCATCGTGGCCACGCAGATGCTCAACTCGATGATTGATAACCCGCGGCCCACGCGCGCCGAGGCCAGCGACGTGGCCAACGCCGTCTTTGACGGCGCGGACGCGGTGATGCTCTCGGGCGAGACGGCCAGCGGCAAGTTCCCCATCGAGTCGGTGCAGATGATGGAGCGCATCGTGCTGGCGGCCGAGTCGACCATCCGGGCGCAGGGGCTGACGATGCCCACGGAGTCGCCGGTGGGGCTGCCCTCGCACTTCCCGGACGTCATCGCGGCGAGCGCGTGCTACGCGGCGAAGCAGGCGGGGGCGTCGCTCATCGCGGCCTTCACGCTCTCGGGTGTGACGGCGCGGCTGCTGGCGCACTACCGGCCGCCGGTGCCCATCGTGGCCTTCAGCCCCAACCAGGAAGTGCGCCGCCGGCTGGCGCTCTTGTGGGGCGTGGTGCCGCGCGTGCTCGAGCCCATCCAGGACACCGAGGCGATGGTGCGCCGGGTGGAAGAGGAGCTCGTGACGCGGGGTCTGGCGCGCAAGGGAGACCGCGTGGTCATCGTCTACGGCGCGCCCGTGGGTCAGCCCGGGAAGATCAACAGCCTGCGGCTGCACATCATCGGCAGCTGAGCCCACCTTCCCTCTCTCTTCGGGAGAGGGCCGGGGTGAGGGTACGCGGCTCCCAGGTTGGAGCCGCGTGTCCCCCCCGCGCGTTACCCGCGGAAGTCCGTCAGGGCCCGCTTGGGAATCTCCGCCTCGACGAAGATGTGGAACAGCTGGATGTCCAGCTGGCCGCTCTGCGCCTCGCGCTTGAGGATGTCGAGCGCCAGCTGGTGCGGCACGGCCTTCTTGTAGGGCCGGTCGCTGGCGGTGAGCGCGTCGTAGATGTCCGCGATGGACATCATCCGGGACTGGGTGGGGATGCCCCCGTCCGGAACGGCGCGCGGGTAGCCGGTGCCGTCGAGCTTCTCGTGGTGCGCGTAGGCGATTTCAGGCACGCGCCGCAGGGTGCGCGTCCACGGAATCTGCGACAGGAAGCGGTACGTGTGCTCCACGTGGCTCTCGATCTCCCGGCGCTCCTCCACGGAGAGGGTGCCCTTGGCGATGGAGAGCGATTTGATTTCCCGCTCGAGCAGCAGGGACTGCTCCTGTCCGAAGGCGTCCTCGAAGCGCAGGGCGCGCAGCTCGTGCAGCCGCTCGAAGTTGCCCTGGGCGAGCACCGTGGGCCGGTTGCAGGTGAGGAGGAACTCGAGCACCTCGTCCAACCGCTTGAGCTCCTGGGCGAGCCGCTCGTCCTCCTCGGCGTCGATCTCCGCCAGGTGGTGGGTGCCGCGCAGCTTCGCGGCGGCGAGCCGGCGGCGGTAGCTCTGCAACTGGAGATCCTTGCGGGCCAGCTGGAAGCGGGCGCGCAGCACCTCGAGCTCATGGGGGTAGAGCTTCTCGGCCTTGACGAGCACCGGCTCGCGCACGCCCACCTTGCCGAAGTCGTGCAGCAGCGAGGCGTAGCGCAGTTCCTGCAGCTCGGTGAGGCTGAAGCGCGTGTGGGCGTAGGGCCCGGTGTGCACGTGCTCGAGCGCGCGGGCCATGGCCACGGTGAGGTCCGCCACCCGGCCCGAATGTCCGGCGGTGGTGGGGTCTCTGGATTCGATGGCCACCACCGAGGCGGAGACGAAGCCCTCGAAGAGGCGGTTGATGTCCTCGTGCAGCAGCGCGTTCTCGATGGCGCCGGCGGCCTGGGCGCCCAGGGCGAGCAACAGCTCCTCGTCCTCGGAGTCGAAGGGCTGCCCACTCAGCTTGTTGAGGGCCTGGATGACGCCGGTGACCTCGCCGTTGGCGTCGCGCATGGGCACGCAGAGCACGCTCTGGGTGCGGTAGCCGCTGAGGTTGTCGAAGGTGCGGTTGAAGCGCTCGTCGGCGTAGGCGTCCGGGAGGTTGATGACCTCGCCCGTCTGGGCCACCTGGCCGGCGATGCCGCTGCCCACGGGCAGACGGATTTCGCTCTTGGAGCCCTGGGCCACCTTGCTCCACAGCTCATTGCGCTCGCGGTCGAGCACGAAGAGCGAGCACCGGTCCGCCTCCACCACCTTGCTGGCCTCGTAGAGGATGAGGGGCAGCAGCAGGTCCAGATCGCGCTCGGCGCTCATGGCCTTGGTGACGTCCAGGATGGACGTGAGCTTCTTGAGGCGCCGGGTGAGATCGGATGGGTCGGGCGGCTGGGTCTGTGGAAGCACCGGGAATGGCTCCAAAGGAGGACGGCGCACGGCCTGGGAGGAATCTTCTTAGCACGGGAAAAGCGCGGCCCGCCCCTCCGGGAGGTTCGCCCCCTGGCCGCCTGCCCCGAACCACAGGACATTTCAGGTCGCCCGCCCCCCCACCGAGCGGGTACCACCCGGGGGCGGAAGTGGCTATGTAGCGCCCATGAACCGCCGCGTGCTCGTGTCCCCCTCGCTCCTGTCCTCTGATTTCGGCCGTCTGGCCGAGGAAGTCCGGGCGGTGGAGGCCGCCGGGGCGGATTGGATCCACGTGGACGTGATGGACGGGCGCTTCGTGCCCAACATCACGATGGGGCCGGTGGTGGTGCAGGCCATCAAGAAGGCCGCCACCCGGCCCCTGGACGTCCACCTCATGATTGTCGAGCCCGAGAAGTACGTGGAGGCCTTCGTGAAGGCGGGGGCGGACATCCTCACGGTGCACGTGGAGGCGTGCACGCACCTGCACCGGGTGATTCAGCAGATCCGCCACGCGGGGGCGAAGCCGGCGGTGGTGCTCAACCCGGCCACGCCCCTCTCGTCGGTGGAGGAGGTGCTGGGGGACGTGGACATGGTGCTGCTGATGAGCGTGAACCCCGGCTTCGGGGGACAGGGCTTCATCCCCCAGACGGTGGACAAGGTGCGCCGGCTGCGCGCCATGCTCGACGCGCGCGGGCTGTCCACGGACCTCGAGGTGGACGGCGGCATCAACGCCGAGACGGCGCGGCAGGTGGTGGGCGCCGGGGCGAACGTGCTGGTGGCGGGCTCGTACGTGTTCAGCTCGAAGGACTACGCCGCCGCCATCCGCTCGCTGCGCCCCTGAGGGAGCGCGTCAAACCGCGGGGGGCGCCGGCACGCCCGCCATGCGCGCCACCCGCGTCATGAAGGTGTGGTCGAAGGGCTTCACCTCGTAGGCCTCGGCGCCGAGCTCGAAGCACACGTGGCGGGTGTACTGGTCCTCCACGCCACTGAGGATGATGACCTTGCACGCGCGCGTCTCGGGGTCCTGCTTGAGCCGCGCGAGCAAGTCCCTCCCGTCCAGGCGCTGGTGGATGTCGAGGATGATGACGGCGGGCCGGTGCTTGCGGGCCAGGTCGAGCACGTGCTGGGACGTGGTATCCGCCACCGAGGAGAGCCCCGAACGGCGGGCTTCCCGGGCGAGGGCGGAGACGACGAGCGGCTCGTCATCGGAGATGAGGACGACCGGAGAGAGCATGGGACCCCGCGGTGGCTGAGCTGTACGGCACGGAGCCAAGCAAGCAGTGTTCCTGAGGGTTGCCCCCCGCAAATTGGAGGGGTTACGAGCGCGGGGGCCGGGTCAACGGAGCCCCCCGGGTCCTGGGGAACCCCGGGAAGAGGGGAGGAATGAAAAGCTGATCCACGGGCGTTGACTAGGCCGGGCGGGTCGGGTACATCCCCGCCCACTTCGACGGCCCGAGAGCAGTTCCGGCGAAGGACATAGCGGTATCGGGGAGTGGCTCAGCCTGGTAGAGCACTTGGTTCGGGACCAAGGGGTCGCAGGTTCAAATCCTGTCTCCCCGACCATCAGAAGGGCGCGGAATCCTTGGAGAAATCCTCGGGTCCGCGCCCTTCGTCTTTCCGGGACCCAGAGGCCAGCGGCAAACCAGCGGCAAGCGACGGGGGTTCACCTCCGGCGGCTCCTGGGATGACTCGGCTGGGGCTGGCTCGGGCGCTGCGAAGTCGAGCCGGTCGAGGCCTTTGCGCATGTCCTCCACGTCGAGGTGGCCGTACACCTCCGTGGTGATGGCCGGGTCCGAGTGGCGGAGGATGCGCTGCACGGTGGCCAGCGGGACGCCTGCCTTGAGCAGCAGGGTGGCCGTGGTGTGCCGCAGGTCGTGGAAGCGCAGTGGGCGAGGGAGCGCCCGTGGTCACGGCTTCATGCCGCAGCGAGGGCCTTTGGCCGGTGCTCCTCCCGCTGACGCTGCTGGGGGCGCTGGCCCTGGGAGGGCTGCTCCGGTGGAACTCCCTGCTGCGCCGCTCCCAGCGAGGCGATGCGGCGCTGGCCATGGCCTCCGAGGGGGCCCGGCAGTTGCTGAGTCCCAGCGCCCTCGCACTCGCCGTGGGCCTCTTCGGCGCCACCGCGCTGGCCAGCTCCGATTTCGCGGACGTGTACGAGTCCTTGCACCGGGACCGTCAGAGCCAGCAGGGCAGCTCCTGCGGCGGGGGCGGCTGCGGCGGCTGCGGAGGGGAGTGAGCGGGGCCGTCTCCGTATAGGCTTGGCGTCAGCGCGTGGTGGGACTGGCAAGGAGCCCCCAAATGAATCCCCTGGCTTGGAGCGGCGATGACTTCCTCGGCTTCTACGTCCTGCTGCTCTCAGGGGCGATGCTCGCCTCGGTCCCGCTGTACCAATGGCTGCGCCGTCCAGGAGGCCCGCCGGCGCCCGAGCACCTGGACCTCGAGCCGTACCAGGTAGCCCTGCTCATGGGCCGAAAGGAAACGCTGGTCTCGGCCGTGGTCCAGCTCGTTCAATCTGGCGCGCTGCGCATTCAGGACGGGCTTCTTCACGGCGCCGGGCCCTTGGCCTCCAGCGCCCACCCCCTCGAGAAGGCTTTTCACGCCGCGGTGCTCCAAGGGGTGACGGACCGGAAAGGGCTGCTGCGGGCCGCGGAGCCGGAGCTCGCGCGGATGGAGGACGCATTGCGCCAGCGCGGCCTGCTGATGGCCTCCAAGCCGCTCCAGCGAATGGACACCCTGGGCCACCTCCCCCAGTTCGCGGTGGCGGGCCTGGGATTCGTGAAGGCTGGGAGGGAGCTGTCGCGGGACAGGCCATTGGGCTTCCTCCTGCTGTTCCTGGGGCTGATCGTCATCTTCTGTGCGCACTGGGTGAACAGCCAGTACCGGCGCAGCCGGAGGGGAGACGCGGTCGTCCAAGCCCTTCGCGCGCAGCACGAGGCCCTGCCTGTCCCGGTGGGTCCGCAGGGCGCCCCAAGCTCCCCGCGCCCCGGGAACCTCGTCTTGACCGTGCTCTTCCTCGGGGCCCCCGCGCTCCCCCAGGACAAGGAGCTGCAGGGCTACCTGGCCATGGAATACACACGGCCTGGAGACGTGACATGAATCCCCTGGACTTGAGCGGCCCGCGCTTCCTCCTGCTGGACGTGCCGCTCCTCGTGCTCACGTTCATCGGCGCGGCGGTGCCGCGCGGCATGCGGCGGCCGCCGTACCTAGTGGCCCCGCCCAATCCAATCGCGGCGTGCGCTCCTTCGTCGACTCCACCGTCGCAGCCAGGGCCGGGCTCAGGCCCTGTCTTCGTCGACGATCGCCTGGGTCGCGGCCTCCAGCCAGCGGCGGGTTGAAGCGAGGCGCGCCCCGGTGAGCGACTGGATGGGCAGCAGCTTCCAACTGGTGAGGAAGCCGCTCCAGAGGATGTTGAGCCGCACCGCTCGCCCCTCGCCGTCCGGGGGGCCCAGCCAGCGGGCCAACGGTGCAACCACCTTCGTCTGGAGGAACTCGACGCTCGTCGCGTGCGCCGCGGGGTCGGCCGCCGAGAGGATCATCATCGCCAGCGGGCCCGAGGCGTCCCGCGAGTCGAACAAGGCCGCCACCATGTCCACCCCGAAGCGGTGCCGCCGGTCCTCGCGCAGGATGGGGGTGATGTCGATCACCCGCTCCAACGTCGCCCGGAACAGCCCCTCCTTCGAGCCGAAGTAGCGGCCGACGAGCGCGGAATTCACCCCGGCCTGGTCCGCCACCTCCCGCACCCCGGTGTTGGTGAAGCCGCGCGTCGAGAACAGCGTCTGCGCGGCGTCGAGGATCGCGGTGCGCGTGCGCTCGGCGTCGCGCTGGCGCGCCGCCTTCTTGGGCTCGGGAGGGCGGGACATGTACACGAGTGTTTACCTAGAACGTCACCTGGGTTATGTCCAGGATGTACACGGCTGTGTACTTGTGCGACTGGAATGTACACGGCCGTGTACATACGCTGCGGCTGTCGGTCGAAAGGATGTGTGCGGATGACTGGGACGAAGAAGGGTGAGGCCTCGTTTTCTCCGGAAGCGCTGAAGGAGAAATATCGGCTCGAGCGCGAGAAGCGGCTGCGTCCCGACGGCAACGCCCAGTACCGCGACCTCAGCGGCCTCTACGCGGATTTCGACAGGGATCCCTACGTCGAGCCCGGCTTCACCCGTCCGGCGGTGACCGAGAAGATCGACGTCTTGATTGTCGGCGGTGGCTTTGGCGGCCTGTTGGCGGCGGCGCGGCTGCGCCAGGCGGGGGTGGACTCCTTCCGCATCGTCGAGAAGGGAGGCGACTTCGGTGGCACCTGGTACTGGAACCGCTATCCGGGCGCCGCCTGCGACGTGGAGTCCTATATCTACCTGCCGCTGCTCGAGGAGACCGGCTACATCCCGACGGAGAAGTACGCCAAGGCGCCGGAGATCTTCGCCCACTGCCAGCGGATCGGCCGGCACTTCGACCTCTACAAGGCGGCGCTGTTCCAGACCCAGGTCGAGACGATGGACTGGGACGAGGGGGCCCGGCGCTGGAGCGTCACGACCAGCCGGGGCGACACGCTCGCGGCGCGGTTCGTGATCATCGCCGGTGGCATCATGCACAAGGCGAAGCTGCCCGGCATCCCGGGCATCGAGACCTTCAAGGGCCACAGCTTCCATACGAGCCGGTGGGACCATGCCTATACCGGCGGCGGCCCCAAGGGCGGCATGACCCGGCTGGCCGACAAGCGCGTGGGCATCATCGGCACGGGCGCGACCGCGGTCCAGGTGGTCCCCCAACTCGGTGCTTCGGCCAGGCAGTTGTACGTCTTCCAGCGCACGCCCTCGGGCGTCGGTGTGCGGGCCAACCAGCCCACCGACGAGGCCTGGGTGAAGACGCTCGAGCCCGGCTGGCAGGAGGAGCGCATCCGTAACTTCACCGCGCTCGTCTCCGGTCTCGAGCAGGAGGTCGACCTGGTGCGGGACGGGTGGACCGCTCTCTTCGATGCCACCGAGAGCCGCCGTGCCGGGACCCCCGAAAAAGCGGCCGAGCTCCACCAGCTGGCCAACTTCCGCAAGATGGAGGAGATCCGCGCGCGGGTGGCCACCATCGTCAAGGATCCGGTGACGGCCGAGGCGCTCAAGCCCTACTACGATCCCCTGTGCAAGCGGCCCTGCTTCCACGACGAATACCTGGACACGTTCAACCGCCCCAACGTCCAGCTCGTGGATACCGATGGCAAGGGCGTGGAGCGGATTACTCCCAGGGGCGTGGTGGTGAAGGGCAAGGAATACGAGGTCGACTGCCTCGTCTACGCCTCGGGCTTCGAGGTCTCGAGCGAATACACCCGCAAGCTGGGCTTCGACATTCGCGGGCGCGGCGGCAGGTCCTTGCGCGACAGCTGGGCCGACGGCCCGGCCACGCTCCACGGCATGACCAGCCGCGGCTATCCGAACCTCCTGATGATCAGCCTCATCCAGAGCAGTTGGGCGATCAACTTCGTCCACATCCTCGGCGAGCAGGCGCAACACGCCGCCTATATCGTCGAGCGTTGCCTGAAGCGGGGCCTCGAGACGATCGAACCGACGGAGCAGGCGCAGGAGCAGTGGTGGGGGATGATCCTCGGCAGCCTCCAGAAGGGCCACGTCTTCGGCGGTGCGGAATGCACGCCCGGCTACATAAACAACGAGGGTGTCCGGCCTCCCCCGAGTGCGATGCGCAGCGCCGGTTACGCGGGCGGCACGCTCGCCTTCATCGACATCCTGCGGAACTGGCGCGAGTCCGATGAGCTCTCGGGCCTGGAGCTCACCCGGGGCGGGAGCAACCCATGATGCCGCGATTCCTCTCCAGGACCCTGGCGGCCGGGCTGCTGATGGTGAGCGGCCAGGCTCTCTCCGCCCCACCCCCCGCCTACCGCCAGGAGGTGGTGGTGGCTGGCTCTCCCTTCCAAGGCGTCCATGGACTGGCCCTCGATGGCAAGGGGCACCTGCTGGCCAGCAATCTGCTCGGCCAGTCGGTCCAGTCCGTCGACTTGCGCACGGGTGCGGTGAGCACCCTGGTGGGGCCTCCACTGGGCGGCGCGGATGACGTCACCCTGGGCCCGGATGGCTCCCTCTACTGGACGGGTTACTTCTCCGGCCGGCTGATGCGGCGCACCCCGGATGGAAAGACGCGCGTCATCGCCAAGGAGCTGCCGGGCCTCAACTCGCTGGCCTTCCGCCGCGACGGCAGGTTCTACGTCACCCAGCTCGGCCGGGGCGATGCGCTGTGGGAGGTGGATCCGAGCGGGAAGAAGCCTCCTCGACAGCTCCTCTCCGGGCTCGGCTTCCTCAACGGCTTCGAGTTCGGCACGGACGACAAGTTGTACGGCCCGCTCCTGCGCAAGGGGCAGATTGCCCGTATCAACGTGGATACGGGCACCCTCGAGGTCGTGGCCGAGGGCTTCGCGATGCCGGTCGCCGTCAACTTCGACGCGCGCCACGAGCACCTCTACGTGGTCGACGCCGTGCGGGGCGAGCTGGTCCGCGTCCGGTTGCCCTCGGGAGAGAAGGAGATCGTCGCGAAGCTGCCCACCGGGCTCGACAACCTGGCGGTCGGCCCCGATGACCAGGTGTACGTGTCCAACATGGTCGACAGCGACATCCGCGTGATCAATCCCGCCGATGGCTCCATCCGGCCCATCGTCGAGGCGCGTTTGAGTGTGCCCTCCGGTCTCGCCGTCGCTCCGGATGATCCGGACGAGCAGCTGTACGTGGCGGATGTGTATGCCCTTCGCCGAGTGGGCGGACGTGATGGGAAGATCTCCCAGACGACCCGGGTCCTCTCCTCCCGGATGAACTTCCCGATGAATGTGAGTCTGGGCGCGAAGCACGTGGTGCTGAGCAGTGCCTACCTGGGCAACGTGCAGGTCCTGGAGCGTGCCTCCGGAGAGCTCCTGCGGACGATTCCCAATACGAATGGCGTCCAGGGTGCGCTCGAGCTCCCCGATGGCACGCTGCTCGTCGCCGAGGCCACCACGGGCAGGCTCGTCCGGGTGGATGCCGCCGAGCCCGCGGGGACCACGGTGCTGACCGAGGGTCTGGAGGGACCCGTGGGACTCGTGGCCGACACGGAGGCGGAGGAGCCGGGGGTGTACGTCACCGAGGTGCGCTCGGGACGGGTGACCCGGGTGCGCCTGTCGGATGGAGCCCGGCGCACGGTGGCCAGGGGGTTGAAGGCCCCGGAGGGCATCGCCCGGCATCCCGACGGGGGATTGATCGTCGCCGAGGTGGGCCGCAAGCGGCTGGTGCGCATCGAGCCGGCCACGGGACGCACCACCGCGCTCGCGAGCGGTTTGCGCATCGGTCTGCCCGAGAGCGAGGGCCTGCCGCCGGGCTACCTCCCCACGGGGGTCGCCGTGGGCGGCTCGGGGACCATCTACCTGTCCTCCGATGTCGAGAGCGCCCTCTACCGGTTCGTCCCCGCGCCCTGAGCGGGAGCAGAGGAGAGCACCGCAATGAAGGTCCAGAACAAGGTCGTCGTCGTGACCGGCGGCGGAAATGGCATGGGCAGGGAGCTGGTCCTGGCGCTGCTGTCGAAGGGCGCGAGCGTCGCCGCCGTGGACCTCGACACGTCTGCCCTCGAAGAGACCCTCGCGCTGGCGGGGAGACACCGGGACAAGCTGGCCACCTATCCCATGAACATCACGGATCGGGCCCTGGTGGAGGCGCTCCCGGGCCAGGTCAGCTCCCGCTTCGGAGCTGTCGACGGCATCATCAACAACGCGGGCGTCATCCAACCCTTCGTCCGGTTGAAGGACCTCGATTACGCGGCGATCGACCGGGTGATGAACGTCAACCTGTTCGGAACGCTCTACATGACCAAGGCGTTCCTGCCGCACCTGCTCGCACGCCCCGAGGCGCACATCACGAACATCTCCAGCATGGGAGGCTTCCTGCCCGTGCCGGGACAGACCCTCTACGGGGCCTCCAAGGCGGCCGTGAAGCTCCTGACGGAAGGCCTGGCCTCGGAGCTCCTGGGGACGAACGTGCGGGTCACGGTGGTCTTCCCGGGAGCGATTGGCACGAACATCGCGGCGAACTCGGGTGTGGCCGATAGCTTTCAAGTGAAGGGCGGAGAGGCGCCGGTCAAGATGCTGGCGCCCGCCAGGGCCGCGCAGCTCATCCTCGACGGCATCGAGCACAACCGCTCCCGCGTCCTGGTGGGAACCGACGCCAGACTCATGGACGCTCTCTACAGACTGAATCCCCAGCGCGCGGCGCGGTTCATCTACGGTCAGATGAAAGCCTTGTTGCCGGAGTAGGGTCGGCCAGCGCCGTGGCTCCGCACCCTTCGCCAACCCCCACCCCCCTCCTGTGAGCCGACCCCCCATGAGCGACGCCCCGACCCTGTCCCTGCCCGACAACGCCTCCCTGTTCACCCGCCTGCGCGTGGCGATCCAGGCCCTGAAGGTGCTCGAGCACGACCCGGCGAATCCCACCTGCGGCCAGCTGCTCAACATCTGCCTGGACCTCAACGTCTACGCGTCGCTCGTCCAGCAGCTCCAGCGCAGCGAGGAGGGTCGCCGCCTGCTCTCCGAGCGCCCTTCCCTGCAGGGCAAGGAGCTGGACCTGGACGCCCTCGAGCGCCTGCCCGAGGGAACGCTCGGCCATGGGGTCGCGCGCTACTTCCGCGACAACAAGATCTTCCCCTTCACGACGACGCTCGAGCTCAAGAACGACGTCGACTTCATCGGCAAGCGCTACCGCGAGACGCATGATCTGTTGCACGTGCTGACGGGCTACGGCACGGACGTGGTGGGCGAGATGGAGCTGCAGGCGTACGCCCTGGGCAACCTGGGGATCCGGACCGCGGTGCTCATCCTGCTGTTCGGCACGCTCGGACAACTCAAGGACCGGCAGTCCGGCGTCGCGCTGTCCGCGTACCTGCGGCGGCTGCGGGCCGCGTACCGCCGGGGCCGCGCGTCCCAGCAGTTCCTCGGCTTCCGGTTCGAGCACCACTGGGAGACCCCCGTGGCCACGCTGCGCGCGCAGCTGGTCGCCCCCTGTTGAGAGCCGGGTGAGCACGTCCAGGCCTGACGCCTGACGAGGCCCTCTTGCGCGGGGACTTGTCCTGGTGCAGTGTTGCACCTGTGTACAACACCGCAACACCGGGGGCTCCATGCTGATGAGCCTGAACCCGCGCGACGCGCGGCCGCTCTACCTCCAGATCGTGGACGAGGTGCGGCGGGCGATCGTGGTCGGCACGTTGCGGCCGGAGGATCCGCTGCCCTCGGTGCGGGAGCTCGCGTCGCAGCTGGTGGTGAATCCGCGGACGGTGTTGCAGGCGTACCAGGAGCTGGAGCGCGAAGGGGTCATCTACGTGAAGCGGGGGCAGGGCTCGTTCGTGGCGCCCACCGCCCACCCGGGCGCCCGTGAGCGCCGCGCCCTGGCCCGCGAAGTGGCGAGGCAGGCGCTGCGCGAGGCCCGGCGCAACGGGCTGGGGGTGGAGGAGCTGGTGAAGGGCATCCGGGAGGTGGCGGAGGAGGAGGCGTCCTCCGGCTCGGCCTCCGCCGCGAAGCAGGGAGATGAGAAATGACCCACGCGGATTCAACGGCCGGCACCTGGGCGGTGGCCACGTACGGGCTGTCCAAGCGCTACCGGGACGAGACGGCGCTCGATCGCGTCGACCTCCGGGTTCCCGACGGAGCGGTGTACGTCCTGGTCGGCGCGAACGGTGCGGGAAAGAGCACGACGTTCAAGGTACTGATGAACCTGGAGCGGCCGGATGCTGGCACCGCGGAGGTGCTCGGGCTGGACACCGCCCGGCGCGGCGCCGAGGTGCGCGCGCAGGTGGGCTACGTCCCGGAGCACCACGGCCACGGCTACCGGTGGATGACGTGCGGCCGCCTGCTCCAGCACGTGTCGGCCTACTACCCGGCGTGGGAGCCCGCCTATGCCGAGCACCTGAGCCATGCCTTCGGCCTGCGGTTGGACCGGAAGGTCGGAACCCTCTCCAAGGGAGAGGCGCGGCGGCTGCAGTGGGTGCTGGCGCTCGCGCATCGTCCTCGTGTCCTGCTCCTGGACGAGCCGACCGATGGACTCGACCCGGTGGTGCGCAACCGCACGCTGGCGCTGCTGGCCGAGCACCTCGCGGACACGCCGACCACCGTGCTCGTCTCGACGCACCACCTGCACGAGGTGGAGAGCCTGGCGGACCACGTCGGCGTGATGCGGGACGGGCGGATGGTCGCGCAGCTGCCATGTGACGAGCTCCAGCGCACCGTCCGGCGCTACCGGATGGAGGTGCCAGAGCGGTGGCAGGCGCCACCCGAGCTCCAGGCCGTGGGCTTGCGGCGCTCCAGTGCCGGCCGCGAGCTCCAGTGGACGCTGGTGGGCGAGGAGCGGGAGGTGACCGAGCGCCTCGCCCTCGCCGGGGCCCACGTGCGCGAGGTGACGCCGCTGGGGCTGGAGGACGCGGCCCTCGCCTTTCTCCCCGAGGAGGTCTCGAGATGATGGAGCCAACGCTGCATCCGATACCGCGTCCGCGCGATGTCCTGCGGGAGCAGATTCGCGCCGTGGGACTCGCCCTGCGCGTGCCGGCCCTCGCCGCGACGGCGTTGGTGGGGCTGGCGACGCTGCACGTCGTGGCCGCGGTGTGGAGCTCGGGCGAGGGGTTCGACTTCCGTCCCGAGCTCTCGATGTTGCCGGGAATGGCGGGCCTGTTGCTCCCCATCGGCGTCTGGAAGGGGGAGGAGCGCTTCGGCGCGGGCTTTCTCTGGACGCTGCCGGTGGACCGCCGCCAGCACGCGCTCGCCAAGGTCTTCGCCGGGTGGGTGTGGCTGATGGCGGCCGTCGCGCTGTTCGTGCTCTGGATGCTCGGGGTCACCTTGCTCTCCGGGGGCAACGTCCTGGGGCAGGAGACGCTTCGCCTGTTGCCGTCCTACGACCTCCCGGCTCCAGGCACGCTCGACCCGGCGGCCCTGGCGACCGTCGGTTGGACGCCGCGGCCCGTGCTCTGGTTGGTCCCCTTCACCGCGGCGACCGCGACGTACCTGCTCGCGAGCGCCCTGGCGCTGGGGCTCCGCCACCCGCTGTGGTGGCTCATCGGCACCGTGCTCGGCGCGCTCCTGGTGGGCTCCTTCACCGAGGCGGCGAACCTGGAGTGGGTGGCCACCGTGTCGCAGCGCGTGCTGGAGTCGCTCTTCTATGGACCCTACGGGTTCGATGCGCTCCTCACCGCGAGGACCGAGTCCCTGAAGACGGAAGCGCTCCTCTCCACCGGTGAGACGGTGGGGGTCTGGCGGGGCTTGCCGGACCTCGGGCAGTGGGTGATGGCCACACTGCTCTGGACGAGCGCCGGCCTGGTGGCGCTGTGGGCCGCGGCGTCCCGACACAGGGAGCTCCGGCGGGCCTAGCCCCCGGCTTCTTCCCTCCACCTCTCGTTCCACGCGGCGCCTCCCCGGAGGACGCCGTGGCGGCCCCTCTTTGCCCGGAGTGCACCATGGACCTGCGGATTCAGAACCTCTCGAAGACGTACCCCAATGGGGTGCATGCCCTGAAGGATGTGTCGCTGACGATTCCCGCGGGGATGTACGGGCTGCTGGGCCCGAACGGCGCGGGCAAGTCGACGCTGATGCGGACGCTCGCCACGCTACAGGAGCCCGATGCGGGGACGATCCACCTGGGCGACGTCGACGTGCTGCGTGAGCCGATGCGCGTGCGCGAGTCGCTGGGCTACCTGCCTCAGGAGTTCGGCGTCTATCCGAAGGAGACCGCGGAGCGGCTGCTGGAGCACTTCGCGGTGCTCAAGGGCATCACCGGGCGGCGGGCGCGCAGGGAGACCGTGGAGGCGCTCCTGCACCAGACGAACCTGTACGAGGTGCGCAAGGAGAAGCTGGGGGGCTACTCGGGCGGGATGCGGCAGCGTTTCGGCGTCGCCGTCGCGCTGCTCGGGGACCCGCGGTTGATCATCGTCGACGAGCCCACCGCCGGTCTGGATCCGGCCGAGCGGGTACGCTTCCTGAACCTGCTCAGCGGGGTGGGGGAGAAGAGCGTCGTCATCCTCTCCACGCACATCGTCGAGGACGTCGCGGACCTGTGCAGCCGGATGGCGATCATCAACCGGGGAGAGATCCTGCTGGAGGCCGAGCCCTTGCGTGCCATCGACGCGCTACGGGGGCGGATCTGGCGCAGGAGCCTCCCACGCACGGACCTGGAGAGGGTCGAGCGGGAGCACGCGGTGATCTCGACCAGACTGGTGGCGGGGCGCACCGTCGTGCACGTCTACGGCGAGGGGCAGCCGGGGCCGGAGTTCGAGGCGGTGGAGCCGGACCTGGAAGACGTCTACTTCAGCGTCATGGCGGGCCATCACGGAGTCCAGGGGGCCCGGCTGGGGCGGGAGCTGGCCTCGTGATGCTCTGGAACCTCTTCCGCTTCGAACTGGGTTACCAGCTGCGCCGCGTCTCGACCTGGCTCTATTTCGTGGTCCTGCTGGGGCTCACCTTCCAGGTAGCAACGGAAGGCTACGTCGCCAACGCTCGCAACGGTGGCTTCTACTTCAACGCGCCGTTCGTCATCGCGGCCGTCACGGTCCTGGGCAGTCTCATGGGGCTGCTGGTGGCCGCGGCGCTGGCCGGAGATGCGGCGGCGCGCGACGTGCGGACGCGGATGCATCCGCTCGTCTACACCACGCGGGTCAGTCAGGCGGGCTACCTGGGGGGACGATTCCTCGCCGCCTTCGCCCTCCACGCGCTGATCCTCTTTGCCGTGCCGGCCGGCCTGCTTCTCGCCTTGCTCTCACCGGGCCTGGAGCCCGAGCTCCTCGGGCCGTTCCGTCCGGCCGCGTACCTGGGGGCCTACCTCTTCCTCGCGCTGCCGAATGCCTTCGTCGCCACGGCGCTCCTGTTCTCGATGGCGGCGCTCAGCCGGCGGGAAATGGCGAGCTACGTCGGCGGCGTCCTGCTCTTCCTCACGTCCCTGGTCAGCTGGCAGTTCGTGGCGGGAGCGCTGGGGCGGTGGGAGCTGGCGACGCTGATGGATCCGCTCGGGCTCACGGTGATGAGTGTGCTGTCGAAGTCCTGGACGCCTCTCGAGAAGAGCACGCTCCTGATCGGCCTGGAGGGCTCGCTCCTCTGGAATCGGCTGCTGTGGCTCGGCATCGCCCTGGGCGTGCTCGTGCTCACGTACCTGCGCTTTCGCTTCATCCACCCCATCGCCGGTGCTCGGTCAGGCCGCGGGGTGCGACGGCGGGACGCGGACCCGCTTTCGCCAGGCGCCTCCATCACCGTTCCACGAGTCCCCCGGACGTTCGGCTTCGCGACCCACGCGCGCCAGACGCTCGCCATCGCGGGGGAGTCCTTCCGGCGAATCATGACGGGCTGGGGCGGGCTCGCCCTCGGAGCCATGTCCGTGCTCCTGGTGCTGTCCGGGCCCGAGCTGATGGAATACCTGGGCGTTCCGCTGTTCCCCACGACCGGGCAACTGACGGCGCTCCTGGTCCACTCCCTGGACCTCCTCTGGCAGGTCATCCCGCTGCTCACCGTCTTCTACGCGGGCGAGCTGGTGTGGCGGGAACGGGACGCCCGCCTGGATGGGATCGCCGACGCGACGCCGGTGCCGGACTGGGTCCCCTTTCTCGGCAAGTTGTTGGGGCTTGGCCTGATGCTCGTCGCGGCGCAGGCGCTGCTGATGGCGGCGGCCCTGCTCATCCAGGTGCGCCTGGACTACTACGTCTTCGAGATCGGCCTGTACGGGCGGATTCTCTTCGGGCTTCAGCTCGCTGACTCCCTCCTCTTCGCCGTGCTGGCGCTCGTCGTGCACGTGCTGGTGAACCACAAGTACGTCGGCCACATGATCGTGCTCCTCGCTTATGGGTGCATGACCTGCGCGTCAGCGCTCGGGCTCGAGCACCACCTGCTCATCTACGGGGCCGATCCCGGCTGGGCGTACTCGGACATGCGCGGCTTCGGACCGGCCCTTGGGCCATGGCTCTGGTTCAAGCTCTACTGGGGGGCGTGGGCGTTGCTGCTCGCGCTGGCGGCGAGGCTGCTCTGGGTTCGCGGCGGGGAACGCGGCCTCGGGTCGCGGCTCCAGCTGGCGCGCCGCCACGTGACGCGTCCCGTGGCCGGGGCCGTCGCGGTGGCGGTGGGGCTCATCCTCACCGTGGGCGGCTTCATCCTCTACAACACGAACGTGCTGAACGCGTACCACTCCGCCTCGGACCTGGCGGAGCGGCGCGCCGGGTACGAGCGGCGCTACGGACGCTACGCCGGGGTGGCGCAACCGTTGCTCACGGGAACGCGGCTGCACGTGGAGATATATCCCGCGCGACGGGCAGTGGAGATCCGCGGCACCTACGAGCTCGTGAACAGGAGCGCGGTGGCGATCGACTCCATCCACCTGGCCACGGCCTCGGAAGTGGAGACGGGAGCGGTCCGCTTCAGCCGGCCAGCCACGCTCCAGTTCGCGGACGAGGAGCTCGGCCATCGGCTCTACGCGTTGAAAGAGCCGCTCCAGCCGGGCGAGTCGCTGCAACTCAGCTTCGAGGTGCGCTTCCAACCGCGGGGCTTCTCGAACCAGGGGATCGATGCGTCCGTGGCCGAGAACGGTACCTCCTTCCCGCCCCGGGAGTGGCTGCCCGCCATCGGCTACCAGTCGGAACGCGAGCTCCGCGGGGAAGGGGAGCGGAGAGCACATGGACTCGAGCCGCGCCCCGCGTTCCGCTCGCTGTCCGATGTCGAGGCGCGCCAGGATGTGAACGGTACGCGGATGGCGTTCGAAGCGGTCGTGGGCACGAACGAGGGACAGGTCGCCGTCGCGCCCGGCTCATTGCGCCGGACGTGGACGGAAAACGGGCGCCACTACTTCCACTACGTGGCCGACGCCCCGATCCGAAATGACTACGCCCTCTTCTCCGCCGACTATGCGGTGCATGACGGGCGGTGGAACGATGTCGCGATCCAGATCTTCCACCACCCGGACCACACCTGGAACCTGGACCGCATGGTCCGAAGCGTCCAGGCCTCGCTGGACTACTACACCGGGCAGTTCGGTCCGTACCCGCACAAGCAGCTCCGGCTCGTCGAGCACCCGGGCGATGGCAATACGCTGCACGCCTCTCCCGTGAACATCTCGTACGAGGAGGGGTTCCCGCTCTTCCACCCGGAGGCAGATGTGCGGGGACTCGATTTCCCCTTCGCGATCGTGGCACACGAGGTAGCGCACCAGTGGTGGGGGAACCAGGTCACCCCCGCCCCCGTTGAGGGCGCACCGGTGCTCACCGAGAGTCTGGCGTGGTACTCCGCGATGGCCGTCGTGGAGAAGACCTACGGGGCCGAGCACCTGCGGCGGCTCCTGGGGGTGATGCGCGAGTCGTACCTCACCCCGCGCGCGCGCGCCGACGTCCCGCTGCTCCGGGCCACCGACCGTTTCCTCGCCTACCGCAAGGGCCCGTTCGCGATGTACGCGTTGCGCGAGTACGTCGGCGAGGAGCGCGTGAACACCGCCCTGCGGCGCCTGCTCGAGAAGCACGGCTCGGGAGCACCTCCGCTGCCGACCTCGCTCGACCTGTACCGGGAACTGCGGGCGGTCACGCCCGACGCGCTTGGCTCCCTGCTCCATGACCTCTTCGAGGCCAACACCTTCTGGGATCTCGAGGCGAAGCAGGCCACGGCCGAGCCGGCCGAAGCAGGCACCTGGCGCGTGACGCTCGAGGTGCGGGCGCGCAAGGTGGTGGTCGACACCGAGGGCGTCGCGACCGAGGTTCCCATGGACGACCTCGTCGAAGTCGGCGTCTTCGCGGGCTCGGAGGACGGAGCGCCTGGCAAGCCGCTGTATCTGCGCATGCACCGCATCCGCTCCGGAGAACAGCGCATCACCGTCAGTGTGCCGGGGGAGCCGGCCCGGGCGGGGATCGATCCGCGCATCCTCCTGATCGACGTGAAGGCGGAGGACAACCTCGCGACGGTCACGCCTCCGTCAAGGGCGTCTACTCACCGAGGCTCTGGCCGCTGCCGGTGAATCCATAACGGAAGTTCACCCGCCTGCCGAGGTGGTCCGAGGGCCGGCTCCAGCTTCGCCTGGGTCCGGCCGATTTTTTTTCTGGGGTGACCGATGATTTTCGCCGGTCGCGGCGGTCCAAGCCTCGAAAGCACTTTTCGGAGGCCTCCATGACCGCGACCTACGCCCAGAACCCCCATCCCATCCCCTCTAACAGCCAGGAGGCGGGCAGCAGGCCGAGCCCTACCTCGCTCGACTCACGGCCCTCGAAGACCGCGCTGTGGACGGGACGCATCCTGAGCGGCCTCGCCGTCCTCTTCATGCTGTTCGATGCCACCCTCAAGGTGCTGGAGCTCCCCGTCGCGGTGCAGGGGACGACCCAGCTCGGCTACCCCGAGAGCGTGATTTTCGGCCTCGGTGTCGTTCAGTTGCTGTGCCTGGCCGTGTACCTCTTCCCGAGGACCTCGGTGCTGGGGGCCATCCTGTGGACCGGCTACCTCGGGGGCGCGATCGCCACCCACGTCCGGATCGGCAACCCGCTCTTCAGCCACGTCCTCTTTCCCGTCTACGTCGCGGCGTTCTTCTGGGCGGGCCTCTGGTTGCGTGATGAACGGCTCCGCACCGTCCTTCCGTTCCGAGCCACAAAATAATGCGCTCCCTCGTGCGGCTCGACCGATGATTCCGAGCCGCTCCATCCGTCCATACAGCAGCCACCCGATTCAAGGAGAGAGAACCATGGCAGCCAATTCCCGCATGCTCTTCGTCAACCTGGCCGTGCGTGACCTGAAGAAGTCGATGGATTTCTTCTCGAAGCTCGGCTTCGAGTTCAATCCCAAGTTCACGGATGACAAGGCCGCCTGCATGGTGCTCAGTGAGCAGGCATTCGTGATGCTCCTGACCGAGCCCTTCTTCAAGACGTTCACCAGACGCGAGCCGTGCGACACGAGCCGGCAGACGGAAGGCCTCTTCTGTCTGTCGTGCAGCAGCCGGGCCGAGGTGGACGAGTTGGTCAAGAAGGCCATCGCCGCGGGCGGCAAGCACGCCATGGACTCGCAGGACCACGGCTTCATGTACGGCTGGAGCTTCTACGACCTCGATGGCCACCACTGGGAAGTGATGTGGATGGACCCCAAGGCCGCCCAGTGATTCCTCAGTCCACGAGCGACTGATAGACGAGCTGGCGCAACTGGGTGCGGATGGGATGGGTACTCGAGGGGATGAGCTGGGTCATGAACACGACCGTCAGCTGCTCGGCGGGGTCCACCCAGAACGCGGTGCTCGCCATGCCGCCCCAGTGGTACTCGCCCACGCTCGTCAGCGTGCGGTACGCGGCCGGGTCCACCACCACGCCGAAGCCGAGCCCGAAGCCGACTCCGTCGAAGCGCGTCTCGGCGAACAGCGGCCGGCCGAAGGCCGCGAGGTCCGCGCCCCCCGGCAGGTGGTTGCGCGTCATGTAGCCCACCGTCCGCGGCGACAGCAGCCGCACGCCGTCGAGCTCGCCCCCGTTCAACAGCATCCAGGTGAAGCGCGTGTAGTCGCGCGTCGTCGACACCAGTCCGCCACCGCCCGACAGCCAGCTCGGGGGCTTCGTGAAGCGCTTGCCGGACGCTTCGGCTCGCACGGGCCCGCCGTGGGCGGCGGACATCGCGTACAGCGCGGCCAGCCGGCCCTGGCTGCCTTCGGGACACCAGAAGCCGGTGTCCTTCATCCCCAGCGGGCCGAAGATGCGCTCGGCGAAGAAGGTGTCGAGCGACTGTCCCGAGATGGCCTCGACGAGCCGGCCGAGCACGTCCGTGGCCACCGAGTAGTTCCACTCGGCGCCGGGCTGGAACATGAGCGGAATCTCCGCCCACGCGCGCACGCACGCGGCGAGGTCGAAGCCCTCCGGCGCGCCGAGCTCGAAGCCCTGCTGCCGGTGGATTTCATCCGTGACGTGCACCCGGTGGAAGCCGTACGTCAGCCCCGCGGTGTGCGTGAGCAGGTGCCACACGCGGATGGGCTCCGTCGCGGGCACGGTGACGGGTTTGCTCGCCGGCCCTCCCACGTAGACGCGCGGCTGCGCGAACTCGGGCAGCCACCGGCTCACGGGGTCGGAGAGCTCGAACGCGCCCTCCTCCCACAGCATCATCGCCGCCACGGACGTGACGGGCTTCGTCATGGAGTAGATGCGCCAGACGGTGTCCGTCTCGACGGCGCGGCCCGCCTCCTTGTCGGCGAGCCCGTACGACGTCAGGTGCGCCACCTTGCCCCGGCGCGACACCATCACCTGCCAACCCGCGAGCCGCCCGTCGTCGACGTACCTGCCGAAGTGCGCGTCGATGCGCCGCAGTCGCCCCACGTCCAGTCCCACCTCACCCGGGTCGACGTCGATGCCGAAGTCCGCCATGCGCTGATTCTCCACGGCGCACGGGCGATGTCGAGCGAAGCCCGGCTGCAAGGGGACTCACCCGGAACGGGCCGGGAGGCTCGGCCTTCACGGGCCCGCCTCCCAGCCGCTCACAGGGGTCAACCCGGCACGCTCCGACTACTGGATGTAGCCGACGGTCTCGCCGCGATCGAGGAACTCACCCTTGACCGTGTAGCCCGAGTACCACGAGGTGTTGTTGGTGCCGTAGCGGTCGTACTGCATGTGCGTGTGGGGACCGGTCACGTTGCCGGTGCCGCCCTCGTCGCCGATCTGGCAGCGGTCGCAGGTCTTGTCCACCGAGGTGGGCTCCTTGAGGAAGTGCCACTGGCGGAAGACGTGGTCGTCGGCGAAGGTGTGCTTCACCTCGTTCTGGTTGCCGCTGCCGTTGCCGTAGCACACGACGCCGGTGGTGTGGATGGTCACGTTCCAGGAGTACGAGCCGTACACGCCCGTCTCCACGCCCCAGTAGCCGCAGGCGTTGCGGCTGGAGATGTCCACCGCGCCGTGGAACGAGCCGCTCGAGTAGTACGTGGTGGCCGTCACGTCACCCGGGAAGGGCGAGCCAACCCGGATGGAGGCGGTCGCCGCCGCGGGGAGGAGAGCCAGGACAGCCAGCGTCGTCTTCATGGTCTTGCGCATCGTTGTTCCTCTTGGGCCGGTTCTCCGGCTCCGGGGGGGTTCGCTACCGAGCCTGCTGCAGCCGCTGCTTCTCCCTGAGGATCAGGCTCCAATCCTGAGGGTTCTTCTCCAAAACTCGAATCCAGGTGTCGATCTCCGGCGAGAGGCTCGGGTCGACGCCGCGCAACCGCTGGAGCTCGGGCACCGCGCCGGAGTAACCGAGCCGGGCGATGCTCTGGATGATGGACTTGCGCACCGTGGGGTCGCTCTCGTCGCGGTACATGCCCACGAGCGCCTGCTTCGCGCTGGCCATCTGCGCCGCGGGCACGCCCCCGAGCGCGGTGGACGCCGCCGCGCGCACCTCGGGGGAGTCGCTGCGCAGGAACTGCTCCAGCTTGCGCGCCGACCCCTCGCTGATTTCGCCCGTCATGAGCTGGCCCAGAATCTTCGCCGTCACCTTCGGGTCCGACGAGGCCGCCGCCGCCGCCGCCGCCACCGCCGTGTCCGCCGCATGGCCATCGTGGCCACCGTAGACGTGCAGGTTGTCCTCGACGAGGTTGTTCGCGGCCTCCATGCGCACCTCGGGCGAGGTGTCGCGGACCAGGCGCTCGTACATGTCTCCCGTGCGCTCCAGCGCGCCGGTGCGCCGCATCGCGCGGACCGTGGCGGCGCGGATGCCTGGGTCCCTGTCCTCCAGCGCGCGCTTCGCGACGGCCTGCATCGCCTCGGGCTCCAGGCCCCGCTCCGTGCGCGCCACCAGCGCCGCCGCGAGGTTCTCCACCATGACCGGGTCGTACTCGCGCTCGAAGGCGCCCTGGAGCTCGGCGAGCGGCAGGTTGACGGCGGACTCGCGCAGCAGCGTGCGCAGGTACTGCTTGTAGGCCTCGGAGTCCGAGTGGAGCCCGCGGCGGATGGAGTCCATCAGGCCCTCGACCGAGCAGGTGCCCCCCTTGAGGGCGGGGGCCGTGCTCGAGGCGGCCGGCTGCTCCGCGGACGCCAGCGCCGGGCCGAGCAGGCCGAGGGTGAGGGCCAGGGTGGGGAGCACGTTCATACGAAGGATGGGGCGGATCATGGAGGGCTCCGGGCCTTGCATTACTTGTGGCGGTCGAGGCAGCCGAAGGGATCGTCCGTCGACAGGGAGAGCCAGACGCGCCCGAAGTCGACGACGCCACTGGCGTAGAGCTGCTCGAACTCGCGGTAGATGGCCTGGAAGCTCGGGTCGCTCATGGCCATGTTCGCCATGGTCGGCAGGGCGTCCTTGCCCGCGGTGCGCGCGGCGAAGCGGAACAGGGACCAGCGCACACAGATGTCCTTCTCGACGGTGAAGGTCTTCTCGTAGATCTCCAGCGCCCGGGTCTTGTCCTCGGACATCGACAGGTCGTGCGCGGCCACCTGGCGGACGTCCTCGCTGCCCTCGGCGGTGAGGAGCTTCTCCAGCCGGTCCATGGACTTCGAGTCGAGCGGCGCCTCGGCGTTCATCTCCATCTCGAGCGACAGGTAGCGGACCTGCTCATCGGGTGACGCGGTGCTGATGGTGAGGAGCTTGTCGAGGTAGGGCTTGAAGTTGCCCGTGCGCGAGAGGTCCTCCTTCATCACCCGGCCGATGGCGCGCGTGGTGACCCAGCCGGCCTCGCCCGAGGAGGCGTCCTGGGCGAAGTGGGCGAGCTTGTCGAGCGCGTCCGGCTCGAGCCGGGGCATGCGCTGCAGCTCGTCGAGGAACCCCGCGCGCCGCCCCAGGTCGAGCTTCTCGTCGAGCCCCAGGGCCGTGAGCTTCGAGGCCAGCTTCGGCAGCGCCTGGGAGCCCCGGATGCCGCCCATGAGCAGCTTGAACTCCGCGGGAGAGGCCTCGCGCGCCCAGCCGAGCACCTCACTGGCGCGGCCCTCGTCATTCCCGATGAGCTCGGCCAGCCGGCGCTTGAGGTACTCGAGGACGAGCGGATCCTTCGAGGCCAGCAGGGGCGTGGCCCACTCCCGGAACGTCCCGAGCGTCACCTTCTCGTTGAAGGTCTCCAGGTCCTCCCAGCAGGTGGTGGGGCTGAAGCGGGGCGCCTTCTGCGTGGCCATCCCGGTGCCGCCCTCGCCGGTGTGCCCCCCGGCGTTCGCGCTCGCGGCCTCCTTCGGCTGGGCACCCGGGCCCGCCGCCTGGGGAGCCTCGGGCTTGCCGCCGTCCCCGGAGCCTCGGGCGATCAACGCCACGGCCGCGAGCAGGGCCACGGCGCCGAGGGCGATCGCGATCTTCGGCGCCCGGCGGGCCGGGGCACTCGGGGGGGGCGCGGAGCGGTGGAGGGATTCTGGCGTCATGGGCTCGGGGACGATGGGAGGTTCCATCTATCTTGAGGCCCCGGAAAAGCCGCCGTCTCAAAAAAAATAAAAAAACCGGATTTTCACGCCATGTGCGACAGACACGGGGCTAGCGCTGAAGCCACTGCCCGCCCGGCCTCCGGTCCGAGGCCGAGATCGGCAGCGGGGGGCTCGCCTGTCCGGAGGGGAAACCGGGCATGGCACGTCCCCGTGGGGATGCTCACGATAGGGACGGGACAGCGGCAAGCGGTGAGTGCGTGCGGTTGGTGCGGCCCTGGAGGGGTCCGCCCCATGCTCAATTTCGATGTGAAGCTTCTAGGGGAGAAGGATCCCCTCATGATCGTCCTCGACGGCGAGGGGCGGGTCCTTCTGTGGAACCGGGCGTGCTCGGAGTTGCTCGGGTATGAGTTCGAGGAGGTCCGGGGCCAGAAGGTCGGGCAGATGAGGCCCGATTCAGAGGGGGCCGAGTCCACCAGGCGCCTGCTCACCCAGCTCCTGGACGGCAAGCCTCCTCCTTCCGAATCCCTCACGCTCACCAAGGCGGGGGAGCGCAGGTGGATTGCCTGGTCGGCGCAGGTGTCGAGGCTCCCCGACGGCACGCCGGAGTTCATCTCCCTGGTCGGCGTTGACCGGACGGGCACCAAGCTCGCGGAGGAGGCGCTCCGCGCGTCGGAGGCGAAGTTCGCGGGGATTGTCGCCCTCGCCTCGGACGCCATCATCTCGATGGACGGGGAGCAACGCATCGTCATCTACAACGAAGGCGCCGAGACCATCTTCGGCTGGCGGCGTGACGAGGTCCTCGGGAAGCCGCTCGACCTCCTGATCCCAGAGGGATTCCGGGAGATTCACCGGCAGCACGTGCGTGATTTCGCGGCCGGGACCGTGAAAGCGCGGCGCATGGGCAATCATCACCCCGGCATTTTCGGCCTCCGGAAGAACGGCCAGGAGTTCCCCGCGGAGGCCGCCATCTCGAAGCTGGAGGTCGGGGGGCAGGTGTTCCTCAACGTGGTGCTGCGCGACATCACCGGCCGCGTCCGTGTCGAGCGCGACCAGCGGTTCCTGGCGGAGGTCGGAAGCGTCCTCGCCGCGACCCTGGACTTCCAGGAGGTCATCACCCGCATTGCCCAGCTCGCGGTCCACTTCCTGGCGGACGTCTGCATCGTCGACCTCGTGGAGGAGGAGGGGCAGGCCCGTAAGCGCCGCGTCGTTCACCGGGACCCCGCCAGGATGCAGCTCGCGGCCGCGTTTGAGCAGCTGTCCGTGGAGCGCGGCGGGCCCTCTGTCACCTCCCAGGTCCTCGAGACGAGGCGGCCGATGCTGAGGTCCGAGGTCTCCGCGGAATTCCTCCAGTCCGTGGCCCAGGGGCCCGAGCACCTCGAGCTGCTCCGCCAACTGCACCCCACGTCCTTCATGGGGTTTCCGCTCCTGGCCCGTGGGCGCCTGCTGGGAGCCCTCCTCCTCGTTTCCTCGGACCCGCGCTGCCGCTACGATCCGGAGGATCTCAGGCTCGGGGAGGAGCTGGCGCTCCGTGCTGCCCTCACGGTCGACAACGCGCGCCTCTATCGCGCCGCACAGAAGGCCATCGCCGCGAGGGACGAGGTGCTCAGCATCGTCGCGCACGACCTTCGCAACCCGCTCAATGCGGTGGGGCTCGCCACGGCGGCCCTCCGGCGCACGGGGCCGCAAGATGGTTCGGGAAGAACCGCCCGCAAGACGGCGGAGTCCATCGAGCGGTGCATCGACCAGGCGAATCGCCTCATCGAGGATCTGCTGGACGTGACGCGAATCGAGAAGCAGGGGCTTCACATCGAGCGAGCCCGCGTGGCGCCGGGGGAGCTGTTGGCCGAGGCCGCCCCGTTGTTCACCGCGGCGGTGTCCGAAGCCTCCCTCGAGCTGCGCACCGAGCTGCCCGAGGCGCTTCCGCTGGTCCTGGCCGACAGGGACAGGATTCTGCAGGTCTTCTCGAATCTCCTCGGCAATGCCGTGAAGTTCACGCCCCCGGGCGGCCGCATCCGGATTGGCGCCGAGCGGCTCGACGACGAGGTGCGCTTCTCGGTCGCGGATACGGGCCCGGGTATCGCGCCGATGCACCTCCCACGGCTCTTCGACCGCTTCTGGCAGGAACGGCCCACGGACCGGCGGGGCGCCGGCCTGGGACTCTACATCGCCAAGGGCATTGTCGAGGCCCATGGAGGACGCATCTGGGCGGAGAGCACCCCCGGGCGGGGGACCACGTTCTTCTTCACCCTGCCCGTAGCACCGGGCCTCGCGCACAACGGGATGGCCCCCGCCCCCATGCACGCACCTTGCTGAGCGGGGTGGTGCTGGAGACGGTGCACACCGGCCGTCTTCCGCCAGTCCGTACGAAAGGGCGCTCTCCGGTTGAGCCGAGGACACCGGCCTCGACATGGCTCGGGCCTTGCTGCGTCCGTGGGCCTGGTTCGTACCAGGAGGATGGGCATGGCCGGAGTGGGGAAGGTTTGGGGTGGGTGGGGGCTCGTCGCTGCCCTGTTGTGGGGAGGGTGCTCGCCGGATGTGAGCCCGGGCACGGAGCAAGTGCCTCCGGGGGAAGCGCCGCTCGCCATGGAAGCCGGGGCCCTG
Organism: Archangium sp.; assembly: GCF_045802675.1. Classification (GTDB taxonomy): domain Bacteria; phylum Myxococcota; class Myxococcia; order Myxococcales; family Myxococcaceae; genus Archangium. The sequence continues at coordinate 29,179 of NZ_JBJMQO010000094.1, read as the reverse complement.
CCCGAGCCTCCCGCTCACTTCACGTACCCGCCGCTGCAGCAGACGGTCGAGCAGTACACCCTGGAGATCGATCCGAAGCTCCTCGTGCTCTTCGAGAAGGACGACGACACGCCTCCCCAGCCGGCCACCTTCATCACTCCGGACGGCCGGCGCCTGTCCGTGGAGATGCGGCTGCGCGGCAACAGCTCGCGGCACTGGCCCAAGAAGAGCTGGCGGATTGAGCTGCCCAAGGGAGCGAAGTTCGACGGGCGCCGCAAGCTCAACCTCATCTCCGAGTGGCGCGATTCCACGATGATGCTGGAGAAGCTCGGCTACGACATGCTCGCCGCCATGGGCGTGCCCGCGTCGCGCGCCCGCTACGTGCGCCTCGTCATCAACGGCCAGTACCAGGGCGTCTACGTGGACCTGGAGCGCGTGGACAACCCCTTCCTGGAGAACCACGGCTTCGCCGACACCGACGCCTCCATCTGGCGCTGCGGGGGGAAGAACTGCGAGCTGAAGATGTCCTTCGACAAGCGCTACCAGCGTGACTGGGAGAAGGAGACCAACGAGAAGCGGCCGGATGATGCGCTGTATGCCTTCCTCGAGGCCGTCAACCACACGCCCGAGCCACGGCTCGTCCAGGTGCTGCGGGAGCGCTTCGAGCTGGAGCGCCACCTGCGCGAGCTCGCCGTGGATGCGCTCATCTCCAACGCGACGGTGGAGGACTCGCGCAGCTACCTCGTGCATGACGCGGTGACGGGGCGGTTCTCCTACGTGCCGTGGGACTTCAACAACACGGACGCCAAGTACATCCCCTTCGGCAAGCGGAAGACCGCCGACTACCAGCACCCCCTCTTCAACTTCAGCCTCTTCGACGGCCGCGTGGAGGACGAGTACCTCGACCGGGCCGAGGACGAGCCCAATCGCTGGAAGCCCCTCTTCTCCAACCTCAACACCCGCATCGCCTTGAATCCCGAGCTGCGCGCGCGGGAGCTGGCGCTCGTGGAGCAGGCGTTGAACGAGCTGTTCGCCCCGGAGGTCATCTCCGCGCGCATTGACGCCACCTACGCGTTGTTGGAGCCGTACATGCGCAACGACCCGCAGGCCGATGTGGCGCGGTTCAATGATGGGCCTCGCTACATGAAGCAGTACGTACGGGACCGGACGCGCTTCCTGAAGGAGCAGGTGGCCGCCTGGCGCAACAGGAAGCCGGGGCTGGTGCTCCAGGCGGTGAATCCCCAGGAGGGGTGGCTCGAGCTGCGCAACCTCGGGGACAAGCCGGTGAGCACCTCCGGGCTCGTGCTCACCACCGACCTGCGCAACGCGAAGAAGCGCAACGTGCCCGCGCTCACCCTCCAGCCGGGCCAGACGGTGCGGCTGACGCAGGCCCAGCTCGGCTTGCGGCTGGAGCCCCAGGGCGAGGTGGGCCTCTTCACGGGCAAGAGCGTGGTGGGCGTGCTGGACGCGCTCTATTACGGCGCGCTGCCGCCCGGGAGCTACTACGCGCGCAGCCCGGAGGAGCCCCTTCGCTGGCTGGTGCGCTGAGGGCCGAGCGACCACCAGTGGACGCAGGCCGTTGCCGTGCCTTGCCGGTCCTCGGGCAATGGCCTACCGGAAGGGCTCCTCTCGACAGGTCCATGCAGGAGGGACGGGCCATGAACCGGCTGAAGTGGGGCGTACTGTTGTGCCTCGCCGTTGCGACCGCGTGCGGCGACAAGGGCGGACGACCGGTGACACCGCCCGTCGACCAGGGCGTGGACGCGGGCAGCCAGGAGGATGCCGGGCAGCCCGATGCCTTGGATGAGCCCGATGCCTTGGATGAGCCCGATGCCGGGCAGCCCGATGCCGGAGTCGGCGGGCCTGTCGGGGGCGGAGATTGGTCCCAGTACCGCTCGGGGCCCGAGGGGACCTGGGTGAACGAGGGCTCCTTCACCACGGCCCAGGCCGCTGGCGTCACGGAGCTATGGACGGCCGACGCGGGACCCCAGGGCTACACCCAGCCCCTCATCGTGGGCGACTCCATCTTCGTCACCACGGGCTACGAGGGCAAGGTGCTCGCCTTCGAGGCCCGTACGGGTGCCCCTCGCTGGGCTCGGACCTTGGAGCAGATCTTCACCGACCCGTGCCAGACCCGGTCGCTCCGCCCGGGCTTCTGGTCCGCTCCCGCCGTCGTCAATGGAGTGCTCCATGCCGCCGCTCCGGATGGGAATGTCTACGCGCTCGATCCCCTGAGCGGGCAGACCCTGCGTCAATCACCCGTCGCCACTCCCTCGGACCCGCCCGAGCTGATCCAATCCTCTCCCACCGTCTCGACGGAGCTCGGCCGGCTCTACGTGGGCGTCGCGGCCCTCTTCACCTGCCATCATGTGCCCGGGCGCGTCATCTCGGTGGACCTCGCCACGGGCGCTTCCCAATCCACGACGCTCACGGACGGCGGGCGGGTGGGCGCCGCGGTGTGGAGCAGCATCGCCGTGGATGCTCCCGCCCGCCGCATCTACGTGACGACGGGCGACCCCGTGGACCAGCCCCTCGAAGAGCTCCCGCTCGCCCAGTCCATCGTGGCGCTCGATGCCGATACGCTCCAGGTGCTCGACCATTGGCAGAACCCGGGACCCGGTCCGAGCGACAACAGCGACTTCGGTGCCTCCGCCACGCTGTTCAGCGCCTCGGATGGCACGCGGCTGGTCGGCTCCGCCAACAAGGACGGCTGGCTCTACGTCCTCCGGCGCGAGCACCTCTCGGAAGGGCCCTTGTGGAAGTACCCGCTCGCCAGGGGAGGAAGGGATCCGCTCCAGGGCCAGGGCAGTCTCGTGGCTCCCTCCTTCGCCCATGGCCTCCTCTATGCGGCCGGAGGCACCACGCCAGACAGGGAGCCCGGCTCCGTGGTGGCCCTCGAGCCGCTCGACGGCTCCGTGCGCTGGAAACACACGACGCCCGGCTTCGTCTTCGCGGGGATGCCTGTCCTGGGCGACGTCCTGGTGGTCGTCTCCAACGCGCTCGACGGCAGCACCAGCTGGCTGGAGTTGCTGGATGCCCGGACGGGCGCGCTCCTCAAGCGCTTCGAGGCGAAGGGGCCCACCTATGGCGCTCCCTCGATGGGCCGGGGGCTCATCCTCTGGTACCCCTATTCCGGGCAGCTCCGCGCGCTGGCCATTCCGCCTCCCTGAGCGACGCGCCTCCGGGACGTACCTCGGGAGCGCCCTGTTCTCGAACTACGCCGGGGTGGGCTCCTGCGCCTGCTCCGCCTGGGCCTCCCGGCGCTTCGAGACGAAGAGCAGGAGTCCGACCAGCACCAGTCCCGCGAGCGTCGCCTGGAGCCCCGAGGAGAAGGCCTCGTCCGTGAAGGAGAGCTCGACCTGGTGCGAGCCCTCGGGCACCTCGAGGCCCATGAGCGCGGCATCGGCGACCTGCACGGGCACCTCGGTGCCGTCCACCGTCGCCGTCCAGCCGGGATAGGAGTTGGTCGCGAAGACGAGGAAGGTGCCCCCCGAGCCCGCCACCACCCGCGCCCGCGCGCTCCGGGCGCCGAGCTCCACGCCGCTCACCTGGGCGGGCCCGTAGGTCCTCGAGCTCCCACCCTCCACGAGCGCCTCCTGGTTCGTGTCCACGTTCCCGGAGGCGAGCCGCGCGAGGGCCTCGTCCAGGTCCGCCACCGCCGTGGTCCGCGTCACCGTGCGCAGGCGCGCCGGGCAGTCGGGCAGCTTCGTCACCGCGAGCCCCAGCGAGGGCTCGGACACGAGCACCTCCGAGCCCGGGCCACTCGTGGGCACGGCCTGGGGCGGCACCAGCAGCAGGCACCCCGCGTAGAGCTCCGCCACCTTCTGGGGCCGCTGGGCGAACGCGTCCATCAACGCCCTCCAGCGCCGCAGCTCCACCGCGCTGTAGCTGGTGACCTCCTCCAGCCCGAAGACTCCGGCGAGGTTGCTCTTGAGCGTCCCCAGCTCCCACTCGCGCAGCTGCACGAGCCCCTCGTACGAGCGGCTCGGTGGCGCCGAGCCCTTCAGGGGCTTGTCCATGCGGAACAGCCGCGCCGGGGACGCGCCCGTCCGCTCCTTGAGCCGCGTGGCGACCTCGGGCTCGCGGTAGAGCGAGGCCGGTCCGAGCCACACCGTCTTGCGCGCCGTCCACAGCAGGTCCACCGCCACCAGCGCGAGCACGCCCATGGCCACGGCGCGGACACCGGGCTTGCGGAGCGCGAGGAAGGCGAGCCCCAGCAGCGCGAGCGTGAAGCACAGCGAGGTGCCCACCGCTCGCACCGCGTTCTCCAGGGGGCCATTCGGATCCGCCCGGGTGTTGGCCGCTTGCAGCACGGAGGCGGAAAGGCCTCGGGCCGAGTCCGGCGCGGCCCAGGCGAACACGAGCGCGCCCAGCATGAGCACGGCCGCCCCGAGAATCGGAATCAGCCGCCGCCGCGAGGGACCGGTGATGAGGGCCCGCGCTCCGGACGCGGCGAGCATCGCGCACCCGAAGGCCACCAGGACGACGTACTTCTCCGGGTAACGGAAGAACCGGAACGGCGGGTGCTCGAGCAGGAAGGACACCGGAGAGCGCTCGCCGAGCGCCAGCAGCAGGCCTCCCACGCACAGGGTGAGCGCGAAGCCCGTGAGCCGGTCGCGCCGCACGCCCAGCACCCCGAGCGCCAGCACGGTGACGCCCAGGTAGATGCTCACGGCGAACGGAATCGAGCCCGGCCCCTTCACCATGAACCAGGCCCAGAACTGCGGCGCGCCGAGGTACTCGCCGAAGGGGTAGGGGAAGGCGAGCTCGGCCATGCGCAGCGGGTGCAGGTTCCAGTTCGCCAGGTAGCCGACGGTGGAGCCACCGCGCGTGGACTCGGCCAGCAGCGCGAGCGTGGGGAACACCTGCACGCCCGCGAGCAGCAGCCCGAGCGCCCCGGCTCCCGCGAGCGCCACCAGCGGCTCCTTGCGCCCCGGGAACCACGCCACGTACGCCCCGGCCATCAACGCCGAGTAGAGCGCGGACTGCGGGTCTCCCGAGACAATCTGCGCGGCGATGAGGAAGGAGAGCAGCGCCAGTTTGCGCATGGGCAGCAGCCGCGACTGGAGCACCACGAGCAGCCACGGCGTCCACGTGAGCCCCGAGACGAGTGGCCCGAAGTTGCTCAGCCCGGCCATGTAGCCGGTGAGCCCGAAGGCGAGCGTGCCCGTGAGGGCGGGAAGCGCCTCGAGGCCCTGGCGCCGCAGGAAGGTGAACAGTCCGAGCTGGCCCACGAAGTGGTGGAGCACCAGCAGCAGCGCGTAGGCCGTGGGGAAGGAGAAGACGCCGAAGAGGAGGTTGGGCGGGTAGAGCACGCCGGAGTGGATGTCCGCGAGAAAGGGCAGCCCTCCCTGGTGGAACGGGTTCCACTGCGGCAGTCCACCGAGCGCGAACCGCGTGGCCTGCATGGGCCAGTAGTAGTGCAGCACGTCGCGGTAGAAGAACGCGCGGCCGGGCAGCAGTCCCCCTCCATAGAGTGCGAGGGACGCGAGCAACAGCAGTCCAGGAGCGGCGAAGCGGGCCAGCGGCCGAGGGGCGGGGGAGGCCATGAGCGCCCCGGGTATACCACCAGGCACCGCCCGGACACGGCGCCGAAGGTGGCTCCGGCTCCTGGAGCGCGAGCGGTGCTCCGCCCGGTTCCTCGTGCCCCCTCACGGACGCACCTCGGGCCTCTACCTTTCCCTGGAGCGCGAGGAGTCGTCCATGGTGGAAGGCACGGAGGAGCTCGAGGACTTCAACGACTCGTTCCTGAAGGAGGTCGTCCGCGCCGAGGTGCCCTACCGGATGCCCACTCCGGGCGCCCGGCTGGGGGGGCCGGACGAGCGCCGGTTCGAGGTGCTCGATTCGCTGGGCGGCGGCGCCATGGGCCAGGTCTTCCGCGCCCGGGACGCGGAGCTCCAGCGCGTCGTGGCCCTCAAGTTCTTCCTGCCCCGTGGCTCGGCGAGCGAGGGGGAAGCGCTCGGCGCGATGCTGCGTCAGGAGGCGCGGGCCGTCGCCCAGCTCGACCACGAGAACATCGTCCGCATCTTCGACGTGGACGAGTGGAGCGGCGCGCCGTGGGAGCCCCGTGTCCCCTTCCTCGTCATGGAGTGCCTGGACGGGGAGTCGCTGAGCTCGCTCCTCAAGCGGGGGCGGCCGGGGCTGCGGCGGGCGCTGGGCATCATGCGCGGCGTGGCCTGGGGCCTGGCGCATGCCCACGAGCGCCACCTCGTCCACCGGGACCTCAAGCCGAGCAATGTCTTCCTCACCCGCCAGGGCCCGGTGAAGCTGCTCGACTTCGGACTGGCGCACCTCATGGGCTCCGGAGGCGCGGTCGTGCCCCACCTGCCCACGGCCGGGACGCCTCCCTACATGGCTCCGGAGCAGTGGCGGGGCGAGCCGCAGGATGCGCGCACCGACCTCTGGGCCGCGGGGGTGATGCTCTTCGAGCTGCTCACCGGCGAGCTGCCCTATCCCAGCGTCAGCCTCGAGGAGCTGCGCTCGCGCGTGCTGTCCGCCGAGCCGGTGCCCTCGGTCCGCGAACGGGCGCCGGAGCTGCCCGAGGAAGTCGCTCGGCTGGTGGCGCTGGCCCTGGAGAAGGAGCCCTCGCGGCGGCTGTTCTGCGCGGCCGATCTGGCCCACCGGCTGGAGCGGTTGGAGGCGCAGCTCGGGCCGTGGCACGAGGAGTCGCTCGCCCTGGGTCCCCAGCGCAGGCAGGTGACACTCGTGTCCTGCGGGCTGGTGGGACTGGCCCGGCTCCCCGAGCGGCCCGACCCCGAGGATTCCCTCGAGATGGAGGCGGACTTCCACCGCCGTTGCTCCCAGGTCATCCAGCGGCACGCGGGCTTCGTCCTCCAGCTTCTCGGAGGCGAGGTGCTCGCCTGTTTCGGCTACCCGGTGGCGCACGAGGATGACTCGGAGCGCGCGGTGCGCGCGGGGCTCGAGCTGCGAGAGACGTTCCAGCGCGAGCCTCCCCGATTGCCGGGCCACCCACTCTCCGTGGGTGTGGGCATCCACACCGACTCGGTTGTGTTCACCGTCTCCCCGCAGCAGTCGCCCGGAGTGGGGCCCGCCATCCAGGGCGAGGCGCCACGCGTCGCTTCCTGGCTGGTGGAGCGGGCCGGGCCCGGAGGCGTGGCCCTCGGTGCCTCCACCTGGAGGCTGGTGCGCGGTGCCTTCGAGACCGAGCCCCTCGTCACCCAAGGCTCTCCCGCGCCGGTGAGCGGACCGCGTGTGACGGCCTGGCGGGTGCTGCGCGAGCGCGTGGCGGTGACGCGCTTCGAGCGGGTGCTCGCCACGGGGCACATCACCCCCCTGGTGGGGCGGGAGCGGGAGCTCCAGACACTCCTCGCGCTCTGGCAAGAGGCCCGGGAAGGGCGGGGCTCCTTCGTGCTCGTCAGCGGTGAGGCCGGTATCGGCAAGTCGCGCCTCATCCAGGAGCTGCTTGGCCAGCTCTCCCCGGAGTCGGCCTACCTCATCCAGGGCCAGTGCTGGCCACAGCTCGAGAGCAGCGCCTTCGCGCCCATCATCGACCTGCTGTGGCGCCTCCTTCCGCTCGAAGCGCGAGCGCTCCCCCGGCGGGAGCTGCGTGGCCAGCTCGATTCGTGGATGGGTGCACGGAGACTGCTCCGCGAGCCCGGACTGGATGCGCGGTACATCGATGGTCTCGTCTCCCTGCTCTCTCCCTCCAGTGAGGAGGACGCACCCTCCATGGCGCTCTCGTTGGAGCGGCAGCGGGAGCGCAAGCAGTGGATGCTCGCCGCGCTGCGGGCCCTGATCTCGCGGATGGCGGAGCATCGGCCCGTGCTCGTCGTGGTGGAGGACCTGCACTGGGCGGACCCGTCCACCCTGGAGCTGCTCGGGAGCCTCGTGGATTCCATCGGGCGCGAGCGGCTCTGTATCGTGCTCAGCGCACGCCCCGGGTTCGTTCCACCCTGGCCGCCGGGGCCCGGGTTCCACCGGCTCGAGCTCGGGCGGCTGTCCGCGGAGTCCACCGCGCTCCTGGTGCGGGAGGTGGCCCGGGGCCGCGAGTTGCCGGACGAGCGGGTCGCGCAACTCGTGGCCAGGACGGAAGGGGTCCCGCTCTTCGTCGAGGAGCTGACGCGTCTGGTGCTCGAGCGGGCCCCCGCGTCGATACCGCTCACCCTCCATGAATTGCTCGCGAGCCGGCTCGACGCGCTTCCGTCCCGGCAGCGGGCGTTGGTCTGGTTCGGCGCGGGGGTGGGCCGCCACTTCACCGGGGCCCTGCTCGCCGCGCTCACGCGACGCAGCGAGGCCGAGCTGCGGGGGGACCTCGAGTCCCTGGTGTCGGCCGGAATCCTCCAGCGGGACGACTCCGCCGGGCCGGGCTACCGGTTCCACCATGCGCTCCTCCAGGAGGTGGCCTGGCAATCCCTTCCACGTGGCCGCCGGCGCGAGTTCCACCGGCACATCGCCCAGGTGCTGGAGGCGCGCTTCCCCGACGTGGTGGACACCCGGCCCGAGGTGCTCGCCCATCACTACACCGAGGCGGGAGAGCTCGAGCGGGCCCTGGGTTACCACAATCGGGCCGTGGCGCAGGCTCTCCAGCGGTGGGCCCACCTGGAGGCCGTCGAGCATCTGAGGCAGGCGCTGGCGCTGCTGCGAGCCCTTCCGGATGTCGCGCGGCGCAGCGGCGAGGAGATGCATCTGCTCAATAGGCTCGGCATCGCGCTGATGAACACGCAGGGCTACGGCTCGCCCGAGATCGAGCGGATTCATGCCCGGACGCTGGAGCTGTTCGAGCAGGAGGGGGAGTCGCTCCCGTACCTCGACCTGATGTGGAGCTGGTTGTGCCCCTACTTCGTCAACGGGGGCCGGCTCTCGCTGGCGCACGAACTGGCGGAGCGGCTCCTGGCCCTGGGCCAGCACCGGGGGAGCAGGATGCTGTGTGCCATGGGTTACCTGAACCTGTCGCTCATCTGCCGCGAACGGGGAGAGCTCGTCAGGAGCCTGGAGTTATTCGAGCGCTCCAGGGCGCTCTCCCGGGAGGCGCCGGACGCGGGCGCCTTCCTCGGGCTTCTCGGCAGCCGCCTCTGGGTCGATCAGGAGGTCTACGAGCTGATGTTCCTGTGTATCCTTCGCGCGCTCCTGGGCGATGTGCAGCGGGCGAGGCGGTGCGGCGCCGAGGTGTTGGCGCGGGCCCGGCGGCTGAATCAGCCCATGAGTCTGGTCTATGCGCTGACCTTTCTGGCGGGTGTGGCCCAGTTCGATCGGGATGCCCCGCACACCTTGGAGTGGGCGGAGGAGGCCCTGCTCGTCGCATCCCAGGCCCGGCTCCATCCCTTCGCGGCACCGGCGAAGGTGTTTCGAGGCTGGGCGCTGGCCCGACTGGGTCGGCGCCAGGAGGGCCTCGAGGTCCTGCGTGAAGGTTTCGAACAGTCCCTGGTCGTGGGGGAGTGGAACTTCATCCCTCACTACCAGGGACTGCTCGCGGAGGTGCAGGGAAGTCTGGGACAGGTGCGAGAGGGTCTGGCCTCGGTGGAGGAGGCCCTGGCACGCACGGAGGAGATGGGCATTCACTTCCTCCAGCCCGAGCTGCACCGGATCCGCGGCGAGCTCCTGCGGCTGCAAGGGGAGGACGAGGAGGCGATGCGGTGTTTCCTCAGGGCCCGCACCCAGGCGCGTCACCAGCGGTCGGCGTTGCTCGAGCTGCGCGCGACGGTGGCCCTGGCGCGACTGCTGCGGGACACGGGGCACGGCACGCGGGCCCGCCGGAGACTGGTGCGCGCCCTTCACGCGTCCCGGGTGGACCCCGAGGCCTTGGACTTCCAGGACGCGAGGGTCCTGCTCGAGCAGCTCTCGTCTCCAGAGCCCGGGGCGCTCGCGGCCCACTGACGGTCGTCAGCGCGAGGCGCCGGGCAATATCTCCCGGAGGCAGCGCGAGATGTCGCCGCGCCACGTCCACTGCTGGGGATAGCCGAGCGACACCTCCTCGAAGCGCACCCCGTCGCGCCACAGCGTGGCGGGCATGTGCAGGTGGCCGGAAACCACGACTTCGGCGCGGAAGCGCAGGTGCCAGTCCTCGGTCTTCTTCGTGCCGCACCAGATGGAGAAGCGGGGGATGCGCGGCAGGCGCACGTGCTCGTAGCGCAGCGGGAAGTGGTTGATGAGGATGGTGGTGCAGTCCGCGGGCAGGGCCTGCAGCCGGGCGAGCGCCTGCTCGACGCGCGCCGCGCACCAGGCGGACCGGGTGGGGTAGGGGTCCGGGTGGAGCACGGCCTCGTCGGTGCACAGCACGTGCGTCTCCATCGCCCACTCAATGGCCTTCTCCTCGGGGACGGAGTCCGGCCGGAAGGAGTAGTCGTAGAGGAGGAAGAGCGGCACCAGCACGCGCGGGGGGCCCTCGCCCGGCCAGCGCGGATAGGGGTCCTCCGGGGTGAGCACCCCGTACGAGCGGCAGTGGGCCACGAGCTGCTGGTAGCGGGCCTCGCCGCGCAGGGCGGGCTGCTCGCGTGAGAGCGTCCATAGCTCGTGGTTGCCCGGTACCCAGACGACCTGGCGGAAGCGCTTCGTCAGCGTGCGCCAGGCGAAGTCCATGTGCTCGATTGTCTCGCCCACGTCTCCGGCGACGATGAGCCAGTCCTCGGGGTGCGGTGCGAGGGACTCGAGCGCCTGCCGGTTGTGCTCGTGGCGAAGGTGGAGATCACTGAGGGCGTAGAGCTTCATGGTGGGGGCGCTCGGACCGTCCACCTTAACGGACTCCGGGGGCGCCTGCTTTTCCTTCGAGCCTCATCCGTGCACCATGGGGGCCGCTCCGGCCATCCGCATGGGGAACGAGTCCGCACAGGCACGTCACGCCCGGAAGCCTGCCGCCCAGGCTCCGCAGTCCACGGCATCCGCCGAGCCCGCCGACCTCGTCGTGCGCTCGGTGCTGCCGCCGGAGCTATTGGCGGCGTTGGAGAGCGAGCGCTCCCTGTACCGCTGGCAGATGCTCAAGGGCGCGGTGGACGTGCGGCTGGAGGACGAGTCGATGCTCGGCCTCACCCCGCAGCCCGCGGCGGACCCGAGTTGGGGTGGAGGGCAGCTCATCGGCTTCCTCCCGGACGAGCGCCGCTTCGTGGGCGAAATCGTCCACGTGGACCCGACGAACGGGCGCGTCTTCCTCTCCACGCGCTCGCTGGGCCACATTCCTCCCGAGGTGGCCTCGGCCGAGCGCTGGGCCTTCCAGCCCTTCGACTTCTCCGAGGCGCTGCTGGCGGCCTCGCGGGCCTATGACTCGCGCGGGCCGCAGGTGCGCGACGCGTTGGACCGCGTGTGCGGCCGCATCCCCGATGATGGCGCGGGCCCATCTCCCGGCCCCGAGGACTTGTGGGAGAAGCCCTGGGCGCTGCTCTGGGGACCACCGGGCACGGGCAAGACGGAGACGGTGGCGCGGCTGCTCGCGCAGGCGATTCAGCGCAACCCGAAGGAGCGCATTCTCGCGGTGGCGCCCACCAACCGCGCGGCCGACACGCTCGCGCTGCGCGTGGCGCGCATGCTGTCCAAGGCCGGGGCCCTCTACGCGCCGGACACCACGTGCCGCATCTTCCGGGGCGGGGTGGGCGTGGGCCAGGAGCTGACGCACGCCTTCCCCGCGGTGCTGCACGACTCGGGGTACCAGAAGCAAGCGGCGCGCATCGAGCACATGGAGGAGCGCGTGCGCCGCGAGTACCTCAACGGTGCCAGCTCCTCGCGGCTGGCCACGGTGAAGGCCGAGCTGCGCAAGGTGCGCGACGGGCTCACGGACGAGACGCTCTTCGTGGCGCGCGAGGGCTTCGCCACGTTGATGGTGCTCACCGTGCACCGGGCGCTGCGGCTGGTGTCCGAGCTGGAGGGCGCCGAGCGATTCGATCGGCTGGTGGTGGACGAGGCGGGCATGGTGTCGCGCGCGGCGGTGGGGCTGATGGCGCCGCTGGCGCGCAAGGTGCTGCTGGGCGGAGACCCGAAGTAGATTGGCCCGGTGAGCCGGGCGCTGGAGGGGGCGGAGCGGCCGGTGCAGACGTGGATGCGCAGCTCGCCGCTGTCTCACCTGGAGGACGCGAAGGCCGCGACGGAGTCCTCGCACGTGTTGCTGCTGCGCACGCAGCACCGCATGCACCCGCAGATTGGCTCGGTGGTGAGCCACTTCTGCTACGCGGGGATGCTCGAGGATGGCGAGGGCCCTCGCACGCGGCAGCCGAAGACGGTGGACGTGTACCCGGCCGCGCGGGCCTGCTGGGTGGTGCTGGACGAGGCCACCCGGGATGCGCGCCGCGTCTGCCATGAGCGGGGAGACTCGGGCCACGGCTACCGCAGGCCCTTCTCGGCGGAGATGGTGATGGCGCTCGCCGCCCCTGCGCTGAAGGCGGGCCTCAAGGTGCTGGCGGTGACGCCGTACCGGGCACAGGCGGGGTTGCTGCGCGCGATGGCGATGGAGAAGGGCTGGAGCGAGTCGCGCTTCCAGGCTTCCACCATCCACCGGCAGCAGGGCACCGAGTACGACGTGGTGGTGGTGGACACGGTGGCGGCCGGGCGCCCCTTCGCCCCGAGCGAGCTCACCCCCATGCTCAACGTGGCCGCCAGCCGCGCGCGCGAGTACCTCTTCGTCGTCTCCTCGCGCGCCGAGTCCGAGGCGGCCATTCCCTCGCAACTGTTGGAGCTGCTCACGCCCGTGGCGCCGAGCCTCGAGCCGCGCTTAACGCTACAGCCGCTGCTGGTGATGCCGGGCGTGCGCGCGCAGGTGGCGCGGCGGCCCGAGGCGCTGGGACAGGAGATTGATTCACTGCGGGGCATGGGCCCGCTCTTCACCCAGGAGCAGGTGGCGCTCTTCGAGCGGCACTTCGACGAGGGGCACCACCTGGTGCGCGGCGTGGCCGGGAGCGGGAAGACGTACGTGCTGGCGCACTGGGTGGCGCGCTACCTCGCGGAGCACCCGGAAGCGCGCGTGCTGGTGTCCTTCTTCAACAAGGCGCTGACGCCGCTGCTCTCGCGCCTGCTGGTGTCGGCGCTGAGGCAGCGGCTCGGGAAGCGGGCGCCGCTGATGACGCAGCGGGTGTCGCTCACGCACTTCTCGGGCACGGGTGCCTTCGCCCCGGAGAGCTTCGACGCCGTCTTCGTGGACGAGGCGCAGGACCTGAGCGCCACGGAGCTCGCGCACCTGTATTCCCTGGCCCGCCCGCTCTCGCGCGGCGAGGGGCCTCCGCTCAAGGCCTTCCTCCTCTTCGCGGACGACTCGCAGAACGTGTACGGGCACAGCGCGGTGGACGCCCTGCGCAAGGAGCTGCCGGACGGGCTCGACTTCACCGGCCGGGTGCGCGTGCTGCGCGAGGCGTTCCGCTCCACGCGCCAGGTGTCCGAGCTGGCCTTCAACGTGGTGTTGGATCCACTGGGGCGGCACGGGGTGCCCAACCCGGGCATGCGCGAGTTCATGCGGGCGCACGAGCTGCGCGAGCAGGGCCTGCTGGAGGCGCCGGTGGCGGGGGTGGACGGGCTGTACCGGCTGCAGTGCACCGAGCGCGAGGGCGTGGTGCCCACGGTGCGCGTCTTCGACTCGCCGCGGGCGGAGGAGGAGTGGCTGGTGCGCGAGGTGAAGCGGCTCCAGAGCGAGGAGGGAGTCTTGCCCTCGGACGTGATGGTGGTGGCGCCGGTGCGGCCGGCCCGGCTGGCCGAGGCCCTGGAGCGCGAGGGACTCCCCGCGGTGGCCTTCGGAGGCAAGAGCGGGCAGGACGTGTCCGGCTTCAGCGTGGGGAAGGTGGACTACATCCGGGTGACGACGGCCTTCTCGTGCAAGGGGCACGAGAGCCCGGTGGTGTTCCTCTGCGGCGTGGAGGCGCTGGACGACATGGCGTGGATGGAGGCCCGGCCGGGGCGAACGGAGCGCGAGCTGGAGCGCACGCGCCGCGCGCTCTTCTACGTGGGGGCCACGCGGGCGATGGTGCGCCAGTACGTGAGCGGGCTCGCCGGGGCGCGCTTCACGCGGGTGGCCTTCGAGTACGCGCGGGCGCTCACGCGGGGTGTGCGCTGAGCCGCCCTCCGAGGTGGATTCCGGGTCCCGCGCGCTTCAAACCTGGCAGGTCCTGTCGCTCGCTGGCCCCTCTCGCGCCGGTACCAACCTCCGAGGTCGGGCGGGTGCCGCGCCTCCCGGGTATTCCGGACCCATTGACCCCCCGTGGGCGGGCAGGTGAAAGTACGTACCCATGAGCGAGACCGAGGACACCCAGAAGTACAAGGTCGTGATGAACCACGAGGAGCAGTACTCCATCTGGCCCGCGGACCGGGAGAACGCCCTGGGCTGGAAGGACGCCGGCAAGGAGGGCACCAAGGCCGAGTGCCTCGAGTACATCAAGCAGGTGTGGACGGACATGCGTCCACTCAGCCTGCGCAAGAAGATGGACGCGAAGTCCTGAGTCCCCCGCTCACTTCGGCGTGGGGGCCTGGCCCTGCGTGAGGAAGGCCCGCAGCCGCTCCGGCGGGCAGGGCTTGAGCAGCACGGTGATGTCGGGCGGGAGGATGTCCCGCGACGGCAGCTGGGTGGTGTGCAGTCCGCACAGCAGTCCCGGGGTGCGGGCCTTCAGCGCCGCCAGCAGGGACAACCCATCCATACCCGGCAGGATGTACGCGGCGACCACGACCGAGGGCGGCTCCACCTCCGCCAGCTGCAGCGCTTCTTCTCCGCTGGTCGCCAGCCGCTTGGTACCCGGCAGGTCTCGCAACAATCTCCGCAATGCGGAGAGTTGCAGCGGATCCTCGTCGACGAAGAGATAGGAGGGCGTGGCGTCCGCGGTCATCCGGGGCCTCCGGAACTCGGCATGTAACGTGACGGGTCCTCGGACGGAGATACTACCCCAGTCGTCCTGGGAAACCAACCTCCCGAGTCATATTGCCACTGCCGAACCACTCGGGTCCCGGGACAATGGCAAAAAAGCTGGCAACGAGGCTGGGAGAGTGCGCACGCGCAGCCCGGCAGCGCCTCAACCTCACACAGGAAGACGTGGCGGAGCGGATCGGCATCGCCACGGAGGTGTATGGGCGGCTGGAGCGCGGCAACATGCTTCCGAGCGTTCCCACCTTCCGCAAGCTGTGTGCCGTGCTCGCCCTGTCCGCGGACGAGGCCCTGGGCCTGTCCTCCGAGAATCCCGCGTCCTGGGCCCCACCCACCCCGCCTCCCGAGGTCAATGAGCCCGCGGAGCTGCGCCGCCTGCTGCGGCGCGCCCGCCAGTTGGATCGCAACGCGCTCCGGGTGCTGAGCCTCGTGGCCGCGCACCTGGGACAGAAGGGGTAGGGAGGGGGTTGTCCGACGTCTCACGGTGAGAGCCTCGCGCGCAGCCGCTTCGCCGATGGGAATCCATGGAAGAGCACCACCTGCGGGTGTGCCTCCAGCCGTGCGCGCTCCTGGGTGTCCTTCGCCAGCGCCCGATCCACTCCCAGCAGCAGTCCCGCATCCGGACGTGAGCGCAGCTCCTCGAGCCGCCGCGCCAGCGGGCCCGCGTGCCACGCATGGAAGAGCTCCAGCGCCACCTCGCGCCCCGACTGGCGGTGGCGGAAGGTCAGGTCCGGCACGCACAACCCGGCGGCTCCCGTGTGGCGCGGCAGGGGCAGCAGGTCCAGCTCCCAGTCCGCGTCGTCGAAGCCCCCGGCGAGCGTGGCCACCTCGGGGGGGATGTGGCCCAGGGCGCCGCCGTGCGGGGACACCAATGGGTCCTTGTCGTCGAGCACCAGCGTCACCCGGCGCCGCGGGCTCTCGAGGGCGGCGGTGAGCTGCCAGCGCTCGAGCACCGGCACCACGGACAGGAAGCTCGCGAGCTGTAGCCCGTACTTCTTCTGCAGCGCCAGCATGGAGCCCGGGCCCTCCACCTCCAGCACCCAGTCGTCGGCCTCGCGCCGCACCTCGGCCACCAGCCGGCAGAACTTCAGCCAGCGCAGCACCTTGCGCACCCGCAGCAGCTCCGGCGCCTTCGCCCGCAGCGTCAGCCGCCGCGCGTCGAAGAGCGGCCCCTGCGCGAGCGCCAGGTTGTAGCGATCCACCAGCTCCAGTGCCGTCAGCGCCTCCCAGTCCTGGAGCCGCCGGTGACCCGGGAGGTCGGCGTAGAGGGACTCGCGCAGCTCGGGCAGCGGACGGGGGAAGGCCTCCGCGAGACGTGCCTGGTAGGTCTCCACCGTCGCGTCCGCGGGCAGCGAGCGCAGCACCCGGGATGCCTCGCGGAAGGCCGCCGCGCGCGCCTCGGAGATTCCTTCCGCGGGCTCGTCGAAGAGCATCCGGTCCACCAGCAGCTTCACCAGTCCTCGCGCCACCTTGGGCCGCGAGTGCGCGCCAGCCTCGAGGCCCAGCGTCTCCTCCACCTCGTCGCGCGTCCTGCCGCGTCCCGCCTCCACCTCGGCGATGAGCTCGTTGGCGAGCGCCAGCAGCGCCGCGTCGCCCCGCTTCACGTAGGAGGGGCGCAGCTTCCCGTCGCGCACGCGGAAGAGGAGCAGCTCGCGCGTCAGCACGCCTCACCCTCTTCCTGGTAGGCCCGGTGCTGGCGCCGCCGCTCGCTGATGGAGGCCTCGGCCGTCTGCGCCGAGCACACCTCGTACAGCAGGGCGCGCTTGCCCGGGCGCTGGCGGAGGATGCGTCCCAGCCGCTGCACGTGCTCGCGCACGCTGCCACTGCCGCTGAGCACCACGCCCACGCGCGCCTCCGGCACGTCCACGCCCTCGTTGAGCACCCGCGAGGTGAGCAGCACCGGCAGCTCTCCGCTCGAGAAGGCCGCCAGCAGCGCCTTGCGCTCGGGCACGGGCGTGTGGTGCGTGAGGGCCGGCAGCAGCAGCCGCCGCGCCAGCGTGTACACCGTCTCGTTGTCGTCGGTGAAGACGATGACGCGGTCCTCGCGGTGCTCCAGGAGGATGCGCCAGAGCACCTCCTGCTTCGCGCTCGAGGTGAGGGCGATGCGGCGCTGCTCCCGGTAGCCCCGGTACGCCGCGCGTCCCTCGTCCGTGCGCTGGCTCTCCGCGAGGAAGCGCGCCCAGCCCTCCGGCACGTCGAAGCGGATGCCCTTCTGGCGGATGAAGCCCAGGTAGCGCGCCCGCGCCTCGTCGTGCCGCGCCTGCTCCTCGGGCGTGAGCGGCACCTCCACCCGGCGCACCTCGTACGGGGCCAGGTAGCGGCCCTGCAGCTCGCGGATGTCCGTGCGGTGCACCAGGGGGCCCAGCAGCTCCTCGCACACGCGCTCGCCGCCGTCCGTGCGCTCCAGCGTCGCGGTGAGGCCCAGCCGGTACGGCGCCAGCGAGCCCTCGGCGATGAAGCGGTAGCTGGGCGCCGGCAGGTGGTGGCACTCGTCGCAGATGAGGAAGCCGAAGCGGTTGCCGTGGAACTCCGTCTGCATCGCCGCCGAGTCGTACGTCGTCACCGTCAGCGCCTGCCGGTCACTCACCCCTCCGCCCAACATCCCCACCGGCACGCCCAGGTGCCTGGCCAGCACGCCCTGCCACTGCGTCATCAAGTCGAGCGTGGGGACGACCACCAGGGTGGGCCGCTTCACCCGGGCGATGGCCAGCACCGCCAGCAGCGTCTTGCCCGCGCCCGTGGGCAACTCCACGAGTCCCCGTCCGCCCGCGCGATTCCACGCCTCCAGCGCCGCCTTCTGGTGCGGGAAGGGCTCGATGGGGGTGGTGAGCTCCACCTCCAGCGGCTCGAAGCGTTTGGCCCTGTCCTCGTAGGTCAACCCCAGCTCGCGCAGCCGCAGCACCACCTCGCGGTAGTGACGGGCCGCGGCGCGGTACACGCCGGTGCGCGTGTCGCGCTGGAAGAGCGCTCTCAGGGCGTCGTCTTCCGGCAGCGTGGGCGCCACCAGGGTTCCGCAGTCGAAGTGGAGCTCGGTCGCCATGGTCGGGGCAGGAGGGAGGTTCCGGAGTAACCC
The DNA here is from genome assembly GCF_045802675.1 of Archangium sp. GTDB lineage: Bacteria > Myxococcota > Myxococcia > Myxococcales > Myxococcaceae > Archangium. Next base: position 11,348 of record NZ_JBJMQO010000094.1, on the reverse strand, counting down.
GATCTTCGCACTATGGCCAGCGTATGACTTTCGAGGTCGCCCCCGTCCGCTTCTCCGGACGCTCAGGGAGGAGTCTGGGAGGGGCCCTACCCGGGGGAGGGTCGGGCAGTGTTGCTCAAAAGCGGACATTCGGCTACCTGCCGGGTCTGCGCTGGAGTCCGTTGCTACCCCTCCGATGCGGCGTGGCCGTGGGGGCTCAGGGAGGGCTCAACCGCCGGCTCGCCGGGCAGTGGGGCCCGAGGGGGGGCGCGGGTCGTGCTCAAGGGGTAGTCTTCCCTCATCCCATGCGCCGCATCGTCATCCTCAGCCCGCACCGCCCCTCCCGAGAGCTGATCTCGCGCCTCCTGTCGGAGCCGGACCTCTCCGTCGTCGCCATGGCGGACGCGGACGAGGCCCTGGACTCCATCGCCGACGAGGAGCCCGCCCTGGTGGTGGTGGACGCGCGGCGGCCGGACGAGGACCACCCGTTGCTCTTGGGGCTGCTCAAGCGGCGCTACCCGCGCCAGCCGCTCATCACCCTGATACCCGGACGCCTGCGCGTCTTCGATGGCAGCGAGGAGCGGGTGCGCGACGTGCGCGACGGCTCGGCCGAGGGGCTCCACCTGCTGCTCAGCGAGCTGCGGCGCGCCACCAGGGACCTGCTCGCCCAGCACCTGCTGCGGGTGCTGCGTCCGCCTACTGGCGAGGCCTGAGCGCGCCGCATCGGTAGGCCGGACCGGTGGCCCTGCGCGGGTTCGCGACGGTGCGTGCCGCCGCGAGGTGGCTCACCAGCGGACGCGGGTGAAGAGGCAGTCGGCGAGCACGGCCTCGCCGAGAACGGCGTTGCCGCTGACCGGCGCGAGGTCTGGCACGGGGGTGAGGAGGGCCTCGGTGGACACGCGGGTGAAGCCCAGGGTGGCCTCGATGAGCGCGGCGAGCTTCGCCTCGTGCTCCTGGTACTCGGGAGGAAAGGGGGCGAAGCGCCACCAGGCTTCCCCCCCAGAGAGCCTGTTCGTGTAGTGGGACGCGTAGAGGGCATACACCGGCGCGAGCCGACTCAGCAGGCCCACGACGCTGTCGTACGGGGGCTTATCGGACGTGGAGCCCGGAAGGGAGACCCGGATGATGTTGCAGGGCTCGAGCAGAGGCACGGTCATGTCCCAGATGTGGCATCCGGGAAACTCCTCGACGACCTTGCCGGTGAAGCCCTTCCAGGTGGGCGATGGCCGCTGGTGGGCGAGCATCAGCCGGTCGAGCCGCTGGCTCTCCTCTGATTCCTTGTAGCGAGGCTCATAGGTTTCGACTCCAGGCGGGTAGTAGCAGTGGACGAGACGGACGAGCGCGTCGGTGAAGGGGTCCAGCTTCATGCGGGAGGTGCCTCGTACCTTTCGTAACGGGAGACGGGCACCTGTCCTTCCTACTGCCTTCGAGGGTGCGGAGGACTCGCCAGCTCAAGGGAACGTCTTCCGGGAGACGAGCACCCGCTTGAAGGCAGAGACCTGGGCGCTAGGAATGGGCTTGGACACCTCGCTCCGTATGAGGCGCTGCATGTATTCCCTGAACCGAATACACGCCACGGCGGTCATCAGGCGCTCGCGTAGGACGATGCGCGCGGCCCTGTCCGATGCCTCGGCGGCCGCCGCCTGGGCGTCTTCGTTCGTCACCCACGTGTTCCCTTGCCTCTCGGGAACGCCCACCTCGATGTCGCAGGTGGCGGACTGGGGGAAGGAGGGAGAAATCCTGCTCAGCAGGACGAGCACCTGGGCGGCCTTCCATCCGCCTCCATCTGGAGGGGTGTAGGGCACGACGTTCTCGAACTGGAACGTGGAGGGCGGAATGTGACCGCCGACGCACGCGAGCCAGGCCGAAGCGAGGAGTGCCAGGAACGCCACGAGCCGCCGAGCGGGGGATGCGCGCCGCATGTGCATGAGACCTCCCTCTCCTCAGACTACGAGGGGGTCTGACCTGACCATCCGTGATGCGAGACCCGCTCCGGCCTGCCCGTCGCTCGGAGGCGCGGAGCGGGTCCCAACCCGGAGGGTACTCGTGAGTGACGAGCACCCTCTGGTCCTACCCGGGCTTCAGAAGCGGAAGCGGTAGCCCACGCCCGCGGCGAGGAAGCCGCCGACGTTGACGTCACCGGTGGTGAGGAAGTCCACGCGGGTGAAGTGGTAGTGGACCTCGGCGAAGAGGCCGCCGGGGCCCAGCGTGTACTCGAGGCCGCCGAGCAACTGGAAGCCCACGCTGCCCTCGGTCTCCGTGTACGTGTTGCCGAAGGCCTCGCTCTTCGCGCGGTGCAGGTAGAGGCCAGGGCCGGCGCCCACGTACGGGGTGAGGGTGCCCTCGAAGCGGTACACGGCCGAGAGCAGCACGGCCATCTCGCGCTCGGTGAGGGTGTAGGCCTCGTCCGCCTGCAGCTGCGGGTCGCTGAGCGTGCCCTTCACGTTGGGCTGGTGGAAGTCGAGCTCGGCGACGATGGCCAGGCGGTTGCTGAGCAGCGGGGTGACGTAGCCCACCTCGGCCCCGAGGAAGAATGCGCCGCTGAGCGGGGTGGTCGTCTTGAAGAAGCCCAGCTTGGGGGCCAGGAGGAGGCGGCCTCCGGGCTCCTTCGAGGCCTCGGTGGTGGCCTCGGTCGTCTTCGGGGACTCGGCGGCCGCGGGCGTCCGGGCGAGCGCGAGGAGGGAGAGGAGAGGAAGTGCGTTCATGGTGGGGGCGCTCCCGGGGGCCTAGTAGATGAGACGCTCGACGGTGTCGGTGGGCGTGGTGACGGCGTCATTGGGGAAGCCGCCCGCGGTGTAGACGAAGGCGCGGAAGAGGACGTTGCCGGAGAGGTAGCGCGGGCCGCCGCTCACGTAGCTCACCGAGGTGGCGTTGAGGGTGCCCGAGAAGCTGGTGGCCGCCGTGCACCGGGCGGGATCCTTCCCCGAGCTGCCGCACACGAAGTTGGAGCGGAAGGCGAAGCCCGTGCCGCCCGTGGCGCCGGCCTGGAAGAGGTAGTTGGCGACGACCTCGCTCCAGCCGCCGTGGGTGCTGGCGGTGTTGTAGTTGGCCTGGGTGAAGACGGGGGTGGTGACGAGCCCCGCGGCGCTCTTCACCTGGGCCACCTCGATGATGCCGGCGCCGGTGAGCGGAGTGCTGCCCGCGTCGCCGCCCACCGCGAGCAGCCAGGCGTCCTGGCTGTTGTCGGGCGTGGCGGAGGTGAAGGCATTGGGGGCGGTGGTGGCGTTGGCCAGGGCGAGCGAGTGCCGCTGGCGCGCGCGGGTGAGGGTGCCCGAGGCCTCGAAGGCGCCCAGGTCCGCGGTGTTGGCGGCGAAGGTGGCGCGCTCGACGCTGGCCAGGGTGGTACCGGCGGAGGCGCAGCTGGCGCTCACGGTGGAGCAGAAGCCGCCCGCGACGAACACGGTGTCCCCCTCGAGCCGGGCGGCGGTGTTGCCGCGCTCGTTGAGCAGGGTGCCCGCGCTGACCCACTTGCCGAGCGCGCCCGGAGGCAGCGGCGCGTCGCCCGCGGGCGTCTTCGAGCCGGTGTCGGTGTAGCTCACGTTGGGCAGGGGCGAGCCCGTGCAGGTGCCGGCGGTGGCGGCCACCTCGTCGAGCAGCAGCTCGCTGCCGGACACGGCGTTGGCCTCGGCGGTGCGGTAGACGCGGTACTTCGCGGCGCCGGGGAGGCAGGGCCAGGAGAGCGCGGTGGAGGCCGCGCCCGCGGCGCCCACCGTCACCGGGTACTCGTCCGAGGGCAGCGTCTCGCCGCCGGGGTTCTTGGGGTCGGCGGCGTCGAGCACGGCCGACACGCGGTAGTAGAAGGTGCCCGCGGGCAGGGTGCCGCCGGTGCCCACGGTGGGGGGCTGCAGCGCGGGGGCATCCGCCACCTTGAGGACCTGGGCGCGCTCCACGGTGTTCATCGCGGTGCCATCGGCGCGGATGCCGCCGAGGACGAAGACGTAGGAGGTATCCCCGGGGACGGTGCGCACCACGGCGGTGGCGCCACGCCGGGCCACCGGAGTCGCGCCCGCGCCCAGCGCCGAGCGCTCGAGCGTACGGAAGGTGCAGGTGGTGCCGGTGCACTGGCCGCCGACCTCACCGAAGAGCGAGACGGGGGCCACCTCGACGGAGGCGAGCACGGTGGTGCCGCTGGTGCCGCCCAGCGCGTAGAGGTAGGGCTGGCCGAGGTCGTCCGTGGCGACCACGAGGGGGAAGTTGCCGCGCGGCCCGCTGAGCTTCGTCGGGGTGGGCGCGACGGTGGTGGTGTCGTTCGTCGGGTTGGCGGAGGGGTTGGTGACGATGAGGCCCGAGTAGTTGGCGTACGCCGGGTTCTCGGTGTTCTGCACGCGCACCACGTAGAGGCCCGCGGCGAGGCTGAGTCCGCCCGTGGCCGCCACCTGGGTGCCGGTGGGCGTGTACTCGACGCAGTTGGCCTGGGCCACGTTGTTGACGAGCGCGCGCAGCTCGGTGGCGCTTGGCGTGCCGGTGGGGGTCAGGTCGCACGCGCGGATGTTCTGGCTGCCCACGGGCTTGAGGAGCAGCTGCACCTTGGCGTTGGCGCCGAAGTTGCTGCCCGTCACCACGAGCGGGTTGGCGGGGTCGGTGAGGCCGTTGGTGGTGATGGCGCTCGGGGAGATGGAGGTGATGGTGGGCGCCGGGTTCTCCAGCACGGTGAAGCCGTTGGCCGCGGAGATGGAGCCGGTGGCGCCGCTGGGGTCCTTCACGCGCAGCTCATAGGGGCCGCCGGGGACGATGCCGTTGGGGCACTCGGGGCCGGCGAGGGGCAGGGCCGCGTTGCCCGAGCAGGTGGGCACCACGGCGGTGACGGTGGTGGCGCTGAGGAAGGCGCTTCGCCGCAGCGGAATCTCCACGGGCTTGCTGGGGTCCGACTTCAGCGGGGCGAAGAGGAAGATTTCCGGCGAGCCGTTGGAGAAGCCCTTCTGCTCACCGGTGGGCGCGTTGAAGAGGGTGATGGAGGTGTTCTGCCGCTGCCAGCCGAAGCGCGGGTCGAGGCTGAGGGTGCCCAGGCGCACGTAGCTGATGACGAGCCCCTGGGGCAGGGTGAAGGAGCAGCCCTCGGGGTTGGTGAGCACCACGTCGTAGGTGCCCGCGGGGGTGTTGGCGGGGACGTTGGCCGTCACGAGCGTGGCGGAGGACACGGCCACGTCGGTGAGCGTCACCTCGGGGAGGCCGGCGCCGCGGATGACGACGGTGGGCGCCTCGCCCGTGCGGAAGCCCGAGCCGGTGAGCTCCACGGCGCTGGGGGCCGTCTGGGTGAAGCCGCCCGGGGCGTTGGCGCCGGTGAGCGTGGGCGGGGGCACCACGAGCAGGGCGTCGGCGAGCTGGCCGGTGGTGCCGCTGGGGTTCTTCACCTCGACGGTGTAGCTGCCGGGCGCCAGGTCCGCGGCGGGCGAGGTGTCACGCGTGGGCACGTCCAGCTCGAGCTGGCTGGGGCTCACGAAGAAGACGCGCTCGCGGGCGAGCGTCGCGGTGCCGGCGCCGCGCAGCGTCACCTCGGGCAGGCCCACCTTGGGCGAGTCCGTGAGGACGTCCTGCGGCATGGGGGCGAAGCCATTGCCGGCCAGCGTCACGCGCCACCCGTTGGGGGCTCCCTGCGCGGTGCACACGCGCGCGGGCTGGGCGCTCGGCTGTTTGGGGTTGGTGGTGCTGGAAACGGTGGGGGTCGGTCCCTCGGTGGTGCGGGAACACGCCGCCAGGGTGAGCAGGGCTGCTGCGACACGAAGACGCAAAGGGGGTCTCTTCCTCGGTCTGGAGAGCCCCCACGTGTCCGGCAACGGTCACTCCCGCCGCCGAGGAGGAGCCGTGCTCAGTGGAACAGCGAGGGATTTGCCTCGGAGGCGGACTCGTCGCGGGCGACCTTCAAGGGCGCGAGGTGCTCGAGGACCTCGCGCTCCACGCGGGTGCCGGTGGTGGGCAGCTCCAGCCCTTGCGCGCTCCACCCGGGGAGGAAGAGGAGGGGCTCGGCCTCGGCGGTGTAGCCGAGCTGGACGAGCTGCTCCGGCTCGAAGGTCCGGCAACGTCTGGCGCAACAAGGGAAGGGCGCGAGGACGCGGTAGAGGCCCTCGGGGGGAAGGGGCTCGAGGTGCTCGGCCCAGGAGGCGTCCGGCAGGGGCGTGCCGCGCGAGTGCCATTGCGCCCGGTTGGCCGCCCAGCTGCTGGGCAGGTAGAGGCCGGGGCCCGGGTCGCCATGGTTGTGGAAGTAGACGAGCCGGCCCGCGGGCACGTCCGAGCCGAGCGCGCGGCGGGTGCGGTAGAGGCCACAGGGGGGGAGGGCGGGCATGGGCGGGGTTGTAGCGCGGGTGGGCAAGGTTTTTCCCTCTGGCCCGACGCGCCTTTCCGTGCGCGGGAGCGCGGCCGGGAGTTTTTTCCGTGCGCGGGGGGCCTCCGTCTCGTACCCCGGCCGGATTGCGTCCTCAAACGCTTGGAATCACGGGGAAGCCGTCCGTCCGCGGGCGTCGGCACGGCGCATGCTGAAGCCTCGGTGCGCAGGACGGGGCGGTGCTGCTGGACGGGGTTGGGTGGGGTGGGTGGGGCGGTACCGTTGGGGTGCCTCGCGGCGGGCGGCGGTGATGGGGTCGGGGACGGTTGGGCCGCCCGTCGCGAGGAAGGTGGTGGGGGCGGGGAGTTGGGGCACCCTGTGTGGAAGCCCGGCCGGGTCACACCGGCCGGGCGTTCGCATTGCGGGTGGTGAAGAAGGCCAGCACCTGGGCCTCGCCCCAGAAGGCGGGGGAGAAGGCGTTGCCGGCGACGAAGCCCACGTGGCCGCCGTGCTCGGTGACGACGAGGTGCAGGTGGGGGTGGGCGGCCGCGTCCTTGGGGTGGGTGGAGGCGGGAATCATCGGGTCGTCCTTGGCGCTCAGCAGCAGGGTGGGGCGGCGGATGGCGTGGAGGCGGGGACCCGAGGAGGCCTCGGCGTAGTAGTGGGCGGCGTCGCGGAAGCCGTGGAGCGGGGCGGTGACGACGTCGTCGAAGCCGCGGATGGTGCGCACGCGCTCCAGCGCCGCGCCGTCGAAGGCACCGGGGAAGCGGCGCAGCTTCTCGCGGGCCTTGCGCTTGAGGGTGCGCAGGAAGCGCTCGCGGTAGAGCAGTTGGAAGGGCCCGGGTCCGTCGAGCGAGTCCGCGCAGGCGCCCAGGTCATACGGAGCGCTCACGGCGGCGGCGGCGTCCACGAGGCTGTTTTCCCCCGTCTCCTCCATCAGCCGCAGCAGCACGTTGGCGCCGAGCGAGAAGCCCACCGCGTAGAGCGGGCCGGTGAGGCGCGCGCGCAGGTGTTTCAACACGGAGAGCGCATCGCCGATGTCGCCCGAGTGGTAGGAGCGGGCGAGCCGGTTGGGCTCTCCGCTGCAGGAGCGGAAGTTGATGGCGGTGGCGCCCCAGCCGCGCTCGGCGGCGCCGCGGAGGATGGCGGTGATGTAGCCGGCGCGCGAGGAGCCCTCGAGGCCGTGGAGCGTCACCACGTGGGGGGCGCCCGTCACGCCGTCGAAGGAGTCGAGGTCGACGAAGTCGCCGTCGGGCAGCTCCCAGCGCTCGCGCTCGAGCGGGGGCGCGTGCGTGGGGCGCGCGAGCGAGGCGTAGATGGTCTGCGCGTGGGGCGAGGCGAGGCCGCGCGCGGGGGCGAAGGGCTCGGTGGGGAGGAAGGACACGTGCGGGGGGATATCACCCGCCGCGGGCCTTGCGCATGGAGGAACAGCCGCTCTGGCGGATGGCGTCGGCCTCGGGGGCGAGGCCGAAGAGGTCGAGGTACTTGCGCACGCGCTCCTCGAGGGTGGGGGCCTCGATGAGGCGGCAGACGGCGTCGGCCTGGTAGTCGCGGCACACCTGGGGGCGCCGCTCGTACACGGAGCAGAGGTTGTCGGCGGTGAGGTGGGGGCAGCGCAGGCCGAGCGGTTTGTCGAGCGCGGCGATGTCGGGCGCCACGCAGCAGGCGCCGCAGCGGGTGCATTCCAGGGAGGCCATCAGCGCACGCTGTCGCCGGCGAGGACGTTGACGGAGCCGAAGTTGTTCACCTGGAGGGGGACGGACTGGCCCTTCTCCCAGGAGAGGAACTCGGCCTCGGTTTTCGGCTCGAGCGCGTAGTCCTTGGGGCCGTCGTCCGAGTAGCCGATGTGGACGGCGTACTTCTCCTCGCGGCGCAGCCGGTCGAGCGAGCCGGTGCTCAGCTCGGGCCAGCGGGGAGCGCTGTCGCGGCCGGACTCCTGGCGGACATCCGTCTCGTTCCAGGCGTAGGTGTCGTAGGTGCAGCTCTGGCCGTAGACGGGCTCGGAGCGGTAGCGCGTCTGGTTGCGGCAGTCCTGGTAGGACTCGCTGCAGTACTTCGGGACGTCGTGGCACTCCTCCTTCATGTAGCCATTGCCCATCTTGTGGCGCGAGCACTTCTCCTCGGAGCCGCACTGGACGCGGCGGGACTTCGTCGAGCACACGCGCTCGGTGCCATCGGCGACCTGGCGGGTGCCGCGCTGGCGGGTGACGCAGTCGCGGAGGTTCTCCACGCCGGGCTCCTCGCCCTGGCCGTTGACGGGCATGCGGGGCGAGCGGGTGCGCAGCTCATCGCTCCAGCCCGTTTTGCTCACACGCTGGAAGCTCTCGCGGTGCACGGTGCGAGTCCACTCGGTGGAGGACACCTGGCCGGTGACCTCATGGCCGCGCGAGCCCCAGAACATGCAGGTGCCGAAGCACGACAGGAGGCTGGCGCCCAGGACGAGCCACTTGCGCCCGAAGCCCTTGGAGGGGGGAGGCGGGGGTGGGGCGGGCGCGCGAGGGGCCTGCGCGGGCTTCTCGGCGAGGGTGCGCGAGGTGTCGGAGCGCTGGGCGCGGCAGTGGCGGCACAGGGGCGCGTCGCCGCGGTTGGAGGCGCCGCAGTAGTCGCAGAACCAGTCCACGCCCGCGGCGGCGGCGGAGAGGGCCTTCTCCTCGGTGACGCCCTCGCGCAGGGACTTGCCCGAGGTGGCGTCGACGCCCCCGAAGTCGAACTCGGATTCCTGGCCGGTCTCCTCGCGCGGGTTGTTGCAGGTGGGGCAGCTGCGGTGCCTCGCGAGGATGTCGCGGGCATCGCAGGAGGTGCAGTTCCAGGTGCCCTCGATGATGCGGGTGCGCGTGGCCATGGCCGCATCCTAGCGGGTCCTCACACCCAGAGCCCACGGGGCACGGGGAGCGGGTCCGCGAGGGGGAGGTCCCGGCGCAGGGGCCGCACCATGGGCAGCGAGCCCTCGCGGGCCACGCGGGAGGCGCCCTCCACGAGGGGCAGGAGCGGGGCGAGGGCGGGCTCCTCCCAGAGCACGACGCGGGAGAGGCCGGAGCGGTGCGCCTCGCGCTGGGCCGCGCCGAGCAGGGCCCGGGCATGCTCGGGCGAGTGGGCATCGAGCATCAACACGGTGAGCTCGTCCTTGCGGCCCACGAGCCCCCAGACGGCGGTGGACTCGCCCACGGTGGCGCCGGCGGAGACGGGAAGCGAGCAGCCGGGGAGGTAGTCGACGTAGATGCGGCCGCGCTCGAGGTGCCAGTCGAGCTGCGCGGGCGTGGGCCAGAAGGAGAAGGGCGCCTCGGGGCGGCGCAGGCGTCCGAGCGCCCAGTCGAGGCCGTCCTCCGGGAGGAGCGAGTCCACGAGCGCGCTGGGATCTCCGGGGGTGGGGGACAGGAGCCAGTCCCAGGCGGGCAGCTCGTGGTAGCCCGAGCGCGCGTAGAGGCGGGGGCCCACGTCGGAGAAGAGCAGGGCCGCGTGGGCGCGGGGCTGGCGCGCCATCTCGGCGGCGAGCAGGTCCATGAGGCGGGTGGCGTAGCCGTGGCCGCGCAGGCGTTCCTCGGTGAAGACGCTGGCGATGGCGAAGCTGTCGCCCGGGGCGAGCGAGCCGTCGGGGGAGCGCAGGAAGCTGTCGGTGCGGAACGTCTCGCAGGAGGCGAGCACGCCGCCGTCCTCGCCGCACAGCAGCCAGGTGACCATGCCCGAGGCCCACGGGTGGGCGCGCAGGCGCTGCTCGCGGGAGACATAACCCTCCACCGTGAGGCGCTTGCCCCACTCGGAGTAGGTGAGCGCGTCGCGTTGGGCCTTCTGTTCCTCGGTGGCGACAGCGAGGTGCATGGGCGGGAGCCTACGCCGTCGGGCGGGGGGCCGGGCCCGCAAATGAAACGCGGCGCCGGGGACTGGCCCGCGGCGCCGCGTGGTGGACGTCCCGCGAGGGACGTGCCGGTGTTACGGGTGGGTGCCGGGCGGCTTCAGCGCGCCGCCGTAGCGGCCGGCCTGTCCGGTCTCCACGGGCCACTGGATGGGCGTGGAGTTGGAGGGCAGGGTGGGGCGGAAGCGCGTCCCGAAGTCGAACAGGGTGAAGAGCAGCAGCAGCACCACGAAGAGCATGGACGTACCGAACACCAGCCGGTTGGCGCCCTTGTGCTCGGCGAGGTGCATGAAGAACAGCGCCACCAGCGCCCCCTTCACGCTGGCGATGATCAGGGCGAGCGCCAGGCCGTAATTCGGCAGGTGCATGTGCCCGGTGTACACCGTGACGACGGTGAGCACCATCAGCGCCGCCCAGACCAGGATGTACCTCCCCGGTCCGGAGTGGTGCTCCTCGCGCATCTCACGATCTTCCTTCAGCGACTCATTGGCCATCGCGGACATGGGCGAGCGGCTCCCTTAGATGAGGTACAGCATGGGGAAGAGGAAGATCCACACCAGGTCGACGAGGTGCCAGTACATGCTGCCCAGCTCGACGGCGGTGTAGTTGCGGTAGCTGAACTGGTTCCTCATCGCCTTGGTGGTCACCCACGCGAGGACGATCATTCCCACGATGACGTGGAAGGCGTGCAGGCCGGTGGAGAGGAAGTAGAGCGTGAAGTACATCGACACGCCCGGCAGCTGGATTCCCTCGTAGCGGTAGTACGGCCCGGGCAGCTGGCCCTCGTGGAACTTGTGCTTGTACTCGAAGTACTTGATGACGAGGAAGGCGCACGCCATGAGGATGGTGAGCACGAACATCAGCACCACCTGCTTGTTCTTCGCCTCCTTGGCGTAGTGCACCGCCATGGCGGCGGTGAACGAGGAGGTGATGAGCACCAGGGTGTTGATGGTCCCCAGCATCAGGTTCAGCTCGCGGCTGGCCGCGGCGAACGCATCCGGGAAGAGGAAGCGGTAGCACGCGTAGCAGACGAACAGGCCCGCGAAGAGCAGGATTTCAGTGGCCAGGAACAGCCACATGCCGAGCCGGGCCGCGTGGTTCTGCACCTCGAGCGACGCGAAGTGCGCCGCCACCTGCGGCACCGGAGGAGCGCCGGCCGTACCGGCGGCGGAGCTAGACTGCATCGGGCACCTCGGCCTTCTTGGGCTCCACGTAGAAGTGGGGCTCCTCGGGGTAGGTGGGCTGCGGTCCCACGAAGTT